>CAYSDZ010000001.1:0-9208 GCA_964429915.1 uncultured Alteromonas sp.
AGTTGATCGACTTGCCCGTGAAGGTATTATGTTTAAGCACGCTTTTACTGCGCAAGCGATTTGCGCACCAAGCCGCACACAACTTTTTACCGGTAAATATCCGTTAAAAAATGGCGCGTTCGCCAACCACACACCAACGCGTCCAAATATTAAGTCGGTCACCAAACAAATGCGCGCCTTAGGTTACGAGGTGGTACTTGCTGGTAAAAGCCATGTAAAACCGGCCAGTGTTTATGACTGGGATCAGGAATGGCAACCCGTGCCAAAGAAAGGTGTTCCGCGAGACTACATTCCGTTAGCTGATATTGAAAACTATTTTCAGACAGCCACCAAACCTTTTGTGATGTTTATCGCCTCAAAATACCCACATGGTAAGTATTTTGACGTTAAAAACCCTGATGCCGATACACTTAAGTTTCACCCCTTTGATCAGCACCTAAAAACCAATAAAAAGTACATTAAAAAAAGAGCCGGTTACTATCGCAGTATTGAAGAAGACAATACCCAACTAGCGCATGTATTGCGTATGGTTGATACACATTTAACCGATAACACCTTATTTATTTACAGCGCCGACCATGGTGTATCGGGTAAGTTTTCAGTGAAAGATATTGGTTTAAATGTGCCTTTTGTGGTGCGCTGGCCAAGTGTTATCAAAGCAGGCTCGCGCTCTGAGCAACTTGTGCATTATACCGACGTATTACCTACCTTTATTGATGCCGCAGGCGGTCAGCCTGAGCCAAGTATGGACGGCAAAAGCTTTTTGAATATTTTAAAAGGTGAAGATAAAGCGATCCATCAATATGTTTATGGTGTCCGTACCAATCAAAACATTATTAATGCCCGCGTTTTCCCGTCACGGATGATCCGCGATATTCGTTACAAATACATTCGTAATTTCAACGCACTTGAAGTGCTGGATAAAAACTTAACCGACAAGGCCAATATTAATGCGTTTCTTGAACTCGGCGCTCAACGCCACAAGAACGAACCTTTTGAAGAGTTATATGATTTAACCAATGATCCGTTTGAACAAAATAACCTGATTGCCGAGCCAAGCTTAATTACGGTAAAAGCACGGTTACAAACACAATTATTTGCGTGGATGAAAACGCAAGGCGATTTCCTCAATGAAGGCTTTGGCAATGTGCCTATCATTACCGCGCCTACGTTTAAGCTCGATCAGAACAAACCACCAAGAAGAACCGATGTGCCGAAAGCGCTGCAAAACACTTTAAACCCTGAAGACTACTTTATTATTGATCATTGGCGTAAGTGACCATTGGCAAAAAAGCAATTAACAACGCCTTAATATTGAGCGTAATACCTGAATAAAGATGAGATCTGAGCTACTACAGTTTTAAATACCTCCCCTAACTCGACAAGAAGTGGTAAGGGCCAAGGGAGGTAATTACTGTTTATTTGGCTCTGTTCCAGAATATTGTTGTCGATGCCATAAGTTATTGATACAACAAAAGCGTTGCTGGTGGTGATAAAAGTGAGCTTCATAAGCAGGGATGCTTATGTAGCGCTCCATGGATGGGTTCACGCGTCTCACTTGTTTACCCAGCAACACTTAACTACAACAGAGCCGTTTATTTACAGTTTAGTTTTATCGGTGAACAACATTTTGTGCACACTGGTAATATCGCCAAATTTTTTCTTCAGGTGTGAATTGCCATGGAACTGCACACGAAGGTATTTGCTGGTTATAAAACCATACGTATCGCGCCGCTAATTCCCGAGCAATTAACATTTGCATCTGGGGAGTTTAATTCTTAATACGGAAAAATCACGGTTAAGTGGGAAAAAACAGCACAAGGCTTAACTTTAGAGGTGAATATTCCCGCTAATACGACGGCTCAAATAGAAATTCCATCAGTCCAATACGCAGATGAATTATCGGATAAAAATCAGACCACAAGAATGGCAGCAACTTATCGACACCCAAGAAGCTAGCGATATGACTATTGCTCAGTTTTGTCACGCGCATCGCATCAATCAGTCCACGTTTTATTTGCAACGTAAGAAACGACGCGATATGTCGCCATCCCAATCCTCTGCACACTGGTTGTCGATTGATAAGGTGGCCTCACATCAAGCAGAAACTCGACATTGGCAAATAGAATTAACACTGCCAAACGGTGTCGTGCTGAATATGAGTAGCGATAACTGATGTTAGCGACCAGCAGTGCAAGAATATGGTTATACCTTGGTATCGCAGATATGCGCAAGCAGTTCGACGGTTTAGCCGCATCTGCGATTTCGCTTGGCGACCAACCATTGCTGGCATGAATAACTGACTTGATACGATCACGCACACGCCCATCTCGCGTTGTCGCGTGTTGCGCCAATAACGTTTGTTTTTCATCGGATGTTAGTGTCATTTTCATACCCAACAGCTTGATCCCCTATTCGAAGAAAATCAAGCGTTTTCATTGATCACGGGTATAACAAGGCGCTTAACGCGTTCCCTGCGGTCACTGGGACAAAAACACTGCGCTATGCTGCGCATAGTCTAGCGCAGTATTTTTGCCCGTTAGCTTCAAGTTATCTTCCTAATTTGCTTCATTTTTTTTTCCGGTATCCTAATAAGATACCTACGATGCTAAAATTAGGGCCGTATAGATTCTTCTTTTACAGTAACGAAAATGGAGAACCAGCCCACATACATATACAAAGAGAACGCATGCTTGCTAAATTTTGGTTAAATCCAGTTGTTCTTGCTAGCTCTACGCGATTTACGCCTAAAGAATTAAGGAAACTTCAAACTATAGTTGTAGAAAATAAAGATACTTTTTTGGAGGCTTGGAATGGTTACTTTAGAGGTTGAACAGCATCCACTAGCTTACTCAGTGGACATAAGTAATGACTCTATTATTGTAGAGTTGGTAGATGGTCGTTCTATTTCTGTTCCTTTAATTTGGTTCCCTTCGCTATCGTCAGCATCAAAGCAACAATTAACTGACTGGGAAATATTGGGCGAGGGAGAAGGTATTCACTGGCCTCAAATTGACGAAGACCTTAGTGTAAAGGGCCTCCTTTTAGGAAATCGTGGTAGAAGATAACAAGACGCTAAACACGTATGCCACTGAGTGTTGACATGGTCAACAATATTCGGACAGTCCAGTTAAGCAACTTTTTTTAGTTTCGCCTCATTCTGCTCGTACTGATTTGGACTTTTATAGTCAAGATATGAATGTAGCTTGTGGCTGTTATAGAACATCAATATATAGTGCAGGATGGTCTGTTGTGCTTCCAATCGTGTTTGGTAGTTTTGCCAGTGCACGCGTTCGTTTTTAAGACTGCCGAAAAAACTTTCAGCAACGGCATTATCCCAGCAATCAGCTTTTCTGCTCATGCTTCCTTTGATGCCGTGCGCCGCGAGTAATTGTCGATATTGGTGGCTGCATACTGCACACCGCGATCGGTATGCACAATCAAACCTGCTTTAGGTTTACGCTGCCAAATCGCCATGCGCAACGCATCAACCACCAACTACGCCTTCATACGTGAACTCATGCTCCAACCCACTACTTTTCTGGAATACAGGTCAATGACCACAGCCAAATATAGCCATCCTTCGCGTGTCCAAATGTAGGTAATGTCGCCTACATAGACTTGGTCTGGCGTATCAACATCAAATTCACGTTTTACCAAATTATCAAATAAAGGCTTAGTGTGATTACTGTCATTTGTCACCCTATATTTTTTACGATATTTAACCCAAACAACCGCTTCAGTCATCAGTTTGCGTGCTTTTTGGCGGCTCACCGGATAACCTAAGCAATTCAATGCATGCTTCATTCTGCGACTGCCGTAAAGATTCTCAGTGCTATTGGCAATCCGTTTAACCCACTCAAGCATGTCTTGATGAGTCGGATCCGAATCACTATGTTCTTGTTTGGCGAAGCGGTAATAGCCACTTCGCTTTACCCCAAGTAATCGACACATCATGTCGATGGGATAGGTCTTTTTCTTTTGGGTAATCAGCGCGTACTTCGCTTGGTTTCTTTGGCGAAAAAGACCGTCGCTTCCTTTAAGAAATTCCTTTCCATCTCGAGCGTGCGCACCTGCGCTTTGAGCTTTCTAATTTCTTCCTGTTCAGGCGTCAGTTTGCCGTTACCGCGAAATGCCTGGCCGTTTTCATCTTGCTCAAACTCTTTAATCCAGCGCGTTATCATATTCGGATTAATATCTAAGCTACGTGCCGCTTCAGCTCGGGTAAATTGCTGGTCTAGCACTAAGCTCACAGCATCTAATTTAAATTCTTTCGTGTATTGCCTTCTAGCAACCATATTTTGCTCCAGTTTTGAGAATTATCTCTTAACTGGATTGTCTAAATAAAATCTACCACCTCAAGCGGCGGTGGATAAGCTAAATCACCGCCCAAGAAAAACACGAGGTTATAAAACACCTCATGAATTATTTACTGGGCGGTCAGAGAAATTAGTGGCTGCCTAAACAATTGCACTTATGAGTTGAATTCAAGTATGAGAAAGGCGCAGCAAATGAAAAAACCGCCTTTCGGCGGTTTTTTATCTTTCATTTTGTTTTACTGATTCTGATTCTGGTTGTTGCTGGAAAGCACTTGCAGAGCTACTAAAAACGGCAGTAACAAACATCAAAACCACTGCAACTGCAATACCAGTTAACCCGAAACCTTTTGTTGAACGATTCATGTTCGTCTCTTTTTATGCTTGTTTTACAACTAAATCCTTGCTCGCGCCGCACTTTCTTGTGCTTTTAGCACCATAGAACATGAATTAAAAAATGACAAGTTTAAATTCATATTTATGTCATATTTTAGCAATTTTTTGACTTTTCAGAGGTTTACCCTATAAATTTGCGAGCATTTCGGAACATTCTCATCCAAGGACCATCTTCCTCCCATGAGGGATCTCGCCAAGAATTAGCGACTGCTCTAAATACTCGCTCAGGATGCGGCATCATGATGGTACAACGACCGTCTTTAGAGGTCACTCCCGTTATCCCTGCTACCGATCCATTGGGGTTTAGCGGATAATTTTCAGTCTCGTTTCCATAATTATCGACATAGCGTAGAGAAACTTGCTGGTTACTTTCCAGTTGTTTTCTGCTTTCTGATAAAAACTCTACTTGTCCTTCTCCATGGGACACTGCGATAGGCATTCTAGAACCTTGCATGTCAGCCAATAACACAGAAGAAGATTGTTCTACACAGACCATAGCAACGCGCGCCTCAAACCGTTCTGAACGATTAGTAACAAATCGTGGCCATTGCTCTGTACCAGGAATAAGCGTTTTAATAGTTGAAAGCATTTGACAACCGTTACACACGCCCAGAGAAAAGGTTTCATTGCGTTCAAAAAATCGTGAGAACATATCTCTAACTCGAGAATTGAACAATATCGTTTTCGCCCACCCCTCTCCTGCGCCTAAAACATCACCATAAGAAAAACCACCACATGCTGCCAGACCCTGCATGTCACTTAAATCGTGTTTGCCTGATATGATATCGCTCATATGGACGTCTATTGGCGTAAACCCCGCTCGATGAAAAGCAGCGGCCATTTCGCTCTGTGAATTGACTCCTTGTTCCCGTAATATTGCCACTTTAGGTTTCACACCTGTTGCAATAAAAGGGGCGGCAACATCTTCGTTGATATTGAAGCTCAATGAGGCGTGTAAACCTGGGTCATTTGCATCTTTCTTGCGCTCGTGTTCTTGTTCTGCACAATCTGGATTATCTCTTAACTTTTGCATGTGGTAAGTAGTGTGTGCCCAATCCAGACGAAGCTCAGTGCGGCTGACTTGCAGTAGCTCTTTACCATTTTTAGAAAAGTGAAGATGGTCGTCGTTTGTTAACGTTCCTATTTCATGAACACATGCCACGCCATTTTGCTTAAATAATTCAGTGACCGCATCGACATCATTCGTGTTAACTTGCAACACCGCACCTAATTCTTCATTGAATAATGCCTCTGCAACATTGTTTGATAATGGCGATAGATCGATCTTTAACCCAGTTTTACCTGCGAAGGCCATTTCTGCCAAGGTCGTAAATAAGCCACCATCCGAACGGTCGTGATAGGCCAAGGTGATGCCTTTGCTCAGAAGTTGCTGGCAGGTGTTATGAAAGCCTTTCAGTAAGTCTGCATCGTCGACATCAGGTGTGGTATCCCCTAATTGTTGATACACCTGAGCCAAGCAGCTTCCGCCCATGCGATTTTTACCGAGCCCCAAATCGACTAAAATTAGCGATGTTTCGCCTTTAGTTTGAAGCTGTGGTGTCAATGTCTTACGAATGTCCGATACCGCAGAAAACCCAGAAATGATCAATGAAACAGGCGACGTAACTGACTTTTCTTCATTTTTGTCTTTCCATTGGGTTTTCATCGACATAGAGTCTTTACCCACTGGAATGGTTAGACCTAACTGAGGACACAGTTCCTCACCTACGGCCTTTACTGCATCGTAAAGTGCCGCATCTTGACCTGGCTGACCCGCTGCTGCCATCCAGTTTGCTGACAACTTAATTTTGTTCAACGATCCCACATCGGCGGCGTTGATATTGGTGATCATTTCTCCCACTGCCATACGAGCAGAAGCAGCGGCATTCAGAATAGCAAGAGGAGTGCGCTCCCCCATCGCCATCGCCTCGCCTTGATAAGTATCGAAGGCCGCTGCCGTTACCGCAACATCGGCAACAGGAACCTGCCATGGCCCTACCATTTGATCGCGACTAACCAATCCAGTAACCGACCTATCACCGATGGTAATAAGGAAGGTTTTTTCTCCCACCGTAGGAAGACGCAATACTCGTTTAGCAGCCTCAAGCAAATCGATACTTTCAGTAGAAAAAGGTCGAGCTTGCGAGGTTTGCCTTAACGCTGAACGGTGCATTTTAGGAGGTTTGCCAAGCAACACATCTAAAGGCATATCAATAGGCGTATTACCAAACTTTTCGTCATTCAAGGTTAGATGCTGTTCTTGAGTCGCTTCACCTACCACTGCAAACGGCGCACGTTCGCGACGACAAATAGCTTCGAAACACGCTAAATTTTCGGGTGCAACCGACAACACATAACGCTCTTGTGATTCATTACACCAAATTTCAAGTGGCGTCATACCTGCTTCGTCAGTTAATACTTTACGCAGTTCAAACTTACCGCCTCTGCCGCCATCGTTGACCAACTCAGGTAAGGCATTAGATAAACCACCTGCACCCACATCGTGTATAAACTGAATTGGGTTGGCATCGCCTAATTGCCAGCACGCGTCTATCACTTCCTGACACCGCCTTTCCATTTCAGGGTTTTCCCGTTGTACCGAGGCAAAATCTAAATCTTCCGCTGACTGACCCGAGGCCATTGAAGACGCCGCGCCCCCCCCTAAACCAATGTTCATAGCGGGGCCGCCTAGCACAATGAGTTTGGCACCTACGGTAATGTCACCCTTTGCAACGTGATCACGACGAATATTACCCAGACCACCGGCTAACATAATGGGTTTGTGGTAACCATAGCGCGTGGATTCTTCTCCATCGCTGTTTTGCTCAAATGTTCTAAAATAGCCAAGCAAATTAGGACGACCAAATTCATTATTGAATGCAGCGCCCCCCAAAGGTCCATCCATCATAATATCGAAAGCGCTGACAATGCGAGAAGGCTTGCCGTAATCATCTTCCCATGGGTGCAACGCACCGGGTATCTGCAAATTTGACAC
The DNA here is from genome assembly GCA_964429915.1 of uncultured Alteromonas sp. Classification (GTDB taxonomy): domain Bacteria; phylum Pseudomonadota; class Gammaproteobacteria; order Enterobacterales; family Alteromonadaceae; genus Alteromonas_F. The sequence continues at coordinate 7,708 of CAYSDZ010000001.1, forward strand.
ACTAAAGCCTACCAAGCCTGCTTTGGGTTTAGAGCCTCTTCCAGTCGCACCTTCATCTCTAATTTCACCGCCTGAACCCGTTGCCGCACCAGGATAAGGAGAAATAGCCGTGGGGTGATTATGCGTTTCCACTTTCATAAGAATGTCGATATGCTCAGCGGAATAGTCGTACTCTTTGGTTTCTGGATGCGGATAGAACCTGCCAGCGATGCTCCCTTCCATTACTGAGGCATTATCGCTATAAGCAGACAACACATAGTCGGGTGTGATTTCAAAGGTATTCTTAATCATTTTAAACAATGATTTATCTTGCTTTACGCCGTCTATATCCCAACTGGCGTTAAAAATCTTATGTCTACAGTGCTCTGAATTAGCTTGAGCAAACATATACAACTCGATATCGTTCGGATTGCGTTCTAGTTTTATAAAACTGTTAGTCAGATAAACGACTTCGTCATCTGCCAATGCTAAACCTAGCTGTTTATTAGCAAGGTCGAGCGCTTTTCTGCCTTCGCCCATAACATCAACAGATGAAAACGTATCTGGAATATTATCTTCGAAAAGTACTTTTGCATCTTCGATAGAACTAAATACCTGCTCTGTCATTCTATCGTGAATAGCAGCGCGTAAAAATTGCAATAACGCTTCATTTAACTCGCCTTCAAGACTAACGGTATAGAAACAACCTCGTTCTATCCGCTTAATTTTTTTCAGGCCACAATTGTGTGCAATGTCGGTAGCCTTTGAAGACCAAGGTGATACGGTTCCTTGACGAGGAGTAACGAACAACGTGATGCCATCTGATTTGTCGATAGTACTACTTGGTCCGTATTGCAAGAGCTTTTCTAGCTTGCTGAACTCATCTTCTGTGAGAGTTTCATTAGCGTGTAATTCAACTAAATGTACATATTCAGTATGAATAGCAGTCGCTATGATGGTATCTTGGGATAATTGTGAAATAAGCTTAGCAACACGAAAATCGGAAAGCGCGGGAGCGCCACGAACAACCAACATAGACAAATTCCTGAAGTGACAGTAGTTAGAACGGGCGCATTATAGAGCAAAACATGAAAATAAGTCACCCACCTAAGCGGCTTTATCTCTTGCTTATAAGTTGTTTATTAATTAGCTGCTCGGTTGAAGACCATAAGCATAATGATGATAAGCAGGATTCCTTAGCTCAAACACGGTTCTCCCCCTTTCTTACGTTTGGTACTGTGTACAGTAGAAACACCTTCTTCTACGGGCCAAGAGGGCCAGAGGGCTTTGAATATGAGCTAATAAAAGGGTTTTCCAAATACGTAGGCATAGACATAGAAATCCAACCTTTTTCTGATTATTCCACCGTTCAGAATCTGTTGAAAAAGGGCAAGCTAGATATCGCGGCCACAGGACAAGCCGCGCCTTTTGCTGACATTATTTTTTCAACACCTTTAGAGTCGTTCGGTCCAATTTACAGACTAACGGATGGCATTTCTGAGCAATCTAAGCTATCTGAGCA
>CAYSDZ010000001.1:9308-111533 GCA_964429915.1 uncultured Alteromonas sp.
GTCCAATTTACAGACTAACGGATGGCATTTCTGAGCAATCTAAGCTATCTGAGCACGATAGCGAGACCTTAGTACCAATACGTTGGCAATTCGCCGATGGTAGAGACGACTTACTTCAAAGCCTCATGTTTGAATATCTGTCAGTAATTCGAGAAAATGGCCTTCTTTCCCAGCTTGAAGATAAATACTTCAACCATGTTCAGCGTCAGCATTTTGTTGATACCGAAACGTTTATCAATGATGTAAAAAGCAAGCTAGAGTTTGTAAAGGCAACAATCAAAGCAGCGTCAAGCAATACAGACTGGCGTCTACTCGCAGCAATGAGTCATCAAACATCAAATTGGCACCCAAACACTAATTTTACAGAGGACGCCAATTTTTTTTCTCACTTAATCAGGCGTATACCTGCCCGTATTCCCTCCCCTGACCGTATTTGGATGGCGTTAGCCGCATATCATATGGGTTTAGGGCACTTGGAAGATGCAAGAATACTGACACAAAACCAAGGCGGCAATCCCGATATTTGGTTGGATGTTGAAACACGCATTCAACAATTACAACAAAAAAGCTACTACAGCCTAACTCGCTATGGCTATGTTAACGGAAGTGAAACGGTAGACTATGTAAAAAATATTCGTCGGTATTACGACACATTAATATGGCTAGAAGAAAGTATGCCTAGATAAAACCAAGCTTAGAAAAAATAATGCACGTTAAACATTTTTTAAACGTTAACGAAACAAATCTGTCATAGTTGCTGTCTATGCTAATGAAAATAACAAAAAGACAGATAAACTGAATTCACTGCTTGCATCTGCGGATACAAAAATATGAATAACGCGAAAAACGAGCATAAACAGTGCGATTCAACTTTTTAGGGTAATAAAATGAAAAATACTAATCGACGACGAAAGTTAATTAAGCGGAATCATCAACGCGTGTTGCAGCGTAAAAAACTCCAACAATTTACAGAAATGCTCAATACCTAACTCTTTACTTTGCGCTTTTTGTTTTGTCGCAATGTACGGAAAAAGTTAGATAAAAGATGACTGCACTCTGCTTCAAGAACACCACTAGTCACATCCACTTGATGATTCAACTGCGTATGGGAGCATAGGTTCAACACACTACCGGCAGCGCCCGTTTTGGCATCAGGGGCAGCAAAAACCAACCTAGAAACCCGCGAGTGGACTAACAAGCCGGCGCACATGGAGCACGGCTCTAACGTTACGTATAAAGTAGTATCAATCAATCGATAATTATTTAATTTTTTCCCTGCTCGGCGGATAGCAATCATTTCAGCATGTGCTGAAGGATCATTTAACGTAATCGATAAGTTACAACCTGCTGCAATAAATCGGTTGTTTTTAACCAACACTGCACCCACTGGGATTTCTCCTCTTTGTGACGCAAACTGGCTAAGCCGAATAGCCTTGCTCATCCAATACTCATCGCGCGCTTTGTTTTGTGTGTCCATGGTCTGCATAGTCAAAATGTTGTCTTAGTTTGTAGGCACACTTTGTGCTTATGCCTTTGTGTATTGTTGTAATGGCTCAAATGAACATTACTTGTATTTATTTTAAATGACTTTGTAAGGAGTTGGAATTTGGAATCTCAAACTTCCACTTTTGAAACACCCGTGCAGCCTGCTGTGATTTCATTTAATCATCACACACCCTCCTCGATGAATAAATTTGATGAAGTTCAGTTTATTCACACTTTGTTATTACAGCTTATTCGCACTGTGGATGTGGACGAATTATTAACTCTATTTTACCACTCCGTCCAACAAACACTCCCATTGGAGAGCCTTACATTAATTACTGATGATACCCGCTTAATTAAAGGGCGAATTGAAACACATGCTCCTCATACTATGACTCATAGTATGATTCACAGTATAAATTTGGCATTAACGCGCAACGAGAATAAGGGAAGTGGAACTCAAGCGAGCCTTCGCTATCGCTTAACCAGACAGCTTTCTGTAATGGAAGACACGTTATTGACTAAAGTACACAATGCCGTTTCGCATTTAATGATTCACGCTCTTCATTTTGCCAAATTGAATCAACTCGCCACAAAGGATCCATTAACCGGTCTTGGAAATCGCTCATCATTCGACGAAGACAGTTATAGCCTGCATCAAGCCTACTTAAGACAAGCAAAAAAATACGGCTTACTAGTACTGGATTTAGATAATTTCAAAACGGTGAATGACCGATTTGGACACCAAGAAGGCGATAACCTTTTACTGACGTTTGCTCAAATTCTTAACGATTCCCTTAGAGCCAATGAAAAAGCCTATCGTTTTGGTGGCGATGAATTTTGCTGTTTAATAGAAACGGAGCAACGCCGTGCTATTGATTCAGTCGCTCGCCGTATTATGAGAAACGCGGCAAAAAATGACCTACTCAAGCGGCATGGCGTCACCGTAAGTATCGGTGGAAGCGTATTTTCAGACAATGAAACCGTTACCGATATCTTTAATCGTGCTGATAAGGCGCTGTACGAAGTGAAACAAAAAGGTAAGCAGGGTTATTTGTTTCGCTAGGCTGCCTTTTGGCTACGCTGTCTAATGCAAATGCTTTTGCAATTGGGCAAATACCTAGCTCATTGATGAGTGCGATTAAGATATGGCCGCAAAACAAGCCTAAAGTGTGTTGTCGTAACCATGGTGCGATACGAGCTTGTTTAAAAAGCCTTTTCCCACTGATGCATTTATTTTCACTTATAGCAATTCGACTATGGGAATTCACCTGTTGTACTGTCACTAATTGAGTACGGGGTAACTCAAACATACACGTCGAACCGTGTTGTTCCGATAGTTCGGTAGCCTTCTCCATCCATTCAATATGCACACCCCACTGCTTGCTTACAGGCAAGTACTGCATGCTATCGAGAGATATCGCTTGCTCAAACCCACCGTAAAGGGGTGAAACTTCGCCTTGCTGTAAATAGAGATGGCCTGAAAAGCGCCGCAACACCGCTGAATGAAAGTTAAGTTGTGGCTGTTTGTCTGGCGATGACTGTAGTGCATCTAAAAAGGCATGCAATTGATCATGTGCTGGAGACTTAACCCCATATTGAGAGCACCAAAATCGTAACGTTTCGGCTTGCCACGCTTTGCTTAGCTTCAGGAGAGCGTGTTCAGGTAACACCTTTACTGACTTTTCATGCTGCTTTAACCAAGCTTGTGCTTGGTCTTCAATCAACTTGTTTTGTTGGGCACACAAGGCGGCACTTCTTGCCACTGCTTTCGTTAATCCTGTCCACCGTTTAGTAAGTAACGGCAGTACATCATTACGCAAAAAATTGCGGTCGTAGCTTGTGTCATAGTTTGAAGGGTCTTGAACACAACTTATCTTGTGTTCGGTGGTAAAATCGACGATGCGTTGTTGTGAACAGCTCAACCATGGTCTGAGTTGCAAAACACCGTCTATCTCTAGTTCTTTTGCCATACCCGACAAACCTTTTGGTCCTGCGCCACGTTTTAACTGCAATAAAACGGTTTCTAGTTGGTCATCTTCGTGCTGTGCAAGTAGAAGCACGCCTTTATGCGTTCTGCAGTATTCGCGCATGGCGTCATATCGCGCTTGTCTGGCTGAAGCTTCTATACTTTGTCTAGCCGCCGTATTCACTGTTACCTTTTGCCCAAAAAAGCCTAGACCTATGTCTCGTGCAAAATATTGACAGTGCGCAAGCCACTCATCTGCCTCGCTTTGCAAACCATGATGGACATGCATCAAAGTGACATAAGGTAAAGACTCAGGCAGAAGTGACATAGCATAAGCCAAGGCAGCGGAATCTTTACCTCCGCTAAATGCTACTACCCAATGAATGTCGGAAGGTGAGCGATTTCGTGCTGTCGCAGCAGCAGTAAGACACTGCCACAATTCCTGCGGCAGTGAGTTTGAAGCAAAGGGTTTAGCAGTAGCCAAACGACATGAGCCGCTCGTAACGCTCGTCCATAAGTTGATCTTCAGACAAGGTCTGTAGTTGAGAGAGTTGTTGTTTCAGCGTTGCTTTCAAATTTGCAGCCATGGCTTGATGATCGCGGTGAGCTCCGCCTAGAGGCTCGTCAACAATGGTGTTGATTAGGTCAAGCTGCTTAATTTTGTCTGCACTTACGCCCATCGCATCGGCAGCTAATGGGGCTTTTTCAGCACTTTTCCATAAAATGGACGCACAACCTTCTGGGGAAATAACGGAGTATGTACTGTATTTCAACATATTTACTCTATCGCCAACGCCTATTGCCAAGGCCCCGCCCGACCCGCCTTCGCCAATCACAGTACAAATGATGGGTACGGTTAGTTCAGCCATTTCTTTTAAATTGCGCGCGATCGCTTCACTTTGTCCTCGCTCTTCAGCCCCTACACCCGGGTATGCTCCTGGGGTATCGATAAAAGTAACAATCGGCAGTTTAAAACGTTCAGCCATTTGCATTAAACGCAACGCTTTTCTATAGCCTTCGGGTTTAGGCATTCCAAAATTACGACGAATTTTTTCTTTCGTATCACGGCCTTTTTGATGCCCGATAACCATCACAGATTGTCCGTCAAGTTTGGCTAACCCGCCTACAATGGCTTTATCATCTGCATAAGCTCTGTCGCCGGCAAGCTCGTCGAATTCATCAAATATATGATCAATATAATCAAGTGTGTAAGGTCTCATAGGATGACGGGCAACTTGTGAAATTTGCCACGCTCCCAAGTCGTCGAAGATTTTTTTTGTTAATTCCTGACTGCGTTCTCGCAAACGATTAATCGACTCTTCCATTTCAACATCGAATTCACTGCCTTGATTCACCAATTGCAGCTCTTCTATTTTGGCTTCCAGCTCTGCAATAGGCTGCTCGAAATCTAAAAATTGTATACTCATTCTTATCTCTCACGAATGTCGATGATGCTAGCATTTAATGATAGCAAAGCTTCACCGCAGATTCGCCTAAATGTTGTTTTAAATCATGAAGTAGCTGATCGTCGGGTGTGACATACCATTTTGCTGAGGGTTGCAGTGTCACTTGCGCATCAGGGTGAAAAACGCCTAGTTCAATGGGACAACTACCACCAGCATAGCCACTCAATATTTCAAGCAAGCGAATTTGTTTTTTCTCGCTCCACGATTCTGTATAAATAGTTAAAGCAATCGCCTTTGCGTATTGCTCTCTGGCCTGAATAATATCTTGTACAGCCCTACCTGTAATTGTATTGCCACCAGAGAAATCATCAAAGCTGACCTGTCCTTTTACCATCAAAATTTTATCAACTTCTAACAGCGTTTCAAATTCATCAAAACTGTCAGGAAAAAAACGTACATCCATTCTGGCGCTTTTGTCGTCTAGGGTTACTATCGCCCAGCGTCTGCCTTTTTTATTGGTCATGACTCTTACGTCAATGACCAAACCTACAGCAGTGGTTTGCTGGTCTTTTCTGGTTGGGCGCAAATCAACCAGTCTACCATCTGCATATCGGCTGATTTCATCGGCATACTGATTAATCGGGTGGCCTGTTAAGTAGAGTCCTAAGGTCTCTTTTTCTCCCTCTAACCATACTTTTTCTGGCCAGTGAGGAACTTGTGCAAAGGCTTTTTCAACCTGTTCTGGTTCGGTAGTAAGCAAACCAAACATATCGGATTGCCCAAACGATTCCGCTTTTGCATGTTGACCTGCTGCGGCAATCGCTTCGGGAAGGCTAGCCATTATTGCTGCGCGATGAGGTCCTAAATTATCCATTGCACCTGATAGCACCAGTTTTTCTAATACCCTTTTGTTCACACGCTTAATGTCAACTTTTGCACAAAAATCAAATAGGTCTCTAAATGTACCGTGTTGCTCCCTTGCTTCGATAATCGCTTCTATCGGCCCCTCGCCCACGCCTTTTATCGCGCCGATCCCGTAAACAATCTGACCTTTGCTGTTTACAGTAAACTTATATTTTCCTGTATTGAGGTCAGGCGGCAGAATGGTAAGCGCCATATTTTCGCACTCATCCACCAAGGTCACAATTTTATCGGTATTGTCCATATCGGCAGACATCACCGCAGCCATAAATTCAGCCGGATAATGCACCTTTAACCACAAGGTTTGATATGAAACCAAGGCATACGCAGCAGAGTGCGATTTGTTGAATCCGTATCCTGCGAACTTTTCAACCAAATCAAAAATTTTCATAGACAGCTCGCCATCTACGCCATTTTCAATCGCACCTTTTTCAAAAATATCGCGTTGTTTGGCCATTTCTTCGGGTTTTTTCTTACCCATAGCCCGTCGCAATAAATCTGCACCACCGAGCGAATAACCGGCAAGCACTTGTGCAATTTGCATTACTTGCTCTTGATAAAGAATGATGCCGTAAGTCGGCTCCAAAATTTCTTGTAAACTGTCGTGTTGATAGTTTTCGTCTGGATATGAGATAGCTTCACGGCCGTGTTTGCGATCAATGAAGTTATCTACCATGCCACTTTGTAGTGGACCGGGTCTGAATAGTGCTACCAAGGCGATAATATCTTCGAAACAATCGGGCTTTAAGCGCTTGATCAACTCTTTCATACCACGCGATTCCAACTGGAACACCGCGGTTGTGTTCGCTTTTTGTAACGAACGAAAGGAGGCGGCATCATCAATAGGAATAGCGGTAATATCGATATGCTTTCCTTGCCCCTCCGCAATCATATCAATAGCCCATTGAATGATGGTTAAGGTTCTTAAGCCTAAGAAATCGAACTTAACCAAGCCTGCGGTTTCGACATCGTTTTTATCAAATTGTGTTACTGGGTTTTTACCTTCATCATCGCAATACAACGGGGCAAAATCGGTGATGGCAGTAGGCGCAATGACCACGCCTCCTGCATGCTTGCCAGCATTTCTAGTGACGCCTTCTAACACGCGCGCCATATCTATAAGGTCTTTGACATCTTCATCTTGGTCATAAAGTTCAGGCAACCTAGGCTCAACCTCGAAGGCTTTTTTTAAGGTCATACCGGGATCGCCAGGAATCAGCTTAGAGATTCGATCTACAAATCCGTAAGGATGACCTAGCACTCTACCCACATCTCTTACCACAGCCTTAGCGGCCATGGTACCAAAAGTAATGATTTGTGATACGGCATCTCTGCCGTATAGTTGAGCAACATGGTCGATAACTTCATCACGCCGATCCATACAAAAGTCGATATCAAAATCGGGCATTGATACTCGTTCAGGATTCAGGAATCGCTCGAATAGAAGGTCGAATTCTAGTGGGTCTAAATCGGTAATATCTAGGGCATAGGCAACTAAAGAACCCGCGCCTGAGCCTCGTCCCGGGCCAACAGGTACCCCGTTATCTTTACTCCATTGAATGAATTCCATCACGATAAGAAAATAACCGGGAAAGCCCATTTGATTAATAACGTCGAGTTCTATTTGTAGTCGACTATCGTATTCTGGTCGTTTTTCTTGTCTCACGTTTTCGTCTAGAAATAACGTTTCAAGGCGTCGTTCCAAGCCTTCTTGCGACACTTTTACCAAATAGTCTTCGATCTTTAACCCTTCGGTAGGAAAGTTAGGCAGAAAATACTCGCCAAGACGCACGACAACATTGCAACGTTTGGCTATTTCAACCGTATTCTCTATCGCTTCAGGTATATCACTGAATTGCTCTGCCATTTCTTCAGCCGAACGTAAATATTGCTGTTCGCTGTAGTGCTTGGGTCGACGGTTGTCTTCAAGGGTGTAGCCATCGTGAATACATACACGGATTTCATGGGCGTCGAAGTAGTCCGTCTTTAAGAATACAACTTCGTTAGTTGCGACAACCGGTAAATCATAGCCTTCGGCCAATTCAACCGCCTTATGGATGTAATCTTCCTCTCCACTTCGTCCAGTACGTATGAGTTCAATGTAATAGCGGTCTGTGAAATAGCGTTGATAAAACGACAATGACTGTTCGATGTCGGCTTGATTATCTTTGCTGATAGCGAGACCAAGATCACCTTTACTTGCGCCACTCAACACAATAATGCCTGAGTTGTGTTCGACCAGCCATTGCTGGTCGATAACAGGCTTATGACTAACAAACCCTCGTAGATAGGCTTTTGAAATTAATAAAGTGATTTGTTTGTACCCTTCATTATTCATCGCCAAGAGAGTCAAACGAAACGGCGTTTCTGGATGTTCATCGTTGATCACCCAAAAATCACAGCCCACAATGGGTTTTATGCCTAAACCATGTGCGCCTGAATAAAACTTTACCAAACCACAAAGGTTCATTTGGTCAGTAATAGCGACAGCGGGCATATTCATATCGCTGACTGCTTGCAAAATAGGCTTAACTTTATTCAAGCCGTCCATCATTGAAAAATCGCTATGAACGCGAAGATGTACAAACTGGGTCGTCATAATGGTTTCGATTGAGCTTCTAGATAACGCCTAACGGGGGCGAATGATTGTCGGTGACAACTTAACACACCGTGCTTTGAGATGGCAGCAAAATGGGCTTTTGTGGGGTAACCTTTATGTTGCGCAAAACCGAACTGAGGATAGTCGCTATCTAATTCAACCATATCTTGATCGCGCGTCACTTTGGCAATGATAGAGGCTGCAGATATTTGTTCAAATAAAGCATCACCTTTAACGATGGCCTCTGATTCATAATGCCACTGTGGTAATCGATTACCATCAACCAATACTTTATCTGGTTGGATAGATAAGGCGTGTACTGCTCGTTTCATTGCTAACAAACTCGCGTGCAGTATGTTGATTTGATCAATTTCCTCTGGTGAAGCGCGGCCAATGGACCAAGCAAGCGCTTTGTGTTTAATTTCGCTGCATAATTGTTGGCGTTTTTTTTCACTGAGTTTCTTAGAGTCAGTAAGACCTATAATGGGTTTTTCCGGGTCTAGTATTACCGCGCCAGTGACAACGTCGCCAACTAAAGGACCTCGCCCTACTTCGTCTACTCCTGCGATCAACATGCAGATAAACGTTCTTGACGTATCATTGAAAGTACGGTTTCAGCCGCTTTTTCATCTGCATTACACCGCAACAAATGATGTAGCTCGTTAAACGTATCGATTAATTCCGTAGGCGGATGGTTTAACCATGGCAATAGCAATGATGAAAGCGTGTCTGCATTAACGTTTTGTTGCAGCAATTCAGGTACGAGAGCTTTGTTTGCCAGAATGTTTGGCAGTGAAAAGTAATCTTGCTTATACAGCCTTTCCATTATTTTATACGTAAGTGCCGATATTTTATAAGCCACAACCATTGGGCGCTTGCACAACATAGCTTCCAAGGTCACAGTGCCGGAAGCTAACAGTAATGCATCGCTTGCGATCATGGTATCTCTTGATTGGCCTTCAATTACGATAATCTGTTTTTTAACGTGAGAGGGACAAAAGTCAGTATTAGAAATAATCTGTAAAATTTCTTGGTGACGATGGGCATTTGCAGCAGGAATAAGCGCAAACAAATTCGGTTTGTCTAGTAAGAGTTTTTCAAACGTTTTAAGAAATGGAGGTAATAGCGTGGCGACTTCTCTTCGCCGGCTACCTGGCAGTATACCCAAAAAGGTGTGTTCAGCACTGAGGTTCAAAGATTGTCTTGCACGTGCTTTGTCCGGCGAAATCGGAATAAGATCAGCAAGAGTATGTCCGACATAACTAAAAGGCACCTTATGTTTGTCATACACCTGTTGCTCGAATGGAAATATTCCCATTACTTTATCGGCCGCTTTGGCAATGTTGACAATACGGTTTTCACGCCAAGCCCAGATTGTCGGACTGACATAATGTACAGTTGGAATACCCTTGCGTTTAAGCTGTGTTTCAACACGCAAATTAAAATCAGGGGCGTCAATCCCCACATAAACGTCGGGCGGATGTTTTTCAAAGTGCTTCAACAATTCACGCTTTAACCTATATATGGCAGGGAGGCGACTTAACACTTCCACCAAACCCATAACCGAAAGCGTTTCCATATCGAATAAACTCGAAAAGCCCTCAGCCTGCATATATTGTCCGCCTACGCCTTCTATGATCGCATCAGGATAGCGTTGACGAATGGCTTTTATCATACCTGCGGCTAGCACATCACCCGACGGCTCCCCCGCAACCACCGCAATACGCAATTCGGGCATGATTAACGAATAATGCCTCTTTGGCTGTCGGCTAAAAATGCCAGAAAGGTATCCAACTCGGTATTACCTTCAGATTCGGAGGCAATTTTTGCCATCGCTTCTTCAAGCGTATTACCCTCTCGATATAAGGCTTTATATGCGCGCTTAACCGCCATTATCGAAGACGATGCATATCCCCTTCGTTTTAAGCCCTCAGAGTTAATCCCTTGAGGTATATGCTTGGTTCCACTTACCATGACGAACGGCGGAACATCTCTTAAAATTATACCGCCACCGCCAACAAAGGCGTGCTCTCCGATACGACAAAACTGATGAATAGCAACAAGCCCACCCAATATCGCGTTGTCATGAACGCTTACATGGCCTGCCAATGTAACATTGTTGGCAAATATGACTTCATTGCCAACAATACAGTCGTGAGCAATGTGCACGTTAACCATAAACAAGTTATCAGAACCGACTTTGGTAATCCCTTTATCCTGAATGGTTCCTCGATGAACGGTGACGCTTTCTCGAAAGATATTGTTGTCACCAATCACTAACTCGGTTTCTTCACCTGCATACTTTTTATCTTGGCAATCCTCTCCTATCGAAGTGAATTGAAAAAAAATGTTGCCCGAACCGATACGCGTCTTCCCTTTTATGACGACATGGCTATGTAAAACACAATTGTCGCCGATAAGCACATCGCCTTGGATGACGCAAAAAGGACCAATGGTTACATTTTTACCAATTTTGGCCTCGCCAGAAATGACTGCTGTTTCGTGGATCACTTAAATTTTCTCTCTCATGGCGCACATGAACTCAGCTTCACAGGCTTGGTCGCCTTCTACTGAACACACCCCTGAAAATTTCCAAATACCACGACGTTCTTTAATAAGCTCTACGCTCATATCAAGCCTGTCTCCAGGTATAACGGGGCGTTTGAATCTTGCCTTATCAATGCCTGCATACAAATACAGCCCATCGTTTCGGTTGATGCTTTTAAATCCTAACACGCCAGCAGCTTGTGCCATGGCTTCTAAAATAAGAACGCCCGGAAAAATAGGTTGTTCAGGAAAGTGTCCTGTAAAACAAGGCTCGTTGAACGTGATATTCTTATATGCTTTTAAGTATTCTCCGACTTTGTAATCGGTCACTCTGTCAACTAAGAGAAACGGATAACGATGAGGTAGAATATCTAAAATTTGTTTTATTTCTATTGTTGTGAGTGTGTCGGTCAAGCGCTTCTCCAATACCTTTCACGCTAAATTGCTAACAATTTGCCGCTAGTTGAACTATCTAGCGACAAACATACGCGGTATTGGCCGTAAAACATATTAGACCAACGTCGCCTGCATTATACCCGTTCCACCTTAACATGCTCGTTTCAGAGCTGTGAAGCTCCCAAGGGCGAAGCCTAAAAGGATTTACCCTGCGTCAAATTGTTTCGACATGGAACCACCATGCCTTCTCCAATTTTCCTTGTTTAAATCCTTTTATTCGTTCGCTGAATCGAACATGTTAAGGTGGAATGGGTATATTTTAATCAGTATTATTGAGCTTTATTAACTTGATCTAACACATCTTTGGAGATATCAAACTCTTCCTTAGCGAATGCAGCGGCACCAGCATTCAATACCACATCATAACCTTGCTTACTGGCTACCGAATCAATGGCTTGGCTTATTAAAGCCAATAGTTTATTTTGTTCTTCTTGACTTCTGCGTTGAATATCTTGTTGAAGCGGTTGCGCTTTTTCAGATAGCTGACGTCTTACGTCAAGAATCTTTTCCTGAATTTCGGTTTTTTCTTGTTCACTCATTGTGGCTTGATCACGCTGCAAACGCTCAGCATAAAACTGGCCGTCTTTTTGAAGTTGATTTACCTCATCGATTTGCGTTTTAAATTCCGCCTGAATATTCGCTGATATTTCTGCAGCTTGCGGCATAGCTTGAAAAATGCCTTGTATATCTACCACGGCTATTTTTTGCTCTGCCATAACGGGTGTTGCTAATAAACTGCTGCTTAAGAACGCAGTTGCAATTAATGTTTTAGATACGTATTTCAAGGGTGACTCCTATCTTTTAAGTCCCAAATCTTTTTTTGTTAGAAGGTTTGCCCGATATTAAAGGTAAAGAATCGAGCGTCGTCTCCTGGGCGGTCTTTAAGCGCCGAAGAAAGACTAAACTGTAACGGTCCAAAGGCTGATAACCATTGAACAGAAATACCTGCTGATGCACGATACAGGGTAAAATCGGAATAATCCAGTAGCGGATCCTGAGAGCGATTATCTAAGCGCGATAGTTCAGTAAAATCAAATTCAGTATCCCATACATTACCGACATCCACGAAAACACTCGTGCGCACGGTGTTGTCTAATTCTGCCGACACAAAGGGAGTAGGTACGATAAGCTCTACCCCACCAAGTGCCATAGCATTACCACCTAAACTTCGCTGCGACAAGCTGATAAAACTTGAACCGACCGAGCCAGGAACAACCTCACCGTCTGGTCCTAAAATAGGCTGGCCTGCAAAAATTTGTACACCGCGCGGTCCCACTGTGTTGTTTTCAAATCCTCTAAGGGTATCCGCCCCACCTGCGGTAAAGTTTTCGTTAAAGGGGAGCACTTGCTCTACACCGTTTTGGCTACCGTAACCATTTCCATAACCCAAGCGCAATCGAGCCAACACAGACCAACGTTGATTTCGGCTAAGTGGAAAATAAAATCGCGAATCGAAAACAGCCTTAAAATAATTCACATCAGAATTGGGTGTAGTAACGCTAAATGAGGCACTTTGTGAAGAACCCGCCGTTGGGAACACCCCTCGGTTTAGCGTGGTTCTAGACCAAGCCACGGTGGATAGGAAGCTGTCATATTCAACCGGTGCTGTTGGGTCGTTTTGGTTTGCGAATTGGTCAAAGAAACGGTCGGTTTGGATAAACTGAGTTTGGTTCCTTAATTCAGTATTGGAATACGATAAACCAAAACTGATTCGATTAAATTCATTAATAGGGTAGCCAATAGTAGCGCCTGCCGAGAAACGCGTCGAATTAAACTGAATAATGTTGAAGTCGCTACCATCAAACTTACTGTAGCTTATTGAACCACCCAAACTAATGCCGTCTATGGTAAAGAATGGGTCGGTGTACGAAAGCTGGACAGACTGTTGAAACGCGGTTGTATTTACGCTGAGTCCAACACGCTTTCCAGTACCCAAAAAGTTATCTTGTTGAATACCAGCCTGCAAACTTAAACCCGTTCTATCTCCAAACCCGATCCCAGCGTTAAAGTTACCCGCAGGTTGCTCGGTTACGTTAAAGGTAACATCAACTTGGTCTTCTTTACCGGGAATACGCACAGTATCGAACTCAACGTTTTCCATATAAGTTAAGCGCGATAATTGATTTTTCGATGACTCCAATGAGTTATTAGATAACCAAGCACCCTCAATTTGTGAGACATTCTGACGAAGCACATTATCGGCAGTGACTTTATTACCTTCAAAATTAATACGACGCACGTAGATGCGTTTACCAGGGTCGACGGATAAAGTGAGTTTCACCGTCTTATCTTCGTCGTTGATCTCTGGAATAGTAGTTACCGTGGGATAAGCATAACCAAAACGGCCTAAGAACCGACTGATAAACTCTTCAGTGTAAGTGACTTCCGCCTGATTATATAATTCACCTGATACAAGTGGGAGAACCCGTTCAATGTAATCTTCATTGCCTAGTAAGTCACCAATCACTTCAACATCGGAAATCTCGTACTGCTCTCCTTCGTCCACATTTAGAGCAATGTAAATCCCTGTTTTTTCTGGTGTCATGGAAACTTGAGTAGAATCGAGCGTGAACCGTAAATAACCTCTATCTAAGTAGTGACTACGCAGGGTTTCTATATCACCATTCAGTGTTTGTTGTTGATAGCGTGTTTCGCCAAAGAAATTCCACCATGGCTTGTCGAACTTCAACTCGAACTGATTGAGTAATTCTTCATCAGAGAAGATCTTGTTGCCCACAATATTAATCTGTTCGATTTTGGCTGCATCGCCCTCTTCAAACAGCAATTTCAAATCAACTCGATTTCTAGGCAGAGGAGTGATAATGGCGGTAACATCGGCGTTATACTTACCAATGCTATAAAAAAAGTCTTTTAAGCCGTTTTCAATAGACGTGAGAACGGTTTTGTCTAGCGGTTCACCAATTCGGATATTATTATCGTTCAAACTTTCCTGAAGTTGCTCGTCTTCAATGTCGTCATTGTCTTCGAAGATAATATTACTGATGGTCGGTCGTTCTTGCACGCGTATAACGAGGGTAGAGCCATCGCGCAATACTTGAATATTCTCAAAGTGAGTAGAGGAATACAGTGAGCGGATAAGCTGGGTGGTTCTAAACGCATTTAACTGGTCGCCCACTTGCACTGGAATGTACGTAAGTGCAGCACCAAGCGCAACTCGCTGTAAGCCTTCTACGCGAATATCTTCTACTGTAAAATCATAAGGATTGATTTCGGTTTGCGCTTTCAAATGAGTGGAGAACACCCCTGTCGAAAGTAACACTCCCATTACTGCTGATAGTTGTAACTTCATTTATACTTTTTCTTCCTGCACGCGTTCTTGCTAAAAGCGCTATCTCTTATTTGTGTTGCTCAGGTGCTTATTGTTCAAGACAATCTAGCAATATCGTTAAACAACGCTATACCCATCAAAGTAAACAGCAACACTGCACCGATGCGAAACCCAACTTCCTGTATATGCTCTGGTACGGGCTTACCTCGTACCCATTCAGCGATAAAATACATTAAATGCCCACCATCTAACATAGGCAGTGGTAACAAGTTTACAATGCCAAGATTTACACTAATCAAAGCCAAAAAGCTGAGAAAGTAAACCAATCCATACCCAGCACTGGCACCTGCGCCTTGAGCAATAGAAATCGGCCCACTTAAATTTTTCACCGATACATCACCAACCACAAGTTTCCCTAGCATATTGACGCTTACTGTCATTAATCGCCACGTTCTTGCAAGCGCCTGAGGGATACCGCCAATCACATTGTATTGCTGGGTGAATCTCATGGATTCTGGCCATGGGTCAGATAAAGGTACAACCCCCAAATAGCCTGTCATTCCCTGTGCTGTTTCGACACTTCCCAAGCTAACTAATTTTTCAACTTCCGTTCCATCTCGTTCCAGTACGACTCGTACCGTCGCAGCTGGGTTATTTCGAAGAATATCCTGTAAATCTCGCCAGCGCGTTATTTTAGCATCATTTATCGAAATTAAAACGTCGCCTTTTTCTAAACCGCCTCTTTGCGCGGGACTGCCCTCTGCCACCTTAGCGATTTCGGTATAAATACTTGGTCTAAATGGCTCCAATCCCAAACTTCCCAATGAAGAGTCTTTTTCAGGGTCAAAGTTCCAATTTTGAAGATCTAGTTGATAAGTTTGCTTGTTAGTCGTTATCGACATGTCACTGTGACCAATTGCTGCAACGACTTCTAAGTTGATGGATTCCCAGTCATAAACGGTATTGTTATTAATTTTTTCAATCTCTTCGTCTGCTTGCATATTCGCCTGCGAAGCAATCGAGTTGGGTGAAACACCACCAACTATAGGTTTAATACTGGGTACACCAATAAGCAGCATGATATAAAGCGCAAATGCCGCAAACACAAAATTAATACCTGGGCCGGCAGCAATGATCGCCATTCGTTGAAGCACTGGTTTTGAATCGAACGCCTGCGCTTTCATGTTGCTTGGCACATCATCAACTCTACCATCAAGCATACGCACGTACCCACCTAAAGGTATCGCTGCAATGACATACTCAGTACCACTTTTAGAGGTTTTCCGCCAAAGAGGCTTTCCGAAACCTATCGAAAAACGCTTTACGAATACGCCACACCGACGGGCGACATAAAAATGCCCCCATTCATGAACCGCAACTAATATACCCAGAGCGACAATAAATGACGCCAGATTCCACAAAAAACTAAACACGGTTACTTACTTCTTCCACTATTTTTTTTGCCTTAATTCGCGCTTTTGCATCTTGCTCTAACACGCTTTGGAGTGTGTAAACCTGAGTTGGTTCAAGTTGTTCCAGTGTTTCAGCATTCACTTTGGCTATCTGCGTAAATGAGATAGCACGTTTCAAAAAAGCATCTACAGCCACTTCGTTCGCGGCATTCAATGCGGTCGTTGCACTTTGCCCTTGTTTTTCTGCTTCGATTGCCAGCTTTAGATTAGGGTAGCGCTTATAACATGGCGTTTCGAACGTAAAGCTAGGCAGATTGGAAAAGTCTAAAGACGAGACGCCTGCTTCGATACGATTTGGAAAAGCGAGACCATGAGCAATAGGCGTACGCATATCAGGATTGCCCATTTGGGATAGCACCGAACCGTCTGCATACTGCACCATAGAATGTATAATGCTTTGAGGGTGCAACACGACGTCGATATCAGCATCAGAAACACCAAATAATCGACAGGCTTCAATGAACTCTAAACCCTTATTCATCATAGTAGCAGAGTCCACTGAAATCTTTTTACCCATGGACCAATTTGGATGAGCGCATGCCTCCTCAGGCGATATGTCTTCAAAGCTTTCAAGACACCGTTGTCTAAACGGCCCGCCAGAGCCTGTTAATATGAGCTTGCGGATGCCTGAACGGGCAAGCTCGCCATATTTATAGTCGTGCGGCAAGCATTGAAAAATGGCATTGTGCTCGCTATCAATTGGCAAAAGGCTTGCGCCGTTTTGATTCGCGGTATCAATAAAGAGCTTCCCTGACATTACGAGCGCTTCTTTATTTGCAAGCAATACCTTTTTACCGCTTTTCACTGCCGCAAAAGTAGGCTGCAAACCCGCAGCTCCAACAATTGCTGCCATCACAATGTCTGTATCGCAGGCACTTGCAACATTTTCTAGCGCCTCAGTACCACACAAAATTTCAGTGGGTATATTCAATGAATCTGCAAGTGCTTTGGCTTTCTTATAATCTGAATCGTCGGCCAGTACTGTGTATCTACATCGAGTTGCTTGCGCCTGACGCATCAACAATTCAACTTGACGATGCCCTGAAATAGCGAAGACTCTGTAACGCTCGGGATGGCGAGCAATAACATCAAGCGTATTTTTGCCAATTGAGCCTGTTGCACCCAATATAGTTACCGACTGCACAAACACGCCTTTTTACTTAACACACACAAAGGCAACATCATCACTAAGCCATCCATGTCACATAACAAAAAGCGAAGATCGGAAAAGCAGCGGTTAGGCTGTCTATTCGATCAAGTACGCCGCCATGACCGGGTAAAATTTTACCGCTATCTTTGATTCCTTCACAACGCTTAAACATACTCTCGTTTAAGTCACCTAAAGCGCTAACGGCTACAGTAATTGCACCAATAATCAAATGTAAACCAATACGGGAAGGCTCTACGTGATAATGAAAAGCAGCGAAGGCGATGATCGCAGTCGATGCAGTGACTCCTCCCAACAACCCTTCTATGGTTTTTCCTGGTGAGACGTTGGGTCTCAGTTTATGACGCCCAAACTTAACGCCTACAAAAAAAGCACCAATATCAGCAGCCCAAACAATACCTAGCACATAGAAAATAAGCGACGCGCCATAGAACGGGTCGATGCTATGTAAACTTGTGCGCAAACTCACAATTGCGACCCATGTAGGGATAAGGGTGAGCAACCCAAACACTCCGCGAACTAAACAACTTGTTCGCCAGAAGCGGTCGTATTTTGGATAGGCAACAATCATAAATAGAGAGAAGCACCACCATACACAGGCCACAGTTAATATAACCGTGTAAGGTTGATTAAGTTGTCCTTGAGTCCAAATATCTTCAGCTGCAACAAGCATACTTAAAAACGCACATACAATAATTGCCAATACGGTGTAGCTTATTTTTAGTGAACGCTGCTTGATACCCGACAGGCTCGCCCATTCGTAGGCGCCTATTCCAACAATTGCAGTCACAACCCATTGAAAAGCATGAGTGGGTAAAAACACAATACCTAGAAGCGCACTAGGTGCAAGGATAAGCGCAGTGATAATGCGCTTCTTTAAACCATTCATTTAACTTGCTCGCCCGTTAAGCCAAAGCGCCTTTGCCTGGTAGCAAAACACGTTACCGCTTTTTCAAACTCGCTTTCATTAAAGTCTGGCCATAACGTAGGGGTGAAGTAGAGTTCGGCATAAGCCGCTTGCCACAATAAAAAGTTACTAATACGGTGCTCCCCGCCGGTGCGAATAAGAAGGTCTAATTCAGGTAACTGTGACGTAGAAACAAACGAACCGAACAATGCCTCATCAACGTTGTCGAGCGACAATTCCTTCTCCGATACTTTCCTAGCAATATGACGGCAAGCCTGTGTGATATCCCACCGCCCGCCATAATTAGCAGCAATATTAAGAACTAGATCGGTATTTTGCTCTGTTAGCTCTTCAGACTTCCGTATTTTTGAAACTAATTTTTCGCCAAATTTCTCAGTATCGCCTATAACTCGTAACCGCACACCATTTTTCTGTAAACGCTTCACCTCACTATTCAAGACAAAACTGAACAAATCCATGAGCACGCCTACTTCGTCTTCTGGTCTGCTCCAATTTTCACTACTAAACGCAAAAAGTGTCAGCGCCTCAATGCCACTTTTACGGGCATAGCGAACAGCTGCGCGAACTGATTCAACACCGGCTTTATGTCCAAACGTGCGCAGCTTGCCCTTTTGCTGCGCCCATCGACCATTACCATCCATAATAATACCAACATGCTTGGGTATCGCTCCATCTATCAGCGATGATACATGCTGTGCTTCATTACTCTTCATAACAGAGCTAGACTTCCATCAACTCAGCTTCTTTTGCGCTAAGCGTGGCATCGACCTTTTTAATAAATTCATTGGTTAACGTTTGAACGTTCTCTTCGCCTGCGCGACTTTCATCTTCACTGATTTCTTTTTCCTTCAACAACTCTTTGATGTCGCTGTTTGCATCTCTTCGTATATTGCGGATCGCAACACGCCCTTGCTCTGCTTCATTACGTACAACACGGATTAAGTCTTTTCTGCGCTCTTCTGTCAGCGGGGGCAAAGGAATACGTATTGCTGTTCCAGCGCTCATTGGATTCAGGCCTAAATCGGATTGCATGATGGCTTTTTCAACAGCAGCAGAAACGCTTTTGTCAAACACCGTTAAAGCTAATGTTCGGCTATCTTCTGCAATCACATTAGCGAGCTGCTTCAATGGTGTATCTGTTCCATAATAAGGCACCATTATTCCATCTAACAAACTAGGATGCGCTCGGCCTGTTCGTATTTTACTTAACTGACTTTTAAGCGCGCTAATGCTTTTTTCCATTCTTTCTTGCGCATCTTTTTCTATTTCATCAATCACGTTACTGTATCCTGTTATTTATTGGTTGAAGTTTTCGGCGTGGTCGATCAGTGTTCCTTCTGCTTCACCCAAAATAACACGTTTCAGGCAGCCAGGTTTATTCATATTGAAAACCCGAATAGGCAAACTGTGATCTCGCGCTAGCGTGAACGCCGACAAATCCATAACTTTTAATTCTTTTTCTAGTACTTCCTGATAAGACAATTGCGAATATAAGGTAGCCTCTGGATTCTTTACTGGGTCGTCATTATAAACGCCGTCAACTTTGGTTGCTTTAAGCACCGCATCGGCTTCAATTTCGACGCCGCGCAAACATGCTGCTGAATCAGTCGTAAAAAATGGGTTTCCCGTACCGGCAGAAAAAATAACTACGCGGCCCGATTTTAATAGGCTTATTGCTTCTGCCCAGTTGTACGCATCGCATACTCCGTTCAACGGAATCGCTGACATAAGACGAGCATTCACAAACGCGCGATGCAAAGCGTCTCGCATTGCGAGACCATTCATAACCGTTGCCAACATTCCCATGTGGTCTCCTACCACACGATTCATGCCGGCCTTTGCAAGACCTTCACCACGAAATAAGTTCCCCCCGCCTATCACTAGACCTACTTGCACTCCCATCTCGACAATATCTTTGATTTCTTGGGCCATCCTGTCTAGTACCTTAGGGTCGATACCAAATCCTTCATCTCCCATTAATGCCTCACCACTTAGCTTGAGAAGTATGCGACGATAGGCTGATTTTGGAGTCATACAATTATTCCTGTGTAATCTCTTGTTAATATGGGCTCTTGTTAATACGGGAGCGTAAGCTATAAAAAAGCACCTACAAAGAGGTGCTTTAGTGTAACCAACTATTAACCTTCACAAAAGGTTAACAGGGTAATTATTTTTTCGCTGCTTCCATTTGCGCAGCAACTTCAGCTGCAAAGTCTTCTGACTTCTTCTCAATACCTTCACCCACTTCAAAGCGGACAAAGTTAACCACATCAGCGCCTTTGCTCTTAAGCAAGTCGCCAACAGAAGTTGAAGGGTCTTTAACGAAAGGTTGACCTGTTAAGCTGATTTCGCCAGTAAATTTCTTCATACGGCCTACCACCATTTTCTCAGCGATATCAGCAGGCTTGCCAGATTGAACAGCAATTTCTACTTGAATTTCCTTTTCCTTTTCAACTACATCGGCAGGCACATCTTCAGGCTTAACAAATTGCGGGCTAGCAGCCGCGACGTGCATTGCCACGTCTTTTGCCAAGTCTTCATCACCACCATTTAGAATAGCGATAACACCGATTCTGCCGCCGTGAACGTAAGCACCTAAATTATCACCTTCAACGTGAAGCACGCGGCGAGGTGAAATGTTCTCGCCAATTTTTGCTACCAAGGTATCACGCGTCTCAGCGACCGTAGCACCATTCAAATCTGCGGCGTTTAGGGTATCAATATCGTTAATACCGTTGGCTGATGCGATGTCTAGAATTTGGTTACCGAAAGCAAGGAAACCTTCATCTCGTGCAACGAAGTCAGTTTCGCAATTCAATTCAAGCATAGTAGCTTTACCACTATCAACTTTGGTTAAAATAACACCTTCAGCTGCGATTCTACCGGCCTTTTTAGCGGCTTTTGCTTGACCAGATTTACGCATATTTTCAATTGCCAACTCGACGTCACCATCGGTTTCAACCAGCGCCTTTTTACAGTCAAGCATGCCAGCGCCAGTGCGCTCTCGCAATTCTTTTACAAGTGCTGCAGTTACTGCCATTTTTGATTCCTCAATGAAAAACTAAATTATTCTGCTGCTTCGACGAAATCGTCTTGCTCAGCTTGAACTTCGATATTGCTGTCGCGACCCGAATTAATCGCATTGGCTGCTGCATCTAAATACAACTGAACAGCACGAATAGCATCATCGTTACCTGGGATGATGTAATCAACACCATCTGGATTAGAGTTAGTGTCAACCACGCCAACAACAGGAATACCAAGATTACGTGCTTCAGTCACTGCGATGTGTTCGTGGTCTGCGTCAACGACGAAGATACAGTCAGGTAGCCCACCCATATCTTTAATACCACCGAGGCTGCTCTCGAGCTTCGTCATTTCGCGTTGAAGCATCAATGCTTCTTTTTTCGTTAACTTCTCAAACGTTCCGTCTTGGCTTTGTTGCTCAAGCTCTTTTAAACGCTTAATGGATTGACGCACTGTTTTCCAGTTGGTCAACATACCACCCAACCAACGTTTGTTTACGTAGTATTGGTCGCATTTTTGTGCTGACTCTTTAATTGCGTCGCTTGCGGCACGCTTAGTTCCAACGAAAAGAATTTTACCTTTTTTCGATGCAACGTTAGATAAGTAATTTAGCGCACCGTTAAATAAAGGAACGGTTTTTTCTAAATTAATGATATGTACTCGGTTACGCGCACCAAAAATGTAAGGTTTCATTTTTGGATTCCAGTAACGAGTTTGGTGACCGAAGTGCACACCTGCTTTTAGCATGTCACGCATTGACACGTTTGCCATAATTTTGTCCTCTTGGGGTTAGGCCTCCACATACCCCACACGTCGAATTTTCATTAAAGAAAACACCCCGACATATAGTTACAGTATGTGTGTGAATTTAAATTATTATGCTTATGCACTGCCTCTTAAAAACAAATATTAAAGAGGGAATCTGCAAAAGCGCGCGCTTTATATCATTTACTCAGCACCAATACAAGACAAATAAACGCATACAGGCAACTACAAAAGTAGGCGGTCACTCGCTCGCAGCGATACAAATATATACAAATAGTCGACTAATCGTTATTATTCGCGCTTTAAAGATGAAGCCAAAGCGGCTGAGTGATAATTTCACAGCTAAACAAATTAAAGTCAACATTGAAGTAAAGAGAGGAAGGCTTTTGGGTGCGATAATTAAAACAGCCGATGAAATTGAAAAAATGCGCATTGCAGGGCGACTGGCAGCAGAAGTATTAATGATGATTGGTGAGCATGTTAAAAAAGGCGTGACCACTGATGAATTAAATACCCTGTGTCATGACTACATTGTAAATCAGCAAAACAGCATCCCGGCTCCTTTAAACTATGGCAACCCGCCTTTTCCAAAATCAATTTGCACCTCGGTAAATCATGTGATTTGCCACGGCATACCTTCTGACAAAAAATTAAAAGACGGCGACATTGTTAATATTGACGTAACGGTAATTAAAGATGGATACCACGGCGACACTTCAAAAATGTTTGTGGTTGGGAAGCCAAGTATACTGGCCGAACGTTTAATGAGAGTGACTCAAGAAAGTTTATATAAAGCAATTAAAATCGTTAAACCTGGCACTCGACTTGGTGATATTGGTCACATTATTCAAAAATATGCAGAAGGCCATAATTATTCAGTGGTGAGGGAATACTGTGGGCATGGCATCGGTGCAACATTTCACGAAGAGCCGCAAGTGGTGCACTATGGCTCACCCGGTACAGGAGATGTACTAGAAGCGGGCATGTGTTTTACTATCGAGCCTATGATCAACGCAGGAAAGCGACATTCTAAAGTATTGCCAGATAAATGGACCGTTGTGACTAAAGATCGAAGCCTTAGCGCACAGTGGGAGCACACACTATTGGTAACAGAGGACGGCGTAGAGGTACTTACTCTTCGCGACGATGAAGCACTAGACAGAATTATTCACCATCAATAATTGAATGGAACCTTCATTGTGACTCTTGCATTATTAGTAGAACAAGTAAAAAAGCTCGATGACATGAGTGTGTTGTCGACTTGGAAAACCTTAGTAGCCCAAAGTTATGAATGGCTTGAAGCGAGTTTTGATAACTATCCTGTTGAAGCACTGGTCACAGGGCGAGCAACATTTATAGACAAGCTACTAGACAAAGCTTGGACTCTCAGCGGACTTGCTGATGATGACAATTTAACATTATGCGCAGTAGGCGGTTACGGGCGCGGTCATCTACAGCCTTATTCAGATATAGACTTGCTGATTGTCAGTCAAAAAAAGCTATCTAGAGAAACGGGTGACAAAGTCAGTCAATTTATTACTTTTTTGTGGGACATCAAATTAGATATCGGACAAGCAGTAAGAACGGTTAAGGATTGCGTTCGTCAAGCACACGATGATATTTCTATTGCCACCAATCTGGTTGAATTACGTTTTTTAGCAGGTAACCAAGCGCTGTACGATGCGCTTTGGTACAAAGTTAATCAAAAACATCGATGGTCTAGCAAACAGTTTTTTCTAGCTAAATTTGAAGAGCAAAAAGCACGGCATCATAAGTTCCATGGCACTGCATACAATTTGGAGCCTAACATTAAGGAAAATCCTGGGTGTCTAAGAGATATTCAAACCATAGGCTGGGTGGCTAAGCAACATTTTCGGGAGCATGACGGTATCGCTTTAGTAGGCCACGGCTATATGACTGAAAGCGAACTGAATGAGCTAGTAGAATGCAGAATGCATTTATGGAAAATTAGGTTTGCTCTTCATTTAATAGCAGGTAGAAGCGAAAATAGATTGCTGTTTGATTATCAAACCGATGTTGCTCATAAAATGGGTTACACGCAAGATGGCAAACAGTCTGTTGAAGCAATGATGCGCGACTTTTTCCGCACAGTAAGCCGCATTAATGAACTGAACCAGATGCTGCTAAGGCGCTTTGAAGCAGACATACTCAACAAGAAACTCGCACATACCTGTGTGTTATCTGACGATTTTGAGCTAATGGGCTCCCTTATTTCGCCAAGACGAGAACAAGTTTTCGATAAACCCGAAAAACTTTTGGATTTTCTTAAGGTTATCGCAGACAACCCAACGGTAGAGGGTTTAACCACCGACTGTATTAGGCAGCTTCGTAACGCCCGTCGTCTGTTTCGCCCTCAGTATTACTATGAGCATGACATTTGTCGAAAAAAATTCATGGAGTTAATGTGCCGTCCACATTTTTTCGATAAAGCATGGGACGTAATGCATGAATATAAAATCTTGCAGCATTATCTACCTGCATGGGATTTAATTGTTGGTTTGATGCAATTTGATTTGTTTCATGCTTACACAGTCGATGAACATACCCACCGTTTAGTGAAACATGTTAATCGTTATTTTGATCCAAAAGACAAGCGATTCCCTCGCTGCTCAAGTATAGTCAGCGGTATGGATCATCCTGAAATACTATATATGGCGGCCATTTTTCACGATATTGCCAAAGGAAGAAATGGTGACCATTCGGTGCTAGGTGAAAAAGAAGTGCTTCAGTTTTGTAAACAGCATGACGTCACGCAAGAATATGCAGACATGATTGCATGGTTGGTAAGAAATCACTTGCTAATGTCAGTTGTTGCTCAACGAAGAGACATATACGACCCAGAAGTCGTACACGAGTTTGCATCCACGGTTAAAAGCCACGAGCACCTTAATCTTTTGTACGCTTTAACACTTGCAGATATTCGCGCGACAAATGATAACCTTTGGAATGATTGGAAAGCGTCGCTATTAAAAGAACTGTATCTGATGACACAAAAAGCGCTAGATAACGGTTTACAATGCCAACGAACATTAGATGAGCGGATCGCTAACCATAAATCTCAAGTGCTTGCTTTACTAGCTCAAGAGACTATACAAATATCCGATGCTGAACAGCTGTGGAAAACACTGAATCATGATTATTTTAGCCGATTCAAACCTATTCAGATAGCTTGGCATACTCAACAAATTTTAGCCCACAAAGCACTATTAAAAGAAAGCTTGTTAGTTTCGGTTAACAACGATACTGCCAAAGGCGGCACAGAAGTATTGGTTTATGGTAAAGACAGGCCAGCTTTATTTGCCCAAATTGCGAGTGTTGTAGACAGCAGTAATTGCTCTATTCACGATGCACACATTACCGTCACTAACGATGGGTATGTATTTAATAGTCTGCTGCTTTTGAATAATGACGGACAGCGACTAACTTCACAGGCCCGCATTCGTGAGCTTGAAAAAGCAATCAGTGAGCAACTTAACAAGCCGGGTAAAGCCCACACCAACACAAGACGCATTTCAAGGCAAATGCGTCATATCGATGTACCGGTGAAAATTCGTTTTTTTTCGCCTGATCAAAATTCCACCCTAATTGAGCTTGAAGCTTTAGATGCGCCTGGCATTCTCGCCAAAATTGGTCACGCATTGGTCGATCAAAACGTAACATTAAAGCTCGCTAAAGTTTCAACTATTGGTGAACGAGCCGAAGACGTATTTATTGTTGAGAACGCTAAAGGAAAAGCGCTCACACAAGAAGAACAGGTTGCTCTTAAGCAGCAACTACATTTTAAACTTGAACAACTCGAAGACATTGCCAACTCATGAATGATTTAAAAAATATAATCGAAACCGCTTTTGAGCAGCGAGCAACCATTACGCCTTCAACGGCCAACCCTGCTATTGTAGATGCGGTAAACCAAGTCATTGCAGCACTTAATAGTGGAGAAGCGCGCGTCGCAGAAAAGATTGATGGGGAATGGGTGGTGCATCAGTGGCTTAAAAAAGCCGTTCTGCTATTTTTCCGTTTGCACGACAATGCCATAATCGACGGTCAAGAAACCCAATACTTCGACAAAGTACCCCTTAAATTTTCAGACTATACAGCCGAGCAATTTGCAGCCGAAGGGGTACGTGTAGTGCCACCTGCTACAGTAAGAACGGGCGTGTTTGTGGGCAAAAATGCCGTGCTTATGCCGTCTTATTCAAATATTGGCGCCTACATCGGAGAGGGCACCATGGTTGACACATGGGCTACGGTAGGTTCATGCGCACAAATCGGTAAAAATGTGCACTTATCTGGAGGTGTCGGTATTGGCGGTGTATTAGAGCCGCTGCAAGCCAATCCTACTATTATTGAAGATAATTGTTTCGTTGGCGCGAGAAGTGAAATTGTTGAAGGTGTTATTGTAGAAGAAGGCGCGGTTATTTCTATGGGCGTTTATATCGGCCAAAGCACCAGAATCTACGACCGAGAAACAGGTGAAGTACATTATGGCCGAGTCCCTGCAGGTGCAGTCGTCGTGCCTGGCACTCTCCCCTCATCGAAAGGTGACTGCAACCTGTATGCAGCCATTATAGTGAAAAAAGTAGATGCCAAAACCAGAGCTAAAGTAGGTATCAACGAGCTTTTGAGAAGCGCAGAATAACTGCTAAAAAAGCCTGAATTCGTTCAGGCTTTTTTAAAACCTTAACCCATCAAACCATTGAATGACCATGTCTTCAGGTTCGAACACTTCAATACTGTCCACTTCAAGTAGATCTGCAACGGGTTTCGCTCCTAAGCTTTCTAGCAGAGAATAGATTTGCTTGCCTGCACCACAAAACGAATCACCATAGCTACTATCACCCAACGCAGCCACTGCAAACGGCTTATTGGTTAAGTCTGGCTTTTGCTCAGCCAGGTCACTCACTGCCCATTCAAGATTTGGCGGAATATCTCCCTGCCCGGTGGTTGATGAAATAACTAAAATCCGGTCTGCACTGGCGAAATCGTCTACGGTAGGTTCTTCCACCACATTCGCTTGTAAACCTTTAGTACTTAAGTGGCCCTCTATTTCCTGAGCCACATTTTGTGCACTGCCATAGACGGACCCATAGAATATGTTTACTGCTGCCATTGTGAATTCTACCTCTTGCTACTCTGTGAACCCAAGCTTTGTAAGCAAGCTTGGAAATTTTCTGATAAAGGGGATGATATCACAATCGTTTTTTCTATTTTAGGATGCCAAAACTGAATTTGAGTGCATGTTAACAACAAATGTGTACACCCCAAATGGCCTCTAGCCAAGCTATTCTGCTTGCCGTCTCCATGGGTAGTATCGCCAATAATGGGATGACGGATATGAGCCAAATGACGTCTAAGCTGATGCTTGCGTCCTGAATGTAAATGTAAATCAACCAAGCTGTATCTAGCGCTGCTGTATCTGCGAGTTGAGAAAGGGGCTTCAAACTGCTTCACACAGGTATACGAAGTAGCAGCAGATTGAAAGATACCTTCTTTTTTATCAGCCTCGGCGAGCTTGTCGGCTTGGTATTTCAACGCATAGTCAATATAGCCACTGCTGTGTAGCCATCCCCTTACCAAAGCTCGATATCGCTTAACGACTCCACTTTGCCATTGCGCTTGCATCGATGAAACGAGTTCCGGTGCAAAGCAAAATAGCAGGACACCTGACGTCGGTCTGTCTAAACGATGAATGGCATAAACTCGTTTTCCCGTCGCGTCTCTAACTGCTTGTATGGCAAAGTCAGTGGCACGGGGATCGAGTGGCGAACGGTGTACAAGTTGACCGCTGGGTTTGTTAATCGCCACAAAGTGGTCGTCTTGGTATAAAATGGAGGGAGAAGCAAACTTTAATGATGTCAATTTTTACCCAGAGCAAAGTTACAATCATGTCTAATAATACCATCAATTCTATTTCCGAGTTTTTATTACATGCCGGCACACAATATCAAGTGTTCGATTTGGGTAGAGAAACAAAGCAAATCGATGCTCAATTATTCTTGGACATGGAGAACGGAGCCGTCCCGTGTCAAAGACCAAGACAAGGAAAAGCGTGGTTTGCACTTTGCTTTTCGCAGCTAGAAAACAAGGTAAAGAACAAACTTGAACAAGCATATTTATGGTTTATTGCTTTACCCATCGATGAGAACAGCAAAATTATCGCTGCAACGCGTAATCACTTTTTGCAAGTTATCGTTGATGCACTTCAAAACAACCCAGTATTGAATGACTCACTACCTGATAACCCGTATCTGTTTGCGCCTACTGAAACACAAAGAGGTCAATTATCGGCGTTAATACTGTCGATAAACCCTCATCAAATTGAACAACGCAGTAAACCCGTTATCGCCTACCTTAATGCTCCTGGGGCAGTAGACTGGAGAAAATTAGTTACACAAGATATTTATTGTTCAGCAAATATTATAAATAATGAAGCCACATTGACTGAATTAGTAATAAATCGTTGGTCTCTTTACGAGGAGAAAGTCAAATCTACACTGCTTAAAGCGCTGAGTAATGTGACGCTCTCCTCTTCGCTCCAATCGTTTTTTATCTCCGAACTGAAAAACGCCACCGATAATGCGCAGTCGGAATTATTTTTACTCGCTTTGAGCGGTACTAAGCCAAGCATAGAGATACAATCGTTGTTGGCCGAACGATTATTGGCGTTTGATCATCTAAACGTTGACACCCTCAGCATTATCGCGGGTCGATTTTACTGGCACATGAGCCCTGGTTTAGTTAGGCTCTTTTTCAATGCTTGCTTGGAAATTGATACAAAGTTAGAAAAAGAAGGAACACTCTTTGCTGAATTTTATAAAGATTTGGTGGCTGTGCCACACCTTCGCAACGAGGTGATTAAAACCCTGAATGAACTTAGGAATGCGTAATACATGACATTGTTAACAGTTTTTTTGTTAATTCTATTAGGATTTAGCTTTTTTTTATTTTGGCAAAGTCGAGGAATCTCTGAATCAGCGATTCGTCATGTGAAACACTATTGCGAGCAACACCAGTTACAACTTATCAGTGTGTCTAGAAAAAGTAGAAAGTTAGGCATAGTAGCAGGACGTATCGGATGGCTTTCAACTTACCAATTTGAATTTTCGGGCAATCAGGAAGATAAATTTGTAGGCTATCTATTACTTGCTAATAAACAAATGAAAAAAATCGATGTCCCAGCTTATAAAATCCATTGACTCTGATAGCTCTTGATTAGAGCAACAAAAAATATAAGGCATAAATAGAAAACGATGGCAAAAGCCATCGTTTT
Organism: uncultured Alteromonas sp.; assembly: GCA_964429915.1. Taxonomy (GTDB): domain Bacteria; phylum Pseudomonadota; class Gammaproteobacteria; order Enterobacterales; family Alteromonadaceae; genus Alteromonas_F. Next base: position 38,632 of record CAYSDZ010000001.1, read on the forward strand.
TTAAATTTTAATTTCCTTATTAATCTTCCATGTACAGTAAGCAATCCGCTCTTACCTATGTCCGTTGTAAAATCCATTAGTCCAAAATAACTCGCCATTCCTTTTGCGAGGCGTTAGTCCATTTACGTGTCCTATCCCTTGTCCTTCTCAAATGCGATTTCCTTTCCACACCGATAGCCACCTTGGCCCTGTTCCCTTTGCTTCCTTTCTTTGTCCTTTCCCTTAGCATTACATCTTGTAATGAATCATCATCACTGATGTTGTCCTATTTTCTTCCTTAAAAGCTTTCCATAATTGCTATCCATAAATGCTTTCCTAGCTTGCCGTGTTTCCTTGTGACGAGATATATATTACCGAGTTACTTGTTTTTTTTATGGTTCAATCAAACTTTTTTTGTGAACAATTTATGACAAAATCAATTCAGTAAAAATAAAGCCTTAAAAATCATACCCTTTAAAATACTGAATGAAATAACTCCGTGATTATTTTCACTATATCCTACGCATTTGTACGATATTTCGTACAAACCTTATAGTAAATACCGCAAGCTCAAATTTGATCCAAAGCTGCTTCCCCCCACCCAGTAAGTTCGTTATTCACGAAAACAATCGGTGTGCATTCCTCTTTTGTTGTCACGCCATCATCTTTTAAACTTTGAGTACGATAGTAAAGTATCCTAACTTGGCCTTCTGAGCTGCTTTTCAATTCATCAAAATCAGCGACACCCATTTTGCTAGTGACGCTTTCTAAACTGTTACCCACATTTAGCGTTGAAATATGCTTACGATTGTTTTCTTCGCGGTCTTTCCAACTTGCACTGTAACTCCCACTAACATCATCGTCGTGCACAGAAATAACACATCCACTTAACAATAATGAGGCAGTCAACCCGCTAATCACTAGACATTTTTTCATACCATTTCCTTTCTTTATTTCTTGCTATTAGAATAAAACACAATCTATTTTGCGGATTTACCGCATTTTTAAAGACAAACACTTGAGCAGCAAATTAAACAACAACCATGCCATTTCCATAATTCATTGATTTATATGTTTTTTTATTTTTTAACTTAAAGTCGATTATGAATTTCGCCATAATTTTAGTTAAAATAACCAACTATTAGTAAATAGTTTTTAAAAAGAAAGTTGCCATGTCCAATATTGATACGCTATTAAACATCTGTGAAGCTTTAGAGCAAAAACACATTGAACCTTCAGTGGCCATGTTAAGAGCAAAATCTTCCCAACCTGTAGCTTTACCTTTAGCGGTTAAGGCCATTCAGCAGTATAAAAGCGGAGTTCGTGCCTTAAAGAGCAACGCCTCTCAAAGTGAAAATAAAACGTCGGCCAACCACAGAACGTCGATAGAAGAAAGAGTGGCACAATTGGAGCTTGAGAATAAAAGTTTTCGTCAAAAACTCGATCAGCTTGAAACAAAGCTTGCACGATTAACTCTAAGTAAAAGTGAGTAATTCGATAAAATCAGATAAGGATCTCGCAAGCTGTTTTTGCGCGGGTTTGCCCACTGGCTCTAGAAACACAGCGCCCGTTGCATTATCAACTGTCAAAATAAGATTTTCATCATCGGTCACGCCAAAAAAGATGCTGATCGGTTGTTTTAAGCGTTGCTTCATTAAAATGTGACCAATAATGTTTTCTTGTAGCCGTTCAAAGTCGTCCTCATTCCAAACTTGCAACAACTCGCAATGTCCAAAATTTGCTTGAGCAGGCAAATTATCGCTCCAAAAGACGGTGTAAAAAGCTTTTATATCTTCATGAAGTTTGAAACCTAATGCATCTTCGAGAGCAGTAAATGATTGCTGCGGGTATTGCGCTTGTGGTGACCAAACAACACGTTCTCCATTTTGAACTTGTTCATTCAGCACGCACATAGAGGGCCACGCACTATCGTATTCAATGATTCGTTGAGATTCATCAGTGTATTGCATAAATTGATTCACAAACCTTTCAAGCGATTGGTGTACCTTCATAAAAATACCTCCTACAATAAGGATGAAGATATAGAAGTATAATCATTTTTAATTATGACACACGCACAATCACCGAATTACAAGCTCTCCGACACCCTTTCTTTAGGCCAGACTGTTGAGTATAAAGATGAGTACACGCCCGCTTTGCTACAAGGCGTTCCCCGAAAATTAAGCCGCGAGCATATAGGCGTTTTAGATAAGCTCCCTTTTACTGGTATCGATATTTGGAATGGCTACGAAGTCTCTTGGTTAAATATGAAGGGGAAACCTCAGGTAGCAATACTTCGATGTTGGGTGAATATTGATTCTGAAAACCTAATCGAGTCTAAATCATTTAAGCTATATTTAAATAGCTTGAATCAATCTAAATTTGATTCTTGGGAAAACGTCGCAAGCACGATCAAAACCGATTTATCAGCGATTGCTAAGTCACAGATAAACGTACAGCTTTTCCCGATCAATGAGTTGGTAAATACACCAATAGGAAAGCCTGACGGAGAGTGCCTAGATCATCAGGATATCGACATCGATTGCTACACGCCCAAACCCGATTTCCTTTATTCTGAGCCTTCTGACGTTGAAGAGACCGTGGAAGAGGCACTGTATAGTGAATTGCTGAAATCTAACTGCCTGATCACAAGCCAACCTGACTGGGCAACACTGGTCATAAAATATTCCGGCAAAAAAATCAATCGCGAGGGTTTGTTGAAATATATTGTTTCATTTCGACAGCACAATGAATTTCACGAACAATGTGTCGAGCGCATTTTTTGTGACATACTTAAGCAATGCTCAGTCGACAAGCTTACCGTTTATGCGCGTTACACAAGAAGAGGCGGTTTAGATATAAATCCATTCCGCTCCAATTTTGAAACGCCTTATGCCGACAGTAGATTACCAAGACAATGAGAAACGAATAAATGGATGCCCTGCAACAAAAATCTTTGCAAAAATATGCAGACAACCTCGCTCAGCTAATCACTCGTTTGTCTGCTTTTTACGAAGGGATTGACGACGCGATTGATAAAGAGTTGAAAAAGCTTCGCGGACATCTAGCGGGGAAACCTGACTTTACATTAGCGGCTGTCAGTATTCAAAAACTGAACCCATTATTGATGGATGGCAACAAACATATTCGCCATCAAATTAAAAATAAAGTCAGCGAACTGCAAGTACAAGTGAAAAAAATACAGCAGTTAGACAGTGCCTCTGAGGAGATAAGAAAGTCAATCGCTCAATTGCTAACTGAGTTGTCTTTGCCTACCTCATCATTAAATCAATTATTTGATCATTTATTTGCAGCTATCGCACTGTTTAAGCAAAATTTAGCTGAAGAATATGATTTGAACGAAAACGAGCTTCAAACAGGCTCCGTCAGCAAAAACGAAGAGAACGAGCTTAAACATCAAATTCTTGAAGAGTTACAGCAGTGGGTCGATGTCTACGTTAAGAAAAAACCCGACGACGAAGTGCTAGCTGAACTAAAAATTCAATTGATGCAAGGCTTAGATGAAACACAATTGCTTGAGTCTTGCCTTATTCTTATCAAAACCATTATCAGCGAAACCATGCTTGATGCATCAGAAAATGGAAAGTTGGTGCAGCGTATTGCCAATGTGCTCAAAAAAACCGATAAGCGTGTTGATGAAGGAATAGCGCTCACCCATAAAATATCTGAGCGCAATGAAGCACAGTTTGAACACTTAGACGAAATGCTCGTCGCATTCGATTCAAACGTTGAACAGCAAGACAGTGTAGAAGAAGTAAAAAATAAAGCGCGTGATTACATAAGCGAAATACGTACTCAACTTGAAACTAATCATAAGTCGGATAACCAAGAACAAGAAAAGTTAATGACCTTATTGGTTGATATGCAAGCGCAATTATCCAAACTTCATCAGCAAACTCAAAATTATAAGCAGCGATTAATCCAGCAAAAGACATCCTTATATACCGACCCTCTTACAGGCGTGCCCAATCGGCTGGCTTATAACGAACGGGTAATGCAAGCAATATCCTTTGCAGAAAGTCAAAACGAACCGTTGGCTTTATCGGTGATTGATGTAGATCATTTTAAATCAATCAACGATAGGTACGGGCATGCTGCGGGTGATAGAACCCTTCAGATGATTGCTCGCACCCTTAAAAAGGCTCTCAGACCCAACGAATTTTTAGCGCGCTGGGGCGGTGAAGAATTTGCCTTATTAATGCAAAATCAAGCCGCATCTGATCTTCAAGCCAGGCTCGATGAACTTCGAATGAAGCTTAGCGAACTTCCTTTTAAGTTCAAGCAAACACCGGTCAAAATTACCGCGTCGTTTGGTGCTTGTTGCTATAAAAAAGGTGAGGCTCTGCAAACTTTTTTTGAGCGTGCTGACAATGCGCTCTATGCCGCCAAACAGCAGGGGCGCAATTGCGTCATTATCAATGAATAATTAGGAAGCCGATTAATGGCAAAAATAGTGGAAAAAGTACAACTTAATCCGGTTGGGTGGATGAGCCAACTCTCTCAACTTGAAGTGGCCTTACTGGAAGATTCCGCAAATAGTACCTTATTTGAAATGTTTAAAGTATGCAGTTTAGCTGTACTCAATAGTGGTGCTGACGAAGACAATGCGGACGTGTTATTCGCGCCTTATAAAGACTTTGACATAAAGTTAGTTCGCAAAGAACGAGGCGTTAAAATTGAATTAAAAAACTCTCCTGAATTGGCCTTTGTCGACGGTAAATTGATCCAAGGTGTTCATGAGCACCTCTTTTCTGTACTTCGTGATTTACTGTATATGGGCAACAAATATGCGTTTGAACAACAAACTTGCCCGACTGACAGCACCGCCATCACAGACATGGTGTTTGATATGTTGCGTCACGCAGATGCGTTAACGGCCAACAATGCCTTAAACACTATCGTGTGCTGGGGCGGACACTCAATCAATAAAAACGAATATAAATACACCAAGGCAGTGGGCTACGAGCTAGGACTTAGACGTATGGCTATCTGCACTGGATGCGGCCCTGGAGCAATGAAAGGGCCGATGAAAGGTGCAACCATAGGGCACGCTAAACAACGGTACAAAGCTGGCCGGTACATTGGTATTACTGAACCCAGTATCATTGCAGCTGAGCCACCTAATGCCATAGTTAATGAACTCATTATTATGCCCGATATAGAAAAACGCTTAGAAGCCTTTGTACGAATGGCGCATGGTATTGTCGTTTTTCCAGGAGGAGCAGGAACAGCAGAAGAATTACTCTATCTTTTGGGTATACTTCTGCACAAAGATAATATTCACCTCCCCTTTCCTTTGGTGCTTACAGGCCCGGAGGGAAGCGAAGCCTACTTTCAAGCAATTGATGATTTTATCGGCAGCACACTGGGCGAAGAGGCTCAAAATAAATATAAGATCATTGTGAACGATCCTCAAAAAGTCGCACAGTATTTAACAGAAGAAATGCATAAAGTAGAACAATTTCGCAAAGAAAATGGTGACGCATTTAGTTTTAATTGGAAAATAAAGATTCCTATTGATTTTCAACTACCGTTTGTTCCGACTCACGATTCCATGGCTAGTTTACCTTTACATAAAAACCAGCCTATTGGTGATATCGCGGCTGCGCTTCGTCGCGCATTTTCAGGCATTGTTACTGGAAATGTAAAAGCGGAAGGAGTACATTTAATTGAACAGAAAGGACCATTTGAGCTAAAAGGCGATATTGACTTAATGAATAAATTGGACACACTGCTAAGCTCGTTCGTATCCCAACAACGAATGAAGCTGCCTGGCTCAACATACAAGCCCTGCTATACGATAACTTCGGGATGAGTCATCGTTATGCATAAGTCGACCGTCATTAAAATTTTGGGCTTGGGACTGGCCTTGTACTTGGCTTTAATCCTGAGTGTTGTGACCCTGTTTCCCGATAAGCCCGAAGACATGGACTGGCGAGACAGAGAAGCATATAACAAAGTGCAAGTTGGCAAGCTCAATATTGGCGCAACAAGAGATGAAGTCCTTGCATTGATGGGCTCACCCGATATTACCGAGGCAAAGCAAGCCGATTCTAGCATTGTTCAGATTATGTTCTTTCGAACACAGCATGTAAAAGCTGACGGACTCACAACGAAAGATGAGTGCACACCCTTGCTGTTTGAAGATAATAAGCTAGTGGCAATGGGAGAGAGCGCTGTCGCCTCTTACGAAAAACATTCGTAGAAAAATAAAACATGTTTGTTTTTGATGAATGGGTCAAGCACTTCACTGTACTGGCCCAAAAAGTGCGTGACGATTCGGAAAAATCGCAGATCAAGTGTAGTTTTTCGTTATGTTGCAAACTGGAAGCGTTAATCGCATCTCATACATCACTTGTTTTACCCCTTACTTATGCTCGCATTACATCTGGTCAGTTAGACGCCAAAAGCGGCGCATTATGCAAAGTAATTCTCTGTATTCACGTATGTCGCTCAAACCAATACAACCGTTCATCTACACAGCTTATCTCTTCTAGCTTGGCACTATTTTGTGCAACAGAACTGTTACCGTCAGATAAAAAACAAAAAGTACAAAGAGCAATCTATAAACACTTTAAGGCGATGAAATACGACTTGGCCTGCTCAGTACTTCATTTGAGCCAACTTTTGTCCTCGTCAGACCTGCTTTATCATGCTCAACGCGCAAAGCTCCGCCCTTGGCAATGGTTCGCCGTTGCTGCCACGTATTTAGTGGGTTATCGAAAACAGGCTTGGGATGAAAAGCTCTGTGACTTGTTAAACGCCTTACCGCCGTGGTACCGGAACCGGTTTTACACCTTACTAGACTATCCATCATTCGTCGCTCCGGGAACGATTGTTACCTACGATAATAGCGCTGCTCCTATTATTGATATTACAAAAACAACATTTGTCATAAACTGTAACGAATCACTTGATTCTGTCCCCCATCATCACTGTGTTGCCACCGATAAAATGGTTGAAGATATGTCTGCATTCGATGAAGCAGTGAAAAAGCTTGAAAGAAGGCAGATGTTTTCTCCCTCTTTTAAGGTTGATCGCCCTCCCGCAGCGTTATTAAACATCATCAAGCAAACAAACGCGGTTGATTTCGACCTTGATGCATTGATCACGCATATTGAATCAGAACCTAGCTTTTCAGTATTCATACGCAACTCAGCCAGTGAAACTAATCGTTTAAACCTTACGGTTACGTCACTGAAACAAGCTGTAATGACTTATGGCTCTCAACGATTGGCGGATGTGCTCATTACCCATGCTTTATTTGAGCGCCTCATCCAAAAAGACTTCCCCTTACGTCAAGCCTTCATTGAGCATGTGTCTTTGTGCTCTGTTTTTGCTTCAACAATCGCAAAACATACTGGCGTTATGCTGCCTCAGAGTGCTAGTTTACTGAGCGTCTTATGCTATTCCACCCTGTTTACCGAGCCAGCGTTAAAATTAAATACGCGTTGGGAGCTTGTGCAATCTGACCTGCACCAGCCATTGAGCAGAGTATTCAATTCGAAAGCCTTGCAAAAAGTAAGGTTATCCAGCCTCGCTTTAGCTAAAGCATGGGGAATATCTTCAAACCATTTAACCTTGTTAAATTTTTTGCTTGATCCAGCATCTAAAACAAACCATAAAGCAGCAGCACTTATGCGTTTGGCTTCATTTTGGGCTTTTGAAGCAAAGGAAGGAAAATTGACTTTTACCATTTCTGACTCCGCGTTCGAACAAAAAACGTGTAAGACGCTTGCTTTAACGAATGTTCAGAAACAAACTTTTATGGAAATGTCTCAAGGGCTGATGGTATGCAGTCTACACGCTTGAACATTCGGGAGAGTAGAAACTGGTCGTTTACTGGTCTATTTAAGCTATCACTTTGGTTTTAGAGTATATCGTGATGCGGAGGGCATCATGATTAAAAAAGGAAAACGAATGAAACTACTAAAACCACTTTTATTTGCTACGCTGTTAAGCACGTCTTGGACAACCTTAGCTGTTGGACCGATTCAAGTCGAGCAAGCGATTGCTGATACAACAAACGCCTCTACAATAGACATAAATTTTGCTGACGTTGACACACTTACTCGCTTACCGGGTATCGGAAAAACCAAAGCACAAGCTATCGTTGATTACCGCAAGGCGAACGGTAATTTTGCCACAACCGAAGATCTTAAGCAGGTTAAAGGTATCGGTGACAAGCTTTATAGCAAACTTAAAGCGCAAGTCAGTATTCATTAAAAAAGGGCTCTACGAGCCCTTTTTATTCGCTAAGGCGATAACAATTATTTAAGCGTTTTCAAAAAAGCCTTAAAGTCTGCGCCTAACTCTGGATGACGCATTGCATATTCAACATTTGCCATCATGTACCCTAACTTACTGCCGCAGTCGTGGCTCTTTCCTTTCATATAGTAGGCATCAACCTGTTCGATTGCCATAAGAGAATCTATGGCATCGGTAAGCTGAATTTCTCCACCCGCACCCGGTAATGTTGTTGCCAGAAGATCCCAAATTTTTTCAGACAATACATATCTACCCACAACGGCTAAGTCTGAAGGCGCTTCTTCCAAGCTCGGCTTCTCTACCATTTTATGGATTTTTGCCGACTCACCTTGAGAAATTTCTGCACCATCTAAATCAACGACACCAAATTTCACAACATCTTCGTGAGGCACTTGCTCAACCATGACTTGGCTGACGCGCGTTGTATTGAACTTGGCTACCATGTCTGCCAAGTTGTCTTTCTTCGGATCGCTGGCCGCGTCGTCAATGATGACATCGGGTAAGACAATCGCACACGGCGCATCCCCGATGAGCGGTCTCGCACATTGAATTGCATGTCCCAATCCTGCCGCAATACCTTGGCGAACATGCATAATCGTAACGTCTTTAGGGCAAATTGACTGTACATCTTCAAGTAATTGCCGTTTTACCCGTTTTTCTAGCGTGGCCTCTAGCTCAAACGAAGTATCGAAGTGGTTTTCAATACTGTTTTTACTGGCATGAGTCACCAAAATAATTTCCTTGATGCCCGCTTTGACACATTCGCTAACCACGTATTGGATCAGTGGTTTATCTACAACGGGTAACATTTCCTTTGGAATGGCTTTTGTGGCCGGCAACATTCTAGTACCGAGACCTGCTACCGGGATGACTGCTTTTTTTACTTGACTCATGTTATTTTCCTTGAATTGATAATCCGCGACCAATTGCGTAGTAATGGAAACCGTGTTCCTGCATTCGCATTGGTTCAAAAAGGTTTCTTCCGTCAATGATAACGGGATCAGCAAGTGCGTTTTTAATCACATCAAAATCGGGCGCTCTGAACGCTTGCCACTCGGTACAGATAACTAAACAATCTGCGCCTGACAACGCCGCTTCTTTGGTACCAACCAGTTTTAAATCTTCGCGAGCCCCATAAATACGCTGTGTCTCTTCCATTGCTTCAGGGTCGTAAGCTTGAACTGTTGCACCTGCTTGCCATAATGACTCCATAAGTACACGACTTGACGCTTCTCTCATGTCATCTGTGTTAGGTTTGAACGACAAGCCCCATAGCGCAATCGTTTTTCCTGATAATTTACCCTCGTAATGACGAGATAAATATTCAAATAACTTTTCTTTTTGTTTGTAATTTACCGCTTCAACTGATTCTAAAATAGTTGCTTTATATCCCACTTGATTCGCACTTTTCACTAAGGCTTGCACATCCTTAGGGAAACACGAGCCTCCGTAGCCGCATCCTGGATAAATAAAGTGGTACCCTATACGCTGGTCTGAGCCGATTCCCCGACGCACGTTCTCGATATCAGCCCCAAATTTCTCTGCTAAATTTGCCATTTCGTTCATAAAGCTAATTTTGGTGGCTAACATGCAGTTAGCGGCGTACTTGGTAAGCTCGGCACTGCGAATGTCCATGGTAATCACTTTATCGTGATTACGATTGAACGGAGAATACAGTTCTCGAAGCAACTTTTCAGCTTCTTCGCTGTCGGTACCTAAAATAATACGATCGGGTCGCATACAGTCATTAACGGCTGCACCCTCTTTTAAAAATTCAGGATTGGAAACCACGTCAAACGCTTGTTCTTTATTTAAGGATGACAGCGTTGCAGATACTTTGGCTTTAACTTTGTCAGCCGTACCAACGGGTACAGTCGATTTATTAATGATGACTTTTTTATTCTGCATATGCGTCGCAATAGTCTCAGCAACGGCTAATACGTATTTCAAGTCAGCCGAACCATCCTCATCTGGTGGTGTGCCCACTGCAATAAAAATAAGTTGGCCGTGTTCGACACCCGCCTTGGCATCGGTGGTAAACGTTAAACGACCAGATTCGAAGTTACTTGTCACAAGCGGAGTCAGGCCCGGCTCGTAAATGGGAATAATCCCTTTTTCCAATTTATCTACTTTTTTCTGGTCTACATCAACGCAAACCACATCGTGACCCACTTCAGCTAACACTGCGGCTTGAACAAGCCCAACGTAACCTATTCCGAATACGGTAACTTTCACTTTCCTACCCTTTTAAAAATTATTTCCAATTATCCTCTACCGAACCACTTCTAGTCTTTATCCCGTCAAAAAGACCTTGGATGATAAAACGAGCTCTTTGTTTTTTATCACTCAAAATCAAGGTATTGATTAAGACTTTAGGAAAAAACAAACTAAGGTTTCTTAGTTTCCAATAAAGTGGAACATAGTTTCTACGCACAAGCAAAATTAAATTTCTAGTCTGATAATATAGCCTAACTGGACTGCCTATCTTGTAAATAACTCCAAAAATTTCACCTCTTGCATCCCCTAATCTATGCCTCATAACAACAGTTTTTGATTGTCCTATCAAAAATTCAAGTTTCCTAGCTCTCCAACACCACTCATGGTCGACACCATCAATGAACAATTGTTCGTCTTTCTTCCCTACAACAGTAAGGCTATTAAGGCTTATCATCATTCCCGAAGCGATAATTTGTTTTACTATTAAATAATCTGACTGCTCTGACAAAATTACCCTTTTAGAGGGGGGTATTAGTTTATTAGAGAATGCGCATTGGATAGTTGGTCCAACAGCGGCTATTTTTTTATTAGACTCTGTATTAACTGTAAATGCTGTCATAGCACTGAGCAAGCCATTAATGAAATCGTTTTCAATCATGCTATCTTGATCAAACAATATCGCATACTCGAAATTATTTTTCAGTGCAAAATCCAGACCCATATTTTGTGCTTTTGCAATGCCAACATTTTGCAAACAATGGCGGTAAAACACAGTATCAGGTAAATTGTTAGAAGGTAGTGGCTTAGGGGAATTATCAATAATACAAACTTTATCAACTTGCGGCATAAGGCTTCTAAGGAACTGACTGATGTGTTCCATATCTGGATGATAAAGAATAACTATTGCACAAACTTTCAATGTTTTGTTTTTTTCTCCAATATCGTTCGATCGACTTTATAGGCCATCTTTACAATTTTTGAGGGCATAGTTCTTAATAAAAAAACAGCAACAGCGTGAGCTATGTTAGCGACAGAAAACCGATTCAGTTTACGCATAGTGTAAAAACGAGCTTTAAATTCACTCCAAGAACGTTTAAACCCTCGTCTATGATAAAAAGCATCAACTCGTCTAAACTTAAGAATCTGTTCATTAAGGTTGGCAAATTTACGCCCTTTGGCAGCTAAATCAGCCCATAAGTAGTAGTCTTCAGTAATGTTTTTCCCAGATACGTAACGCTGCCCATCACTGAAAACGTCATAACGCATTAAAACAGTAGGATGATTGATCGGACACCTTCTTGGCAAAATATCAACAATACTTTTATGTGTAAGGGGAAGCTTTCTAGTTCCTATTACAGTGCCGTTTTCGTTTATTTCCGACAAACCTGCGCCAAGAATATCAACATCACGATGCCTTTCCATAAATGCTAGCTGTTTTTCTAATCTCTGTGGGTGAGAGATATCATCTGCGTCCATGCGTACAAAGTAATTTGGCAGAAACGTTTGGCATCTATCAATGATGAAATTCATACATTCACTCAACCCTACGTTACCGTTTCCCCTGAACAAACAAACACGTCTATCTGAGCTTGCCACTTCTAAAAGATAATTAAGCTTACTTTCACAAAACTCGCCATCAATAACTATGTAAAACAAGAATTCTGTCATTGTTTGAGACAGTATACTCTCGACTGATTGTTTCAACCAGTCAACTCTATCTCCTTGGTAAACCGACATGGCAACCACAACATTGGATTTTTTATTATTATGTTGCACATCAAAAATTGGAGTGATATCAAAGGACAACGTGTTTAGGCTCCGGCTCACTTTCTACGTTATTACTCAGCTTCATGCCGAACCTCTATCATTAAAAGTCGAGAAAATAACAGAAAAAAGAAAAGAAGTCTCAACATACTTATCAACAACGCTCGCAATTTTTAAATTGGGATATATCACTAGATAAACGGGGTTCATCGATAACAGCAAAATTTTCAGCGGTAAGAGTCAAATTCAAATTATAAGCAGGATCTTCTGCAATTATATTTTTCCATTTTAATTTTAGTGCATACACTTCTTTAGCAAAGCGTGCTGCTGCCTCTCCGTGCTCATCAAACCCTCTAGAAACAGATTCGTGATGATACAGAAGCGCTTCTGCACAAAAAACATTCCGTTTACCCAAACTTGCTATTTTTAAGCAAAGATCTACATCGTTGAAAGCAATTGAAAAATTATCTTCATCTAACCCTCCAACTTTAATAAAATCTTTCTTGCTGACCAACAAGCAGGCTGCAGTAACCGCACTGAAACAGTTGGTTGCCTTTGCTCTATGTAAATACCCTGAGTTACTTTCGTGAAAGAACTTATGTGCATGACCAGCACCACCCCCGTACCCCATAACAACGCCTGCATGTTGTACTGTATCGTTTGGAAACAACAAACGCGCTCCTACACACCCAATATCATCCCGCATGGCATGACCTAGCATATAGTCCAGCCAGTCTGGTGAAATCACCTCAATATCGTTGTTAAGCAGTAAAACATATTCACCTGAAGACTGTTCAATAGCAAAGTTATTAATTGCCGAATAATTAAAGGCACGTGGATAATGAATAAGTTTTACGGTCCCATTGTCAGATAAGCATTTAAAGTAGTTCAAACTTTCGGAATCATCAGAAAGATTGTCTACCAAAATGATTTCCCAATTTTTATAATTCGTTCTATGAATAATGGACTCTATACAGACTTTAACTAATTCGTGCGCGTTTTTAGTAGGAATAATAATACTGACTAAAGGCTCGTAAGGCCTTAGCCAATTAATGGATATTATTTTACCAAACTCCGCAAAACGCCAGTTAGCTAGATGAGCGGAGTCACACCAGACTTTACTTACTGCGCGATTCAGCAGTGGACGCTTAGCGATATCTTGAGTGACCAATACTATTGGGATATGGATAATATTGTAATTATTTACCTTTCTAATGGCGAGGCGCATCACCCACGATAAAATCGCTTCTCTATTCAGTTCAAACTCATCCGCACAAAAAAAATCAGAAGGCTTACTAAGCCATATTGCATCATTGATATAACCAGTCGACAATTGCAACTCTGGGTTCCAGTCTGGATAAAACTCAGCTGCACCACGTTCACACTTTTCATTTTGTTTGTCCACGTCGCAGTAAGCAACATCAGTTTGGTGACTTGCGAAATAATGAATTGCTCTAACAAAAAACTCATTGACCTCATCACCTAAAAAAATTACCAAAGTCGGAGTGCTGAAGTGTTCGTCACGAATTTTTTTTACAACTATGATTTCGCTCTTTACAGATAATGAAATCGCACAGCAGCTTATTTCATCGGTTAACGTTTTAAAGTCTTTATCAGAGACTATAAATTGAGCGCATTCAATCTGATCGAGGACCTTATTTAAACTTGACACTGTCCTTTCTAAATCTTTTGCGCTTACTGCGTCGCAAAGGATCGTAACCATTTGCGGCAAATCAACGGAAGGCAGAGAACGGAGAAAATTTGATGTGTTGTGTAAATTAACGCCGTAACCTCGGTGCTTCTGAATCATATCGTTTTTAGCAATCATACGCCCATGAAGATAATTACGATATGCAATAAACCTTTTGTGCAATGAAAGCATAGTATGGCTTGACTTTAATCTCTTTTTTATTGAACCAGGCAGGCGTCTAATGAGGCTATCAAGGAAGGTGATTAATAGTATTTGCATAGTCTGGGTGTTTTTTTATTTCGCTCTTTTCAAAAACATCTTAAATTGACTGGCGGATTAACACTTTGGCTAAATCGCTATCAATTGGCTTTATACTGTTTGCTAACGTAAACAACAACTCTTTATCTTGTGAACCGTGCTGCTTTATTTTAGACACTATCTCAGTGACGATTTTTTTTAATAATTGCTCATCACAACCTTTTAAAACGGTAAGCAACTGAATTGACTTATCTATAGGAAGTTCACAAACACTATCAACAAATTTATCAACTCGCCCTAACACTTCGTATTTTGCACCGTCAATGGCTTCTGACAAAATAGTTTTAGAAAGAAAGCGAGCTTTTTCCTGATCATACTTCTTGAAATTTTCTTGATCTACATTAAACGTGACATGCGCTCCAGACGCTAAATTGTATCCACCTCTATTCAGTTTAATTGAGTACGAATCCGAGGGCCGTCCCTTGAGCAGCAAAGATAAATACTCCTTGGGTGACCTGAACATTCGATGCACTATCATTGCGTCTCTAAGCATGACTAAGTCTGCATGCAAACATTCTCTATTTTTAATATCCGGCACAAAGCTTATGCCATCAGCAAGTACATTGTTCCCTCCCTCCATCTCAGGTAAGTGTAAGCTTATTTTCGACACCTTGCTTTGCAGCGAAAAAACCGTTTTGACAAGAGGACTTAATTGGCCGGTTGTGGACTTTTTAATGGAGGAAAACTCATGATTACTTCCATGTTCATTTATCCAACCAAATGATACAGAGCTTGGATTCGAATGCCTTGAAATAAATTGCTGAATCGGACTTTTCATATTTTGAGGTGTCCAAAACTCATCAATATCTAAAAACATAATATAATCAAATTGCATAGCCATTTGTTCTTTGTGAACTGCCTGAGCATAGGCCACAAATTGCATCGCATTTGGCACATTATCTGGACACCAATCTATCCAGTCACAATATTGATATTTTACTTTCCCATTTTCTTTATTTAGTAAGGCTAGGATTTGGTTTGAGCTATCAGAAGTTCTATTGACTAATATTTCTATTTCATCGAATCCAAAATAGAGATGATGAAATACCCACTCAGGAATGTAGGCGGCCTCATTTCTTGCTATCGCAACTAATTTCACCTTTAGCTTTTTGGTGTTTTTTTTAATTCCTTGAGAGCGATTAGTAAATAACCTCACATAACGCTCCGTAAAAAATGCGCCAACTCCTGTAACTTAGCCTGAATTTCAGCTGACATAATCCATTCATCGCACGCTATTTTAATGGTCCCCATCACCGCATTAGGTTCGTAGTTTACAATATTGTCTCGATATTTTTCCGACATCACTTTTTCACATCGATTATCAACATAATAGTTTCCTACTCTTAATTGGCGACAATAAGCAGAGACTCGTTGCTTCACGGTATCTAGTCCTTGAGAGGTAAGACTATCGATATTTTTCAAATAAGATGCTTTTACTTTAACAGCGTCAGACTCTAAAACATCCTTAAAGTGGTGATTCATCACCCGCAAGATTTCGATATCTTCCAGTTCCATTGACTTATTAATTGCTTCTTTATTTCTCTCTGGCTTTACAAATCTATCGTGGACTTCGATATTAGCCATTTTGAGAAATTCATTGCATAAATTATCATTCCTTACACAAGTCTCGTAATCCAATATTCTTATGTTATGTTTACCGAATACTTGCGATAGCATATTGAGCTTCAAATCAGCTGAAAGCATTAAGCTCTGTCCTGGCCTAGCAATGTGATCATGATAATAAGAGAAAAACGAATCTGTTGCGCCATGTTTTATCGTTTCTTGCCAGATAGAGTACAGTTTTAAACTTGCTCGTCGCCAGGTGTACAAAATGACGATGCGCTTATTCTTAATTAAAGATTGAAAGTATTCCCAATGAGACTTCTCCAATGAAATAAAATCCTCACTGGAAACTAAAAAATTATGGGGCTCATTTAATAGCTCGATGTCTTCGTCAGACAGAGATTTTTCAAACAGTAAGTGTCTAAGCGTGTGATGAGCAAAAATACTTTGGAATCGCTTTGGATACACCATCCCTTGTGCAAACAATTGCTCTCTATTGTCCATTAGATATTTCTGTATTAACGTTGTTCCTGTTTTATGTGGTCCAACATGTACAAAAAGCGTATTTTCCATAAAACCAATCTCCTATTAATCGCCGTTAAAGGGGTAACGTCCGTGATTTGATATCATACGCCCCCACTTCAGCACTTGTTTTTCGTTTAACGTGCCGTTTTTTGGGGTCAACCTACCTGGCAGACCAGCAGCTTGCCATTTATCCAAAGGATGTAAGATGTGCATATTACTTAGGCCATAATCACCACATAATTGAGAGTCAGACCTTACATTGTCGCCTACGTGTAAGTAGCTTACCCCTTTTGTTGTTACTAATTCCTGAACGTATTGCCACATTGTCCCAGTGTCTTTTCGCTTGTTCAAAACACTCGAAAGAAATAAAGTGTAAGGCATTGATAATCCGACCTTTTTAAGCATTAACTCAATTTGCTCTTCTGTATAGTAGGTATCACTGATCAGCCATATCGTTCGGCCCAAACTAGACAATTGCTGCACGATGTGAATCATTTCATCTTTTGCACAAATCATATTTAGATCAAATTGAAATTCGAGCTCCATTAACTCACGAGCATATTCCTTATCTACATCTAACATTTCTCCTAAACGCTCGTAAATTTGAACAATACTGACATCACCTTGAAAATTTTGTTCCTTACGTAACTGCAATTCTGCGGAATTTCTATTTTTAATAAAAACGCTTGCCGAACTAACCATTCCACTGGCAAATAAAGTTTTGCCTACCAAATATTTGGCGTAATCAGGTTCTGTATATTGCCTTCGAATCAATGTGTCAAAAATATCAAAGGACACCACTTCAAAGTTGCGTAACTCTCTTTGCAATTGGATAGGCGGTTTAAAATAGTCTATGAACTTAAAAGAGTTGTCTGTGGTAAAACAGCCCAAAGGGGGATAAAAGTAAAATTGTTTGTAATCATTCTTCTCTACTAATAACCCTAGCGCTCGTTCCAAAGCATGTAACCAAGAACCATCGTTGGGTAACGGCTCCGCTGGAAAATGGTCGTACTCATAGTTAGATTCTAGCATTTGCCTAATTGCCATAGGCCTTGCCCAAAACATGCCTCCCACAGGGTATGTAAGAAAGTTTTCGCTAATATCTAAATCCCAATCACTGACGAAACTCGACGCAAATGGTTTATTACAAGTCCAGTGATTTACCCATGCTGGCATCATTTGAAAAGTAGTAGGATAGTAAATACCTAAATCAGAATTTTCATGAAAGAGCTTTAATACTTCTCTCACAACATTGCGATCTTGCAACAAAAATTGATTAAGGTAATCGAACCATTGAGTTTGGTCTCTTCCTGAGTATAACGATTTTTTACTGTGCAAATGACAAACGAGTTCATAGTTGAGTAAGTCAGAGCCAAATTCAACTAGCATAGGACCAAAATTTCGCCCCCGGTTTGGCACCGATACACATTTGAGAGTCTTTACTTTGCTGTGCTTTTCAAACGCCTCTTCAACGAGCCGAAGCTCAATACCTTCTGAAACCGATAAATATAAATCAACTTCAAAAGGCATGTAGGCTAAGCTATTTACAAATCGTTCAATAAAATCTTCATAAAAAATATGTATGCAAACAGCAACGTTCTGGCTTTCCCAACCTTCATCATTTGTTGTTGATAGCGTAGTTTTTGGGGTCCACCTTATAATCTCGTTAAGCTTAGTTCGCCCTTCGTCAGCACCATGATGAATATAATGAAGCAGAGGACTCTCACACTGATGATAAATATCTAGATGATGCTTGTGATAACCCTCTGTATCAAAATTTGCAGACGGATTAACGTTTGAGAAAATCGATTTATGACAATAGTCGTGAAATGCTTCTAACTCTGAGGAAAACGTTCCGTAACGCTTTTGATACCAGTCGTAATCAAATAAATTCATCCTTTTCGCGAGCTTTAAATTTTCATCATGCGGATCGACACACTCTACTATCGACTCTTCACAGTTTTCGTTTTTAGCGTTTTCAGCCTCTTCATCAACTGTGGCTGACTTAAATAATTTATCAATTTTGTTTTTAAGTAGTTTTCTCATGTTCAAATCCTAAACAACTGTAAAGGATTAACGCTCCCATTACCTGAAACATCGTCGTCAACATCAAAAAGAGGCCACACTACACGAGGAAATAACCCTCTCTGAGTCGCATATGATTCAAAAAGTTCTTCAATTTCTTGAATTGAAAATCGAATATCGTGACGAGCGCAATCCAAAATGCATTCCAATGCGCCATCATGAATACACTTTAATTCATGTGGGTTTAGCTGAGCATACACTTTCTTACCGAAAAGGAATTGATAAGGCCCAGACACCTCTTCTAATGATTTTTTAATATCACAAAATTGGCCTTGCGGTGAGGTAAGAAGCGCTTCTAAAAGCAAAGATCTATCTAACATGGTATAGCCATCACCCAAGCTTACTCGGTCTTTGTAAACCGAATGCATAGTAGCAGTATGCTTGTCTATTTTGTGCTGACCTTGCTTTGTAGTGATAAAGTATATGCCGCGTGTATTTTTATGGAGTAAATATGTCAACAGCTTTTGGATGGTGCCAGAATACCCAAGGTCAATCATAAGACTATTGTCAGGAATTGAAAGTGATTGGAGATATTGCAGATATGCTATTTTTGACTGTTCAACAAGCGCACTCAACTGGTCTGACACCCCTGCTAATTTTTCTTCTAACAAGGGCAATTGAAGGGGTAATTCCCACATTGCATCTAACTCATCATCAGAAAAGACAGACTTTAACTGACGAAGAGTAAAACCAAATCTATTGCTCAAAAGTTGACGGAGTGTTCCGTCAAAGTTTGTTTTTAAACTCAGTGCTCTTGCTTCGGGGTCACCAACAGTAATCTTAAATAAGAATACTCTTGAAACGTTAAGGTATTGCCGTTCAATATCTACAGCAAAATCGGCTTGGACCAGTTTTTCATAGGCCATTTTCAAAAAGTACCCTTCTCTTGCAAGAAAAAGCAGCTTTTTGGAGGGGTTTTTATTTAGAATTTCTTTAAGCCTAAATAAGTATTCGCTGGTAATTGGGCCAAGAAAATTATACCCAAATTCATGCAGAGATATCTGTTTATTCATAGTTCTTACAGGTCAAAATTAGTGCGTCTTCAACGACGTTTTTTTTACAATGTCATAGATTTTTTCAAATGAACTCGTTACTTTTGCTTTTTGCTTTGCAATGCTGTCACTGTAATCTTGATGCGCATTCAACCGAGACAATCCAGCTTCTGCAATATTATCAAAATCGACGCAACCTTTTAGGTAGTCTGGGGCCCACGTATTGGTATAAGCATTCAATTTATTGATTTTCTTGTTCACGGCAACAAATGGATTGCCATAACTCATCGACACGATAGCGCCGTGAAGACTTGTTCCAATAAATAAGGTAGCGTGAGCTATGGCAGACGTAACCTTGTCTAAGGTGGAATGAGATAACTTAAATACGGGAAAATCTGCGTGCTTTTCAATCCACTCTGCCGTAACGATATCATCATGCCCTGGACAATTTCCAATACTTAACAAACCTATTGGCAACTGTAATGCGTCATGGAGTTTCTTTAGTTGAGCGACTATTTCCGGTAACTTGTTTGCTGATTTTTCATATCCGAATTGTACACAAACATAATCACTAGGAAAGGGCTTCTCTAAACCTGTTTTTGGTTTTATATCGCTGTAAAGCATTACGCTATCAGGAACAAGATTAGGTTCTAGATTTAAGTTTTGCATAACAATTCTGCGAGTAAACCGTTCCCTGACGCTAAGGTAAGCGCTCGCTCGTAACGCTTTCTGATAACCTTTAACAACAGGTTTCATTTTAGGAACATTGCCGCCGATGGCATGGTAGACAATTTCATTGTCATTCAGCAACTCAGGATTAGAAAGAATAAAGGGATAGGGTTCGCGTTCCAACCCAAAGCGTTTTTTTACTCTGCGCTCCATTCTAGTACCCTTATATTTTTCATACAAGGTTTGCCATTTCTCGTTGGTAAAACCAAGTAGTTTCATCCAATTTGCCCCCATCACTTGACCACCTGCCACTAAAATTGTGGCATTTTTAGGTCTCTTTGACGCATCTAGAAATTGGTCATAACCCAAAGTTTTAAGCCCGCCAATTGCTGTTAAATCGCTTTCAATGGTTGCTACGTTAATAAACTGACAAGGGCCGCATTGTTCAAGAGCATATTTAGCAACGATGGGAAAAAGAACGTCTCCATAGTTGTACCTATCGCTCGCGCTCAAACAATATACTGTCGGAGAGTGCATTGATTACCTTTCTTGAATATTATAGTAATGGAGCATAGGGTAATGCTTTAATTCAGACCTTGCTAACTTATTTTCGATGTTTATCAATAAATCAATAAAATGATATTATATCACCCATAGGCTCTGCATAAACAAGACAATTGAATAAGGACATCTTTCCAAAAAATGTGCACTCAAAAAGTAAAGTTAGTAGCGATAGCTAAAGACGAGGCCGCTTATATCCCTGAATGGGTGTTTCACCACCTTCATGTAGGCTTCGACAAAATAGAAATATATGTGAACCGCACGAGTGACAACACTGAAAACATGCTTAACTACATCGAGTCGCTTTTCCCAAACGTATCTCATTATAGTGCCGATTGGATAGATACCTGCCCCGAAGAAAGCACAAAAAATCTACAATACATTATTTATGCGAAGGCCTTCTTCGATACCCAGATAAATATGGATGCTGACTACATTATGTTTCTGGATATCGACGAATTTTGGACACCATCTAATTTGTCTGTATCTATTCATCAAATAATTACTAAATATCCGAAGGCTGATGCCATATCGTTTCAATGGTTAAATGAATATGGAAATGACGAGAAGTTTTCACCGCTTTCAGGTTCAACAGTTGGAAAAATTAACCCTTTAGTAAAAACTCTTATAAAAACGTCAGCTAAGGTCGAAAAGCATGGCTACCATATGCCTAAACTTTCTCCACAAAGCAAACATATAATGATGGATGGCACTGAAATTGTTTTAAATAACAAACATAAAGAAGGTATTGATAAGTCAATACAGCGCATTCGCCCAGTCATGATTATTCACCGATTATTCCGCTCGCCAGACGAATACGTTTCTTTACTACACCGAGGACGTCCGTCAGATTCAGTAGAATTAAAGTTAAATAGAGGTGGCTATAATGTCATTATGGGCCCAGAACATACCTATGAGCTTGAAAAAAACGAATATGAAAAATATAGCGAAAAAAAAGGGGCTTTTCTTGATGAGCCCAAGCTCAAAACTCTGCTAAATGAAGCCAAAGCATTTATCGGCAAGCGGTGTGAAAAAGCATTAGCCAGTATTTCAGCAATTCAATACGAGCACCTTCCCGATATTGCAAAAATTTTCAGAGGTTGCGCTGACCACGTTTCATCGAGGGTAGAATGTGAAGTCGCCTCTTCTAGATTTGTAAAAAAGCATAAAAATGTAGAACAGCTTATCGAAATCGCTAAAGAAGTAGAACGCTATTCCCCTTCCCTAGCTTTGTTAGTTTGGCAAAGAGCAAAAGCATTACGACCTAGCGGACCATTGATAATAAAAAAACTGGCGAATTGCGAACGGAAGCTTAAGGAAAAATGCAGTGGCTAGTTTTTGTATTGCTTCTCCGCATAAAAATGAACTTTGGTACGATCATAGATTATACATCAATCTAAAAAATGAGTTAGAAGCTATAGGCTTTCAATACCGAGCTGCGAGTCAAAATAGAATCTATTTGATTGGTGCACCCGTTTTACGTTTTTACCCCGAGGTGGGTGCTATCGTTAGTTCCGCCAACAATATTGCCGTTATCTACAGTCATCCTGAAAAAATTGAAGATCTTACGCCTTTCAACGTTATTTACGCTTGTAGTCAGTATGTGAAAGACTATTTAATCACTAAATTTAGTGGGAAAGCACAAAAGGATGTTTTAGAAAACATTCAATTACTCCCTCCCTTCTCATCTCTTTATCCTTCAAAAGATACAAAACCTAAATATGTCTGTGACTTGTCATTTATAGGTACGCCGAGAATACGTCCTATTCTTGAGGCAGTGCTACCTATCGTTGAAAAGCATCAATTAAATTTCCATTTGTTTGGTCCTAATTGGGACCAGTACGAAGGCAACCCGAACGCAAAAAAACACCTTATAGCTCGCCATGTTCCATACGAAGAAATTCCTATGCTAGCAAGGGGAAGCAAGATATGCCTGATTGATCACCATGTTTCTATGAGTGAGCTAGGTGCCGTAAGTCATAAATATATCGATTTTGTAAGATCGGGGGCATTCGTTATTTCCGACAATAATAAAGACGCCGCAAACACCTATGATGGCATTACGTTTAAAGATTCGGATGACTTAGAAAGCAAAGTGCTACACTACTTAGCACACCGCGAAGACCGCCTCAATCAAACGATTAAACAACTTAGGATGACACAAAGTCAGTCTACTCATATCGCTGCACTTAGTTTAAGTAAATCTCTCAATCTGAGCTTTTGATTGAATTCAATGCTTAATTACTTAGAGTTTTTAATATTTTGTGGTATTGCTTTCTCTCTTCAGACAAAGAGTAGCTACAGGCTATGTATTTTCCCCTAAGACGCTTAAAAAAAGACAGCGGAGATGATAAAGCGATTGAAGCGTTTTCTATGGCAGTAATACAGGATTCAAAAGAGTGATCGCATTGCGTCACATTTGCGCTCGAAATAAGATATTCTCTATTCGCAATGCAATCTGGCACAACTGCCCAATCTGACAATGCCATCGCTTCGATACCCGGTAAATAAAAGCCTTCTGTTTTATTAGGCAAAGTAACCGAAATACGACTCTGTGCCATGGATTGTATTACAGCCTGTTTGGATACATAGCAGTCATGCATTACCACTTTCAACTGTTTTTTCTTTGCCCATTGCTCCAATGCACGAGCCAAGTCTGGTTGTTTGTTGCCTAAAATGTATAAATCATTTTCTTTTTTTAGCTTGCTAAACTGGATTTCATGGCCCATTTTAACGACGTAACAAGGCCCGTTTGCGTAAGGTAATATTGCATCTTTCACTGCTTGAGAAACACAAATGCGGGTAGCTTTGTGCTTTAAAAATTGAAACAAAGGGTGCTTACTATCTCCATGCCGTACATGCTGAACGAGATTGACGATAGATTGTTCGGTATTACCAAATGGCAAATACTCGCTCCAATCCATGCCAGCTAAAAAGGCTATATCGGCCTCAGATGGGTTATAACACTGCTGGTACTGTACCTTTTTGAACTGTTCAAACAAACCTTTCTCTATAGGCGACCGATTCTCTAAGTAGAGTTTTACTGACGTGTTAGGCATACAACATGTATGTTGAATGTAGTCAGCTACTTTTTGATGGCCACCAGTATAGTTTAAATAACGCCGAAAAAATGAAAAAGACTTCACCAACTCAATACTCAAATCTTAAAACGCAAAAAATACAGAAACTCTAAAGAGTTGTGTATTATAATTCAATTGTCCTCACACGGTTATAGCGATTGGTTAATTTACAAATTATAGGGGTACAAAAAGCTGGGACTTCTGCCCTAGCGCATTTTTTGTCTCAGCATCCAGACATTTGTCTAGTGGAAGGAAAGGAAGGGCACGTATTTGATCATCCCACATTTCACCTGCAAGCCAACAAAGCTCGTCAGGCTCGTTTAAAGTATCAAAAGAAACTCTCGCACTATAAAGGAGAGAAATACATCTGCGACGCAACGCCGATAACGCTTTTTAGAGAACAATATTTGCGCTATTGCGTAAACTACAACCCGTCTGCAAAGTTTATTGTTATTCTAAGAGATCCTGTATTGAGGGCCATTTCGCACTACTCCATGTCAAGTGCTAGAGGAGCCGAACAAAAAAATATGCTTCTGGCTTTCATCTTGGAGCCTTTCAGATTAAAAAAATATCGTACTGAACACGGTTGGCCGTTTGATAGCCCAGCTAGAAACCAAAGTTATTTGAGTCGTGGTTTTTATAAAAATCAATTAGCAGTGCTTCACTCTCATGTACCAAAAGAAAATATTTTAATTATTACCCAAGAAAGCCTGCGTCAAAATCATCAAAACACCATGAATAAAGTCTTTCGCTTTTTAAATATAAAGGCAGCAACCATTCCTAAAGACTCTATTTTTGAAGGTGAAAAACCCAGATTTAGCGGTTTAAACTATATCGCTAAACTTTACGCAACAGCCGTTTTTTTGCTAATGAATAAGCGCCCCTACAACTCATTCGTAGACAAACTACGATAGCCTAACTCCTTTAGTAACATGGGTATAGCAGTAAAAAACAGCCTACCATAAGCCTCAAAACCGAACTTTTCTAGTACAGCTCTAAAAGCAGAGGGTCTGAACATAAACATGTTACATACGGGGTCTAAATAGAGGTCGTTTTTACTGTCGATATGACTTTTGACTTTTAAGGCGTTAAATTTTTTCTCCAATTCCAAGATATATTGTTCGGTAAGTATATTAGGGTGGTATGCTGGAACTATTAAGCCGAGCTTATCGTCGTTATTAAACAGACACTGTGCTTTTCTAGCTGAATCAATGTCAGAGAAAAAGCTCCATAGCGAAAGTAAATCCATGGTTATTGTTCGATTCGACGCCACCGTATCCGTATTTAGATAAACAGCAAGATCTAATTGAAAAACGTGACCGTTAAAGCTATTCAACCAACGCTTTGCTAGAGGCATAGACGCAGGATAAAACCACATTTCTTTAGCATTAATGCTATGTTCGTGACACAGTGATCTTAGGCTTTGCTCTTGCGCCAAGGTACTAATAAAGTACAAATCACAAAGCATTTTGGTTTTTTCCTCAAACTCTGAAATCATAAAGAGAATCATTTGCAGCGCTTCGATATTTGTAACATCAATTACAACAGGTAACCCACTAGCGCTATGTCGCGCTAAATTACGGTTGCAAAGAGTTTGTCCAACAAATGCATTCGGCTTGTTTAAACAATAATCCACAATCGGCTGAGAAAATATTGATAACCATTGTTTATAAACATAGTGAGAGAGTAATGGCTGTGCATTGGGCGGTAAATGCTGTGCCCCCTCAGCCAACCATTGTTTATTATTACGCATTACAAAGGCAGCAACGCGATTTTTTCTATCAAGCTCTTCGCCTAATTCAGGGTCAATACTGGTAATATCAACAATTTTGGAATAGTCGCTAATGTAGGGTAAACGATGAGCTTCAAAAAAACGTTGTGGATCTGTTTTTGCCGGAACTGTTTTTTTAACATTTGCCTGATCTATGGCAGTATTTTGGGGCGCAGCTTTCTCAAAAAAAGCTCTTAATCTAGCAACTTGTTCCTCTGTATCCTCAAGCTGTGGCGACAAGCCTAAAGCTAATTCATAGCATTGGAGTGCTTTTACTGGTAACGCTTGTGCTTCGAACACTGAACCAAGTTCAAGCAAATTTGCTGCACTGTATTCGTACCTTAGCGCTTTTACTAAACAAAACTCTGCAATACTAAATAATTCAAACTGTTTGGCTACGCTATGGATCTGTAAAAACTCATTGGCGTTATCAATCGCCCTGAATAACAAGATATTAATCAAACACGCTTCCGCTTCGCCTGTTTCTAGCTCGCTTATTTTACTTATAAGTTTTATAACATCATCGCTTAGCACTTCAACACAAGTTGTATTATATTTTTGTTCATCAAATTCTTCTTTTGGCCTAAGCGAAAACGGATTTTTTTGCAGCAAGGTTTCATCCGACAAGATATGCCAAGTTGTATTGCTGTTGGTATATAAGGTCCACTCTTTTACGTTCCAGTGCCCGGCCTCTGCATGCATGGCTCGAAACTTGGACAACTTAGTGTAAAAGTATAAACCAAGCCTGTGACTAATCTTGGCAAGAGAATCATAATCATCACAAGTGGCAAAACTTTTTTTCATCACCTCTGAAAGTAAGGTGTTAGTTACTCTTATAGCTGGAATGCGTACTAAAAAACCAAGCGTTTCTTGCCAGTTAAGATCGCGTAAACGAAATGCCCTAAAACCATGGTATAAAACCTGTCTAGATTTAGGTGGAAGCGAGGTAAAGGAATAAACAGGGGCTTGTTTGGGTTTTGACACCATTGGAAGCGCAGCACAGGGCAACGCTGAATGGCCTTGAAGCTCCTCCCAAACCGCATTGCATTCACTAATAAGTTCATCTGAAACACTGTTTAATAACTCACTAGGTACGCTTGAACTCATAAGTGATTCTTTGAATGTACTTGCCAAGAAAGCGGATTCAGGTAACCCTAGTGTATTGCCCAAGCGGTTATCTTTTCTATCTCTGGTAACAAAACCTTCTTGCGAAAACAACACGCTGCTTTGTAAATGTGATTGGTAAAAAGATAAAATACGTTTGTTTGATGCCAACCACATCTTAAATGCCAACTCAGGCTGTTGAAAAAAAGCTAGATTTACTTTATTTGCGATCAACGCTTGTGGAGAGTTAACGAGAAAACGACTCGCTCTAGAGAGCATAGAGCTGACTGCAGAAGACCAATGCCGATACACAAACAAGAAGCGGATCTGGCCCTGTCCTGCAATAGCCCAGTCTTTAAGGAAAAACACGGCTCTTGGGTCTTTAACACCACATAAGCCACGACTTGCTTCTTGGCGTTGTGCAATATAGCGGGTAATGTAGTTCGTTAACCAATTGGGCTTAACTAATGGTCCATCATCATGGTAACGCCAGTCGGTGTCGTTAATAGACAGTATTTGATTATGTAATCGAACCACTGGCATGTCTTCTACATGCCCTAAGGGATTACTGAATGTAGCTCCCATTAGCTCTTGCCCCATGTCGATACCGGACTCAGCCAAGGATTGTGCTAGTAATGATGTACCGCTGCGGTGAAAGCCTGTGC
The DNA here is from genome assembly GCA_964429915.1 of uncultured Alteromonas sp. Classification (GTDB taxonomy): domain Bacteria; phylum Pseudomonadota; class Gammaproteobacteria; order Enterobacterales; family Alteromonadaceae; genus Alteromonas_F. The sequence goes on from CAYSDZ010000001.1 coordinate 65,904, forward strand.
AGAGGTAGAACAGCGGTTTAGCCATTATGTTGTGCCAATTTATAATTCATACTTTTCAAACGCAACCAGAATGTCTTCTTGCGTGTATAGGCCACCATAATCGGCATTCAACATATCTTTTTTGAGCGTTGACAATTCATAGAGTGTGCTTGATGAAAAAGTACGCCTCGGAGTTACTAATGGAGTATTTGGCTCTAACGGCGTTGCTTTATCAGAGAAAACTTCTTGTAAACAAGCTCCTTGACTTAAAATAATATCTTCATATCTAACAATAACTAAACCCTTTGTCTTTGCATTTAAGAAACCCTGTACAAACCAATTATATATAGACCATTGCCTATCAATTCTGTTTGGCAGTGTATCTAACTCTGCTCTTAAGACTGTATCGAAGCGTTCACCACCAGGTACCCTTCCGCGATTAATGGGTAAATCAACCGTAAGCCAAGACAAAAGAACATCAACAGGATTTCTAACAACAGACACAATAGGATAAATTTCAATGATGTCAGCCAACAAGGCAGTAAACATCGCATTTTGTTTAACGACCAAATGAAAGGAGTGATTCACAGGCTTTTCAATTTTAACAAGCCCTCTTTGTGCGATCACTTGCCGAACACCATTTACTACTTCATCCCCTACAGGATTGGTAATATCTAAAGAATCTTTATCTCCACTTTCTACTTCCTGTTTTTGTTCTATTTCTTCTCGTATTTTTAAAAGCCGATTGTTTAAATGAGATAAAGAATTTTTTATCGGTAAAGTAACGGGCTGAATAGGTTCGTGTAAAGCAATAACATCGGAAAGATTATTCAATAGCTTACAGCTTAGGGTAGTCCCAGAACGCGGAATACCAGTTAACAGAGTGGTAAATTTAGTCATAATATAAAGAAAAAAAAAGCCTTCCGAAGAAGGCTTTAAGATGATTTACAATATTACTTACTGATTTTCAGAAAGTACTACTGTGTCAGTTCCACCATTGCTTAGATTGATGATTTGAGTTGCAACAGAAACATCGTCTTGTGTCAATTCAACATCTAACACTGCAGCAATTCTTGTTCTACCAGTAATAGTAACCAAATCAGTCGAACGGATAAGAGTTACTTGGTTAGCAGGTGCGGTACCCGTTGCTGCTGAGCCAGCAGTGAAAGTAACACCGTCTTCACCTACGAAACTGAAAGAATACAAGGCATCAGAGTTGCTGTTATTCACGATGTAGAAACGCTGATTGTAAGAACTAAACGTTGTTACAAAAGGAATATCTACAGTGGTAGTGTCGAACTCAACTTCACCTGCACCGTCTTCGATGTCTTCATCATCGATTTCAACAGTATATTCGCCACGTTCAATAACTTCGTCAGCAGCAATACCAGAAACATCTAAACAGAAAACTAATGCTGCAGCGTCCAAGTCATTAGCAGTAACAACGGTTGCTTCATCGTCATCGTCATTAACTGTAACTGTTGCTGGGTTCGCAGGAACTGCACAAGTGCCTTCGCTTACTGTAAATGCGCCAACAGAGAAATCACCTGAGATAACCAAGTCAGCAGTTACGTCAATCAAATCGCCCACACCGAACGCAGTGCCATCTGGGTTGATAGTGCCAGCTTCAACCAGATTGCTGACATCAATATCAGAAAGTGTCGCAAGAGTTGCTGTTGTATCTACTGCAGCATCTATTTCGAACTCTGTAAAGCCAGAAGCGACTGTTGCGGTCACAACATTACCGTCAGAGAACTCACCAGTGCTTGCAGTATCAAATTCCACAGCTGTTGCGGTTTGAGTAACAAGTAAAGCCGTAGACAACTCGTTGACTGCGCCTGCACCAGTTTCATAAAGCCTGTAAGTAACGCCTAACGAACTATCAGGATCTATGTCAAAAGTAGAACTCGCTAGAGTCAACGTATCAGTAGATAAGATGTCAGCGTCGCTTGAAATTTCAAAAATGACGAATGACTCGCCATCACCGCCAGTTGACAAGCTCGCGCTTGGAATACCACCAGTTGCAACTGCCAATGTAGGAACCGCACTAAATTCACCGCCAGTCAAATCTACGCGAACGAATCTTGACTCACCTGTACCTACTGTAAAACCGACTGTAGAAACAAAATCTAAAGCACTAGCTAAGTTGGTGACAGTAAGTGTACCGTCACTGTTCAAATCGCCAGAAACAAATGATTCTGTTGCAACAGTTAGTGTACCAACCATTGCTGCATCCGTTTCGTTCAAGTCGATTGTTGCCGATGCGGTTGAAGAAAAAGCAACAGCCACTGCCGCCGCCAAGATTTTTTTATTAAGCATGTAAAACTCCTGCAAGAGTAACTATAGTTATTTGTTTGTCATGGCATGTGCCACCTAGTCCTGGGTGACAAAACACCTGACGACCCCTAATAAGCTACAACACCAACGTGTAGTTATCAACTTTTTATTGTAGTTTTATCAGCAAATACACTTATTTACCCGATAAGTTGATGAATATGTTTTAGCACGTAGAACTGTACAGCGCAAATAAAATCCTAAAGGAATTGATTTTGAGCGGTACACAATAACTGCAAACAAAACGCTAGCATCTACTTTCAACTGAAAGTGAATAAAGTTTGCCATTAATTTTCGGTAAACACCAAAACTTTCTTATTAAAACAAAAAATGGTAAGAAAATTCTTTTTCTTAGATGGTATTGAGTAAGTCTGTTTCTATTATTGAATCTTTCTAACGAAAGGCTTCAAATTGCCAACGCCCAACTCTATCAATACAGTTTTTTGATATAAGGGGGTGATAACCGAAACCAGTGTACCTCTATTGATCAAGGTAGAAAAATATTGGTCCGAAATATTCAATAATGCGGGCTCAGTATTTAGCGCCGAAGAATCAGAAATAAACCAAGCTCCTTGGTTCCTCTGAGCCTCTATTGTTTTCACGCTATTAGGGAATAAATCTTGCCACAAGTGTAATGGTACTGCATTCAAATTTAACACTGGTGAACGATGTAATGCACATTCCGAAACAAAGTCGCTGTGTTGGGACAATACAGCGCCCCAGTCAATTAAGTGGTGTAATTCTCCACAATGTTGGAACAAATAATTTGACGGCGATAGCAAACCATTCGCTTCATATGTTGTATGTTCCGCTCCTGCTGGCTGCTGCCAGTCATTTTCGTCAGCCCAGTCGTGCAATATCTGAGACAATTTATTTCGCTCAAAATAATTGACACCTTTGGCTTGTAACCAACGAGATAACCAAAATGCATCGGCGGAATTAATAGCGATTAAACCGCTAGTATTTTGTAGGCTAAATGACAGACGAGGAGAAACGCGATAGCTAAATCCATCCAGTCTAACTTCATCTCCAGTCAGAGGTAGTATAAAAAAGCCATCTTCATTTCTAAGTGTGCCCTGAGGATTTTCTCCAGTACTGACACCAGCGGCGGTGTGGCGTTGAGTAGCCAATAAATAAGTTAGCTCATTTATTTTTCCGTGCCCTATTGCAATATCGCTAGCTTGTGATTTTGCTTGCCTTGCCATCTCCAGACGGGTTTCTAGTAATTTTGTACTTATACTCACCAATAGAACAAGCACGACTACTACAGCAAGTACAGCAACTAACACTATTCCTCGTTGTGATTGACAGCATTCAGAATGTCTATGTGCCAAATTCATACTTCCCAAATGCGGGTAATTCCGCCGGAATATCGGCTTTTGATGGACGACCAACCGTAGCGGTTACGATTAACTCACTTCCATCAAAGATAGCAATAACCTCTGGCACTAAGCCCGGCTTTTCTCTATATTCTGATTCCCATTGGCCGTTTATAAAATATTTAAATGATATGGGTTGGTCAAATTTAAAAATTGTATAAGAAACGTTAGTATACAGGTTCGTATATTGTAGTTCCCAATACTCCTCTACTTGACTTACAGACCAGCGCAGAGCAATCGGTTTTTTAATAGCTGTAGATTGGTCAGGTGCTAGAAAACTGGTAAATTCATTAACGGTATTTGTTCCTGAAAATACCACTTTGTTTGGATGAGATAGCAATATTGCTTTCACACTGTCTGTAAACCATTTAAGAGGAAGCTTACTTCGATCGGCACTCAGCTGATTTACATTTAATTTTGAAAAATTCCGCCAAGTCGTTTCCAAGCCTTGCGCTAAAAGAGCAGAACTCAATCCTACGATAACCAGCACTACGATAAGCTCAACTAAGGTAAACCCTTTGATTCTAAAATAGGTTGTCATCGCTCAAACACATCTAAGTCTATGAAGTCTGGATCTTTCCATTGCCTCACTGAGTAAGTTGTTATTTCGTGGGCAACCTTACCTTCGTAAAAAACTACAGCGTCTATCTTAAAAAGGGCTACGATCCATGCGTACTGCTTTCTAAAACTTGCATTATCACTTCGTTTATCTAGCTTCGATTGCCATTCGACAACATACTCGCCAATGACAATATTACCTGCTTTTTGTCTTCGAAGATCTTCTAGCTCAATCTGTCGGATAAATTCATCAACAACAAAGGGAAGGCCTATGGCTTGGTCTAGTCTCTCGGTGCTCTTTGAAGCGATATCGAACCACCCCCATATCGCTGAAAATGTTACCGAAAGAATAACCAAAGCAACAATCGCTTCGATGATAGTAAACCCAGTATTACGCAGGGTCATGTTCCTTCAGCTCACAGAGTGGAGAACTTACAACGTAGTGGTATTGCCTTTTTAGTTGCTGAACAGTAACGGTCGTTTCTAAGCAAAACCCGTTTTCAAGAACAATCAAGGGATGTGAAAAAGTAACTATGGTAGAGGGAGAAAATTCTTGCCAATATTCCGATTTCTCATCAACGATAATCATTTGGGAACCAAGACTTGCTTGCAAAGGAAGCATTGCTAACTTAGATGCGACCTGTTGCCTTTCAAGCGACGCTGAGCGAGAGGAAATAATGCGCTGAATACTAGGTGTAATTCCCGCTGCGATTAAGCCAAGAAGAACTAAAACCACCAAAAGCTCAATCATTGTAAAGCCATTTCGAATTGATAAATGATTAACCAACTGGCACATAGCCTATATCTGCATCTAACTCTTCTCCACCCTCTTGAGAGTCAGCCCCATAACTGTATAACAGAAAACCTTGTTGTTCAGAAGAATCCCTTTTATAAACATAAGGCGTATTCCATGGATCAATAGGGAGATTTTCGTCAAGGTAAGGACCTGACCAATATTTTTCTAGCCCTGAAGGGGCTGTTTGTAAATGTTCAAGTTTTTCAGGATACCTTCCTACATCAAGTCGATAAGTTTGCAACGCCATTTTCAGCATCTTTATTTGAGTTTCTGCTGTTCTTACTTTTGCAGTATCGGCCTTACCTAAAAACTTTGGCGCTACAAGTCCGGCTAATAAGCCAAGAATTATTAGCACCACAAGCAGCTCAATCATAGTAAAGCCCTTATCTAACCTACGTTCCATAACCACCTTCTTTTTAAATCACAATATCTGTTGAAGCGGTAATCGCTAAAACAATACCCAAAATCATAATACCAATAAGCAATCCTACAACCAAAATTGCAACTGGCTCCATGATAGTCAATACCTGTTTCATTCTGCGCTTACAAGATTGGTCGTGAAGCTTCGCAACGGCTGTTAACATTTCAGCCAATCGCCCAGTTTTGTCACCTACAGCCACCAAATTCAATGAAGTAGACGGGATTAATCGAGCTTTTGCCAATGCCTCTGGGAAAGCTACGCCCGCCTCTACGTCTTTTATCATATTTTGTGCTCTGAGCCTGCGTTTTGAAAATAAACACGACGCAGATGCCAACTTGAGAGCATGAGTTAAACCTACTCGCGCTGATAGCATCGCTGCGCTCAATGAGGACCATCTAGCAGCGTCCTGCTCTTCCAACCATGGGCCGATAACAGGAAGTTGAATAAATACGTCCATACTTTTTTCGCGAATGGTTTTGTTTGTAAATATACCAGCAATAACTAAAAAAACTGCAGTGATGCTCCCAAACACCAATAAAGGTGATTCATTCGCTAAGCGCCCCGCAGATAAAACTCCATACGCAAGCAATGGAAGTGCTTTGTCTTCATCAAGTAAATGACTAAATTTAGGAACAACAGCAAAAAAGATGATTAGCATAGCGGCAACCCCTGAAAATACAAGTACAGCAGGGTATGTCAATGCACTTCTAATATCGTTATTTACGGTTTGCTCGTAATTCATTTGTTCAGAGGCACCTAGCAGCGCACCAGCCATATCCCCACTCAACTCGCCTGCTTGAACCAGTTGTACCACATAACTTGGAAATGGCAGTTTAGATTCACTGATTGCTTCAGAAAAACTTCCTCCACTTTCAATGACAGATGTGATTTTAGTAAAGCCATTAGCTAACGATATGTGCTCTTTATTCTGAGACAACGCTTTTACCGCATCTATCAAAACTACCCCTGAGTTTAAAAGTGTCGAAAGTTCCTGCAAAGGCAGCACCAAATCGTTTAATTTTACCTTTCTTCCTTTTTTATTTTCGGTTTCAAGCAAACGAACAAAAAAAACCTCAATTTTTTGTTCGCTCAATAATCTCACAGCTTCCTGCTGATTAAGCGCCTCTATTTCACCTTTTACACGCTGATTAGTAGATTTATCAACTCCTGAGTAAACGTATTTCATACTACTTCATTTTCACTACTGCACACTCTAAGGACCTCTTCTACACTTGTAATCCCTCTAGATGCTTTTAAAAGCCCATCATCTAACAAAGAACGAGCACCCTCATTTCTTGCCAAATTACGCATTTCAGATACTGGTCTGCCATGGCTGATTAGTTCGCGCATCTTCGCGCTTACTTTAACCAACTCATACACTCCTACTCTTCCTTTGTACCCTTTTCCTTGACATTTCGGGCAGCCTACTGGTTTTCGCCAATCTCCCTTTTCTATACCTGATATGAACCCTGGTTTATCGGTTGGTTCACTGCAATCGGGGCACAACTTTCGAACTAGACGTTGAGCTTGCACTCCTTGGATAGTAGCGGCCACTAAGTAATCTTCAACACCGATGTCTGATAACCGAGGAAATACAGAGCACGCATCATTAGTATGTAACGTGGACAATACTAAGTGTCCGGTTAACGACGACTGCACTGCAATATCAGCGGTTTCACTGTCGCGAATTTCACCAACCATAATAATATCTGGATCTTGACGTAAAAAAGTACGTAATGCTTTTGCGAATGTATACCCTATATCAGCCCTTGCCTGAACCTGAGTAATTCCATCTAACTGATACTCGACAGGGTCTTCTACAGTGACAATTTTTTCGTCGCCCGTTTTGATGTCAGCAAGCAAAGCGTATAGTGTGGTAGATTTACCCGAGCCAGTAGGCCCTGTTACTAATACTATACCGTTGCTTAATCCTCCCCAATCCCGAATGAGCTGTAAATGATCAGATTCAAAACCCAAACCGTCAAGACTAAGCTCATCTCGTTGCTTCGGCAGCAGCCTCATCACAATTGACTCCCCGTGAACATCTGGTGCAGTAGAAACCCTTACATCAAACTCTTTGTTACTTGCCCGAATACTGAATCGCCCATCTTGCGGAAGCCTCCGTTCGGCAATATCTAATTCAGACAGTAACTTGATTCGGGAAGATACCGCTGCGAATCTCGACATAGGCTGTCGCATGAACTCAAGCATTTTCCCATCGACACGAAACCGAACTTTCATATTTTGAGCCCCTGCTTCTATATGAATATCAGATGACTCAGCTAGTACCGCTCGCTCGACTATACTGTTAACTAAGTTAATTACTGGCGCCTCTTCGGCCAGTGCAGCAAGGTCTGATGTATGCTTTCCAAATAGCTCTGAAACTGCTCTTTCTCTGGAAATATCATCGACTAAAAATGCTACCATGGCGGGAGTAAGCAATATAAAGCGAACCGTTTCATTTAGAGCTTTAAGTGAAAAAAGCAGTGCAACTTCAGCTTCGTTTAACGGCCATGTTGTGTATACATCTAGGCCAGACTTATTACGAAGTGGGAAGTATGAGTGTTCAATACACCAATCGACGCTTAATTGCATGCCAAGCATTGTATGCAATACTGCTGATGGGGATGGGCACTGGGACACTTTTTCAACAAGATCCCAAGAAAGATAATCAGCAATAACAGCGTACAAGCTGTCTTCACCGCATAAACTTAAGCGAGTAATAGCAGTAATAACAGAACAGGATAGCTCCTCTGCTGTTTTACAGGCCAAACGGTAGTCTTTTTCGCTTATTGCATCTTTTTTAAGTAGTTTTTCTGCGATACCTGTATCGGTTTGCTTGGAAAAAATAGAGTCGATGTTATTCAATCTAAATCCAGTTTGGTAAAAAATGTCATATTACTTTCGGAAGAAGTCTTTAACCAATCGACTCCTATCGGGTATATTACACCACAATATTTTCTTAATTGAAGTTTTTACTTTGGTTCCAATTAACAAAACACATATAACGACGCGCTTCACAAACGTTTTATATTCTATTGGACAACTAATATCACCAGATTCGCATACATGCGATTCGAATACCCATGCTTTTTTTCAATTTAAAGCTTTCCCAAAAGGGTTACGTAGGGCAGAAGTTAATGACTGGGTAAAACTGCAACTTACATTACTAAATCCGTTTGATAACGGAGATGTTTATCATTTCGTAAGTTTAATTGGCATTCATGCGTGGTTTACAAAAAGTAAGTTTAATGGGGTCCCTGAAACAGCGCTACAGCAATCACTCAAAGATGGTTTGCATACGCTAACTGGGGCAGTGCACACATACCGTCAAAAGTGGCAAAATGGTTATTTGGTATCTTGCTATACAATTTCTTTGACTGAAGAACCCAATAATAGGGTTGATATAAATACCTCTCCCCGCCTTTCTTGGGCTAAGAAGAACCCTCTCAATGAAGAACTTCGCTCGCCATTAATGTGGACAGGGCTTAGCTTTTTTTTATTTCTCTGTGTTTGCGTTTGGACCATAACTGCACATATTTCATTCATGGTGCAAGAAGCCAAGCTAGAAAAACAAATTAAACTTAAATCTGACACGCTAGGACAAAAGTTAGTTAACGAATCAACAAAACGCGAAACAATTACGACCTTAAACACATTATCGGAATGGAAAAATGAATTTCATTTTTTGCCTGAAGCTTATGGTATGGTAGCTGAAAGTCTATTGAAAAATGGGAATTTTCAGCCCAATAATTTACGGTGGCAGAACAAAAATTTCGAGTTGGAATTCGTTTCAGAAGTTATCGATTTACCTAACTTAGTGGCGTCTTTAGAATCGTCAGATGCCTTCTCAAAAGTATCGGTTCGTCCTCACAATGACAACAATACTTGGATATTAGAAGTGCGATTAAAATGACATTAAAAGAAAAACTTTTTCAATCTTCTTTTTATCTTGAACTGAAGTCAAACAATAGACTCCAATGGTTAATGTTGAGCGTGTTGGTTATACTCCTTTTTGATATTAGTGATACCTTACTTAGCTCTCTCGAACAGAAACAAACAAACGTCGTACAACAATTAGCATATTTAACGAAATTGAAGAGTATAGAAAATACGCCATACGACGAAGAACAAGCAGAACAGTTAAATCAAAAATTACAGACTGATCTAAGAGGTATTGAGACAGCGTCTTCTATTAGCATAGCGGAAGCAAGTGCTCTAGATCTGGTGGAAAAGCGGCTATCGAAACCAATGAAACGAATGCGCTTAAACCTTATAGGAAGTGAGCCTGTCGAGGCGGGAAATCAAGGATTGTGGAATGTACGTATCGACGTAGCAGGTCAAGTCGAAGAACAATCATTGATTTCTGTTTTAAAGTTACTTGACCGTTCAAACACTAGTTGGCGAGTTGCCTCTTTGCAATATTCACCGAAAGCGTCAGGCTCAATAAGCTTTGTATTGGATATTCTTTACAAGGAAAAAAAAGATGATGAATAAAAGGCTAGTATTGACATTAGGCCTTCTTCTTTTTTTTGTTTCAGTTGTGTCATTGGGTTTGTCTTGGCAGTCATCTAAAACTAACCCCATAGAGCTAGAAGATAGAGCGAATAGTGATAAAGCTTTTGCTCCTGCTTTTGATTGGAAAAAAGTACTTTACACTATGCCTCGTTATCAAAAGCCAATTAAAAGTACTCCAAAAGAAATATCAAAAACAGAAGCTATTAGCGCAAAGATCAGTGATGCTGTGCTTCTAGCGATAGTAAGCGATCATCCCAAGCAAGTTATTATGATTACACCAAATGCATCCGAACCTAAAGCTTTCATTATAAATGAGGGTTGGTTAGATAACTGGGTGATCTCTGTAATTCGCCCCGACAGTATATTATGGTCTGATGAAACCTCAGGCGAGACATACCAACAATACTTATATAATTGACTCTAAATAATAAATATGAATAAATTCGCAAACTTTATCGGTAAAGGGCTTTCCTTTTCATTCGCATTCGCATTCGCAACAATCTTTTTATTGGGGTGTGCGAGTCAAAAGGGCCCTGCATACGAGTTGGCAAAAAGTGACAGTGTGACGTTCCGACAGCCAATTCGCAAACCCAAAGAAAAAGTCGACGATGCAGCTTCGACTATCAACCCCGGTTTAGAATCTCAAAGTCAGGAAAAAGGGCTAAAATCGCGGAGAGCGCCAACCCCGACTATTCAGCAAGCAGAAATAGAAGCGACTGAAGCCGTCATCCCCGTGCTGTCTGACGAAAAAGTGAGTCGATTGGCGTTCAATAACATGTCAATAAGTGCTTTTATCAATGAAATGTTTGGCAATCAGTTAAGCCTAAATTTTGTATTAGAGCCTAGTGTAAAAAATGCTTCAGATTTAGTAACACTACGTATTTCTACGCCAATGTCCGAAAAAGATACTTACGCACTAGCTACACGAAGTTTGAAAGCCTATGGAATAAGTACCTCATTACGCGATGATATTTTGTATTTTGCTTATACGGGAGAAACGGGTGACAATGATGTTCCTTTACTTGTTAGTGGAAGAACCTTGCCAGAGGTGCCACCGAGTAGTCGGCCAATCATGCAAATTTACCCTCTTAATTCAGTCTCTACTACATCGGTCCGGGGCTGGATTAATGAAATGTTCCCCAAACGCGCGTTGGATCTAAAGGAAGACAACGATAGAAATGCACTTATTATTAAGGGCCCATATAAACTTGTACAACAAGCCATTGCTGCAATCCGATTGTTGGACAGACCTACTATGGAGGGCATGATCAGTATAATATTAGAGCCAAATCTTAATACGGTTACTGACCTTGCAAACAGTCTTGAAAGTATTCTTAATCGAGAAGGATATTCTGTAAGGCAGACTACCGGTAAAGCCGCTATTCACCTTTTACCTCTTGAATCTGTAGGCCAGCTCGTTGTGTTTGCAAGAACCGACGAGATATTAAACCACATAGAGCAATGGGCACGATCTTTGGAAGAGGAGAAACATAAGACTATTGAGAATGGGTTATTCAGTTATCAAGTCCAAAGCACTCAGGCTACTCACATAGTCCAAGTGTTAAATAGCTTGGGCGTAGCTAATGTCGCCCAGCTTCCTTCAGATGCAACTGGAGCGAGTGAAACAGTGAATCCACTGAATAATACAAACCGTTCAAGCGGACCTACTGCAAGCAGTTTTATAAATAACGAAGATTCAGCCAGAGGTAAATATGCGGTTGACGAACAATTGAACACTATCTTATACAGTGGAAGTGGAAAAGATTGGCTGCAAGTTTTACCCATAATTAAGCGCTTAGATAAACCTGCCCCCTCGGTGTTGGTGGAAGTTATCTTGGCAGAGGTGTTTTTAGATGATCAAGAAAGTTACGGAGTAGACTGGCTCAGAAATACCGTTTCGGGTGATTATAATATTGATTTCGGAACCGCAGGAAGATTAGGGAGAGGATCGTCAGGATTTCTTTTAAATTTAAACAATGCTGGCTCTACACTCGCCACATTAAACGCGTTTTATGAGAATAATAAAGCAAACATTCGATCTAGACCGAGGATCATGGTGAAAAGTGGTGGCTCTGCTTCTATTGACGTTGGAAACGAAATTCCCGTACCAATAACTAGCAGTCAAAGTTTAACAGATGCTAATGCTTTGCAGGTTAACAGCATCAGTTATAGAAACACCGGTGTCATTTTAGATATAAAACCAACTGTTCATGCATCAGGGTTTGTTGATATAGAAATTTCTCAAGAGCTTAGCGAGGCTTCCGAAACGTCATCCAGTGACATAGATGCCCCTACAATAATGAATAGACGGATTGAAACGACGGTTACATTGAGAGACGGCGGATCTGTTTTGTTAGGCGGTCTTATATCGTCAAACACATCGGCGAATAATCAAGGTGTGCCTGTGTTAGGAAAACTACCAATCATCGGCAACTTATTTAAAACGTCCAATAACACTCAAATTAGAACTGAGCTGATGGTTATGGTCATTCCCTATATTATAAACTCGCCGGAAGAAGCAGAAGCATTAACCGATGAACTTCAAATAGAGCGAATAGACTCTCTGTCCAACGAAATAGTCCCACAATACAGTAATTGAATAGGTAGCATTTCAAGTCATGAAAAAAACAAGCATTTTTACTTTTTTTATTTTGTCTTTTTTTACTGCACCACTTTTTGGCGTTGAGTTTGAAGGGTTCGAATGCGCTGAAAAATCAAGAGGGTTCCATCTAATGTTAGGGAGAGGACAAGCGTTCCCTGAGTTTCTCGGGGCCGATATTGAGACGGAATTAAAACGTCAACACAAGTCATCAAAATTGGTTCGCTTAACCTGTAATTCTAAACCAGAGATCAATCTCGAATTCGCTGAAAAAAATATCGCCGGTAAAACTGAGCAGGTGCTTGCCAAGCTAAGTGTTAAGTTTAATGTCACCGCAGTTGTGAATACAGGGAAAAAAAATCAAACCCTTCGGTTAAATCATGGCTATTTAGCTAAAAATCTAAACTCGCCTGGAGAAGAAAAATTGACTCAGCACTTTGAAGTGCTTAAGTAATATAAGGTTACCTTAACTCTTCAAAGGTTGCGACCAAGATTTTAGCCACGCCGAAAAGCATCATATTCACGATAATAAATAAAACAATGTTATAGGTAACGCGTGGATATTTTGCGCTTTCGGGTAAAGTAGCGCTTTCAACTCGGACCAAGTATTTTATTTGCCGATAAGCCTCTATACGTGCTTTTTCCATAGATAGCTGAGAAGCTGTGTATGCTTGCAAAGCTAGCTCTAAATTCACCTTGTATTGACTAAATTGAGCAACAATTTCATTTACGCCATCCGGAGAAATTGAAGAATTTTCTGTTCCTGTCCTTACAGTCATTCTCTGTCTCTCATTTTCCAATTGCGCTTTGAGCCCAAGCAATTCTTGTTTTATAACTACAACTGGTGTGGCGTTTTCGCTCATACTGGTCAAAAGCGAATTTAGCTCTGCTTCTTTTGCGGCTATTTGAGCATCAAGCTGATTTGTGATTTGTTGTAAAGCGAGGCTTTCTGCGGTCGGGTCGATAAGATTGTACTGCCGTTGAAAATTTAGCAGTGACGCTTTCGATTTTTCTAAACGCTGTTCAATGCGTTTGTGTTCTTGTTGCACGAATGCCAATTGTGACTCAGCAAGGTCATTGCTGATTTTATTTATAAACCATTCTGCTCTGTTAGCTATACTAGATGCTAAGCGTTGTGTAAATTCTGGCTCAAACGCTTGTACTTTCACAGTCAACACTGACGATTTTTCATCAACTTCAAGTTTGACAATGCTGATGAAGTAGTCGAGCACTTTTTCGTTGCTAGCGTCATTAGCTAAACGGCTAAACATATCAATATCAGAATTAGAATAATGTTCTTTGAATTCGAGTACTTCACGAAGGTAACTCAACATATCATTAGAATGTATAAACTTACGAACCAATTCAATATCACTATTACTTGCTACACCTGTAAACCCGGATAACAATACAGAAGCGGGATCAACGGCTACACCTCCATTTGGTTGCTGAATGATTAACTGAACTTGACTTTCATATCTAGGCGTCGCCCATATTATTTCATAAAAAATAAATACAGATAGCGGCAACACAACAAACAGGGTAATAGGCTTCTTTAAGGCAGTTGCGAGCTTACGCCCAATAGATACATGATTCATGTTTTTCTCGTTTCACACTCTTTGATAATGGAAGAGTTACAAAGATTTATAATGGGATATACCCTGTTCAAGGTCGTCAAAAAATTGAAGCGAACCATTGTGCAGCACAATAGCGCTATCACAAAAGTCTTTTAATTCAGCCATCCTATGGCTCACCATAATAACATTGGCCGTTTTACTTCTCTCCAATAAGGTTTGCTTTGCTTTTTCTTTAAATTTAATATCCCCAACTGCGGTAACCTCGTCGATGAGGTATATATCAAAGTCTATTTCCAAAGAGCATGCAAATGCCAATCGAGATCTCATTCCACTTGAATACGTCATCACAGGTAAATCAAACTTTTGGCCAAGTTCGGCAAATGCTGCCACTTTCACCTCGTATTGTTCTAAATCGATAACACCATTTACTCGCCCAATAAAACGGGTGTTTTCTCGACCACTCATATGAGGATGGATACCCGTTGATAATGCCACCGGCCAAGATAGTTCCAAATTTGTAACTATTGAACCTCTATTTGGATACTCACTACCTGCCAACAATCTAAACAGAGTAGATTTACCCGCACCGTTTGCTCCAAGTAAAGCAATATTGTGGCCACTGGGAATGACATAGCTTAAATTATTGAAAACATACTGCTTTCCAATAGAGGATTGGTAATACTTCGTTAAGTTTTTCAATTCAATCATTGATTGATTGCCTGCTTCCAGAACCTCTGATACACGACCAGTGCAAAAAAAACGAAAGATAAGGTAAAAAACAGCAAATAATTCAGGCTTACGCCTGTTAAACCATACTCAGTGAATGCACCGAAGCGCAATAACTCTATGGCATGCAAGATAGGATTCCAGTCTAATAAATACCAATATTCTTTTGGCACATCTCTTAACGAAAAGAATACCCCCGATATAAAAAACAAAGGTCGCGTAATTAACGTTTCGATTTTTTTAACCTCAGGTATAAACATACTCAAAATACCAAAGGCAAGTCCAACGGACATAGAAAACAGCCAAACTGAAAAGACAACAACAATCATTAATATAGGACTGTCAAAACGAATTTCCATTTCAACTAAACGAACAAAAACATACAGTGCAAGTGCAACGAAAAATTTAACGAGCATTTCAAAAAATGCACTTGCAATAGTCGCACTGATAGGTTGAACCTGACGAAATGCAAATAGTGGTTTGTTTTTTCTAATAGAACTTGAAGCAGCAGAGAAGGTTTGTAAAAACAACTGTATTAAAAGTAAACCATAAGCAATAAAAATGAATGTAGGGATGCCGTAGGTTTCTTGTCCACTTATGCGACCGCGAATAACCGACAAAATAAGAATAAATGATACCGGTTGGATAACCGCCCAACTGATGCCAAATTTATCGTTAAAACGAACTCTCATTTCTCTGATAAAAAGAGCGAATATTACATCCAACCAAATTTTAATCGTATTACGCTTTCGAATGTCGCTCATTCTATTTTATTCGGCTTAGTTTATTGCGACATTGGCCGCCACAGCTATTTGAAAAATAATTTGCGTAATATCTTTCACAGCTTGCAATAGCTTGTTATCAACAGCAGGAAGGACAAGTATTTGGTCTCCTGCAACTAGCTTTGTCTTACCCTCGTAAAGCCAGTGTCCGCCAGCACCTAAACTAGAGAACGTAACCAAACCGTTGGCATGTATGATTGCAATCTTATCTTTATTTGATCGGTTGGTAAAACCACCAGCAGATTTAATGTAGTCAGCGAGTGTAAAATCTTCATCATAAACAATCGCTTGAGGAATCAGTACTTCACCTGAAACTTGAATTAAATCTGTTTTTTCTGGAATAACGATTTCGTCGCCCTGCTCTAGGCGAACATTCGCTACCGAACCATTGGTACTGACTACGACTTTGCCAATCGGGTCGACTTGACGTGCGCGTTGGATAAATTCGAATATCAATTGCGCCTCTTGGACTCGAATACGAGCCTCTCCCTCGGATGAAGCTGGGGCAGTAAGAACACTACGCTCTAGACGTCTGATAGATTCTTCTAAGAGTTCAGCCTGCTTTTCCGCTACGCTGTTGCGTTTTATATAAATAGACCCTATGTCTGATTCGCGAGGATTGACTTCAACATTCGCGAGAAAGTCTTGCAACCTAGTTTCAGTTTTTACTGCATAAAAACTGGGTCCTAAATGGCTTCCGGTTACTTTTACACTTAATACTTGAGCTTGGTTATCTTCATTAAACAATAAGGAGTCACCATCTGCGAGTT
Source organism: uncultured Alteromonas sp. (assembly GCA_964429915.1). Lineage (GTDB taxonomy): Bacteria > Pseudomonadota > Gammaproteobacteria > Enterobacterales > Alteromonadaceae > Alteromonas_F. Next base: position 82,343 of record CAYSDZ010000001.1, read on the forward strand.
TAAATGACTGGAATTCATTTAAAGCGACATAAACAGAGAAAGGCCCAGTTTCTCTATCTCCTGAGATAGCAACATGACTAGCCTCAGGTAATGGTTTGGCATACTCAAGTAATTGCTTTCCATGGCCTTCATTTTCAGCCAACTCAAATCTATATCGATTCTTTGCAGCCCCTGAGACGGTTATAGATTCACCTTGCTCTTCAACAAAAATAACGTCAGCATCTTGAAAAGAAAACGTATTGAGCAGTCCGTTGTTTAGAAACAAATATAAATCAAAACTTTCAACAATTTTGTTTTGTCTTAATACGTTTATTTTTCGGTAACTCCCGCGCTCCGGATCGATACCCCCTGCTCGCTTCAAATAATGTAAGACTGGATCTGAAGACAAACCAGCATATTGACCCGGACGAAGCACTGCTCCCGTTACAAAAACGCCTATTGGAGAACTGGTTAAAAGATTTATATAAATATTGACGTTTTGTTTATAAACCTCTTTGATTTTTGAAGTGACTCTTTGATTCAACTCTCCGGCTGGAGTGTTTCCTACTTCGACAGGGCCAACGTCTGGAATAAAAATATTTCCTTGCGTATCTACTGTCAATACAGAAGAAAATGAAATAGCACCCCACATTTGAACAGATATTTTATCTCCAGGACTAATTATATATCGCGGATTAATTCCTGTGAGATGACTTACTTCTATGCCACTTGAAAATAAATTATAACCGTATGGTAAAGTGTCTACTTCATCATCATCTTGTAAACCTTGGCTTAAAGATGGAGCCAGTTGTTGACCATCGCGAGCGATAAATTGTTCGATATCGACACGTTCATTATTAGCGCTTTCGCTAACTTGTTTAGCCTGTTGATTGAACGAAATATTTTGGGACTGGGCGAGAGAAAAATCAATGCTTAAGACATTGGCAAAAACCAAAGTAGCGAAGAGGTTGATCAAGTAACGCTTCATTAAGGTAAAACTATTCCATCATTGGAGACAAAGTTTGCTAACACGCTGGGAATGACTTTCTCTTCACCGTGCTTCTGGCAATAAAGCACGTGCTCTTCTGTCCCATTCGTTATTTTGGCCGACCTACATTTTGCTCCGGTCGCAGATTGATATTCACTACCCAAAAAATATTCTCTACCGTTGAACATAAGAATATCCTTTTCACCTTCATGCCGAATATTAGTTTTTACTTTTGACGATGACGGCGCAAAGGTACTAACTGGTTTTTCATGAAAATTGGTTGAGCTGCACCCACAACTTCCTACGGTAATAAAAAAACAGCATAGCAGCGCAGAAAAGTTAGGAATTTTTAGGGGCATCATTAAATAACAAACTTCTTTTTAACAAATCTAAGAACTTTCCAAATATTTTGGATTATGGCGGTATATATAATCAAGCAAGCAATAAACGCCCAAAACATAACGGCTTCGTGAATGATTAGCACCTCACCTAAAATGCCAATTCCAGCAGAACAAGCGCCCATTCCGAGTATACTTGCAAGGGCTTGTTTAGATGATAACCCTGCTCGCATAAAAATATTATGCAAATGCTGCCTATCTGGGTTAAGTACTGACTGTCCTTTTCTTAACCTTCTATACATGATTGCAGCCATATCTAACAAGGGCAACCCTATTAACCAAACGGCTGTAATTGGCCTGATCGGGGGTATGTCTTTTTGAGTATACTCAACTAGCAACCAAACGATAGTTAAACCAATAAACATGCTCCCTGAATCACCCATAAAAATTTTGTTACCCTTGAATCCCTTCACATTCAAATTAAAGGCTAAAAAAGGAACGAGCGCAGCAATAACTATCATGGGAGCCATTATTGAAGCGTTACCACCACCGACCAAAAGTAACAAAACAACGGAAGAAAGAACAATCAAGCTCATACCACCGGCTAACCCGTCAATTCCATCTATCATGTTAAATGCGTTTATTACACCAACCACGCAGACCAACGTAAATAGATATCCGCCTGGGCCTAAGTTGACATTACCGAAGCCCGTTATGTTGCCTAAAGACGTAATGTAGTTTTGCGCTGCCCAAGCCATAATTGCGGCGACACCGAACTGACAGATTAACCTACCCTTCGCACTCAAATTGAAGCGATCGTCAAGCATCCCTAAAAGAACTATAAATGCAGCGGCTGTAAAAAACAAAGGATCGTTTTTAAGCCAAACATCGGTTAAAAAACTACTGGCTAGAATAGCCACGAACATGGCAAGACCACCTGTTAAAGGAACGAGCCCTACATGTTGTTTTCTATAACTAGGTTGGTCTACCAGCCCCCATTGGTGGGCTATAGGCGTCATGATTAAGAGCATAAAAAAAGCTATACAGAATGCTGTAAGGATCGGCGCCAGCTGAAAAATAAAAATCATCAAAAAAAACGTCCTTGACCTCTAAGGGCAGAAAAAAATCCTTTTCTAAATAAAAAAAACGACATCGTTAAACGCATAAAAAATAAACACATCCTGCTATAGGATAAAAATCTCGTCGATTAGGCTTCACTTTTTCTATACACACGAGCTAAAAACGTACAATCGCAAAGTTGCGTTATCGTAACAAATTAAATTAGGCGATGTATAGTTTGGTGTAATTTTATTTCATTTCAAACTTACTAGGTGTTTAGTAAAAGTTGTCTTCCTCTAGCTCGTTTAGTATAACGAACGCTCTAATACTAAAGTTTGTTAACGCAATGCGTAAGCCGACACTAAAAACAAACTATCCAGGAAACCTTATGACAGAAAACAAAATCGACACCTCTTTCTTCGGCCATCCCAATGGGCTGAAAACCTTATTCTTCACTGAAATGTGGGAGCGGATGAGCTACTACGGTATGCGCGCTCTACTCGTATTATTTATGACCGCAAATTTGCAAGACCAAGGATTGGGATTTTCCGTTGCGACCGCGGGTGCTATTTATGGTCTTTATACTGGCGCCGTTTATTTTCTAGGCTTACCTGGTGGATGGCTAGCCGATCGCTTAATTGGTGGAAAAAAGGCTGTATGGTATGGCGGACTCACCATTTTTGCAGGCCACATAGCTTTAGCCATTGATTTACAAAATCTGTTTTTCGTAGGGCTTATTTTAGTCGCTACGGGCACGGGATTATTAAAACCCAATATTTCAGCCATGGTTGGACAACAATACTCAGATGCTGATGGCCGTCGTGATAGCGGATACGCTTTGTACTATATGGGTATTAATTTGGGGTCGTTTATTGCCTACTTAGTAACAGGCTATCTTCAACAAAATTGGGGTTGGCACTATGCTTTTGGCGCCGCAGCGGTGGGAATGGCGGTTGGTTTGATCCAGTATTATTTTTCAAGCAAAACTTTGTCCACATTATCTGTTGAACCGGCTAGCCCCTATCAAGGCGCAGCTAAAACCCGCGCATGGTTTGGCGTTTATGCAGTAGTAGGGTGTGCAATATTGATTATTGCTTTAGCACATTTCGGCGTGATAGTGATTGAGCCGGTTGCGTTGGCTCAAAAAGTCGCCGTTATTTTTACGGCTATATTCTTTATCTATTTTGGACTGATTTACGTTAAAGGTTCATTAACAGAAAACGAGAAAAAAAGAATGTGGGCGTTGTTTCTCGTCTGCGTTGCTTCGGCCTGTTTTTGGTCTGGCTTTGAGCAAGCGGGCTCATCGTTAAATCTGTTTGCGCAAGACTATACCGATAGGATACTGTCAGAAGGGTCATTGTTTAATTCATGGTTCGGTTTAGACGCTATCCCAACCGTCTGGTTCCAATTATCAAATTCACTTTTCATCATTATCCTCTCCCCCTTTTTTGCAGCATTGTGGATTAACTTGGCAAAACGGATGATCACCCCGTCTTACACGTTGAAATGTGCAATAGGACTCATCATTATGGCGAGCGGATTTCTCGTTATGTTTATGGCTTCTCAATATGCGGCTCAAGGTTTAAAAGTTGCTCCTATGTGGCTGGTGACAACGTATTTCTTACACACAGTGGGTGAATTATGCCTAAGCCCAGTTGCATTGAGTGCCGTGAGCAAATTATCTCCGAAACGCTTTGCTGGTCAAATGATGGGCGTGTTTGTATTAACTTATTCTATCGGAAATATCATCGCCGGTTTGCTTTCTGGAAATTTCGACCCCGAAAATGTGCAAGAAATGCCAAACTTGTATTTGCAAATTGCCTTGTTCAGTATCGCTATTGGTATCGTGATTGCCCTAATGAGCCTCAAATCTAAATATTGGGAAAAATCAGGCTTAGAAGAGGATCCGCAATAGCACAACATATCGACTTTCTCTATACTTACCGTCGACACTTTTGCTTGCGACGGTTTATGGAATAAATGAATTTTTATTTTTCTACTAGAGATATTCCGGCATTGAAAGACTTGCCTGTAAATAAGCGCATCGTTTTTATCAACGATGCGCTGAAAAAATTATCAGTGCCTGAAAAAACCTTACTGAATGTATTCAAACTATTGGTAATAGTACCCGTATTCGCGTTAGTTTTACGCACAGCAAGCGACTGGACATCGATATTGTGGGCTGCGCTTATTATTTTGTGTTATCCATTTTTTATACGTCCTTTGCAATACGCGCTTGCTGAGAAATACTTACCGAAAATAACAAAGGAATCGATGTGAAAACAATACTCGTGACAGGAGGAGCTGGGTATATCGGTAGCCATACCGTACTTCAACTTCTTGAACAAAATCAAAACGTGATTGTGCTCGATAATTTAAGCAATGCACAACCAGAATCACTTAAACGAGTAGAGAGTATTACTCAAAAAACACTCACATTCGTAGAAGGCGATATTCGCGATGAGACGCTTCTCGATACACTTTTCGCACGTCACGAAATTGATGCAGTGATACATTTTGCGGGTCTTAAAGCGGTAGGTGAATCAGTTCAAAAACCATTGGAGTACTACAACAACAACGTATATGGCACCCTGACTTTATGTAATGCCATGAAAAAAGCCGGTGTCAAAAATCTCGTCTTCAGCTCCTCTGCTACCGTTTATGGTGATCCTGTCACTTTACCTCTAAATGAAAGTTTACCTACAGGCACGCCCACCAACCCTTATGGTATGTCTAAATTAATGGTTGAGCATGTGCTAAGAGATGTACATAAGTCTGATGATGAATGGAACATAGTGATACTACGCTATTTCAACCCTGTGGGCGCACACGAATCTGGTTTAATCGGTGAAGACCCTAATGGTATTCCCAACAACTTAATGCCCTACATTTCTCAAGTGGCTTCGGGTAAGTTACAAGAGCTCAGTGTCTTTGGGAACGACTATGATACCGACGATGGAACAGGTGTAAGAGACTATATTCATGTCGTCGATTTAGCTGAGGGGCATTTAAAAGCACTCGATCGGATTAAGTTAAGTATGGGTTTAGATATATACAACTTAGGCACGGGACAAGGTTATAGCGTATTAGAAATGATTAAGGCATTTGAACAGGCTTGCGACAAACAAATTCCTTATAAAATTGCACCGCGACGAGAGGGCGATGTGGCAGCTTGTTTTGCTGACCCAACCTTAGCCGCCACTGAACTTAATTGGCGTGCAAAATTAGGTCTCGACGAAATGTGCGACAGCACTTGGAAATGGCAATCTTCCAATCCAAAAGGATATGAAGGCGCGTGATCGCGCCCTTTTGTTTTTTAATTACTGTCTTGCGTTTTTTTGAGTAGTGCCTCAAAGTCGTCGAAATCGTTTAATTGTTCGTCGTCAATTTGAGGTTCGCTCACTTTTCCGTCTGATACTTGAAACGCTTTATTCTGGAAATAGGCACTTTTGACGAAGGCATAATCATCAGGCGATTGCCTGAGTTGCTGCTCTTGAGCAATTAAGCTTGCTCTTCCTTCCAAAGCCCCAACAACAATTCTCGCGACATTTGCGCCACCATCGATAACGGTAAAGGGAAAGTAAATGCTATCGACAGTATCGCCAACGAATCCTCGAACATCATACGGACCCAACGCCGGCACCATTAGATATGGACCATTGCCTACTCCCCAAACGCCCAACGCTTCATCAAAATCTTCGTCTTGACGTGCAATACCCATTTCATTGGCTATGTCGATTAATCCAAAAATACCAAAGGTGCTATTAATAAGAAAACGCGAAGCGCTGTCCAAGCCTTGTTGACCTTTGCCCTGCAACACGTTGTTGACAATGTTACTAGGCTCTTCCAAATTTCGTGTTGCATTCAACAACCCCGTTCTTGCAAATTGCGGCATAACCGTGGTGTAGGCAATAGTGGCAGGACGGATCAAAAACCGATCTAATATATGCCAATTAACATACCAGACCGCTCTATTTATTGGCTCGAATGGATCGCTCGGTTCTGATTTTTTAGGACTATCGCTGCTAACCGATTTAGAGAGTGATTCAGATTTTGTTTGCTGAGTTACCTGACTACTTGTTGGCTTTGCAGCACACCCTCCCAAAAGCGCCGCAACTAGAAAAGCCGCGCCTACTGTTCTCATTTTTTTCACTCTAATTCCTTATCCACAATTATATCGTAGCGTTTATCAGACCGGACATCTGCGCTTTTTATCTCTCCCTGCAAATCCCCTTTTTGAGCTTCTACCGTTTCTGTTTCAGAAATACGTACCGTTACATTTACACTAGAGTGCTTAGACAGCTTCATTTCTGGGATCATGGCATCCGCATCGCTTAGTTTTACTTGTACAGGTAAATCGGGCAGCGCAATACGCTTTACCGCCAAAGGGATACCTGAAGTTTGTTGCTCTGGACGCACAAAAATTACCATAAAACCAACTGTCGGTAGTACTTTTTTTAACTCAGGAGCAATAGAAATATAAAGAGAAAGGGTGCCACTTTCGTCTTGGCCATTGGATGACTTTGTAAATCCTAACTTCTCATCTAAAGCCATCTTCATTTGGTTGTTTTCAACTAATTTATTTCGTACTTTTTGATAATACGGCAAAGCCGTTTGCGTTTGACCCAACTCTGCTGACACCACAGCCATCATCAAATTATAATTGTCATTATTGGCATCGGTTTGCATCAATCGCAAAAGTTCACGCTGTGCGCGCTGTAGACGATTATCTGAATTAGCCATCATTAAAGCTTGAACTAAGCTCACACGAGTTGTAGTGTTTTCAGGTTGCAAAGACAGTGATTCATCAAATGCTGCAATCGCTTCATCAATTTGTCCAATGGACATTCTTAACCGCCCTAAAAACATCCATCCTTGTGGGTCGTTTTTTTGAGTTTTCAAACGTAATCGGATAGCTAAAGCCAAAGACTGTATATCTTGTGGCGAAATGGCTGCACTTTTATCGGGATCTAGCAGGCTTGCACTTAATCTCGCGATATTCTCAGGTGCATGTGCGACTTCAAACACTTCATCAAGATGATTTACTTTAACGTAAACCAATGAAGCAATAAAACAGGCAACGATGCCGCCAATAATTAATGGCAAAAAAGAGTGACTGATTTGCTTTGAATCGTCTTCATGCTCTTGAACTAAAGCAAGTTTAAGTTCATTTTCTGCTGCTCGCAGTTCGTTTTGTCCCAGCACTCCTTCACTGACTTCTTTTTGCATTTCAACAAGACGCGCTTTTACAATGCTAACATTTGTAATCGCATCTCTTTTTGCTTGATTCTTTGCTCTATAAAGTGGAATAGCAATTAAACCGATAATAGCAACAACTAAGCTAGCTGCCACCATATAAAACTCAACAATAGACAAGGTAACTTAATCCTCTTTTAACAAGGTATTGGCTTTTTCTAGCGCTTCATCATGCTCGCTAGTTTGTTTTGAATTCGCTGGTGTTTTTCTACGCAACTGTAAAACGATAAAACTTACAGAGCCAAAAACCACAAAAAAAACCGGCACAACCCAAAGCAGCACGGTTAGGGGTGTAAGCGGAGGTTGATAGTATACAAAGTCGCCATAGCGAGACTTCATATAATCGATAACATATTGATTGGACTTACCTTCTTGGACCAATTGATACACTTTTCGACGCATATCATGTGCGATCATTGCATCGCTATCTGCAATATTTTGATTTTGACATTTAGGACAGCGTAGGGTTTCTGTTAACGTTAAAAATTGCTTACGTGATTGCTCATCAGCGAAAGTATAATTATCTTGTGCTGCAAATACAGTAGAGGCAACTAAACAAAATAGAAACAAAAAACAGCAGACAACATTACGTACCTTCATCATTCTATCAACACCTTGTCCTGCTTGTTTTTTACTTACTCATCACGAAGTAAAGTGAGTTGTGGTTTCAATAATTGCCGCCACACTCGTTCGTTTATATCGCCTACATGATGCCATCGCACTATACCGTTTTTATCGATTAAGAAATGCTCTGGCGCTCCAGTTACGCCCAAATCTAATGATAGCTCTCTTCGCACATCAAATATTTGAAACGCATAGGGATTGCCGAATCGAGCGAGCATGGTTGTCGCTTCAGCTTGAACGTCTTCGACTTTCTTCGTTCCAAAGTCTGGGTCGAGGTCTTGGTCGTAATATAAGCCAACCACACGCAGCCCTTCTTCGTCTGCAAGCTTGGTTAAATAAGGAAGCTCAACAGCACAAGTGACACACCAAACGCCCCAAACGTTTAATAAGGTGACTTGGTCTTCAAACACCTCAGGAGAATATATTTTTTCAACGTCAAACAAGTCGGGCAATTGAAAGCTTGGAATAGGACGGTCCACGGTTAACGAATCAAGTTGTCTTGGATCTGAAAACAAGCCTTTGAATAAAAAAATACTCAAACCAAAGAACACCACTATTGGTATCCCAAAAATCCCTATTTTTTTCATTGTCAAAGCACCTCAATCGGTGTCGTTGCATGGTTGGAATGCTTGGCTCGATTTTTTTTTGTGACGCGCTTCGCTAAGCGATAGCGTTTATCGCATAACGAACATAATCCGCCTAAAGCCATAATTGCAGCACCGGCCCATATCCACACAACAAAAGGCTTAATATAAATGCGTACCGCCCAAGCGCCATTGTCTAGGGGTTCGCCTAAAGCGATAAATACATCACGAAATAGCGTTGAATCAATACCTGCTTCCGTCATAGGCATCTGCTGAACGAGATAAAGTCGCTTTTCTGGGTTCAAATTAGCAACTAAGGCATCTTTCTTATAAATTGCAAAATCTCCTACATCAGCCGTATAGTTTGCGCCCTGCGCCTTAGTGACACCATTAAACTTGAAGCTATATTGGTCGAGTTTTACTATATCGCCTTGAGACATTCTAATATCCCGTTCAGTCTCGTAATTACTAACTAGCGTTATCCCAATTATCGTCACTGCGAAACCGACATGGCCCAGAACCATACCCCAATGACTCGACGAAAGAGATTTTAGCTTAGTAAAAACAGGCTGGTCTGGCATTGCGTTTACTCTTTGAAGCACTTCCGTTATCGAACAAATAAAGATCCAACAACTCAAGACTAAACCTAAGCCTGCCATGTACGTGGGAGCGTCATACCTTAAATTAATCAACAGTGCCGCACTTAAAGCTAGCCCAAACGCTATAACCAGCTGCTTTTTTAAAGCTGCGGCCGATTGGTTTTTCCAACGCGTTAAAGGCCCTAGCCCCAATAAGAAGACAAAAGGCACGATCAAGAGCACAAACATCTGATTGTAAAACGGTGCACCGATAGAAATAGATCCTAAGCCTAGCTCTTTATGCACCAACGGCAAAAGTGTACCTAGCAAAACGACCAATGTTGCTGCGCATAAGAATATATTGTTCCCCACTAGCATGACTTCTCTAGAGAACACCGCATAGCGTCCCTGACTTTTTAAAGAAGAAGCCCTAAACGCATACAGCCCTAATGCAGAACCGCTTAGTACCACCAAGATTCCCAGTATAAATAAGCCCCGGGTCGGATCACTAGCAAATGAATGCACTGAAACAATCACACCAGAGCGTACCAAAAAGGTACCCAGCAAGCTTAACGAAAATGCTGAAATAGCAAGCAATACTGTCCAACTTTGAAACACCTTTCGTTTTTCTGTCACAGCTAAAGAATGCATCAGTGCAGTGCCGACGAGCCATGGCATAAATGACGCATTTTCGACAGGATCCCAAAACCACCAACCGCCCCAGCCTAATTCGTAGTACGCCCACCAGCTGCCTAAAGCAATACCTACGGTAAGAAAAGCCCACGCTGATATCACCCAAGGCCTTGACCATCTTGCCCAAGTACTGTCGAGCCTTCCCGAGATGAGCGCTGCAACGGCAAACGCAAACGATACGGAAAAACCTACGTACCCCATATACAACATGGGTGGATGAATGATCATACCAAAATCTTGTAAGAGCGGATTTAAGTCTCTTCCATCGACAGGGAAAAAGGGCAACATGCTCAGAAAAGGATTCGAAGTAAGCAGCATAAATAAATAAAAGCCGATACCAATAAAACCAAGAACCGACAACACTTGGGCAACCATGCGCAACGGAATGCCACGGCTAAAGGTGGCAACGGCAACCGTCCAACCCGACAACATTAATACCCATAATAAAAACGAGCCTTCGTGACCACCCCAAACTGCGGTGACTTTATAGTACAAAGGAAGGTGCGTGTTGGACGTTTGAGCCACGTAAGCCAAACTAAAATCGTCGGTAATAAACGAAAAGGTTAGGCAGCCATAGGCAAAGGCTGTGAAAAAGAACAAGCCCGCTGCCAGTGGTCTAGCTAATGACATTAAACGAGTGTTATTGCTTAACGCCCCCCACAAAGGATAGATAGCTAACAAAACAGACAACAACAATGCCAATGTGAGTGAGATATTACCTAATTCACCAACCATAACCGCTACTCAACTACACTGGGTTTTACGTGTTTAATGCCTTTCATTTGCTCAGCTAATTCGGGAGGCATATAGTCTTCATCATGCTTGGCAAGCACTTCTTCTGCGTTTATTGTAGTGTTATTCACTAAGACTCCAGTTGCGACAATACCTTGCCCTTCTCTAAATAAATCAGGCAAAATACCGGTGAAATTTACGGTTACTGTCGGACCAATATCAACGAGTTTAAATGAGACGGCCAGCGACTCTTGGTTTCTACTCACCGAACCAGGCACCACCATCCCACCTATGCGAAGTCGCTGCCCTACGTGAGGAAGTTGACCTTTCTTGCCTTCAATAATTTCGCTAGGCGTATAAAACAAATCAATATTTTCAGTCAAGGCATATAAGACTAGGGACACGGCACCCGTTATCAAAACGCCTACTATGGCAACCAGCGATAGGCGCTGTTTTCTGCGAGGGTTCATTTAAGCACCTTGGGATTAGTGATCTGCTGCTTTTTAGCTTGCTCAATACGCTGCTGCCTTCTTACATTCGCCTTGACCTCTTTTTTTAAGCTTATCAACTCGAATTTTGAATAAATTAATAGGGTAATCATAACACCAGCGGTGACACCAAAAGACAACCACACATAAAAAGCGTAACCACCCATATTGATAAACTCAGAGAGAGATTCAAACTGCACTTTACTCATTTTCCTGCAATAGTTGTTGCATTGCCCAAGGCCTGTGTAACTCTCTACGTAGCATTTCATTTTTTAGCCTATGCAAAGAAACAGCGCCGATAAACAATGCGAATCCAATTAAATTCACCAACAAAGGCCAAAGCATTTCTGGCGCAATAGACGGCTTGTCAAACTTGCTGATGGTGGCACCTTGGTGCAAGGTATTCCACCATTCGACTGAATAATGAATAATTGGAATATTAATCACCCCAACCAACGCGATCACGGCACTCGCTTTACCGGCTTGTTGCTTATCGTCAAACGCGGCATACAACGCTAACACTCCAGAATATAAAAAAAGCAGGATTAACTCAGAGGTTAAACGCGCATCCCAAATCCACCATGTTCCCCACATTGGTTTACCCCATGCTGCTCCTGTAAATAACGCAATAAAGGTCATCGCAGCACCCACAGGGGCGATAGCTATCATTGCCATAAATGCGGTTCGCCATTGCCACACAATACCCACTAAACCTGCGACAGCCATCGCAACATAGGTACTCATAGACAAAATGGCGGCAGGAACGTGTATGTATATAATTCTAAATGAATCGCCTTGTTGATAGTCGCTTGGTGCAAATAGCAACCCCCAACATGAACCCACTGCAATCAAAATTAGTGAGGGCCATAACAAATAAGGCAGTAAGGTATTGCAAAGTTCGTAAGCCCGTTCTGGTTTTGCGTAAGGGTGTAACCATTTCCACATTAGTGCTGACTCACCTTTAATGCGTAGGCAATTGCGCTAGGCGCAAATGCAGAAGTAAACAGAAACATAGCACCAATAATAGCAAGTTGTGGCGCGTAAGGTAATTGGGACCTTGCACTATCTATTGCGGATGTGGCAAAAATAAGCAACGGAATGAATACCGGTATTAATAATAACGGTAACAGTAACCCACTTTTTCGAAGCCCAACTGTCAACGCTACCGAAATCGCACCTAAGAAAGAGAGAACAGGTGTACCCAACACTAGTGTAGCGGCCAATACATAAGTGGTTGAAGCAGATAAATTCAGCAAAAGTGACAACAAAGGAAGCAAAAATAAAAGTGGGCCTATCGAAATCAACCAATGACAAAACACTTTCGCTACCGCCACTGCAGCAACGGGCAAATCACTTAGCATGAGCTGCTCTAAACTCCCGTCATTAAAATCGTCGCGGAATATTCTTTCCAAACTTAACAAGATGCTTAAAATTGCAGCAATCCAAATAACGCCGGGACCAATACGCGTTAGCAGCTCAGGGGATGGGCTTACACCTAAGGGAAAAAGTGTCACCACCATTATTATAAATATCAACGGCTGTAACACTTCTGCCTTTTGACGTAATGCCAGAGTCAATTCTCTTTTCACTACCCCACCAATAAGGCGATTCAGCATACTCAAAACTGATACTCCAAGGCAAAGTTGGTGACTGGGCCCGTTATGTTAGGAGCCTGATGTGACGTCAAGACGACTGCGCCTTCATTTTGAACAAAATTACTAATACGGTCATTAAGTGTTTCGATAGCCTTAAAATCTAATGCAGTATAAGGTTCATCTAGAATCCAAATTTTAGCGTCTGCCTTAAACCAAAGCTTAGCTAGTGCGACCCTTCTTTGTTGCCCTGCTGACAATTGCGATATTGGAATGTCCTCACATCCGGCAAGTCCAAGTGCCATCAAAACATTGTCTATGTCATTCTGAGCTATCTGAATACCCTGAAGGTTTGTCCAAAACTGAATATTTTCGACCGCTGTCAGCGCCCCGTTTATCGAGGACTTATGACTGACATAAATTAAATCTTGAGCAAGCTGATGCTGGTTTGTGACTAACGGCTTACCTTTGTACGTCAGCTTGCCTTCATTTGGTCTAGCTAATCCCGAAAGAATCCGAAGAAGGCTTGATTTCCCTGAGCCATTTTCTCCTTGTAAATAAACAACCTCACCTTCAGACAGCGAAAAACAAAGCTTTTCAAATAGTACCCTCTCTCCTTTTACGCAGCTGATGTTTGAAGCGATTAATAACGGCATGATTTACTTAGCTTCAGAGTATTCTTTTAATTTTTTTGTAACTAAGGGGCCGCTGGGCCTCAATGTCGAAGCCTTCTTCCAAAATTTCAAACCAAATTCTTTGTTCCTAACCTCAACCATTTTCGCAATTTTCACAATCATATCGAAAGACTCTAATTTGGATAGATATTGATGCTGAAGAACATGTTCAATGACTTTCTCGTAGAGGCTTTGTGGTGTATTACCGAAGGTCCTCACTAACTCAAAAAATTGAGTAGGCTCAACATATTCAATATTCGCCACTGCCTCCTCATACCTATTACGAACAAATGCCTTTGCGACATCCCATTCAGAATAGCGTTCAAGCTTATTGAAAAATCGTTCTCGCTTTTTTGAATAATCTAAAAAACCAGATTGGATTTTAAATATTGCATGCCCTGTATTTACATTATATCCCCAACGATTAAGCTTTAATGAATCAGGAGAAGAAGGACGACCACGGTTTAATGAAGAAACATATTCCATTTCAGAGCGAAACATCCTGTGAAGGATCATTACTTCTCTTAGCTTTATTAGGGGGCTTGATAAAGTCTCATCTCCTTGTCCTCCTGCTTTAAATGGTGTTCCATCTATAAGAACGTTTTCCCCCGATTCAATTTTGGGCCTATGTAACCTTACCGCAGATATGTTTTTGGATACTTTTACTAAACTTTTAACTAATATATGCAAACCACCTTCAATAGTACTTTCTAGATGAGAGAATTCATTTTTACCCTCCTCATTGAACCAACCAAACGAAATACAATCTGCATGTGGGTGCTTAGCAATAATTTGTTGAACGCCACCTTCTAAATTTTCCGGCAATAAAAATTCGTCAATATCAATAAACAAGAGGTAGTCAAAGTCCCCTTTCTTGTATGCTTTCTTAAACGCTCTTTGATAAACAAGAGATTGAAGATGAAGTCGATGTGAAAAAGGCAACCGGTCGATCCAATCAGCGCTTAACATATTAATGTTTGGGTAAGTTTTTTGTAGTCGCTTCAGCATCTCTATTGAATTGTCTGATGTCCGATTAATGTAAATATCAATGGCATCTATACCTAAATAAAAATGGTGGAATACCCATTCTGGGAAGTAAGCGGCTTCGTCTTTTGCCACAGCAATAATTTTTACTTTAGGCTTATTACTATCGGGCTTTTTGAAAAATCGACTTAAAAACAATGTGGTTCCAAATTCTAAAAAATAACTTAGAGAGCAAAGTGCTATTTAAAATGTAACTAACTCTCCCTCTAACACGTCGCGAATAGTAACATTTGACATAAATAAACTGCAATCTGTGTGTGCTCTGCCGGTAAAACACTTAGAATCAAAACATCGAGTAGGGTGAGGCTGCACCGCCTCATCCCTCTCACATAACCGTACGTACGGACCTCGTATACGGCTCTTGCATGCAACTATACAGTATTACAACTGTGCACATAACCTGTTCGAACATTACCCATGTTAAACAAACCAATGTTTATAAACCATTGATTTAGCATTCTATAGCTTACTAGAGGAGTCGAGTAGCCCGAAGGAACTTCCCCTTCAGGCTCTCACAGAACCGGACGTGAACGTCTCCGCTCATCCGGCTCCTATTAATTAGCCTTCGCGTACAATAATTTCCAATGAACAAACAGCCAAGTTTGATTTCGTGCAATACGAGTCAACCAGTGTACAGCTCGCCTTCTATGATTGCGTAATCGTTTGTACTTTCGCGTTGGCCACATGATCAAGCGACGCTCAAAGCATTTAAAGATAAGCAGCAATGCTGACTTCTAAACGGTCTTATTTATACTTGATGAATCATCACGATGACTCTCTCGAAGGAAAAGCAGTCCCCACCGGCTTCCAATAAAACATCCCAAAGTTGCAACTGCGTTGAATCCAAAAATTGGGTATAAAAAAGATTAACGCCATTTACTACCCTGTGTGACAGCTGTATTTAGAGCTTGTTTCGCGTGATACAAATTGGAGATTTGCAAACAGGTAAGGAATTAAAAGTTGGCAGGGTAGCTTAGTGGGCTGACCATGCATGAGTACAGAAAATCTGCCTCAACACATGCGTGTTCAAGCACTATTTTATGATGAGGCTTTTAGGCGCCAAAGTCGAAATCCCGTTTTAATCGCTATTTACTTATTGCAGGCCGCGCAATGTAGCGGCAAAGCCTTTCGAGTTTATCTGGCTGATGTGCGTCGACGAAAACGTCTGCATGTAAACTTAACTTTGAAATTTGAGCAACTTGCCTTAGCGCTCCGACACTGTGTGACGTAGTCGTGTAGTCGTTTAACAACGTCAGCATTCGAAGCATAGGAGGAACTAGTTCCGCCATTAACAGCTAAAAGCACGGTTGCTAATGTGTAGATAATTTTTTTGATTTTACTCTTTCCTTATTGGTGATATCTACTTTTTTCAACAAGCACAAGCCACCTTCAATCAAGTGATGATGAAAGTTACTGTGTTCTCGTACTTTCAAAAGGCCGACTCTGTTGGTTGTGATGTCGGCCTATCGTTGATTTGTAAAAAGACTAAGCCAGTTTGCCATTAGCTGACTGAAGCTTCGCAAATGTCACTACGGTAGTTATCATCAAAGAAACCAAAACTAAACGGAATGTTGCCTCGTGACCGATTAGAGCAATGGATAGATCATTTATGGCGACCAACATCAGTGTCACAAATTGAACGAGTTGTAAGGCAATCAATTGCTTAATGGAGGGTGATTTTTTAAACATCGTTTACTTTCCTTTTAGTGGTATTACAAACTAATTATACGTTTTCTGAATCTGATAGCATCTGACGCAAACTCAACAATTCTGCGTTTTTACGCCTTATACGAAACTCTGCCCACAAAACTATGATGATGGTTGAAAGCAACAGGCCAGCGCTTGCCGCTAAAATAGCCTTTAATGGTACTTGAGTAAGTTCTAAAAAATGGACTGATACACCGATAGCTGGGACCAATGCATAAGACAATGCCACCTTTTTAGCTAGCTTATGCATGCGAATTGAAAGGTTGCATTGCGTGATAAGTTGAGAAAAGGTACCCAACGCACTTCTGTCTTCCCATTTGGCATATCGCCAACTTTTTTTTGTTGAGAAAAACGCCAGTCCAGGCACTAAAAAAATAAAGGTTAATCCAACTAACCAGTGAACAACGTCTGCGTTGCTATTTAAAATAATCCAGGCACCCGCAATAACAAATAGTAGAGATGAAATAGCACTGTAAGCCACGCCAAGCCTGTACCACATAGCATTTCTTTTTGCCTTTTTAAGCATTGATTTATGAGGCAATTCCACGGTTTGCCATGTGGACTTAATATTGTTTAAAAATGCATCTTGATTCATGATAAAGCCTCCCGTAACCATTCTTTTGCACGGTTTATTCTCACGCCTACATTGCCAACAGTTGTTCCCAAAATCACCGCGATTTCTTTGTAACTCATGTCTTCCAGCAATAAGGTGATGGCCTCTTTAAGAGGAACGGGCATTTGCCGAACAGCAGTAATCAAGAGAAGCTGCTCTTGATTTAACTGAATGTCAGACTCAATTGACCACTTTTGTTCTAAATTACCTTCCAAGGAATCCGTATGTTTATTTTTAGCGGCTTCTTTTGCCACGTGATCGATAGATTTATTGTGTGCAATTCTTAAGACAAAGCTCTTTAAACTGCCGCTTCCCGAATAATTATTCAAAGATGTCCAAATAGCCAAACCAATTTCCTGAATTAAGTCTTCCCTTAAGGCGGGATCGGCTTCGAAACTGCCTGCTAGGCGCGCTATTGACGGCCCGTACTGCTCAATAATTTGGTCGAATTCCGATGTATCTTTCAAAAAAAGCCCTGATGTTTCTTTCCACTATGCTAAAGACTGTTGAGTAGTCAATTCCTGGCACGCCAAGCGCTTTTTTAACTAAAAGCCTGCGTATATTATGTTAAGTCGGAGTGAGTGAAAGGTTTATTACAAAAATAATAAACCTTTCTTGAATAAATTCTTTTTATGAAGGTTCAGTATTAGTGAATAAGCTCGGTTAATACCATTTACACGCAATAGATAAAACAAGCAATTTGTTTAACAAATAAACAATTAGATGTCTGGAGTTTTTACACTTTCTTGAGCTAGTCTGCTGAATCCCTCTAGAACTGTTGACGGCATGTTTTTTGAGCATAGGAAAGATTAACGCTATTTACTACCCTATGTGTACAGCTGTATTTAGGGCTTGTTTCGCGTGATACAAATTGAAGATTTGCAAACAGGTAAGGAATTAAGCGTTGGCAGGACAGCTTGGCGGGCGGGCCATGAGTACAGAAAATCTGCCTCAACACATGCGTGTTCAAGCACTATTTTATGATGAGGCTTTTGGGCGCCAAAGTCGAAATCCCGTTTTAATCTCTACGTCAGTCACCGGAAACGCGTGAGATTCAATCTTGGCGGTGGCACCAATTCCGCCAGTTTTCCAATAAAGTCCACGGGTTCCAAAAAGACCTGAGTGGTGCCATTGCGTTAGGGTGTCTTGAATTCGTATCGTACTTTCTCTGAGGGTGTTACATATTTTCATCGATGTCATTAATTTTCTCACATTTTAGTCAGTAGGTGTAATAACCGCTACTCTTTCACTTTTGCGTAATGAGAGTAACCATGTCAACGACACCTATAACGATGAAAAAACTGAAAGATATTCTTCGTCTTATACCCGTTCCACCTCAACATGCTCGATTCAGCGAACGAATAAAAGTATTTAAACAATTTGACACAGTATAAATCCTTTTAGACTTCGCCCTTGGGAGCTTCACAGCGCTTTTATGGCTGCGTTATACTTATTCGAAAAATTAATAACATTCCTTCTCAAGTATGCCTTCCCACAAAAAAAGCTGTGATAGTCCTAATCGATGAACAGCGCCTGACTCGCGATGCCATAAGGCATGAGTTATTAAACTTGGGTGTTGCTTATATTAGGGGTGCAGCAAATGGGTTTGAAGCGAATCAAGCGTTCGCTCGCAAACGTTTTGACTTAGTGTTTATCTCTTTCAACCTAAATACAGACAAAGACGGATTCCACTTGTTGGAAGAACTGAAATTTAAGTCTTACATCACGCATCAAACTACGGTTATTTTTTTGAGTGCTGAAACAAATTCTTCACTCGTTAATAGCGTTATTGAGCTTCAACCCGACGATTTTTGGACCAAACCACTAAAACCCGTAAAAATTAGAGCGCGTATTAAACAAGTCATCGAAGAGCGAATGATTATGTGTAAACCGCTTATGTATGCTGATAAAAAAGATTATTCAAAAGCAATTTATTACGCTCAACAGATCATAGAAAGAAAGCTTGCCGTTGCACACAACGCTAAGCTTCATCGTTTGGTTATTTCCTGTTTAATTAATTTGGGTGAGCTTGATGATGCGCAAGACTACTTGAAGGCCTTGCTTAAACATGCAGACTATGCATGGATACACATCGGATTAGTTTCGATTCACTTAAAGCAGAAAAAGCTGGACGAAGTACAACCTACTATTCTTCGTCTAAAACAACGGGAGGACACCAAATTTGCGATTCATGATTTACTAGCGAACTATTTTACTGAGGAAAAAGAGTTTAAACAGGCGTACCAAGAAACGCGTATTGCTGCTGACTTAGCCCAAACCCTCTCGGGTATAAAGCTTAACGACTGCATTCGCCAACTGTATAAACATCTTAGCCTACTTAAATATGGTAAACACACCAAGCAGTTGAAAAAGCAATTATTGATCATCGAAGCAAGATTATTGAATATTCAAGGCCGAAAATCGACTGCAGACGGTTTTTTACATGAGGTTGGTAACGGAGAGTTGCTCAAAAGTTTCGAAGATAAGCTTGATTTAATGAAAGCCTTTCACGAGAGCGGAAACCTTGAGCAAGCAAAGCTAACGTTACAGGTGCTGCAAAGTGAACTGCACAAAAGTCATGAACGCAACCTGATTTTAGAGTCTTACGTAAAACAGGAATTAAACGAGAGAACTGAAATTCGTTTTTCGAGTAAAGAGCTATTAACGATGTCTCAAAACTACTACGAAGCAAAACGCTTTAAACCTGCTTTGAAATGTTTGGTTCAAGCATTTGTGCTCTCACCTTCAAATAAGACAGTAGCAATGGCAATTTTGAGAGTAGCACGTGCCCAACATGGTTCTGGTGACAGTTTTAGTCAGGAGGAAGAAGATACAGTAACGCGCTGTTTTACCTTGCTCAATTCATCAGAGCTATCGCACGATAAGCAGGAAGAGTTCACGAACCTTAAACATTCTTTATACATGTTGCAAAATAGAACAAACTGTTCAGCTGCCCTATCACACTGTTAGATTAAACCGCTTAGATAGCACAGGGTGACTCAGACTTCTTTCAGTCTGATGGGTTTGCCAGCTTCGCTAGACAAACAAAAAAGCCCGCTTATAAAGCGGGCACAAAACGGAACGGGGAAGTTCCAATCAGTAAATCATCATAGAAGCTCTTCTTTCGCTTCGCCTTCTTCAGCAGTGATTGTTTTAGACAATAGCAAGGCTTCGCGAATTCTACCTTCAAGTTCGTTCGCAATTTCAGGGTTTTGACGCATAAAACGCACAACGTTGGCTTTACCTTGGCCAATTCTGTCACCGTTGTAGCTATACCAAGCCCCTGCTTTTTCAACAAATTTTTGGCTTACACCTAAATCTATAAGCTCTGCCTCTTTAGAGATCCCCTCGCCATAAAGGATTTGGAATTCTGCTTGTTTAAACGGGGGGGCTACCTTGTTTTTGACTACTTTTACTCGGGTTTCATTGCCGACAATTTCATCGCCTTCTTTTATTGCGCCTATACGACGAATATCCAAGCGAACAGATGCATAAAATTTAAGCGCGTTTCCGCCCGTTGTCGTTTCTGGTGAACCAAACATTACGCCGATTTTCATTCGGATTTGGTTGATAAAAATACATAAGGTATTGGTTTTTTTAATGTTAGCCGTTAATTTTCGAAGTGCTTGAGACATGAGACGCGCTTGTAAACCAACATGGGAATCTCCCATGTCGCCTTCAATTTCAGCTTTCGGCGTTAATGCTGCCACTGAGTCAACAATAACAACATCCACCGCACCAGAACGCACCAACATATCGCAGATTTCTAGCGCCTGTTCACCTGTATCGGGTTGCGACACAAGCAACTCATCTATATTAACGCCTAACTTTTCAGCATATACGGGGTCCAAAGCATGCTCAGCATCAACGAAGGCACAGGTTTTCCCTTTTTTTTGCGCTTCAGCAATAACTTGCAAAGTAAGCGTGGTTTTTCCTGAGGACTCAGGTCCGTATATTTCTACCACACGACCACAAGGCAAGCCGCCAATACCCAAAGCTATGTCAATACTTAGCGAACCTGTTGATATGGATTCAATGTCCATCGCTTGGTTGTCACCCAAACGCATAATTGCGCCCTTACCAAATTGTTTTTCAATTTGTCCCAAGGCGGCGGAAAGAGCTTTAGATTTATTGTCGTCCACAGAAAAATCTCGTTTAGTTAAAGTGCTTGCGTCAGTTAAAACCAAATATACTGTATAATTATACAGCTGTAAATGTTATTTAAACATTTAATCTATAATCGTGATTAACGCTCATCATGATTAAGTTTTACTATACGGAGTGTATCGAGTTAATCGTTCTATTCAACTAGACTTTGAGTCAGTAATGCTAGGGCGGTATCTATTGCTTGTTCACGCACGTGCTCACGATCGCCTTCAAAATACCGAGAGACAGACTGGGTGACGCCTTGCGTGCACAAACCAAACCAAACGAGGCCAACCGGTTTTTCTAACGAACCGCCATCAGGCCCCGCAATTCCACTCGTTGCAATCGCAACATCAGCTGTAGCCATGCTTGCTGCGCCCAATGCCATTTGAATAACGGTTTGTGAAGAGACCGCGCCATAGTCGGCAAGTGTATCGGCATTGACGTTCAAAAGAGCGGTTTTTGCCGCGTTGCTATACGTGACCCATGAACTGTTAAACCAATTTGAACTCCCCGCAATACTGGTAAAAGCATAGGCAAGCCCACCGCCTGTGCAGCTCTCTGCGCAGCTTACAGTCCAGTTTTTGGACACGAGTACTTGGGCGATTTTTTCCACCTGGCTTTTTCTTTGGAAAGCGCTTGAAGAACGTGGGGAACAACGCTGGTTGTACTTGCTCATAATGATTATGTTTTTAAAAGACCTAAATGACACAGTAAAAAAATGATAACGCTTATTAAAATACAGTCAAATTAAGCTACGCAAATAAATCAAACTACCTTGGGCGGC
This sequence comes from uncultured Alteromonas sp., assembly GCA_964429915.1. GTDB lineage: Bacteria > Pseudomonadota > Gammaproteobacteria > Enterobacterales > Alteromonadaceae > Alteromonas_F. The sequence goes on from CAYSDZ010000001.1 coordinate 104,225, forward strand.
CTATCATTTTCTTTTTTACCCAGATTATATACACTTTCGAATGATTAAAAATTAAAAGGTGGTATGAGTGAATAATCTGTTTGAAAAAATGTTATGGAATAGTCGCATTCTACTAATAGTAGGAGTGGTTTGTTGCATGCTTACAGCGATTTGTTTGGTTATTCTTGGCTCTGCTGAGGTGTTTCATCTCGCTACCGATCTAGCCTATTATTTAACTAACACAAGCACTACGATAACGAGAGATTCCTTAGTGCTACTTGTAGTTGAAATATTAGATACCTTTTTACTCTCAGCCATTTTGTTTATTTTTTCTTTCGGGCTTTATGAGCTTTTTATTAGTCCAATAGAACATGCAAAACGTTCTCAATCGCAAGCCTTCACCATTAGTAGCATCGATGATTTAAAAACGAAGCTTGGAAAAGTCATCATAATGATCCTAGTGGTCAAAGTATTTGCTTATATTGTTGAAATAAAGCCAAAAAACATGACTGAACTGCTGTATTTGTCGCTAGTTGTGTTACTTGTCTCTGTCAGTTTATGGCTTGGATACAAGAAAAAGATTTAACATCGGGGCGCGCGTTTATTCATTGACTGATACGACAGCAGTTAAATTATCCCCTTTCAAACTAAACTTTAAATTAGGTAACACCTTGGTCATAGCAAGAAATTCTGAAACTCATACCCCCATGATGCGCCAATATTTAGCGATAAAAGCGCAGCACCCCGACATCCTTTTATTTTACCGAATGGGCGATTTTTATGAGCTATTTTATGATGATGCCAAGCGTGCTGCTTCGCTATTGGATATCTCGCTGACTGCAAGAGGAAAATCAGGTGGCGAGCCCATTCCTATGGCTGGCGTGCCTTACCATGCTGCGGAAAGCTACTTAGCGCGTTTGGTTAAGCTCGGTGAATCTGTGGCAATCTGTGAACAAATTGGTGATCCTGCAACAAGCAAAGGCCCAGTTGAACGACAAGTTCAACGCATTATTACGCCAGGCACGCTGACTGACGAAGCCCTGCTTGATGAATCAAAAGAATCCTTACTTTGTGCGTTTCATTATTCCCAAAATGATTCTCAAAATAGCTTTGGTATTGCATCTTTAGACCTCAGTACAGGGCGATTCGCAATTGTTGAATGCGCTAACAAAGATGACTTTATCACTGAATTGCAACGCCTTTCCCCTGCTGAATTACTTTACTCCGATACTTTTACTGATTTATCGTTAATCGAAACAATAAAAGGTCTTAGACGACGCCCTGAGTGGGAATTTGATCACGACACTGCCGTCACCCTACTCACTCAGCAATTTGGTGTCGCGACACTAGACGGTTTTGGTATTACTAACGAAAAGCTATCGATCAGCGCAGCCGGTTGTGTCATGCAGTATGTAAAAGACACTCAACGAGCCAACCTTCCCCATATAACGCAAATCAGCATTGAACGCAGCGAAGGGCGAGTCCATTTAGATGCAGCCACGCGTCGAAATCTTGAGCTCACCCACAATTTAAAAGGGAGTCAAGAGCACACCTTGTTTTCTGTGATCAACCACACCCAAACAGCAATGGGTAGCCGATTACTTCAGCGTAAATTACATAATCCTATCACTGACCAAAAACAACTAAATAGGGCTTATGACACCATTGATACACTACTAACAGGCGACTATCCCGCCTTACAATTACAGCTTAAACAAATTGGCGATATTGAAAGGGTGATGTCTCGACTGGCGCTGCGTTCGGCCAGACCTCGAGATTTTGCGAAACTGTCTCATGCACTGTCACTCTTCCCTGCCCTGCAAGAAAGCATGCAGCCATTAGTGGACAAGTCAAACCGTTGTCTACTTGCCAATTTAATTAACAAAGTAGGGCAATACCCTGACATAGAAGCATTGTTGCGCAGCGCAATTATTGACAACCCACCCGTTGTTATTCGCGATGGTGGCGTCATTGCTTCAGGATACAGCGCTGAACTCGATGAATTACGTGCTTTGGCATCAGGCGCAAGCGATTATCTTGATGAACTTGAAGAAAGAGAACGGAAACGAACGGGTATTGCCACACTTAAAGTCGGCTTTAATAAAGTGCATGGCTTTTACATTGAAACTAGCCGAGCCAGTGTCGGACAAATCCCTGCGGAATATATTCGCAGACAAACACTGAAAAACGTTGAACGCTACATACTACCAGAGTTAAAAGCCCACGAAGACAAGGTACTTACTAGTCAAAGTCGCGCATTGGCGTTAGAGAAAAAACTTTACAACGAGCTGTTTGAGCATATTTCGCCTCATCTGAATGCACTCATTAACAGTGCAAGCGCTCTCGCTGAACTGGACGTACTCCTTAGCTTTACACAAAATGCTGAGCACTTACATCTCAGCCGTCCTTCGCTTAGCGTTAAACCTGAACTGCACTTTGATGACGGCAGACATTTAGTGGTTGAAGCGGCGTTAGACCAACCCTTTATCGCCAATCCGCTAACACTCAACAAGCAAACAAAAATGTTGATGATCACCGGCCCTAACATGGGAGGCAAATCAACCTATATGAGACAAACGGCTTTGATTGTTCTATTAGCTCATATAGGTGCTTTTGTTCCTGCAAAGAACGCAGTAATCGGCCCTTTTACAGGTATTTTCACTCGTATAGGAGCAGCAGATGACCTTGCATCTGGACGTTCAACATTTATGGTGGAAATGACCGAGACCGCGACCATTTTAAATAACGCAAACGAACAATCGTTAGTCTTGATGGATGAAATTGGCAGAGGTACAAGCACCTACGATGGCTTGTCACTGGCATGGGCCTGTGCAGAATATTTAGCCAAGGAACTAAATGCGTTTACATTATTTGCAACCCATTACCATGAGCTTACTGCTTTACATGAAAAAATAAGCACTATTGAAAATGTGCACGTTCATGCCATCGAACATCAAGACAGTATTAAATTTATGCACACCGTTAATAAAGGACCAGCCAGTAAAAGTTATGGTATTGAAGTTGCCAAGCTGGCAGGTGTGCCTTCTCAAGTATTAGACAGCGCCCGTCAACAACTTTACGCCTTAGAAATGGGTTCGAAAGAAGGCCAACAGCAAGCGCAGTTAGATTTATTAACACCACCGAGAAACCACATTCAAGCTGAGAATAAATTGTCGCCCAAACTCAAAGACGCATTAAAAAACATAGACCCCGACATGCTTACCCCCAAACAGGCATTGGACTGGGTTTATGAAATTAAGCGATTGTTTCAAGGCTAAGTCTTGCGTATAATTATGTGCCGTCCAAATGCGAATTGTTTGGTTACTTTTTCATTGCTAATCAAACAAGTGCATTATTGCCGTTCAAATAAACGTCTAGGTTTTGCATGACACATTATATTTTTGTCACCGGTGGTGTTGTATCATCATTGGGTAAAGGCATTGCAGCAGCCTCTCTTGCCGCTATTTTAGAAGCACGCGGTCTCAACGTGACCATGCTCAAACTCGACCCCTATATTAATGTCGATCCTGGAACAATGAGCCCCATTCAACACGGGGAAGTATTCGTAACAGACGATGGCGCGGAAACCGATCTCGATTTAGGCCACTACGAACGCTTTATTCGCACCCGAATGACACGTAAAAACAACTTCACAACAGGAAGAGTATACGAGGAAGTGCTAAAACGTGAGCGTCGAGGTGATTATCTGGGCGCAACGATTCAAGTTATCCCACATATCACCAATGAAATAAAACGCCGTGTTATAGAAGGCGCGGAAGGGTCTGATGTTGCCATTGTGGAAATTGGCGGAACGGTAGGTGATATAGAATCTCAACCCTTCTTGGAAGCCATAAGACAGCTAGGTACCGAATTGGGCAGAGAAAAAGCGATGTATATGCACCTGACGCTGGTGCCTTACATGCCGGCTTCTGGTGAAGTTAAAACGAAACCTACACAGCATTCAGTGAAAGAATTGCGATCGATTGGCATTCAACCCGACATACTGGTTTGCCGTTCGGTGGGTGCGCTGCCCGCTATAGAGCGTTCAAAAATCGCCTTATTCACCAACGTTGCCGACAAAGCCGTTATCTCACTGAAAGATGTCGACAGCATATATCGCATTCCTGCTGTACTTAAAGCACAAGGCATGGACCAGTTAGTGGTAGACAGGTTTAAACTCGAATGTGGCGAGGCCGACCTCTCTGAATGGGAACGCGTTCTTTATCAGGAATCCAATCCTAACGACGAAATCGACATTGCCCTTGTGGGTAAATATGTTGAATTGCCCGATGCCTATAAGTCAGTTAATGAAGCACTTAAACACGCAGGGTTAAAAAATCAATTAAGCGTTAATATTCACTATGTCGATTCGCAAGACATTGAAAGCAAAGGCAGTGAAATTCTAGCTCCGTTTGATGCTATTTTGGTGCCAGGCGGATTTGGTGAAAGAGGAATTGAAGGCAAAATTGCTGCGGCTAAATTTGCCAGAGAAAATAAAGTACCCTATTTGGGGATTTGCCTAGGAATGCAAGTCGCTTATATTGAATTTGCTCGTAATGTTGCCAATATGGAAAATGCCAACAGCTCTGAATTTGACGCAAATACGCCCTATCCGGTAGTTGGTTTGATCACCGAATGGCTTGATAGCGACGGTAGCACAGAAACAAGAGATGCATCGTCAGATTTGGGCGGTACGATGCGCCTTGGCAGTCAATTATGTCATTTGATGCCCGACACCAAAGTATACGAAGCGTATAACAGTGTAGAAATATATGAACGACATCGACACCGATACGAAGTCAATAATAATCTGCGAAGCGAAATAGAGGCCGCAGGTTTGAAAGTGAGTGGTTTGTCTACTGACAAACGGCTTGTGGAAGTAATAGAAATACCTGATCATCCATGGTTTGTAGCAGGCCAATTCCACCCAGAATTTAATTCTACACCTAGAGATGGACACCCACTTTTCACTGGTTTTGTTGCTGCTGCTGGACAGCATCACAAAAACAAAAACTAATATCACACAACACATGGTTGAGGAAAAAAAATGGCGAAAATCGCACGCATAGTTGGACGTGAAATAATGGATTCACGTGGAAACCCCACGGTAGAAGCAGATGTTTATTTAGAAAGTGGCGCAATGGGTCGCGCAGCTGCTCCAAGTGGAGCATCGACCGGCTCACGAGAAGCATTAGAATTACGCGACGGAGATAAAAGCCGTTACCTAGGAAAAGGTGTCACTAAAGCCGTAGCTGCTGTTAACGATGTCATTGCACCTGCACTTACAGGCAAAGACGCGATTGCGCAAAGCGATATCGATCAAGTGATGCTTGATTTAGACGGAACCGAAAATAAAGAAAATTTAGGCGCCAATGCCATTCTCGCGGTATCGCTAGCCAATGCAAAAGCAGCGGCAGTAGAAAAAGGTGTGGCGCTTTACGAACACATTGCTGACTTAAATGGCACGTCTGGTCAGTACAGCATGCCTGTACCTATGATGAACATCATCAATGGTGGTGAACATGCCGATAATAACGTCGATATACAAGAATTTATGGTGCAGCCAGTAGGCGCAAAAAGCTTCAAAGAAGCCTTGCGTATGGGTGCTGAAATCTTTCACAACCTGAAAAAAGTATTGTCTGCGAAAGGTTTAAATACAGCGGTTGGTGATGAAGGTGGTTTCGCCCCTAACTTGGCTTCAAACGAAGAAGCACTAGCGGTGATCACGCAAGCGGTAGAAGCTGCGGGCTACAAAATGAACGAAGACGTAACACTAGCCTTAGATTGTGCATCTTCAGAGTTTTATAAAAATGGCAAATACGACTTGTCAGGTGAAGGAAAAGCGTTTGATGCGCCCGGTTTTGCAGACTACTTAGCAGGCTTATCTGAAAAGTACCCTATCGTTTCTATTGAAGATGGTATGGACGAGAGCGATTGGGAAGGGTGGAAAGATCTTACCAATAAAGTTGGTAGCCGCGTACAATTAGTTGGAGACGACTTGTTCGTCACCAATACAAAAATCTTAAAGCGTGGTATTGACGAAGGTATCGGTAACAGTATCCTAATTAAATTCAATCAGATTGGCTCGTTAACCGAAACATTAAACGCCATCAAAATGGCTAAAGATGCAGGCTTTACTGCAGTTATTTCTCACCGTTCTGGCGAAACCGAAGATGCGACAATCGCAGACCTTGCAGTTGGTACAGCCGCAGGACAAATCAAAACAGGCTCTTTGTGCCGTTCTGATCGTGTTGCTAAATACAACCAACTACTTCGTATAGAAGAAGCATTGGGAGAGACTGCTGTTTACCGAGGCCGTCAAGAAATAAAAGGTCAGTAAATTACCACTTGCATGTAAGAAAGGGCTATGAGCGATAAACAAACAGACTTTTTTTCAATTGCTCATACAAATGGCCCTGAATTGGCTAAATTTGCCGAGTTGTGTAATGCCTTGTACGAACGAGAATTACACACCTTGGCACATGCCAACCTGCAACACCCCTCTTTAATTAAGCGAAAACTGGCTGGACTTCCCTACCACATCAAAAATGTCGCCTACTTCTTGTGTGATCACAATGCCCCATTAGACGTAGATGCTCACAATGCAAGTTTTCAGCATAAACAAGCTCAAAAAGCGCCAAGCTTAAAATTGGACAACGAAAAGAACCGCCTTTGGTTCCACACCCACGCTAAACTCGGCCTCGTCGTCCCGGTTCATGTCGAAGAGCTCGATAATCATCATATTGAGCTAGATTGTGTTGATAAGGTCGATCTTAGTAATCATTGTATTCATACTAATAAACACGGGTGGTTTCATTTCAACGACGATCTGTGCAACACCCTCACAAGCGAAGCAACAACAACACTAGTAAAACCAACTAAAGCCATTATGCAAGCTGCTTGCTGCGGTCATACATGGAATTATAAGTCTCGTACCCTACCTCGCGCACTCACGCTAAGAGAAATGCGCCTTTCAGCGCAGATCGACTGGAAAAAATTTACCGTAGCGAAAATAAAGATATTTCATCAACTCGATTAAACCTTTTCGCTATCCTAAAACCGTTTAAGCAAGAAAAAAGAACAAATAGGTAAAGTAAAAAATGGAGCCAACACCATAAAGGCTAAAAGAGACTGCCAAAGTTGCTCGGAGGGTGCTTGCATAGTCGATAACCAGCCTACGAATAAAGCAATCACAGGCATTACGATTAAACATGACAGTATGCCTAAGGTTTTTAAACAGCCGGTTGAACCCATCAGGGCTTTTTGTCCCTCAGAAAATGTGATAAATACTTAGGTCTAAAATTGTATACGAAAGCTGTAATTTATCTTG
>CAYSDZ010000001.1:111633-140892 GCA_964429915.1 uncultured Alteromonas sp.
AAATGTGATAAATACTTAGGTCTAAAATTGTATACGAAAGCTGTAATTTATCTTGATATTGTTCGCTAGATACCTTAACCTTTACATCAATTTAACGAGAGCGCATTTTAATTAAGATGTATACAATTTTTATTCTCTTTCTACTTCTGATGGCAGCAAGACTGTACGGGTAGATTGCGTTTTCGAAAAAATGTCTAAAACCCGTGCACAGCACGGGTTTTTTTTTACTACTTCAAGGAACCATTATGAGCGACCAGATCATACTCTTTGACACAACGTTACGAGATGGCGAGCAGGCATTACCCGCAAGTTTAAGCATGAAAGAGAAGCTTCAAATTGCGCTCGCACTCGAACGACTTGGAGTAGATGTCATTGAAGCCGGCTTTCCAGTGTCGTCACCGGGTGACTTTGCTTCGGTTCAAGAAATCGCTAAAAATGTCAAAAATTCAGTGATTGCAGGTCTATCACGCGCATTGCCAAAAGACATAGATGCCTGCGGCGAAGCTTTGCGCGTAGCAGAGCGGTTTCGCATTCATACGTTTATCGCCACGTCAGATATTCACGTAAACGCAAAGTTGCGAAAATCACAAGACGATGTGGTTGAAATGGCTGTTAATGCCATCAAACATGCAAAAAAATACACCAACGATGTCGAATTTTCATGTGAAGATGCGGGTCGGACCCATATCGACTACCTTTGCAGAATGGTAGAAGCGGCCATCACCGCAGGTGCAACGACTGTTAACATTCCTGACACCGTAGGTTACACCACGCCTAGCGAGTTTGGTGGCATTATTAAGAACTTATTTAACCGCGTACCGAATATCGACAAAGCCGTCATATCGGTACATTGTCACAACGATTTAGGTTTAGCTGTCGGTAACTCTTTAGCCGCAGTTGAAAATGGCGCGAGACAAGTGGAATGCACCATCAATGGCATAGGTGAACGGGCAGGTAACTGTTCGTTGGAAGAAATAGCCATGATCCTAGAAACACGCAAAGCATTGCTAGGGCTTTCAACCCAGATTAAGAGTCAAGAAATTAGCCGCACCTCCAAGCTAGTCAGTCAATTGTGTAATATGCCTGTGCAAGCCAACAAAGCAATTGTTGGTGCTAATGCCTTTAGTCATTCCTCAGGTATCCATCAGGATGGCGTGTTAAAAGCACAAAATACCTACGAGATAATGACACCCGAAAGCGTGGGCATTAACAAAAATAACTTAAATTTGACCTCGCGCTCCGGCCGTCACGTCATTAAACACCGACTCAATGAATTAGGCTATGAAGAAACAGATTACGATTTAAACAGCGTTTACGACCTGTTTTTGAAGTTGGCCGATAAAAAAGGGCAGGTGTATGACTACGACCTAGAAGCCCTATTGTTTTTTGATAAACAAAAACAAGATTACGCACATTATGAATTGGTTTCTTTGCAAGCAACCTCTGGTAAAGCCATTATCCCCAGTGCCACTGTGCGTTTGAAAATTGGTGACGAAGAAGTCACTCAGTCTTCGGTTGGTAATGGGCCGGTAGATGCAAGTTTTAATGCCATTATGACCATGTTGGGACACGACGAACTAAACATTGTCGATTTTAAACTCGATTCAAAAGGCGAAGGTGCTGACGCACTAGCACAAGTGAGTGTGATTGCAGAATACCGAGGACGACGATTTCATGGTATCGGCTTAGCGACAGACATTGTTGAGTCGGGCGTTAAAGCACTGATTTACGTATTGAATGATACCTATTTGGCAGACCAAATAGATGAACAAAAACAACAAGCACGCGTTGTAGGAGAATAAATGACCACATACAACATTGCCGTTTTAGCTGGAGACGGTATTGGACCCGAAGTCATGCACGAAGCCAACAAGGTGCTTGATGCTATAGAAACTAAATTTGACTTACGTTTGAATCGTAGTGCCTATGCAGTGGGCGGTTTCGCCATCGATACCGAAGGCTCTGCGCTACCTGAAAAAACCCTAAAAGGATGTGAAGAAGCTGACGCTATCCTGTTTGGTTCTATCGGCGGTCCAAAGTGGGATTCTCTTCCTTTGGAACAGCGTCCTGAACGAGCTGCACTACTCAAATTAAGAAGCCATTTCGATTTGTTTTGTAATTTGCGCCCCGCGCAGATTTACTCAGGACTTGCCCACCTATCCCCTTTGCGTGAAGATATTGCATCTAGTGGTGTTGACGTAATGGTAGTGCGTGAGCTAACCAGTGGTATTTATTTTGGCAAGCCAAAAGGCAGAGAGACGAATAACGGCAACGAAATGGCATTCGATACGATGCGCTACACACGAAGCGAAATTGATCGTATCGCACGTATTGCGTTCAACTCAGCCATGCTAAGAGACAAAAAAGTATCATCAGTGGATAAAGCCAACGTACTTGAATGCAGTCGCTTATGGCGCGAAGTGGTCGAAGACGTTGCCAAAGACTATCCCGATGTTGAATTAGAGCATATCTATATTGATAACGCAGCGATGCAATTAATTAAAAACCCTGCGCAGTTTGACGTCATGCTCTGCTCTAATCTATTTGGTGACATACTATCCGATGAGTGTGCCATGATGACAGGTTCAATGGGGCTGTTGGCCTCTGCCAGTATCAACGGTGATAATTTTGGCATGTATGAACCGGCTGGAGGCTCAGCGCCAGATATCGCTGGAAAGGGCATTGCGAATCCTATCGCACAAATTTTATCTGCGGCGATGATGTTGCGTTATAGCTTTAACGAAACTGAGGCGGCGGATGCCATTCAGTCAGCCGTTGTTGCTACGCTCGAAAACAATATTTTAACAGCAGAACTGCAAGCCCCTGGCGCTGCAATGCCGCCTGTTAGCACAAGCGATGTCGGCGACGCAATTGTTGCCAATATAATTGGAAACTAAGACATTATGGCAAAAACACTGTACGAAAAAATATTCGAAGCACATGCCGTCGTTGAGAAAGACGACGATTATTTGTTGTATATAGACCGACACCTAATTCACGAAGTTACCTCACCTCAGGCTTTTGCTGGCTTAGAAGAAAAAAACAGAAAAGTACGCGCGCCGCACCGCACGTTTGCAACCATGGATCACAGTATTTCTACTCGTTCCTTAGCACTGGATGCCTGTGGTCCTGACAATGAAAAACAGCTACAAACACTAAAAAGCAATTGTCAAAAGCATGGCATAACGCTGTTTGATGTGGGTCATAAAAAGCAGGGGATCGTTCACGTGATGGGCCCTGAATTAGGGTTGATTCTACCCGGTATGACCGTGGTATGTGGCGATTCGCATACGGCTACCCATGGTGCCTTTGGCGCCTTGGCGTTTGGCATCGGTACCTCTCAGGTTGAACATGTCTTTGCCACGCAAACCCTTAAACAGCCTAAAGCCAAAACGATGCGTATTTCCATCGATGGAACGCTTGCGGCGGGTATTACATCAAAAGATATTGTGCTCGCGATTATTGGCAAAATCGGGCATGCAGGTGCCACAGGTCATGTGATTGAATACGCAGGGAATGCAATACATTCCTTGTCAATGGAAGCGCGTATGACTATCTGTAACATGAGTATAGAAGGCGGCGCAAAAGCAGGCTTGATCGCCCCCGACGAAATTACTTATGCCTACTTGAAAGATAAAGAATATGCGCCTAAAGGCGACGACTGGGACGCGGCACTAGCGTATTGGCAAACGCTGTTTTCTGACAAGGAAGCGGTGTTCGATAGCGAAGTAAAACTAAAAGCAGAAGATATCGAACCACAAGTCACTTGGGGAACAAACCCCGGGCAAGTGGTAGGCGTGAATACCCCTGTTCCTAGTCCCGATGATTTTGCCGATGCCGTGGTAAAAGGTTCAGCCGTTAAAGCGCTTGCTTATATGGGGCTTGAACCGGGGCAAAAGCTCACCGATACACCGGTTTCTCATGTTTTTATTGGGTCATGCACGAATAGTCGTATTGAAGATCTTCGCGCAGCGGCAGCAATTGCTAAACATGGTAAAGTGGCCGCAAACGTTACTGCTATTGTTGTACCGGGCTCCTTCAAAGTAAAACAACAGGCAGAAGAAGAAGCTTTAGACAAAGTGTTTATCGACGCGGGCTTCGAGTGGCGTTTACCGGGTTGCTCAATGTGCTTGGGCATGAATGACGACTTGCTTGAAGAGGGCGATCGCTGTGCCTCCACTAGCAACCGAAACTTTGAAGGAAGGCAAGGTAGAGGCGCACGTACGCATCTTGTAAGCCCAGCCATGGCAGCGGCGGCAGCCATCAAAGGAAAGTTTGCCGATATTCGTGAATTTAAAGGCTAAAGGATACAACGATGACAACAGGATTTACTACACATAGCGGTACCGCGTGTCCACTTGATCAAGCGAATGTCGATACCGACCAAATTATTCCTAAACAATTTCTTACTAGCGTTTCAAGAAAAGGCTTTGGAAAACATTTGTTTTTCGATTGGCGTTACAATAAGGGACAACCGTTAACCCCAAATGATAACTTTGTTCTTAATTTTCCAGAGTATCAAGGTGCAAGTGTTTTATTGACCCGCGAAAACTTCGGCTGTGGTTCAAGTAGAGAGCACGCCCCGTGGGCCTTAACCGACTTTGGCTTTAAAGCCATTATTGCGACCAGTTTTGCAGATATTTTTTACGGTAACTGCATTAACAATCAACTCTTACCCATCGCACTTTCAAGTACCGAAATACAGGAAATATTCGACGTTGTAACGGCATCGCCCAAAACAGCTATTCATATCGACTTGGAAAATCAATCGGTACAATGTAATGAAAAACACTACCGTTTCACTATCGGAGAAGCCCACAAGTTCACTTTGATTTCTGGCTTAGACGCAATCGGACAAACCTTACTTGATGAAGAAAAAATAACCAAGTTTGAAGAAACAAGAGCGAGCTGGCAGTAGTTATACAAAGACCTTGGTAAATTTTTCAAAACTAAGGTCTTTACCCTGTTTTTTTTTAAATAAGTGCTAAGCTTTAGATTCGGTCAACGCCATTTCTAACACACAGTATGCACAAAACCATTTCTATCGAAGAGCTGCAATTGGGGCACTATGTCAACTGCGTTGTTGAACAAGAAGGGAACGTTCAGTTAAAAGCAAAAGGCAAAGTGACCAAAAATGAGTTCATCTCTGCGCTTGTTAAAAAAGGCATAACCAAAGTTGAAGTCGACTTATCCAAAAGCGAGCTGATCGCAACCGCCTCGGCGGATGAAGTGCACGATGAGCCTGAAAAACCCAAGCTAAATAGCCATAAAGACGTTGATAGCGCTGGTTTAGAGAAAGCCAATGATTTGTTTATGCAAGCGATCATTTGTCAGGGTGAATTCATAGACCAACTTCAAAAAGGGGCAGTAAACGACTTATCTCCTGTAAAGAACATGTCAGAGCAATTGATAGAAAACCTGTTCGACAACCCTAATGCTTTATCTTGCCTCACTTTTATCAAAGACACCGATCAATATTTGCTAGAACACAGTTTGAATTGTTGCATTTTAATGGCAATGTTCGCTGAACATTTGGAGTTCGACAATGACGAAATCGAAGCGCTCTCGCTAGGCGCGTTGCTGATGGACATTGGTATGGCAAGCATTCCTACCGAACTCAGAATGCATAACGGCGAGTTATCCGAATCGGATTGGCATGTTATAAGAGGCCATGTTGATGAAGGATTAGACATGGTCGAACAGAATGAAGACTTAGATGCGATTGCGAGAACGGTCATCGCTCAGCATCATGAAAGAATTGATGGCACGGGCTATCCCCAAGGTTTATTGGGAGAGGATGTTTCCATATATGGACGAATGGCGGCCATTGTTGACACTTACGATGCGATGGTTTCACACAGGCCGCATCGAAAAGCACTTTCTCCCGCCGTTGCATTAAAACGCCTAGCCAGCACGCCGGGTTTAGATTCGGGGTTAGTCCATAAATTCATTGCCAGAATTGGTATTCATCCCGTTGGTTCTTTGGTCAAACTAAAAAGCGGTAATCTAGGTATTGTTGCTAAAGCGAATCCAAAAGACATGTTCAAGCCAGTAGTGATGACGTTCTACAATGTAAAAGGTGCGCACTATAACAGTGTAAAACGCATCGATTTGAGTAAAGTTGATGATGACATTGAAAGTAGTGTTCAACCTTCCGACTTTAATATGAACTTACCCAAGTTCTTCAAGGATGTATTTATCAATAGTGTTTAAACAATTACCAATCGGTAAGCGCAGCCATCGAAAACACTTCACCTTGATAATTTAATACCACACGCTGTGGTTCAATGGCGATAATCCGCACTTTGCTGTCGATAACATCCCCTTCCTGCATGCGCTTTCCGTTTACTCTTACCCAGCGGTCAGGCTCTCGCGATGCATACATGTGAGCAGTAAACTCCATAGTGGGCAAAGTAGTCATGTAGCGCACAGGCAATTGATCGATGCGTTGAATATCACTGTTAGTTGGCGGAGCAGTTTCACGAATTTCATTTACGCTTGACTCGTTATCGAGTTCTTCGATAACTTTGGTCACCTTGCTTAACAGTTCAGGAGAAATCGTCTCAACGTCTTCTGTCTGATTGGTACGGGTAAGCTCAATGCCTTGCTCTTGCGTTTCAGGCTCTGCGACTTGGGTCACTGATGGTGCGGGCAAAGCTGCAACGACAGTTGGATTTTCAACATCGGGCAGGTCATCGTTTGCCTGTCGTGCAGCGTCTTCATCCCCTTCATCAAGCGGCTCAAGAACTTTTTCAGTAGGTGCTTGATTAACCTTTGTAATTTCCACCTGCTGCTTGTCAGATACAGTATGACTATCTACCGTGTTCAATGTAGAAGAAAAGAGCGCGGGCTTGGCAATGAAAAAACCAATACCCAAGCCAAGGACAGTGGTAAGCAAGCTAGCAACCGCTTGTCTGGTATAGCGTCGCCACATCGCAGGCAAAGCTTGAACGCTGGGTAAAAATAAATGTTGATGCTGATAATCGGTACGCAGCGTATGCTCATTTTCAACCGAATGCTGTTTATCGTATCGGCCTTGTAAAAGAGCTTGCGTGTGTGTTTGTTTTGGCGCGGAGGCAGATGAGGACTCCAGCTCAACGGTTTGGTCTTCATCTATTTCCACTTCGCTTACGCCCATCTCTATCAAGCCTTGCACCATTTCTTGACTCGACACTAAGCCCGATTTTTTAATCTTAACAGGGCCTTGTTGCTCAGTAATCTGTGTGATTACCATACCCGGCTCAAGTTCGGCAATTGGCATTCGCTTATGCATTAATAACTCCTATTCCATACCCTACGCCTACAGACACAAAAAATATGGCAACAAGGATAAGTTTAGTGTGGTTATTTACTCGCTGTGCAACCACATCAGCACCGAGTATTTGCTCTGCCGCGGCTAGGAAAAGGGCTTTTGTGACAACATGGGTCTGTTTGGCATACGTAAGGGTAAGCGCTCTATCGCACAACAAATTGATGACCCTAGGAATACCTGCACTGATTGAGTGAATGGCTTTTAAACTGCTGATATTAAACAAATGAATATCGCCTTTTGCAACGCTTAAACGGTGCGCCACATAAAGCTTCACTTCCTGCTTATTTAAAGGGAGCAAGTGATAACGGGCGGTAATTCGCTGAGCTAGTTGCCGTAATTCGTTGCGTTTAAGCAGTTGTTGTAGCTCTGGCTGACCTATTAACACCACCTTCAATAGCTTTTCACGGCTGGTTTCCAAATTCGTCAATAAACGTAATTGTTCAAGCACGTCAGGCATGAGATGCTGAGCTTCATCAATAATGAGTACTGTATTCAAATTTAAGGCGTGGTTGTCAGCCAATTTTTTTAAAATGAGATCGGTGTAACCTTTTAAACTGTTATTATCAGCTTGATACTCAATACCCAGTTCATCACAAATGGTCGCCAATAATTCAAGTGCTGACAGTGTAGGATTTAAAATCATTGCCACTTGCGTGTTATCCGGCAATGTGCGCATTAACTTTCTTGAAACCGTGGTTTTCCCCGTGCCCACTTCGCCAGTTAACATCACGAACCCACCGGATTCGCGAAGCCCAAAAGTAAGATGTGCCAACGCTTCTTTATGCCTAGGGCTCATATAAAGAAAATCGGGGTTAGGGGCAATAGAAAACGGGTTATCAGACAACCCAAAATAACTCAAATACATGAATACTGACACGTCATTATAATATACACTCGGCGATAAACTAGCGGCATGTGAATTTGATGTCAAAGACTTCATAAAGTTCTTGATAAAACACACTCCATTGAGCGCGCTTCACATAATAGGAAACCGCAATGAAAGCATATTTGGTTGGCGGCTGTGTTCGAGACGGTGAAATGAACAGGCTGCTTGGTACCGCAATTCAAGCCAAAGATCGCGATTGGGTAGTAGTTGGCTCCACAGAAGAGGCAATGCTAAGACAAGGTTTTAAGCGAGTCGGCGCGTTTCCTGTTTTTCTTCACCCAAAAAATAAAGAAGAATGGGCGTTAGCCAGAACTGAGAAGAAAAAAGGAAGGGGCTACACTGGTTTCGATGTGGATTTTAATCCCAATGTCACCTTAGAAGAAGATTTAAGCCGACGAGATCTCACTATTAATGCCATGGCACAAGACCCTAGCACGGGCTTAATTATTGACCCCTATAACGGTAAACGTGATATTCAAAATAAAATATTGCGACATACGAGCCCTGCTTTTGTTGACGACCCACTGAGGGTGTTACGCGTTGCTCGATTTGCAGCAAGGTTCCCTCGTTTTACCATTGCACCTGAAACGCTAACAGAAATGAAACGCATGGCTAAGAGTGGCGAATTAAACTATTTAACGCCGGAAAGAGTGTGGCAAGAAACTCAATCCGCCTTACGCGAAAATCGTCCCGACATTTTTTTTCAAGCATTGAAGGAATGTCATGCGCTCGAGGTTGTTTGGCCAGAACTCGATGCACTTTGGCATCATTCTTATTCAGATCTCCACCCTGTAAACGTGTTACAACATTCAGCTACGCTGTCTGCTAAAGATACCATCCGATTTGCCGCGCTGTGCCTTCAACTTGGTAAAACGAACAATATAGAGCAGGTCAGTGCATCTTGTACGCGCTTTAAAGTGCCGAATGATTACAAACAATTGGCGATGAAAGTCGGCCAATTTCACTTACAGTGCCATAGCGCATTAAACTTAACGCCCGATGCTGTTTTAATCTTTCTCAATCAACTAGATGTGTGGCGAAAACCACAGGAATTTGACGACTTTTTAGTTGCCTGCGAAGCAGATGCAACAGCGTTACAACAAAACAACGAGCAACCTTATTTGCAAGCGGAGCTATTGAGGCTGGCGGCTAATAAATGTGCACAAGTCAACGCTAGGAAATTTGTCGAAAAAGGCATGAAAGGCAAACAAATCAAAGAAGCACTAAACGAAGAAAGGGTGGGTGTCATCAAAGACATTAAAAATAGGGCTATGTGTGCCCTATAGCAAAGTAGATAAAAGAATGCGGTTGCCCTAACCCTCTGGTAAACTCTGCGATACCTAATGAATAAGCAACCGGCAAAACACTGAATGCAATTTAGCGAACTTGAATTGGACGATAGGCTATGCCGAGCAGCCGCAGAAATGGGCTTTGGCTCACCAACTAGCATTCAGCAACAAGCCATACCTCTTGCTATGGAACAGCGTGATATATTAGCCAGCGCTCCGACAGGTACGGGTAAGACAGCTGCATTCTTGCTCCCTGCTTGCCAATATTTGCTTGACTTCCCTAGAAAAATACCGGGCCAGACTCGGGTGCTTATTCTTAGCCCAACAAGAGAACTGGCCATTCAAATTTATGAGCAAGCGCAAAAACTGACTCAATTTACTCAACTATGTTGTGGCTGCATTACTGGAGGGATTAATTATGGGACAGATAAAGAAACGCTAGCCAACAACTTAGATATTCTTATTGCCACGCCTGGGCGGTTATTTGAGCATATTCAAACTGAATCGGCGGATTGTCGAGACATTGAATGTTTAATTCTTGATGAAGCCGACAGAATGTTAGACATGGGGTTTTCAAGCATCGTTAATCAGATCGCATCAGAGGCTCGCTGGCGTAAGCAAACCATGTTGTTTTCTGCGACGCTAGAAGGTAAAGGTGTAAGGCTATTTGCTCAAGACATTTTAAATGACGCGGTAGAGATTGAATCTACTCCTTCACGCAAAGAAAAAGCCAAAATTTTACAATATTATCATCTTGCAGATAGTGTTGAGCATAAAACCCAATTGCTTTTGCATATATTAAAAGAGCAAATCAATACAGCCATCGTATTCGTAAAAACCAGAGACCGAGTGCAATGGCTTAAAGATACGCTTCAAAAACACCAAATATCCTGTTGTTGGTTGCAAGGTGAAATGCCACAAGATAAACGCAATCAAGCGCTGAGTGCTTTTAAAGCCAATACGGTAAAGGTACTGGTAGCGACTGATGTGGCTGCGCGTGGTATCGATGTGCCCAATGTGTCTCACGTCGTCAACTTCGATATGCCCAGAAAAGCAGACATCTACGTACACCGAATTGGACGCACAGGCCGAGCAGGTGCGAAAGGAACGGCGATATCGCTCATAGAGGCCCACGATTATGAAATGGTAGGTAAAGTATCTCGCTATTCAGGTGAGATGCTAAAACCAAGAAATATTGAGGGCTTGAAGCCCCAAAATAAACCGCCCAAAACAGTAAAAAAGAAAAAAAACAAGCTACCCAAGAAAAAGCCAAGCAATAAAAAGAAGAAATAGTTAATGACAACAAAAAAAATTGTACTTGCTTCGGGTAATAAAGGAAAGTTAGCCGAATTTTCTCAGTTATTTAGAAGCTGGTCGGTAGGCGTTGTTTCCCAAGGCGAGCTAAGTATTAACAGTGTGCCGGAAACAGGGACCACGTTTATCGAGAACGCTATCATTAAAGCCCGTCATGCAGCGGAGCAAAGTGGTTTACCTGCATTAGCGGACGATTCAGGCCTTGTTGTAGAAGCATTAAATGGCGCGCCGGGCATTTACTCTTCACGTTTTGCAGGCGAAGAAGCTAGTGACGAACAAAACCTTGAAAAATTGCTGCATTGCTTAAAAGATCAAGACAAAAGACGCGCGCACTTCCAATGTGTTTTAGTGTTTATGCGCAGTGCCGAGGACCCAGTTCCAATGATTGCCCAAGGCCAGTGGTATGGGAGCATAGCAACCTGCGCTTCAGGCTTTGGCGGTTTTGGTTATGACCCTATTTTTTGGTGTCCTGAATACGGCTGTAACGCCGCAGAGCTTGATAAAGACATTAAAAACACCATCAGTCATCGAGCCAAAGCACTCGCCTTACTGAACGATCAGCTCTCACAACACATGGCTGCTGTATTTGAATAAGTTGCCTCTTTCTTTATATGTTCATATTCCTTGGTGTGTTCAGAAATGCCCCTACTGCGACTTTAATTCTCACGGGCTAAAGTCAAACGGCTTACCCGAAAAAGAATACATCGCTCATTTGTTGCAAGATTTAACTGACGACCTCCCCAAGGTAAACGCACGCCCTATCGAAAGCATTTTTATTGGAGGGGGAACGCCGAGCTTATTTAGCGAGCAAGCAATAGCACAGCTATTAGAAGGTATAAAACAACGCTGTAACCTTAGCAGCAAAGCAGAAATCACCTTGGAAGCAAACCCTGGCACTATAGAATCAGGTCGATTTGCTGGCTACGCTCAAGCAGGAGTTAACCGATTTTCCATTGGCGTTCAAAGTTTTGATGTTAAACATTTAAAGGTCTTAGGACGAATTCATTCTAATAGAGAAGCTGAGTTTGCTATCAAGCAGGCTAAAGCCTCTCCTGCTCTCACCTTTAACACCGATTTGATGCACGGTCTACCTGAACAAAAGCTTGAAGATGCACTTAACGATTTAAAAACAGCAATAAGCCTCGCACCGCCTCACATAAGCTGGTATCAACTTACCATAGAGCCCAACACACCGTTTTTTAGCAAGCCCCCTGCTCTACCTGAAGATGATGTATTATGGGACATTCAACAAAGCGGTCATACTTTATTAGAGCAAGCTGGGTATCTTCAATACGAGATTTCAGCCTATGCCAAACCTGAGCATCAATGTCAGCATAATCTAAATTATTGGCGTTTTGGAGATTACTTGGGAATAGGTTGTGGGGCGCATGGAAAAATCACTAATCCTGATACTGGTCGTATTGAGCGAACGGTAAAAGTAAAGCACCCGAGGGGTTATATGAGCTTGAATCGTGCTTACTTGGATAAAAGTCATAGTGTAGAACTAGAGGAAAGACCATTTGAGTTTTTCATGAATAGGTTTCGTTTAACAGAGGCCTGTTCAAAAGAGGACTATGAAACATTTACGCTGACACAACCGAACAACAAAACGCTTTCCCATTTAGACAATGCCATTCAGCAAGGACTATTAATAGATAGCCCCAAAACATGGCAAGTAACATCAAAAGGGCGTCAATATCTGAATACCTTGTTGGCTGAATTTATTTAGTTTTAACAGAAACAATGACATCGAGCTTTTTCAAACTCGGGATCTCCTTTTGAATTGTCGATTCGATATCATTCAAGTATTCAAGCTTGTTGCACGCTGCTTGAGCACGTTTTCGCAAAATAAAGTCATTGTCGGTTTGGTTGTTTTGCTTGGTGGCATCGACTGTACCAATGGCAGTAAGAATGCCACTTACATTCGAAAAGCTCGAAGTGATTTGTTGCTGCAAAGACGCCACATCGACTGTATCCACTTCTAACTTAGCAGGGGTAATATAATAATAGTCGCCGTTATATCCGTACACCTCGTTCACTGTCTTCTTTGCTTTTTTCATCGAGGTATACAATTCGTCCATACCACTATGAGTGTTACCGACCAGACCAGAATAAACTCTTACAATACTATCCACAACAACGCCTATCCCCTCCTTTGCAAGCAATGTAATTTCAGGGACAAGTAATTCAAGATCTGACGCATAGTTCTTAAGTAATTGCTCTTGCTCGCGATTAATCGCAACTAATCTGCCAGAAGAAAACACCTGTGTGTGCTGGTTTATCTGATAGATCGTTTTGGTTTCGTCGATAACTCTAACGTGCCCGTGCGATACAATCAGCCCCATCCGTAAATCGAAGTGACAAGAAAATTCAGCATAGGCGGGTAGGCAAAATACATACAGGCCTAAGGTACATAACATTAAAAAGAAGCGACACAATTTCATCACATTAGTGTGAACAATCTACACTAGGCTGTCAGACATTTAGAGACCGATAGCGGAAAAAACGCGCTCACTCTCGTAGAAAAGAGGTACCACTTATTGAGCTTGCCTCTCGCTCTCTTCAGAACGTAACACTTGAAGCGCTTCCAACTCTTTTTGACTGCTGGCGATATCGGTCATGTCATAAATCATCATTGAAATATTGTCTACCTTACCTGTTGCCGATACTAGAGGAGATAAAGTGATATTTTGGTACATAAATGATTCTGAACCGGTAATGGGTCGATAATTGGGGAACTTGAATAAATAGGGTCTCTGCTCCCACGTAATAAAAGTACGTGTTTTCAGTTCAAATACGGGACGGCACTTTTTTTCAAACCAATCTTCATTAATATCTGGATACAGGTCAAACAAGCATTTCATTCGTACATCGTTGGGTAGACGGCCGCTGTGGCTTTCCATAAAGCCGTTCCAGACTTTTATTTTAAACTGTCGGTCAAACACAACAATACCCACATCTACTGTTTGCAGCATATCTAGCATCCAGTGAAATTCGAGTAGCTCTTCTAGTGACTGCTTGTCATTTTTCATAGTTAATCATCGAGCAAATGAGAAAGTTTGGCATTCATAGTTGCCATAGATTCTTCGGTAAATAGTAAAATTAAATCACAATGCACTTCGTACCCTTCCAACCCATAGCTCAGTTCTATCGCTAAGGTGCGTTTCCATCTAATTTTATTCGCGATAATAATTTCTGTGATACTTCTATGTTGCCCTAACACCACAGGATGTCCTTGTGAAAAATGCAAATCGAGCTGAGTCCCCAACCCGGTTAAACATGTGCCTATCAGTATGCTTGCCACATCCATCAGCAGCTCTAACTGAAGTTGATCATCAATCTCACCGTTTACTTTTAAAATTTTGGCGACATCGTCAAAGCTGCTGTCACTCAAAATACACAAAGCCTCGCCACTGACACCTGCACCAATGAAACCTTGGCATACTGCGGTAACGCGCTCATGTTCTTCAACATCAGACAACATCATGTGTAATTCAGACGCTTCAATTAAATTGACATTAGGAATAGGCAAACGCACAAACACATCCATAATGCGCGCGAGGTGATCACCTGCTTGTCCCATCGCAATATTGGTGATTTCCTGATAGCAATCTCGTACTTCGGGATCTAAAGCTGGGCCTTCTTCTGAATCATCCTCACCGGAGATAATATTATGATTCTCAAGCACTTCTTTTAAGGCAGCTGCATTAACCGGCTTTCGAATAAAATCAATGGCACCAAGTGCTTTAACACGGTCATTTGCTTCAGGTTGGATGTCACCGGAAATAACGACGGTTTTTACCTTAACTTCTAGGGATTGGATCGCAGCTAAGGTTTGGTACCCATCTAGAACGGGCATATTTAAGTCAAGCAGCAATAAATCCCCTTTGCCCGACTTTAATAAAGTTAGCGCTTCCTCACCGTGTTTGGCAAAATGAACCGACACTTCCCAATCTTGAGGGAGGCTTTTAGCAACTTGTTTTCTGGCGACCAGTGAGTCGTCACAAACCAAAACGGAATACATATAAGTGGTATGCCCTTTATTTCAATTTTGAACATCACTAATCAGTGATAACTTTGCGCAGTGTGCAGTTACCTAAAGTAAAGCTATAGATTCTTGCCCTGTCAATGTCATAAAAGACAATATTTGGCATGGATTAAAGAAGAGAGGAAATACAGATTAGGTGCGCCCACGTTGATTAGAAGGCGCTTATTTTAAAGCTGACTTAAAAAGCATTACCTTGGTGCAAACGAATAAATAGTTGCGTACCTGCTTTGCTGTAGTCAATTTTATATTCTTTGCCATTTAATGTTTGAACAAAAACTAGGGTTTTTTCATCGCCAAACACATCACCCGTAGTTATATCGACGAGTTCCATGTCCAAGGCTTTGGCGTCGCGTTTGTTTTCTGGAATGGTGCCGGTGAACTCTTTTAAACCTCTATGAGTGACTAATATAGGGGGATGGTCTTCACCATTGATTATAAGCAGATCGACTTTGCGAATTTTATGAATTAAGGTGTTTCGTCCACTTACCAGAAACGGCTTTTCTGTCATTGTTGTCTCCGACATAAAACATTGTGAATGCTAATATCCAAAAGATAGCAAAAGATCCAACAATTTGCATTTGAATTTATCGCTTTAATATCACCCTTTAGCATTGCTAATTATTTATCTCTAATAGCGTTTATCGATGTTCCTTAATTTTTGTTCAAAATCTTCAAAATCGCTTTTAGATTGATAATCAAAATGGTAAGTATTATGGAAACCGACACTTAATTGCACTTTGGCGTCTTTTAAGAAAGCGGTATAGCCATCGAAATCTGAATATGCAATAACGCCGTCTAATAAATGTCCGTCATCTGTCTTTTTACCCTGTGCAGTAATTTTCCCAAATACCCGCAATAAAAATTTGCTGTCTATGTCGTTTTGCATGTTGCTAACACCCAATATTTATATTTTGCTTTTGTTCTGATGTTTATACCCGTTCCACCTCAACATGCTCGTTTCAGAGCTATCACAGCGTTTTTGTGACAAGGCATACTTGAGAAGGAATGTGGCTAACCTTTCGAACAAGTATAACGCAGTCATAAAGGCGCTGTGAAGCTCCCAAGGGCGAAGCCTAAAAGGATTTACCCTGCGTCAAATTGTTTCGACATGGAATCACCATGCCTTCTCCCATTTTCCTTGTTTAAATCCTTTTATTCGTTCGCTGAATCGAGGATGTTGAGGTAGACCGGGTATATGTACTGATTGGAAAAACGCAAAGATCGTTAAAATTTAAATTTATAACCCACATAGATTGCAGCAGCAGTCACATTATTATCGCCATATAGGTATTCCGCTTCGAAACGTATTTCGCTGTGTAGACCAAGGTATAAATCGTAACCTAAACCTACAACACCGCCGATTCCTCCCTCATCAACAGAGCATAGTGTTGCGCTACTGGTTTGAATAGTCGCATCACAGCTATTTTGATTGATCGTATCAACAGCACCCTCAACATCAACATAAGCAAGGCCTATACGATAAAACAATTCTCCGTTTCTATTTTTCGCTTTACCTAATGCCGAAAGGCTTAACGCTTGCACTGACAGCCCTGCCTCGTTTCCATCGCTATCATCAACTAATCGCTGATACCCAAGCTCGGCCTGCCATTGACGATGAAACTCATATCCAATATTGAGTCGATAGGAAAAATCGGTTGACGAAACATCGTCTATTTGAGCTTCTGCTACACCCGCACCTGCGACAGCATAGAACTGCTTAGAGGCACCTGCATGATTGCTTACCGCACTAAAAATACAAAATATAATTAACGCTGCTGTTTTTTTCATTTGCGATCTCTTGGAAATATTTCGTCGTATTTTTCTTTATGAGAAAGCATAACCTATTCTGTTTGTAAAAGTATATTTGGCGATGACTAACTTTCGATGCAGGGCAAGCACATACTTTTAATAAAAGTAGTGAAAAGCGAATGAGGAAAAGGAGTGGGTAAAAGAAAGTGTCAAAAAACAGGACGTTTTTTGCCAAGCGCCATAGGGATATGCTCGCAGCGTCTTTTTTTTACTCACTCCTTTTCCTCATTAAGCCTAAACCAGGGTTAGTTAAAAGTATGCGCTTGCCCTGACTTTCAATGCCACCAAACACAATCAGCATCGTCACGTCATTTTTACAGTCTATTTTTTAAACAACAAAGAAATGTTGAACTTTCATTAATTAAGTGTATCCTACAGATATCAACTGGTCAGATGAGCGGATGTGTATTATGAGTATTCGTACTAGATTAAAAAAAGTGTTACCCCCTATTTCTGTAACGGAACAAGAAGCGTTGGATGCTGGTGATATCTGGATAGAGTCGTCAATTTACCAAGGCAAACCAGACATGCAGGCATTGCGTGCTGTTCCCACAGCCAAGTTAAGTGCAGACGAGCAAGCCTTTTTAGACGGCCCCGTTCAGCAATTACTTGAAATGGTCGATGATTTCGAGCTAGGCAACAGCAAGCATATCCCTCAAGAAATTATCGATTTCTTGGGTGAAAATCGATTTTTTTCAATGATAATCCCTAAGAAATTCGGCGGGCTTGAGTTTAGTCCTTACGCTAATTCCACTGTTGTTGCCACAATCGCGACAAAAAGCGGAGCGTTGGCCGTTACTGTTATGGTGCCCAATTCGCTGGGTCCAGGCGAATTATTGATGCATTACGGCACGCAAAAGGAACAAGAATATTGGCTACCGAGACTTGCCAATGGCACAGACATACCTTGTTTTGCGCTTACAAGCCCAGAAGCAGGGTCTGATGCGGGTGCCATTCCCGATGCGGCTATTGTTACAAAAGGTATGCACAATGGTGAGGAAGTACTTGGCTTGAGCGTTACTTGGGACAAACGTTACATCACACTTGCTCCCATTGCTACGGTATTAGGTCTTGCCTTTAAAGTGTTCGATCCTGAAGGCTTGCTTGGCGGTAAAAAAGAGCTTGGAATAACCTGTGCGTTGCTTCCGAAATCGCACCCAGGCGTAGAGTTAGGCAATCGTCACGACCCAATGGGCGTAAGATTTTACAATGGTACAACCCGGGGTAAGGACGTCTTTATTCCAATGGACTTTATCATTGGCGGTCAGAAAAATATTGGCCGTGGATGGCAAATGCTAGTGAGCTGTTTGGGTGCAGGTCGGGGTATATCGCTGCCTGCTATGGGCGTGGCCACTGCACAATCTGCATTAAAAGGTACAGCTGAATATGCGTTTGTTCGCGAACAATTCGGTTTGCCGATTGGTCGTTTTGAAGGTATTCAAGAGAAGCTAGCCGATATTGCGGGTAAAACGTTTTTACTCGAAGCAATGCGCGTTTTAACCACAGAGGGTTTAGGTATAGGTTTAAAACCGTCTGTTGTTACCGCCATTGCAAAATACCATATGACTGAGCTCGGCAGAGATGTGCTTAATTCAGCGATGGACGTTCAGGCAGGTAAAGCGATTCAACGCGGCCCACAAAATACTTTAGCAAGTGGTTATCAAGCATTACCTATCGCAATTACGGTAGAGGGCGCAAATATCCTTACTCGAAATCTAATGATTTTTGGCCAAGGAGCAATGCGTTGTCACCCACACCTAAAACAGATGGTTGATTTGATCCATAGTGATGACAGTAGCGCAGATGCTGAATTCAATGACGTATTGAAAAAGACCGTCAAGTTCAGTGTGAAGAATGGGCTTAGGTGTGTAACTAACAGTTACTTACCTTTCTTACGCCGCACAGAAAGCACGCTTTCTGAGGTGCAAGGGTACGAAAAACGGCTTAACGCACTGTCAGCCAAACTTGCTCCATTAGCCGATTTATCTCTAGCTTCGCTAGGTGGTGATCTGAAGAAAGCGGAACTGTTGTCTGCACGGTTGGGCGACGTAATGAGCTATTTGTACGGCGCCATGGCAGCCATACGTTTTTACGAGCAGCGTATTGAGGAAAGGCAATTTGCACTTCCTTATTTTAAATACGCAATGGAGTGGTCTCTGCAACAAGCTGAACAAGCTATTGTTAATTTCATTAGTAATTTCCCAAATGCGGCAGTACGCACTTTAATGAGAGTTATTACTAATACCTACACTAGAAGTGTTGCTGGTATTAGTGACAATCTAATACGCGAATTGTCGGAAGCAGCGATGCAGGACAACAGCGTAAAAGCGCAACTTACTCATTTAATTCGTCACATACCTGGTGATGGAAACGATATAAACGAGCAGGCCTTTAAAGCAAAGCATGCTGTATTGCCTTTGCTGAGCAAAGTACGAAAAGCACTTCGAAAAGAGCCCGTTGTGCCCTACATCTCGTTTGAAAACGCCATTAACAAATTGGTTGAAAAAGGCATAGTATCGGCTGAGGAAGCAATGAAGCTCAATGAGTATAATGACAAACGCAAGTTAGCCGTTAGGGTAGACGAGTTTACGTTTGACTTAGAGCTACTCAGTGCAGTTGAAACCGATCCAACCAAAGTTGATGAGGGTAGTGAAGGGAAAGAAGGAAAAAGAAACGCTGCATAACTACGTTTTTTTTTGTATCTTTAAGGGTAACTTGTGAGTTACCCTTTTTTTATTCAAGGAAAAAAGCGTCTTGTATTATCTTCAGCGATTTAAGGAAAAAGATTTTCTTATTCAACTAAAGGAGTCTACGGCTTTTTTATATCGACGCTCTATCATAGGGATTTTTCTTACTCTTTTCACAATTACCGCTTTCACTTTTTTCATAGCTAGCGATGTTTCTTACAGCGATAAAATTAACTTTTGGATTGCAGTGCTATTTGTGCAGTGTATTCGATTAATTGATGTTGGTTACTGGTTCGTTTATCAAAAAGAAAAAAAGTACCAAACTTTACTCGCATTTTTTCGGTTTGCTTCCGGCTTAGTGGTTTCTGCAGGTATTTGGTCTTTATATATTGTATTGTTATACGACCAATTTGATGTCACTACCTTTGCGATTGCGGTCATTATATGCTGCGGAATGAACACCGGAGCCATTGCAGCGGTGTCTTCGAGTCGCACTCTGTGTATTGCATATTCTAGCGTTGTTATGTTGCCAATATGTATCGTTGCGATCAGCGATACAAATGCTGACATGTTTATTTTGGGCTGCGTAGGTATTTTCTATTGGCTAACGATGCTTTTACTTGCACATAAAAATAGTTTGACTGTACTAGAAACTCTCACTCTAAAGCATTCAAATGCTCGCTTAGTAGAAGATATAAAGGCAGACAGAGATGAAATTGTACGCATTAACAATCAGTTAAGACGTTCTAACGAAGCACTCGACCATGCTAACGCTTCGCTAGAAATTGAAGTCACTAAGCGAACCGAAGACATTCATCGCTTGTCGAATCGAGATCCTCTTACCAGCCTCATGAATAGAAAAGGTTTTATGCGGCTGTTGAACAAACAAATTAGTTCAGCACAACAATTAAACAATCGCTTTGCCTTGTTATTCATCGACTTGGACGGATTTAAACAAGTCAACGACAGTTTGGGTCATCAAGTAGGTGACGGTGTATTAGAAGAAATAGGTCGTCGCCTCGCTCGTTACAGCGATGCCGATAACTTGGGGCGTTGGGGGGGCGACGAATTTGTCATGTTACTGCCCTACGCGAACAACGATACTGCCATCGCAGTCGCTCATGCTACAAAAAGCAGTATTGCCTTACCTATGGAAGTCATGTCGTATCAAATTTCACTTGACGCCACTATTGGTATTTCATTGTTTCCCGATCATTCCGAAGACGCGCAAGGTTTAGTTCAGCTTGCCGATTTAACTATGTACGACCTTAAAAAACACAAGCCCGGAAGCTTCGCTGTTTTTAATGAAAAACTCTATACCAAATTGCAAAAAGATCTTCTGTATCGCGATGGATTGAGGAATGCTATTGAACAAAACGAACTTAGCCTAGTATATCAACCTATCGTAAGGTCGAGAGATAACTCGGTTTGGGGATTTGAAGCGTTGCTGCGCTGGTCGTTTAAGGGAGAAACTGTCTCTCCTGTTGATTTTATACCGCTTGCCGAGAAAATAGGGCTAATTATTGATATTGGTACTTGGGTATTACACCGAGCATGTATCGACGCAAGCCAATGGGTTTCAAACGAACACACTGTTTCGGTAAATGTTTCAGTTATTCAAGTCATGGACGATGGCTTTATTGGGGTATTAGACAACGTAATTGCTTCTTCTGGAATCGACCCAAAACGCCTTCATTTAGAAATTACTGAATCGGTGTTTGCCGACAATAAAGAAAAAGTCAGAGCTCAAATAGGAGCGATCAAGCAACGGAAGATACAAATATCCATTGATGATTTCGGAACAGGTTATTCCTCGCTCAGTCAACTTCAGTCACTACAGTTTGATCACATAAAAATTGACCGCTCTTTTGTTCAAAATTTGGAAGAAGGCAGCGAAACTATTATTCGCGCCACTTTGCTTATGGCAAAAGAATTTAGCTGTATAACCGTTGCGGAAGGTATAGAATCTCAATCACACGTCGATAGGCTTAACTCTGTGGGAGTGGATTTATTTCAAGGCTATTACTTTTCTAAACCTATGTTAAACAATGCCATACCCATTTGGCTTTCAAAGCACGAAAAACAACAAAAATAATGGCACAACTGTATTTTTACTATTCTGCGATGAATGCAGGTAAATCCACCTCTTTATTGCAATCTGCTTATAACTATAAAGAACGTGGCATGCATTCTGTTATTATAACAGCAGCGTTAGACGACCGCTTTGGAAAAGGTAAAGTTGCCTCGCGAATTGGATTAGAATCCGATGCTTATCTGTTTCACTCCAGTACAGATTTATTCGCACACCTCAACGCTATTCACCTGAACAAAAACATCGACTGTGTATTTATTGATGAGGCGCAGTTCTTAACAAAAGCGCAAGTCAAACAGTTAATCAATGTAGTCGATGATTTAGACATTCCGGTACTTGCTTACGGACTACGAACAGATTTTCTTGGTGATACTTTTGAAGGAAGCCACCATTTATTAGCTTGGGCAGACAAGTTGGTTGAGCTAAAAACGGTATGTCACTGCGGCCGAAAAGCAAACTTTGTTGCTCGCCTTGACGAAAAGGGCAATGCGATATGTCATGGCGACCAAATAGAAATTGGTGGTAACGACCGTTACGAATCGCTGTGCAGAAAACATTTTAAACAATTGGTTTGGAAAACACCCTAATGTGTTTTCAGTAGACGAAGCAAAATTATAGATTGAAAAATCAGCAATCAATCAAATCTACTTGGTTTCAGGGATGACATTAAACTAAAAAGTGCTTATACTTCGCTTCGCTTTTGAAAGTGGCCCTTTAGCTCAGTTGGTTAGAGCACCCGACTCATAATCGGTAGGTCCCCAGTTCAAGTCTGGGAGGGGCCACCATTTTCACAGCAAGCCCCTTCATTTATTTCCTTATGCCAACAATGACTTCACGTAAGCAATTAAATCTTCGTCAGAGCCATTTTCAAACAAACAGGCTTGGAAACGTTCGCCAGAACAAGCGACTTTTACCAATTCTTGATCGATGTTTTTAAGTGCTTCTACGTAGCTGCTTCCGACAACACCTGATTTTACATCTACCAAGATAGACGCGTTTTTGATCTGCGGTTCGCGGCGCTCAACTGGATAACCTTGACCACGCTCGCCAGTTAAGGCTTTTTCAAAAATATATCGCGCATTTAACTCTGCGCCCCAACCAAAGCCCTTGGCAAAGGGTAATGCTAAGGCGTTGCCATTATTAACTTGATTAAATAAAAACGCGTCTGACGGGTCGATACAATAGCCGCAAAACACGCCGGGGTGAGCATTTAAAGACATCATTGCACCTTGACCTGTTCCACAACCAGCAAACACAAAATCAACTGCTTTTGCGTTAATTAAGATACCTGCCATGATCCCGAGGTGTATATACGTAAGGTGATGGTCGTTTTCACTGTTCATGCCTACGTTGTAGACTTGGTGGTCTAAATCACCGGCTACTGACTCCAATTCTTTTAATATAATCGGGTTTTTCGCCGCTTGGCTATTTTCCATCATTAATGCAATTTTCATGAGCACTCCTAAGTTTATTTATGCGTTTCGATTGGCATATAGTACCATTTTCACTACAAAAAGGTTTTACTAAAACGTCGAGTTCCATTCTTTATTGGCTAAAGTCATGTAGTAACAAAGTACTGGGTAACGAAATGTAAGTATGTGCTCTGTCGCGATTCCCCGGTTGACTTAACCATGATAAATAATACTTTCCGTCTCCTAGCCCTTCAAAAACCCGATGTTCAAGCGGTAAATCTGCGGTGTTGAGAAGTACTTTATTTGAGTCCTGAGTTATCGATTCAATAGCAGGCGGATACAAATGGGCCTTTTCTACCCGTACTGTGTTTAAACTTTCTCCGTCAACCACAAAACGCAATATCTGATCTTCCTTGCGCACTAAAACACCTAAATTTGAGTCATCCAGCGTAGATACAGAAAAAGGTTCTACTCGGAAACGGCCGAGTGAGCCATGCCCGCCAAATTCCCATCTAAAATCTTGCCAGTTACTTATTTTTGACTGCTGCCATCCATTTGGCGTTTTACGCGCAAGATAAAACTGAGTGTTCCCTTCTTCATCATACTTATGATAAGTGATAACAGCAGATCCATTGTGGTCAAAACCCAGCTTTATATTTCCGTTTATGATTCCATTAAACGGAGGAACAGGATCGACAACCTCTGCTTTTGCTAGAGTGATAGGCAATGAAATGGGCTTATTGTTAGAATCTGTCCAGTTAACCAAGTCAGCACTCTTGGCATATGAAAGGCTATGATTCGTTGCTGCATTTGGGGTATTGCGCCACACCCAAATTAAATGAAAATGCCCATCAGGTCCCAAAACCGGACCTTCAAAATAAGCGCTCATCAAGCCTTCCCCGTCTAAAAACTGATTACTATGTAACCTCGACCACGTTTTCGTTTCAGTGTCGTAAATATTATAAATTTCGTTGCCATTCCCACTGCCACCGTTGCGGTATTTTACTAGCAACTCCTCATTACTATTTCGCATAAACACAGGGTAAGTGGAACGTTGTTCTTGCTCCTTGTTAACCATAACAGAGACGCGTTCAAGGCTTCTTACTTGCAGCGGCTCTTTTGTACGAAAATATTCTATCGGATCAGCATGCATATTCCCCATTACATGTAGATGACCTGTTTTGTCGAGCTCCATCGTAACGTAGTTGTGGCTGTCCCAGCCTAACCAGCTGTCCACTTTGTAATACCGCCATACTTTTCCTAGCTCTCTATGGGCGATAGTCATTTGTCGATTTGCATCGTAATAAGCAACAAATTGGTTGTTTCCTCGTGTTAAAAGATAGGGCTTGATCCTATGTGCCGACCAAACGTTATCGATTGCTGACGAAGAGAAAGCTGCATTTTCTGATAGTTCTTCAGCAAATGAAACGTGAATGGTCAATACAAAAGTAATGAGTAGCGAAAAAATAAGGTTTATCTTCATTGTTTATCCTTTTTGGGTATTAACCCTAAAATGAGTGAAAGTAGTTACTCTTCTATACTTGATTTAACTAGTAAGCTAAAAACGCAGTTTGAAACCACTACTGCTGTTTATAAGATTGTTCTATCAGCATAGAAAAATAGTCATACCCCCTAGTAAAAAATACCACAGGCCAGTTTGCATTGCTTTTTGACGGCTCTATCCAATCGGATATAGTCAGGTTTTACAGATTCGGATGTCTTTGTTTATCTTCTTTGTCCCGTAAAATCGACGAAAAAAAAGTAGACTGTCTAGAAGCTAGCGCTTTATCCTGTTTACCTTTCATTAGTCAACAATCAACAAACTGGCGATATTATTCAATTGCATTTTCACTCATGTTAATGCAGTATCAATCATGTTAAAAGCTGTTAACTACATTAGATATTGTAGTAGCAAAATATGTCTGTTCTGCAATGTCTTTTCTTTTTTACCTAGTAATGTGGTCGCAAACACTTTTAATGTACAGATAAATATAATTAGTTAGGACACGAGATGAATAAACCCCTTAAACAATCCATTAAAGCCTTAACTATGCTAGCGTTCAGCGGCGTTATGCTTTCAGCATGTTCATCAACTGATGACGTCGCTAGCGAGAAAGTGAATCAGTCTAGTCAACCTAAAGTTATGGCATACGGACGTTTTGTACCAGAGCGAAGAGACGATTTTGCATGGGAAAACGACAAAGTCGCCTTTCGCGTTTATGGGCCTGCGGCTCCGCTTAAAGGGCACTCGAGTGGCGTAGATGCTTGGCTCAAGCGCGTTGATTATTCAATTATTGATAAATGGTATCAGGGCCACGTAGATGGTATTTCCTACCATGAAGACCGTGGTGAGGGCTACGACCCCTACCATACAGGCATCAGCCGTGGTGTGGGTGGTTCAGCAATTTGGCTCGACGGAAAAACCTATGCAGCCCATAGTTACAAAAGCTACGAAGTGCTCGAACGCGGTGGAGACAAGGTTGCTTTTACCTTAGTTTACGAGTGGTTTACGCCGCTTGGTATTGTTAAAGAAACCAAAACTATATCGTTACCTTTAGGCACTCAACTTTATCAAGTCGATTCTGTATTTACTTTGGACGACAAACCAACGTCATTGCCCATTGCTATAGGTGTCGCGACTCACGACGAAAAAGCCAGTGTTTATAGCAATAAAGCTAAAGGCAGGATTGCTGCATGGGAAACGATAGATAACTTGGGCATTGGCACTGGCGTTATCATCGCCCCAAGCAAAGTAAAATCTATCAAGCATATCCCCAGCGATGTCATGGATGAAAGCCATATATGGATTATTACTGAAACAGATCCACAAGGAAGATTATCTTATAAAGCAGGTTTTGCATGGGAAGGCGCAGGTGAAATCGCAACCAAAAATGCGTGGCTTACTTACCTAGACGATAAAGCCAGCCAATAAGCGGTCAATCAGGACAACACGATGGAAAAAATTGCCTTTAAAATGCAGTTGCTTGCAGGCTTTGAAAAAGAATATGAAAAGCGACACGATGAAATTTGGCCGGAATTAGTCACTCAACTTAAAGATGCAGGCGTGTCGGACTATTCTATTTATTTAGACAAAGACACGCTGACTCTGTTTGCCGTATTAAAACGCGAAGATAAGCACACAATGGACGAACTCCCATTGACGCCTATTGTTAAAAGATGGTGGGCATTTATGGCTGATATTATGGAAACCAACCCTGATAACTCGCCCGTCGTTACCCCTTTGGATTGCGTGTTTCATTTGGATTAGGTAGAAAATGTCAGCAACTTTGTAAAGTTGTGCAAATTCACAAGGATATGGCTTTTACCATGGTAATAATACACAACGGTGTTCAAAAAAATAAAGGGATTAAAACACGATGACAAAATCGACTTCTCTATACTTAAGCCTGACGTTTTGGTTGTTATGGGCAACAAACTGTTGTGCTGTTGATATTTTTAAAACCGACAAGCATTTTTCAGACAAGCAATACGAGCTTGCACTTCAAGGTTATTTAGACGCGACTGAGCGTGGAAATCCTCATGCATATTATCAACTGGGTAATATGTATATAAAAGGATTGGGGGTAGAGCAGGATATCGCCAATGGTATTATGTACTTTGCGGTTGCGGCAGAGTACGATTTTCATACCTCGACGAAAATACTGGACAAGATTTTAAGTCAAATCCCTCAGGAAAATGTGCCTATTATTAATAATGCAATAGAAGAATTTGTTAAGCAACGAGACCCTGACAAAATTAAAAAAGCGCTTTTTCCTGTAATCATCGAAGAAAATCTGGATATAAAACTAATATTTGGTGATGGCGAAGCCTTGCAAACCAAGTTTTATGGTGATGACGTAGACGCCGATAATTTATCATTGAACAATGTATTGATACTCGATGACGACGCGCAGGCAGAAGACTTGGCTAATTTTGGCGTTGCGCTTAAAAAACCCCTTTACATCGTTGACCATGATATACATTGGGATGGCTCGGTAAGACACTATCGTCAAGTACAAAAAATAGGTAGTGAAATAAACGCAGCCAATGTTG
This sequence comes from uncultured Alteromonas sp., assembly GCA_964429915.1. Classification (GTDB taxonomy): domain Bacteria; phylum Pseudomonadota; class Gammaproteobacteria; order Enterobacterales; family Alteromonadaceae; genus Alteromonas_F. The sequence goes on from CAYSDZ010000001.1 coordinate 138,536, forward strand.
TCAATGAGTTAACTCAATACCCGTTAGCGATACCCAAAATAGACGGAAGACCTGTGGAATTTTTAAGCAGGGCTTACTTAGGCGCAGCGACATATAATAAATTTTCTTTACTTAATGAGAACCCAGACATTTACCACAAAATTAATAGGTATGTTATAAAGCTCAAGAAAGATACATCTCTAAACGCTCAATTTGAATATGCAACTGCGTTAATCAATTTTCCTTGGATCACTCAAGAAGAAGGCGACGCCGAAAAAATTCTACTTAGGCTTTCAAAACTAGGTCATTCACCTGCTATGTTTGAATACGGATTATTACTATATCGAACCCAGCGTGATATAGAGCAGGCCATATACTGGATTTCTGAGTCTGCCAAGTACGGATTAACGCGTGCCGAATACCGAGTTGGAAAACTACTGCAATCTAGCCCTTGGGTAGAATATGACCCTCATAAAGCCTTGTATTGGTTTGAGTCAGCGGCAGAGAAAGGTTCAAATGCAGCAAAAATAAGAGCGGCTGATATAAAGTTAACATCGAAAAATGTCGATCTTATAGATATTGATAAAGCAAACACCTATTTGTTGGAACTTAAAGACAGTCAATCACGCAACCCCGAATATTTTTACTTGTTAGCCCAATCTATGCGCTTGGCTAAAGAAAAAGATTTTAAAGCTATTTTTTCAACTATGCGCAAAGCGATATCTATGGGACAGGTATCAAATTGGGATGTCAGCGAATGGCAAGATGAGCTGAATATTATGATGCAAGGAAATATCAGTATCAGTGAAGAAGGAAACTGCGCTGACAATCCTGAACTGTGTGGGTAAAACATTAATTTCCAAAAACGTAGCTTACAGCTGTCAACTAGCTATAAGCTACGGCTAATTTTAGTTTTGTTTATGTGTTTCTATGAAACTCAAAACAGGGTCATTAGTGTCATGCATTTTCTTTAGGATAAGATCTTCAAACTGCTTTTTTATGGATTGAACACTTTCGTCCTTACTATCTATGATTGATTGCGTCTCTTCAGGATCGTTAATTAAATCGAACATTTCGTCGCGCTCAGTATTCCTATAGTCTTTCACGAGTTTGTATTTGCCATTGCTATACACCCGCATGTGAGTGAGTGATTGATGCAGGGTGGAATAAGCCCCATAGTAGTCGGTAGAAAGCACCCGTTTGGGATTGCGAAATACATCAATATAGCTTTGTCCACGGAGCACAGTGTTATCGCTTGGCTTTATCCCGGCAACATCAACCAACGTTGGAAACCAATCTAAATTAGAAAAGGTGGATGGATTAACGGAATGGGGTGGGATCACCCTAGGCCATCTAACAACGGTGGGTACTTTAAGACTGTTATCATACATGTTCGGGCGTTGTCCTAGCGGAACACGCTTAGTTCCTTTCGGTGGCTCATTTAATAACCAAAAGCCATTTCCTTTATGCCACATGCCGTTATGAGCAAGGTTGTAGCCATGATCAGAGGTAAAAATAACCAATGTATTGCTTTCTAAACCCAGCTTTGAGAGTTCCGCTAAAAGCAAGCCTACGTTGCGATCTATCCCAGACACACTCGCCATATAATCACGCATAAGAGTAGTAGCACGCTGTAAATTCAAATTGGGATAGTCTGGATGGGGAAGAGAAATATTTTTATCACGGTACGGTGCTTCGTCTTCAGGTGCAACAGGCAAGAATTTATAGTGTGGCGCTCGGTAATGTAACGACAAGGCAAAAGCTTGGTGACGATTTTCACGTAAAAACGCGATCGCATACCGTGTAAGAATATCAACGGTTAAACCCTGCTCTTGTAAAGGCTTGCCTTTTACTTCAAGAAGCGGATTGTCCGTAGACGTTCCGCCTCCCACAAAGCCCACAAACTCGTCGTAACCATGCAAAGACGGATGATGTTCAGGTTGATACCCCAAATGCCATTTTCCGATTAAGCCCGTTCTATACCCTGCTTGTTGCAGTAATTCAGGCCAAGTTTGCAATTCAGAAGGCAAGCCAAGATTGGGTTGATGCTGGCTTAAGGTTTTCGCCTTTGTATTTATCCAATCATCAATACCGACTTCGTATCCATAGCGAGACGTTAACAGCCCAGCCCTCGCTGGACTGCAAACCGGTGTCGTTGAATAAGCATTCGGCAAGTATAAGCCTTCGCTTGCCAGTGTATCTAAATTCGGTGTGTAAATTTGAGCATTACCGGCAGCTCCCAGCGCCCAAGGGGCTTGGTCATCGGTGTAGATAAACAGAATGTTGGGTTTACCTTCTGACTGTTCAGTTTGCTTATGAGCCACGACAAAAGTGGGTAAACCAAATATTAAGCATGCAGCTGCGGCTATTTTTTTACA
>CAYSDZ010000001.1:140992-240850 GCA_964429915.1 uncultured Alteromonas sp.
CGACAAAAGTGGGTAAACCAAATATTAAGCATGCAGCTGCGGCTATTTTTTTACATCTTTTTTTACACTTAGCCATTACTTTTTCAATTCTAGCCTGTAGCTACCTTGTAAATAGGTCTTGTTAAAAGATTGATAAGGTGAGGAGAGCTCAACTTTCGCACTTGTATTCGCTGGAACAGTAAAATTCCAAATAATCTTGTCATGTTCATGATGCCAATGGCTTTCTATTTGTCCATAGCCTGTTTTATAACTAACTTTTACAAATTCCAGTTCATCAATAAAAGACGGCTGTAAAATAAAATCCTGAAACCCTACCGTATTTTCTTTAGGTCTGATCCCTCCTAAACCTTCATAAAACCAACCGTCATAACCACTATGAAACGGATGGTTTAGCGAAAACCCCGGCGCAGAGGTTCCCTCTGGGTCTTTACGCGGGTCATAAAAACCTTTCCGTTCCCAAAGCGTTGTCGCATTTAGCGTGTCAAATAAATACTGATAGCCCGGATATCCCTCAGCGGTAAAAATCCGATAAGCCGTTTCATGATAGCCATAATCGCTTAGTGAGCGGTATAAGTAACTTTGCCCCAAGGCACCCACAGAAGCATGGCCATTCCATTGATTCAAGACATCGTTATTTAGCGCTTTAGCAACCTTAGCTTTTTCAGAATCGGGCGCAATATCGAACATAATAGCCATACTATTGGCAGTTTGGCTGCCATAATTCCCCGTTTGGCCATCATAAAATTCTTCGTTAAATCTTTCGCTCACGGTGTCAAACAAGCGCTTGTAGTACTCTTTCTCGCTAGGTTTATTCAATATCTCAGCAATATTCGACATTAGGTTTGCTGTATGAGCAAACAAAGCCGAACTCGTTTGGGTTGGCGTAGTATGTTGTGGGCTACAGCGTCCGTTAACACGTGGTATGCCGGGTTCTACCACGGGATCACACCAGTCGCCATATCCAATCCGAAGTAAGGAATTTTCCAGTTTTCCTTCTGCCGCAGACATATACTCAGTCATGCTTTCATATTGATCGGCCAACACTTGCACATTACCATGGTGCCGGTAATGCTCCCATGCAATCATAATTTCGGCAGCAGCCCAGTCGAAGGTGTTTCCATGTGTACGCTTTCCGGGAACGACAGCAGGGGCTGTATACTTTGCGGTTTTAAAATCGCCAAGATATTTTTGCCAAAACGTATTCATATTGAAATTGTAATTACCGGTTATCATCGCGGCATGAGCATCGCCTGTCCATCCTGCTCGCTCACGAATAGGGCAATCCATAGGTAGTGCCATTAGGTTACTCTCGTACCCCCAAAGCGCAGTGTCGTGAATGCGATTGACGAGTGCATTCGCACTTTCAAACGTTCCTGCGGCCTCCACACTGCTTCTCAATAAATGAGCAGAAAAAGCATATTTGGGCGGCTTCTCATTCAGGCCTCTTATTTCAACATACCGAAAACCATGCCAAGTAAATATTGGAGTCCATATCCCTTTGTCACCACCTTTTGCAATATACCCATCCACTTGCTTTAACAAAGGAGCACCGCCACCTGATTTTTGACTAATATTTCCGTACACATCAATCCATTCTGCATACCGTAAACTAAAAAACTGATTGGGTTTGAGGTGTAAATCGGAAAGATTTATAGAGGGGACACCTGTGAAATTTTGCCCGAAATCGAGCACCCAAACGCCTTCCTCAGGATTTAAAATATCAACGGGATTTAATTCCTTAATCGCCTTTATTGGAGGAAGTCGTTGCGGCTCAAGGTGTTGAGTAGGCCATTCAGACATAACTTTAACAGGTTGCCAAGCCGTTAAATCAGTAGTTTCGTGCTGCCAACCCGATACCATTCTGTTTGCATCAATTAATTCTCCAGAAAACAGGCCTTCTTTGATAACAGCAGACGGATGACTAAGCCATGATTTGTCTGTTGCAATCATCATTGTACTGTCATCATCGAATGTCAGCTCTAATTGTGCAATCAAAGCAGGTTGACCATAGGCCAAGCTTCGCCTCGCACTTGATGAATTGGACTTATCGGGATTACGCCAGCGACTAAATGCAATATCTTCGTTATACCAGCCGCTACCTAAATGCGCTGAAATGCTGTTTCTTCCTGCTTTAAGCATCGCCAGTACATCATCCGTGTTGTATAAAATTCGTTTGTCATAATCGGTTTGACCGGGGTCCATGACTCTATCATCTACTTTTTTCCCATTAATATATATCTCATAATATCCAGCAGCGGTACTGTGCAAACGAGCCGAAATAAGCGTCTTATTACTCAGCACAAAATCTTTCCTGAACATCGCCGCAGTAGCTTGCTCTTTAAGTTGCTCGAGCACTAATTGTTGCGTTTCGCGTTTAGCAGCCTTGAGGGTTGGGTTATTTAAATCAGCAGCAAAACGCATCCATTTTAAGTTCTGTTCACTCTCTTCAACCGCTATTTCTTTAGAAATTTGAATCCACTGAGCTTGCCAATCCTCAGAATTCAATAATCCCATCTGCCATTTAGCCACATCACTCCACGAGCCTGGTGTTTCCGAACCCTGCTCCCATACCCGAACCCGCCAAAATGCAGTTTGGTTTTTTGTGAGTGATTTCCCTTCATACGGTACATGCAGTGAACGTCGTTGTTTCACCTTGCCGCTATCCCATAAATCTGTCTCACCATTGATTAACGCGTTTTCGTTACTGGCTACCTGAATGTGAAAATGAGACTGGGTCGTTACGTTGGCATGCCAAGAAAGGCTTGGATTGATTTTTTGTATATTGAGAGGCGTTTTTACTCCTTCTGTTGTCAATTCAGTTGGAACACGTTGCACTTGGTGCAAAACAGAAGAAACAGACTTGCGCTGCTCAGATTGACAAGCAAAAAGCGCTATACAAATACATAAAAAGGAGACGATTTGGGGACGCGGTAACATAGTAAACCATTAGTAACTTCAAAGTGGCCACGACAATAACAAATTAGTATTTTTTTTCTAGTCTTTTTGAATCAACTTGATTACTTTTTATTTTCAAAGTTTTAACACGCTAAAAGTATTAGTTTGCTTAGAAATTTTTTAGTCCATAAATTCAAGATCTAAATTAAATTTAGCCAGCTTCATGGTATGATATCGTCTATAAATTACGTGCTTATCCTATGAGAAATGCCAATCGTTAAACCGTATCTTAAAAAGTGCTTTTTCTTTGTTTTGTGTTGCTACCCTTTGTTTATAATAGCAAAGCCTACCCCTGATGATAATCAAGCCTTAGTCGTTATTGAAGCTGAACATTTTGCTACACAACATTTAGATAACAAACGGCGCTGGGTGGTGTTTACACCAAAATCAACCTTACATAACTACCAAGATCCCGACCGAAATCATAGCAACAAAGCAAGTAATAACAGCTATATAGAGGTTTTACCTGATACCCGAGTCAACCACTATGACGATTTAGTTCACGGGGAGAATTTTTCTAATACAGCGGGTCAAGTAGCGGTGCTAAGCTATCCGACCTATTTTGCTGAAGCTGGAGAATATGTGGTTTGGGTGAGAGCATTTAGCACGGGCAGTGAAGATAACGGTGTGCACATAGGGTTAAACGGCGCATGGCCTGAATCAGGTCAACGGGTACAATTATGCGAAGGTAAACATAAATGGACGTGGTCTTCCGCGCAGCGTATTGAATCAAATCACTGCGGCAAACCTAAAACCATTACGCTCACTATTCCATCTAAAGGCGTGCATAACATTATTGTATCCATGCGTGAGGATGGTTTTGAGCTCGACCAACTGCTGTTAACAAAAAATAAGCACTTTAACCCCGAAGACCACGACTACGCAGAGACACTTATTTCACGCCCTCCCCTGCCAACGAAACAATACTTACTCGATATCACGGAATATAATAGAATCATCTATGCATCAGACGAGTTCGATATCGAGAATACAGGTGGTATGCCCTACTACAGCGATGAAAAAAACCAGTCTATTGCGATTGACAGCGCCACCCACCTTGATGAGCATGAATTCGCTTATGCAAAATACACCGTAAAACCAAAAGAAAAAGGCACGTATACCCTTTCTTTGGTTACGCTATCGGAGCTTGAAGGCGAATCGTTGTATCGAGTATTGTTAAACGATACTCTGCTGGCAGAATTTAAAAATCCAGTCGGCAGTATCAAAAATAAAGAAATCGTTTTCAATGTTGATGCAGTTTCACTATTACCTGATGACGTCATTACAATAGCATCTAAGGCGACATCAAACGGAACCTTATATAAAAACAACCACGCCGTTTACTCAAAAGGGCGATGGAGAGCATTAGTTTTAAAGAGAAGTGAGTAATACCTATGCGCAAGTTTATACCTATTTTTTTGCTGATGAATGTTTGCCTCTTAGCTTGCAACACGCAGACGAATGAAACACAAGGTAAGGAAGATATTAATAAAAATTCAACACCGCCAAATGTGCTATTTGTGCTTGCTGATGATCATCGTTGGGATTTATTGGGTAAAACACATCCAATCATAAAAACGCCCACATTGGACAAATTGGCAGAACAAGGTGTTAAATTTAATAATGCCTTCGTCACCACACCGATTTGTGCCTCTAGTAGGATCAGTATCTTAACCGGGCTCACTGAACGCACTCATGACTACACCTTCGGACAGCCGAAAACCGGAGCCGTAGAATCAAGCCTCATGTATCCCGCCCTGTTGAAAAAACAAGGTTATCAGTCAGCCTTTGTGGGCAAGTATGAAATTAAAATGTCGGGCGATGATGAAGAGAGGTTCGATTACTTTAAGCCATTATTACAAGCGAAAACTGAAAATTACAAAGGCAAGGACATGCCTCAAACTTATTATATATCGTCCCTTGCTAGCGATTTTATCGAGCAAGCGAGTGAGCAACCACAACCATGGGCGATGTCAGTGAATTTTTGGAATCCGCACGCACATGATGTTGATCAGGAAAATCAATACCATTATCCTCCGGCATTTGATTCAATGTATGAAGATATTACGATCCCCGAAGCATCGCTATCTGATGACGCTGATTTCGAAAAGTTACCTGACTTTCTCCAAGATTCAATCGCACGCAAGCGTTGGCAATATCGCTTTGGAAGCCCTGACATCTATCAAAAAATGACCAAACGTCATTATAGAGCAATCAGCAGTGTCGATGATGCTTTAGGACGTATTATCCAAACTCTAAAAGATACCGGTCAGTATGAGAATACGATAATTATTTACACCGGAGATAATGGTTATTTTCTTAACGAGAGACAACTTGCTGGTAAATGGTACGGGTGGGAGGAAGCCTTGCGCGTGCCTTTGATTATTTTTGACCCTCGCCAATCACTAGCAAAAAATAAGGAAGTGGAAGATTTTGCACTGAATATTGATATTGCTCCCACTATTTTAGATTTTGCCGGCATTGATGCGCCTCAAAGTTATCAAGGTAAAAGCTTACGGCCTTTACTTACCGAATCACAGGATATCGAATGGCGCGACGAATTTTTCTTTGAGCACATGTATCAGCCAAAGCGAGTGTCGATTCCTCCCATGGTTGGGGTTCGCACCGAGAAATGGAAATACGTAAACTTTTTCAAAAATGGCTATGAGCAACTCTATGACTTAACGCGTGACCATGCCGAAAGCGAGAATCTAGCCACCACCACTGAGTATGCCGACATATTAAAGCGACTACGTGAAAAGACGGCCAATTATGTCGCGCTTTACGAAAGCCAGCGCACTGATGAAGTACGCAAAAGAGAAAGTTTTAAAAACACGCTACCTCCCGACACGCAGAAGTAAACTGCCAGAGTAACTCGTTTTGAGCAATGAAATCATCGGACAACTGTTAGGTGGACTTAGTTTTTCATTCGCACTCGTCGCGTTTTATCAAAAACGCGACCTGTATTTAAAGATTGTGCTGTGCTTCGTTATGATAGTACACGGCGCGCATTTTTATTTTTTAGATGCGATAGTGCCGGCTTTTATTTGCCTATTAAGTTTAATTCGAACGATTGTCTCTATTTATACTTCCTCGTTTAAAGTCGCGTTGGTGTTTATTGTTTTGACGTTGATTGTGGGTATTTGGAATTTCCAATCGCCCCGCGACGTATTAGTTATCTTAGCGAGTATTGTAGGTGTTTATTCTCTATTCTGCTTGCAAGGAGTGCAAATGCGAATAGGCTTAATAAGCGGCGCTTGTTTGTGGCTTACTAATAATCTTTTAGTCGGCTCGATAGGCGGAAGTTTAATGGAAACCTTTATTATTGTTACTAATGTAAGCACGATCTATCGTCTACAACGATCTTCTCGTGCTTAATGTTTCGATTAGAGTATCGTAGATAAATCCTCAAAACGGTCAAGTACATAAGTGGGTTTGTGAATACGAATATCTTGTCCCTGACTATAACCATAAGTCAACCCCACGCTGTCTACGTTTGCTGCGTGAGCAGCTTTTATATCGTTACCTGAATCCCCTATCATCATGCTTTCTGGAGACGTGACATTGAGCAAGCTCATCGCATGCAAAAGAGGCGATGGAGACGGTTTTTTTTCAGCTAAACTGTCGCCTCCTAACATAACTGAAAACAACCCCTCTATATCCAATGAACGCAGAATAGGAGCAATGAATTTCTCAGGTTTGTTAGTGATGATATTTAGTGAATAACCTTGCTGTTTCAACTTTTTCAGCGTTGTTTTCACCCCGTCATACAAACGAGTTTTCACACAAATTCGCTGTTCATAATGATGTAAAAACCGTTCCAAACATTGTTTAACCAACGCTGAGTCAAGGCGATTGTCTATCTCAGAACTGCCTGATAATCCTCGTTGTACGAGCACTTGAGCGCCATTTCCTACCCACTTTTTTATTCTTTCATCTTCAAAGGTAGGGAATGCCATTTCATTAAGCGTTAGATTAAGCGATTCTGCCAGATCGGGGGCTGAATCAACTAATGTGCCATCTAAATCAAAAAGAAGCGTTGTTTTTTTAATAAGCTGATTTCCTTATTTAACAAGTTGAGTGCTCAGTCATCATTGTTTGATGCTGATGTCATTGGTAGCGACACTGGCTCACTGGGCTTAAAGCCTATTTTATGTGCAATAAACGTAACGACTGCATCATGTTCGATGTTTAAAGGACCAGAGTATAAAGCCCAAGCAGTCTCATGCTTATCGTTTTTCTTAACTTTGTAAGCAATCACTGCGCCTTGCGTTACACTGCTTGCAACAATACGCTTTCGAGAAACCGTTAGCTCTGGTTGAGCCGTAACAGGTTGGCTAGGCTTGCCTTGCCATAGCTTTTCTATTAAGTCTTTTTCTTTCAAATTAGGACCATCGCCAATCTCTTCAAGCCACGTATCCATAGCTAAGCGCAATTCGTTTAACTTATCGGCATAACGTTCATCCATTGCTAAGTTATTCAACTCATGAGGGTCGTTAAGCGTGTCAAACAGCTCCTCTCTTGGCTTTTCACTTCTGAACCATTGGGATTGAGCATCATTCAATTTACCCTGCGTATTTAATGTGAGCAATTCCTGCATGGTTGGAATTTTTTCTCTATAAGTGACCGGTAAATAATACCCCTGCTCAGGCCGATAATTGCGAATATACTTAAACCGTTTGTCTTTTACTGCCCTTATCGCATCGGTATGCTCATCGAATCTATCTGCAGCGGCAAAAATATAGGCCCTTTCATTTTCCGAACTAGCCAAACCGCTTTCATTCAAAAAAGAAATACCTTGCATATGAGCTGGCACATCAACACCAGCCAAGGCTAACGTAGCGGGAGCAAAATCCACAAAACTAACTAATCTGTCTGTCAATTCACCCGCAAGGGTTTTTTCAGGAAATCGAACAATAAGCGGTACTTGTAAACCAGAGTCATAAATCAACCTTTTTTGTCGGGGTAAAGGCCCACCGTGATCAGCGTAAAACACAATAATAGTATTGTCATAAAGCCCGTCTTCTTTTAACTGCGCTAAAATTGCACCAATCTGTTGATCTGTCTCAGCTAAATTGTTGTACATTTTCCACATATCTCTACGCACTGCGGGTGTATCGGGCAAATAAGGAGGAATACTAAATTTTGTGTTTTTAGGAAGATGCACAGGTGTGTCTTCTGGTGCCGTTTTAACCGAATGGTGGGCAGGCAACTGCGCGATTTTTTCTCTTTCTCCAGCAATGTAATGTCGCGATTCAATTTTACGAATACCATAAGGTTCAAATAACCCTGATTCATGCGTGGTGGTAAAATTAAACACCGAATAAAAAGGCGTATTGTCAGAAGGGCGATTTCGCCAGTGCGCAGAGGTACTGCTCTCGTGCCATACTCCTTTTGGTGGAACAAATTGGTAATCAGTTTTGTAATTGTTCGTGGTGTAGTATCCCGCTTCCTGCATGTAGTGACTGAGCATTTTTGCTTCGCTGGGTGGCACAGCTTCATATTTCGGTAAGCCGGTGATGTTGGTATGGGAACTAGTGCGCATGTGATTTGCGCCAACTGAACTAGGATACATGCCTAAGGCAAGTGCAGCTCGGCTAGGCGAACACACACCTGAAGTGGAATAAGCATTGGTAAACACTAGCCCTTCGTTTGCCAATTGACTAATGTGAGGCGTTCTGACCGTCGTATCGCCATAGGGTGCTATAATTGGGCTCATGTCCTCGACCACTAGCCATAAAATATTCGGCGGCTGTTTTGTATCGGCGTGAACAAACGATGATACTAAAAGAGTAAGAAAAGCCACAAAAAGACATTGTGTGTTTTTTAGCAACAAAGCGAGTTTCCTTGCAGTTCGTTTGATTAAATCATACCAAATAAAAAACCCACTGGCTTCAAAGCCAGCGGGTTTTTAACTGTTAAACAAAAAGTACTAGATGACTTATCGCTGTTTTCTTAGCAGACGAACAAACACAAGCGATAACGAAAGCAAGCCAATTGCCGCTGGTGCCGGAACTTCGTTCGTAGACGTCACGGAAGGGTCGACATCATTAAACGCTGCGTCCTGTGCTAGTATTGACCCTAAAGTTAAATCTGCTCCCACGCCATTTTCAAGTGCGGTAAACGTTGCGCTTCCTAACTGAAAAGAAGTGCCTAAAAAGCTATCCCATCCTGCAAGGAAGCCGACTTGTATAATAAGCAGACCGAAATCGTCAAAGGCAAAGTCAAAGCTAGTATTTGCAAATACATCCGTTGTGACTGCAAAACTATCAAAGCCTAGCGCTACATCATCAAACAAATATTCAACTTCCAAAAAATCGATAACGGGGTTGGCATTATTTAAGAAGAAATCGATAGTCACTTCATCACCCGCATTGTAGCTATCTTGATCAGCTTCGAAGGTAATAAAGCCAGCAAACGATTTACACGCCGTTACGCAAGCGAACAATAATATCAATAATTTAATTTTCATCACTATACCTCTTTATTAGTTATTAATTTGTTGCACAGCGTGTACGTGTACATAGTTTGGTTAAGCCTCGTGTATCATTGCGATCGACCATTCCGTCGCCATTGAAATCGTAACGCTCATGAAGCTCAGTACCATTTCTTACCGCCAGCGAGAAAGCTCTCACATCTTGGTTGTCTACGTCGTTATCGCCATCCAAATCACCGAACAAAGACACGCTAAGCGCTGTACTAACTTCACTCATTCTGTTGTTGCTATCGGTCGCAACGGCTTTCAGTGAGTAAACGCCCACACCTAAATTGCGCAATTCATCAACGTAGTCTCCTTCGCCCCATACAAATGGGGCTTCGTACTGTTCACGAACTAACACATCATCAAGATAAAGTGCCACACTTGCAATGGTATCTTCTTCTGATGCGGTGGCAACGGTAGCGGAAACAATTAATTGTTCGTAGTCAGTTAACAGCTCAATATCTGATTCGACGAACTCAACTGATGGACCTGGAGGCTCAGTAACGATAAGAGTCATTTCAACTTCGGTTTCTAAACCTTCGCTGTCTCTGGCAACCGCTGCAAAACTATGCGTTCCAGCCAACAAGGGGGTAGGGTTGGGATCGTGTCTATCTAACCAACCCATCGCACCGAACTCATAAGGCGCAAATGAGTGACCAAAATTCCATGGTTCACGTGTATCAACGCGCACTAGCTCACCGTTGCGATATAAAGTTACTGACTCAATCGTGCGATCTGGAACAGGAGACGACGCAGTTAGCGTAAGGCTTAATCGCTCGTAGCCCTCTTCAACGGTTACTACTTCATTAGGCCATGAAATAACTGGTGGTTGTGGTTCACCTCTTACTGTTAAGGTCATAGTAGCTTCTGATGACTCACCTTCGCTGTCGATCGCTACTGCTGTAAATAAGTATTCGCCCGCTAAGAAAGGATTTGGGTTGGGTTCGTGTCTGTCTAACCAACCCATTGCGCCCGTCTCATGCGGTCTTGATGCATGACCAAAGATGAAAGGATCAGATGTATCGGTTCTTATTTCCTCGCCATCGATGAAAAGTGTTACCGATTCGATGGTTCGGGTTTCATCAGGGCTAGTCGCTGAAATACTTAAATTCAATCGTTCGTAGCCTTCGTCGACAGTCACTGATGGTGACGGAAAGGCAACGACAGGTGCGTTAGATTGTACGTTTAATATCATCGTTGCAGAGCCTGTATCACCCTCACTGTCAACGGCTACCGCTCTGAATATATGACGCCCAGCAGGAAGCGGATTAGGATTAGGTTCATGAGTATCTAACCAACCCATTGCACCCGTTTCGTGTGGCTTAGAACCATGACCAAACAAATAAGGTAGAGACGTGTCAGTACGAACCAACTCGTCGTTAATATACAGCGTGACTGATTCAATAGTACGACCTTCTACCGGACTTTCAGCAGCGATATTTAAGGTCAATTGTTCAAACCCTGCTTCTACGGTTTGCGACGATGACGGGAAAGATACATCAGGCGCGTTCGCTTCGCTCTCTAAATCCAAATCAATTATTTGCAAATATAAAGGCATCGCATTGCCAGACGTTCTCTCCATAAGATAGTAATACACTTTTCCATCAACAATATACAGCGTACCATGGTCGAAAACAGGACCATCAGTGGCTTCGTATACTCGTTCAAAATTATTGGTTCCCCCTTCCGCTCGCTCCACAAAAGGACGACCACGATTCAAACCTACGATATAAACATTATCGCCTGCGGTGTAAATCTCACTTGCACCAGAAAAATCAGTTGAAATAATGAAGTCTTCAGCACCTGCTGGTTTGTAGGAATGTAGGAACACCTGTTCAAAATCAGGGCGACGTCTGTCGGCAGAACGCACTTGACTGATCATATGAATATCGCCTCTTTCCGTTACGGTCCAATCAAAACCGCTAACGATATGCACAGAGTTTGCTTCGGTATGACTTATGTAATCACCTGGCTCAAATACTTTTATTTCATCTGAATTTATAAGAGGCCAAGTCATATCTTCGCCACGGTGGTTTTTCCATTCACCAAATCCCTCAGGATGGTCTGAGTACGCATAGTACACACCGTTTTGATACTGGAACTTATCTGTGTTGTCACTACTACGCTGTTGAAAACCTACACTCAAACGACCATTAACGTATTTCATGTTGCCATATAGGCCCCAATTGTATTCGTTACCTTTGCTTCTTTGATTGTTTTCGTTAAATTTAACAAATCGAGACCACGTTTCAGTTTCTTCATCATAACGGTTAAATACGTAAGCCCCATTGTTGTTACCGCCCAAACGCATGTAAAGCAATAAAGTGCCATCGGTGGTGGTAAAAAACTGTGGGTACGTTAAACGAGCAAAATTGCCTCGATCAGAGAAATTTCCCGTCATGGTAAGGTGATTGTAGTCATTATCTCCTTTACTGACTTCGCTAGTATCTTTAACAAATTGCTCAAGCGTGAACTCTTCGTCAGACACATCAGCCGCGCCAGCGAAGCTGTAAGAGTATCGGAAAAAGTCATTTTCAAAGCGGCCACCATGATTGTTGTTATCATAAGCGTGCATATCAAAAACCATGTGAATGGTTCCATTTAACGGGCTTACTGCTAAACCAATCGTATTGTGCGACTCGCCGACTAAGGGGTCACCTCTGAAACCGGTGTGACGGTGAGGAAATTCAATCGTCGCCAATGATCCCGTTTGCGTGTTGTATCGAGTGAGCATAACATTACGTTCAGATTTACCGCCTTTATACCACGTCATGAACACGTAATGTTTGTATGTCTTAACTGCGTCACCATGAGCAGAAATTCTCGGTCCGAAAAAGTAGTCGTATTTTTCCCCTGCATCTGGAGTAGACACATTACTAAAATCTAGATTTCGGCCATCAAAATGTAAACCTATATCTGAAATTTTCACCTGTTGCTCAAGGGTGACATCTGCACTTACTTGGGTTGCACCCAGCATAAATACAGACATTAGCAACGCTTTCGACGTACGTAGACGTTTAAAGCCTGTTAATTTTAAACCTGTCATAAGTTCTTTGCTCATAGTTAGGGTTGACGCAATGCTTGACTGATTAACTCGTAAAAGTTACCTACTTCAAGCAAACATTCTGCAACACTGTATAACATTTAGTTTACATGATCACGATCTTTTGAACATTTTTAGTCTTTTTTGGTCACAAATATCTAAACAAATTTACATTATATTGATATTTTAAGGTGATAGAACAACAAATAGGTCACGTTCGCTCAAAAACAATCACAAAAGACCATTTTTGATTTAACTGCAACTCTGTCGCTATGGAGATATGGGAACAGGAAAAGAGAAAAGGATAGACAAATAGATACTCTCACCTCAACGTTGAGGTGAGAAAGAAAGAGGCACTAGGATTTGCTTTGTTCAAACTCTATCTTGCGCTTGTTAGCCTCTACAAAATAGAAATCACCGTAGATTATGGGGGTATCGATTTCCCTTCCATTACCCATATCGCCCGTAGCTTCAGACAAAACAAAACCTAAGTCATGGCTACTCGGTCTACCGGTATCGGGTTTGTCAGTTCGATAGCGGTTGCTGAGTTCTGCCATAATAATGTCAGCCAACTCTGAAAATTTAGCTTTTTCATTAGCGTCATTAGTAAAGGTGGCATAACGGTATAGGCCAGCCGCAAAAATAGCTGCTGCAGACGTATCTTTAGGAATTTTTGAATGTGAATCTGGGTACGGCTGGGTACCACAAGGCAGTAACTTGTCATCTTGAATGATAGTTTCGCCATGCCAATTCTTTTTTCCATCCAGTGCAGACAACGATTCGTCTGACAACATAGATGCTGGCAGTGTCATGGGGCGATAGCCCATATAAGGCTTGATATTGTTCCCTATTTTTTTATCGCACAAGGCCAAAATACCAGAAAACACAGTCGTATCATTCGATGTATTTTCGGCATACTCATACGCGTTTTTTCGATTTGCAAAGAGATCCCAATAAGGTACAGGGTTATCTTTTAACCAATGGCTCGCGGTATTAAATAGTCTATTGAGGTGTACTTTAAAATTGGGGTAACTATCCATGGGTACGACACTTTGATTCATGGCTTCTACTACAGTGACAAACCCGTAAAAAGACCAAGCTTGGCCTCTAGCCCATGCAGAAATGTTACCTGTACCTTGCCAGTTTCCTGGCTTGTTTGAGCCATAATCAAACACATGATAAGACAATGGATACTGTTTTTCTGTGTCTGACTCATCATAAAAATAATGATTCTGGCTAGTCTTTTCAGCATGATTAAATGCAATAGTCTGAAAATTTTCATTACTGTCAGACAATAAAAATTCCAAGTTCATCATGTTGTCGACGATCACGGGATACGTCCAAGGGTTAGACAAAGTGTAAAGCTCTGTCTTTTTCTCTCCATTTTCCATAATGGATATTTTCATTCTTGGATTCCAATCCCAAGACTTTATTAAGCCGACATCGTCATAGTAACGTGTCGCTAATGTGATTCTCCCTTGTTTTAGCGCATTTTCGTAAGCTTTTTCGGTAACAGCGTCTAAGTTGTCGTAATGTAGTGCTTCACCAAAAGAATCATAAAGTATGAAGCCGAGATCATGGGTGCTCCCTCGAAGCGCTTCTGAAAAAAGGGTATTCTGATAGTATTTTGCCGTTTCCAGTAATTTCTCTTCTTCCCCAGGTTGCCATTCATTGATCAGTGCTTTACTCGATAATAACTTCCAAAGTACGCCTGGGAAAAACCCATTGGTCCATTTTTCGCTTTGTTCCATATGAATGGCGTCGCCTTCTTGTGAGCGAGGTACGCATATCATATCTGCATTTTCAGCACAGGCAGGTTTTATGTCTAAATACGCTTTATTTTCGAGGTGCGTGATCATCTTTAAATACTGATCTTTAGCGTAAGTGAGATTATTTTTTGCGTCTTGCACAGTGAATGTTGTTGCAACATCACTGGCTTCTTGCCCAATACTATCATCCGAGTATGCTTCATTTGTTTTAGAGCAAGCGTTCAACGTTAAAAAGCATACTGATAACACAAATAAATTAGCGTTTTTTTTCATTACATCATTCTCCGTTACGTGTTTGCTTTATTTTGCACTTCGTCTAACAGTTCCATGGGACTCTTCACATCAACAAGCTTGCTAAGCCAATAAACAATAGAGTCAATTACGGCTGTATTGTCGGCAAGTGTCTCACCAAACAAATTTGGTAATGAAACGATCGCGTTTGCCCAAGATGAAATATTTGTTTGAACACAAGCCCTCAAGCTATCTGCTATTGGGTCTTGCACTTCGATAGGTTCACCCTGCAAATCTTTACCCGATGTATAGTAAATCCAGTTTGCAATCGCAAAACTGAGTCTTTCACAGACTAAACCATGTTGGATCTGATACGCGAACGCTTTGAACCAACGCTGTGGTAGCTTTTGGCTTCCGTCCATCGCAATTTGCCTTGTTTCATGGTGCAGGCGTATGTTTGCGAAACGCGAAAGCAATTGTTCACAGTATTCGTACACATTAATTTCGTTCGGAATGGTCAAGCTGGGCATCAGTTCTTTGAGCATAAGCTCATGAATGTATTGTCTAAAATACTGATTACTCACCGCTTCACTTACCGTAGTAAAGCCACTTAAATAGCCTATATAAGCGATAGCAGAATGACTGCCATTGAGAAGTTGTAATTTCATAGATTCATAACAATGCACACTGCCCACTAATAACGCGCCTGCTTGTTCCCATGCAGGTCGTCCATGAACAAAGTTATCTTCAATTACCCACTGACTGAAAGGTTCCGTGATCACTAAAGCTTGATCGTCATGCTCAAGCACTTGACAAAAGGCCCCCCGTTTTTGTTCCTCCATTGCTGGAACAATGCGATCAACCATGCTGCAAGGAAAGCAATATTGGTTTTGGATAGTATCGGCTAAGCGAGAAGAAATGCGCTCAGCAAACGATAAGATAAGATTCTGGAGTAGCAACCCATTGGCCGGCAAGTTATCGCAACTTAGTACGGTAAACGGTGCTATGTTATTTTCAATTCGGTACTTCATTGCGTAAACCAAAAAGCCTATTGCCGTTTTTGGTTCAGTGGAATTCGCTAAATCGTGTTGAATATCAGGATGCTCAAAATTAAGCTGACCGCTTGCAGGCTTGTGACAATACCCTTTTTCAGTAATCGTTAAAGTGACAACTTTGATTGATGCGTCGCTTAAGGCCTGAAGCACAGTTAAAGGTGACTCTGGTGCTACCAAAACGTGGCTGATAGATGTAATTAGCTCAGCTTTAAGATGTCGCTCGTCTTGCTGGACTAAGGTATACAGGCCATTTTGTGGATTGAGCTGTTTAGCGACATTATCAGACCGTAAACTCACACCAATAATACCCCAGTCACCGCTTTGCTGCTGCATCACTTTATGCGTATACCAAGCTTGATGACCGCGATGAAATGCCCCTATTCCAATATGAACAATACCTGCTTTCGCTACGCTTTCTGGACTTCTTGTCAGTCGTGATAATGGCATAACTGTATTCCTTTTAGAGTTTATATGCCTGTTTTACAAGGTCGTAAGTCAAGGCTTTCGCTACATCTAATGCGTCTTGCTCGTCTAAACGATGTTGCGCCACAAGTGTAGACAAATAATGGCAATCCATACGTCGCGCAACGTCATGCCGGGCTGGTATAGACAAAAACGCGCGCGTATCGTCGTTGAAGCCTACGGTGTTATAAAATCCGGCCGTTTCTGTCATATTTTGCCTAAAACGAAGCATACCCTCTGGACTATCGTGGAACCACCATGGCGGCCCAAGCCTTAATGCTGGATAGTGACCTGCCAGTGGAGCTAACTCCCTACTGTAAACCGTTTCGTCCAAAGTAAACAAAATAATGGTTAATTCGGAGCAATTGCCATATTTATCAAGCAAGGGTTTGAGTGCACTTACATATTCTGTTTGCAGGGGAATATCCGCGCCTTTGTCTCTTCCGAAAGTAGTAAAAAGAGAGGGGTTGTGGTTGCGGTATGAACCAGGATGGATCTGCATCACTAAACCATCTTCCAAGCTCATTTTTGCCATTTCAGTTAACATTTGTGCGCGAAACAGTTCCGCATCAGACGGCGTGCATTGTCCGGTTTTCACTCTATCAAATAGTGCATTAGCGGCTGCTTCACTTAAGTCGGCAGTTTGTGCGGTAGGATGCCCGTGATCGCTTGAAGTGACGCCTAGCGATTTGAAATAGGCACGGCGAATAAACAACGCTTTAAGGTAACTTTCAAAGGTATCGCAAGTCTCACCAGTGAGTTCAGCTAAACGCTTCACGTTGTTCACAAAACCCTCAAATTCTGGGTCGACAACAGGGTCTGGACGAAAAGCAGAAATAACCCGACCTTCCCATTCACTATCTAAAATAGTTTTGTGATGGGGTAAATTGTCAAGCGGTGACTCGGTGGTCGACAACACCTCTATTTTGTATCGGTCAAACAAACTACGGGGTAAAAACGCATCAGTCGATAGCGCGCTGTTTATTATTTCATAGTAAGAGTCAGCTGTATCTTCCGACAGTTTAGTGTCTATTCCAAAGGTATTGGCAAACACATAATCGAGCCACATTTGTGACGGCGTGCCTCTAAA
Source organism: uncultured Alteromonas sp. (assembly GCA_964429915.1). Lineage (GTDB taxonomy): Bacteria > Pseudomonadota > Gammaproteobacteria > Enterobacterales > Alteromonadaceae > Alteromonas_F. Next base: position 158,079 of record CAYSDZ010000001.1, read on the forward strand.
TAAATAGTAGTGTTTTGCAAACAATCGCCACGCTTCTTTAGGATCCGCTTTAACGCCGCTGTTTTTTGGAGAGACGCCCAACGCGTCTAAAGCAATGCCTTGGCTATAAAGCATACGCAACACGTAATGGTCGGGCGTCAGTAACAAATCTGTGGGATTAGAAAAGGGGGCATTTTCTGCAAACCAGCTCGGGTCTGTATGCCCATGAGGGCTGATGATAGGATAATCCCTTATAGATTCGTACAGCTTCTCACAAATCGTTCTCGTTTTTGTTTCTACCGGAAACAGACGGTGTGGATTGAGAATGAGTGGCGTGGTCATGTTGGCTTATTGTTCCTGTTTAGGCACATTGATATATACCCCTTTAATGTTCTGTGTTCTGAATTCTATGGTACTTGGCAATTTGCCGGGTTGAAACTCTATTGCAGCATAGCCACTTGCCATTTCAATCGTGCTACTTTGTGTTGGCGTACCGTAGTTTTCTATTAATTCTCCCTGATCACCGATGTTGAAGAAATACGCGCGCTCTGAATAGTCTAATATTCGATTTCCGTCTGCATCAAGTGCTTCTGCTTCAACTAAAACCCGGTTTTGTTTCATCGCTTTGATACTGAGTTTTATATGGTCGAACTTACCGTGTTGACCCACCAAATAGGTAAGTTGGTGCTTATCTTCAGCGACCTTTTTATTATCGTTATATCCCACCACCTGCAAGCGGTTTTCACCTGTTTTCAATGGTACTTTCCAGACAAATCCGCCTGCTGGAACAAGGTCTTTTTGTTTGCGTTTTTTGCCTAACGACTTACCTTCATGGAACAATTCAGCCTCTTCGGTATTACAATATACCGTGACATCTCTCCCCTCTTTAGGGCCATTTCTATGGGTCCAAGTATGCGACTCAATCCAACAAAAAGGCGTAGTACTCCAATAACTGGCAAACACGTAATAGGCGTCTTTAGGTTTCCCCGAACGATCAACAAGCCCTTTCATATTAATATAAGGAATGGGATTTTCAGGCCGTAAAGGAGTACCAAAATCTTTAAATGCCCATTGGGCATTACCCGCAAAATTTGGTATTGATTCTGATACATTTAAGTGCCAATCGAACAAATCGACAATGTAACTTTCATTCCAGTCTGAATCTTTAGCCACGCTGCTAACAACAGCTTGATTAACGGCCTCTTCCACAGACACCTGTGCTTCAAGTAGGCCAGCAGCAGATATGGGTGTTTCGGTGTGCCTACCAACATGGCTGGAGCCACCGTATTCCATATGCAAAAACGCCGGATATTTCTGCATCGCGTTTTCAAGCGCAGCTTGATATTGGTTGTAAGCGCCACCGTACCACCCAGCCCATATACTAGGCGAAAAGGCATCAACCACATCCCAGCCGGGATAATATTTTCGTATGGTAGTGAGTCGAGATGGATCCATTTGCTTGGCAATATTATTCAACTTTTGTAGATAAGGGGTGATGATCGTTTCATCGCCGCCGCCTTCAAAATCCTCTTCCCAATACATTTCATTCCCCAGCGACCAAAATACAATGCTGGGATGATTCATATTTTGATTTATCATGGTAGTCAGCAAATATTCAGTGTTCTGCTCCCACTCTGCTCCGCCTTTTCCTCCTCGACACCAAGGTAGCTCGTCCCAAATGATTAAACCGAGTTCATCTGCTGCCTTATACACTTCGGGATCTTGTGGGTAGTGCCCTAGACGAACAAAATTAGCGCCTAGCTGTTTTATCATTACCATATCGCTGCGGTGTTGAGCGTTTGACATCGCAGGCCCCACACCCGCATGTTCTTCGTGTCGGTGGGTGCCTCTTAATAAAAGTCTCTCCCCGTTTAGAAAAAAACCTTTGTGCGGCTTCATTTCAAACCAGCGATACCCCAGCCTTTGAGAATCGCTATGGCTTTTGTTATTTGGAACGCGTAACACACTTTTCAGCTCATAAAGATTTGGGGAATCGGGAGACCATAAATGCGGATTGAGCACATCAGGTAAAACAACCTTAAGTGAACTTTCACCTTTGCTTAACGATATACTTTTTTGCACTTCAAATACTTTTTCGCCCTTAGGAGACATAAGCTCAAACGTAACATTGCCTTTGGTCGCTTTGTGCGAGTTAAAGTGAAGCTCTACTTCAGTAAGTGCGCGTTTTTTACTTACGGTGGGCGTCGATATAAGCGTTTTTGAAATATAGCTATCGGGAACATGGTGTAACCACACGTCTCGAGTAATGCCACCAAAAAGAAAGAAATCGGCTTTTTGTGAAGGGATCAAATTGGGGTTGTATTGATTAGATACTCTCACCATCAACTCATTTGAGCCTTCGTTATTTAAAAACGGGGTAATATCGAAAGAAAACCCCACATAACCGCCAATATGCTCTCCGACGAGGTTTTGATTTACAAAAACCTGTGTTTCGTAATTCGCACCTTCAAACATTAACAATGTTCGACCTTCTTTATTAATCTCATCGACAGCTATTGTGCGTTTATACCAACTTGCACTGCGTCGATACCCGGGCACGGTATCCACCGTATCAGTCGCATTCCACGTGTGTGGAAGCTGTATTTCTGACCAGTCGTCATAAGACAAAGCCGTCGTGATATCGCTATCATTCCGCTCTAAATACTGCCAATCTCGATTAATATTGATGTTTACAGCCTGACTTGCATATGAGTACAGCGTAGTCATCAACACACTTAACATCAACATCACTGATAAACGCACGTTTTCACCCTCTTTTTTCGCTTCATCTTTCGCTCAATCTCGGTATTTTTATCTGGCTGCTCTTTCTTACAGATTAAAATAACAAGGTAATGTGGCATGACCAATTTTTACAAATAATGACTTTATTTCTTCCCAACATCAAGATAAATATTTACATAAAGTAAACAACATAATAATTATTGGACAATCCAAACGGTAAAAAGCGGTTACATGCAGTAGAGTTAGAATAAAGACATAATTCCAACGCCAAAAAAACAATTAATTAACATTTATTAATTGGCCTTACCGCTTGACAGAATACCTGAAAAAGTGAATGATGAGTCAAAAGACGAAACATTTATTACATTTCCAGCTTGAGGTGTTCCCGTGATAGAGACTTGGCGTTGGTTTGGCCCAAACGATTCCATTAGCTTGACGAAAATAAAACAGGCCGGAGCAACCGGCATCGTTACCTCTCTACATGAGCTAGCAACAGGTGAGCTGTGGACTAAAGAAGCGATTTTAGATCGCAAAAACATGATTGAAGAAGCTGGCTTGCGTTGGGAAGTCATTGAAAGCATCCCTGTTCACAACAATATAAAAACTCGCACTGGTAACTACCAAACATTAATAGAAAATTATAAACAGTCAGTCATTAATGCCGCTGAGTGTGGTGTAAAAACCATCTGTTACAACTTCATGCCTGTTGTTGATTGGACACGCACAAACTTAATGTATCGCTTACCTGATGACAGCCATGCTCTCAGGTTTGAAATGACCGATTTTGCAGCCTACGACATATTTGTGTTGAAACGTAAAGGCGCAAGAAACGATTATTCTCCAGCAGTGATCAAAAAAGCGGAAGCTTTTCACGCACACATGGATGAACAGGCTGAGCAAGCATTAGAAAATAATATTATTGCCGGTTTACCGGGCGGTGAAGGTTCTTACACGCGTGAAACCATCAAAAAGGCCATCAGTGAATTTATAAACTTAGGTACAGAAGGGTTTAGAGAAAATCTGTTTGCGTTTTTAAGAGAGGTAGTACCGGTTGCCGAAGCAAGTGGTGCTAAGCTTTGTATCCATCCAGACGATCCTCCTTTTTCACTTTTTGGTTTACCTCGTGTCGTTTCAACTGCAGAAGATGCGCGAAAAATTTTAGCGGCATATCCCTCAGAAGCAAATGGACTAACCATGTGCGCTGGCTCTTACGGCGCAAGAGGAGATAACGATTTAGTAAGTATGGTAAATGAATTTCACAACCGTATTTACTTTATTCATTTGCGTAATGTGACTCGTGAAGAAGATGGCTCTTTTTATGAAGCAGAACATCTCGGGGGGGACAACGACATGGTAGGTTTGGTCAATGCTATTCTTAGTGCCGAGCACGCAAATGGAATTAAAATACCTATGCGCCCCGATCACGGCCATTTGCTTGAAGATGAACTTAACGACAAATCTGTTAAGCCTGGGTACGGTTATTTAGGTAGAATGAAGGGCTTAGCAGAACTGCGTGGCGTGATCCACGCAGTTGAATCGTTTAAAAATATCAACGCTTAGTTTGAACGTAACCGTCTACATATTAAGCGCTTGCAGCAAGGAATTTTGAATGAAGTCACTTAAGCTCGAAGTGATTAAAAACGACAGACTGTACATGAAAGTTGCAGAGCAATTACGTAGTTCTATAGAAACTGGTGTTATCAAGCCCGGAGAACGTTTTCCCTCTGAGCGAGAACTCGCTGAGCAGTTGGGAGTAAGTCGTCCCACCGTCAGAGAGGCGATGATTGCGCTTGAAATAAGCGGAGTCATTGAAATTCGATCGGGTTCTGGCATTTATGCTAACCCAATAAAAAAAGGCGCAGAGCTGCAACTTGGTTCTGCAGATATAGGTCCTTTTGAAGTACTTGAAACTCGGTTAATTATTGAGGCAGAAGCGTGTGCGCTTGCAGCGGCCAGAATTACCCCCGTGCAATTGAACGCATTGAAACAAGCGCTGATGGACATGGAAGAAGAAGAAAAGCGTCCAGATGCCTCAGAAGAAGCAGATCAGCGTTTTCATGAAATTATTGCTCAAAGCTGCCAGAACAGCGCAATAGAAACCATGATTGCTTGGCTTTGGCAGCTTAGAAACGAATCTGCAATCAGCACACAATTTTTAGAGCGGATAAGAAAAGAAGGGATCCATCCTTCAATAAGCGAACATTACGCAATTTATCACGCTTTGGAAAAGCGCGACCCTGTTAGAGCACGCGACGCTATGAGAAGACATATAGAATCAGCGACTGAAAACGCTGCAGAATACTTCAATAAATAGCGTCGATTTTCTTTAATAAAACGTGACCCAGTTGTTCTCGGTTGCGATTTTTTCCTTTTCTTTCAATTAGTTACCATTTTTATTTTTTGTAAAAATTTGTTAATTTTTACACTATTTTTATGGATCTATTTTTTCTTTTTGTTAACATATATAACAAATAGTTATGAATTTGTGAAATTTAATTTTTAGCTTAATAACAATTGGCAAGTCAACCGCAAGTACTTACTGGAGTTAACATGGAAAAGCACATTATGAATCGCAAAAACGTATTAGCTGCTGCAATCGCAGTTGCTATTGCAGGCTCTTCATCTTCCTTTGCACAATCAACGCAAAATAATTCGGCAGAAGACCCTGAAGTCATCGTTGTAACGGGTATTAGAGATGCACTTGCCAGTGCATTGAACGAAAAGCGAAATGCAAGCAGTCTAGTCGAAGTCATAAAAGCCGAAGATATCGGTAAATTACCTGACCAGAACTTAGCTGAAGTACTCGAAAATATAACGGGTGTTCAGATAGACAGGACTAATGGTGTAGGCACTGGTGTTCAAATACGTGGAGCATCGGAAAACCGAGTAGAGATAAACGGTATTTCTACTGTGACATCGGGTAGTGGTAGAACAGGAATCAGCTTTGAAGATTTACCTGCTGCGTTAATCGAGTCATTAGAAGTCATTAAAACACCTACTGCAAAAACCATTGAAGGTTCGGTAGGAGGAACGATAAATTTGCGCACATTAAGAGGGACAAGCTTAAAAGAGCCCCTAGCTCAATTTAGGGTACAAGCTGAACGTAGTGATTTAGCCGATGCCACAACGCCTCGTATCTCAGGTACTTTAGGAAATAACTGGGACACTGATATTGGTAAAGTGGGTGTCGTGGTTACAGGCAGCTATGCAGAGTTGAACGTGGCGTCTGCCAATCCACGCTTTGACCGTGATAGGGTTAATTTTCCTGGCTCAAGCAACAGCTCTGAGGCTTTTCCCTTTTTACGCACGCAGTTTTTAGATCAACCATTAAATGCTGAAGATTATGAAACGAAAAATTTTACGGCATCATTTGAATTAGTGACCAACAACGATGTAAAAGTCTACTTTGATGCTACGGTTAATGATCAAGTTCGAGCCAGAACTAATTCGAGAGTTTTCTTTTCGGGCGTAGGCGGAAATCCAGTCATCAATAATACGAACAATACCGGTTTTACGACCATTGATCTCGGGTCAGTAGATGGGCGTTTCGGCACTTTAGATTTGGGCGAAGTACAGGCAGTAACAAGTGGCGTGCTGGGTGTAGGTTCAGAAGTTGTAGGTGGCAGAGACAGAGTCGATCCAAATTTGAGGACTGGCAATAACAATGGCTCTCGTATCACAAAAAGTAATGTATTTGCATTAGGAAGTGAGTGGTATACCGATAAGCTTAAATTCAGAGCAGAGATCTCACATTCAGATTCAGATACTAACAACCCCTCATTGAATTCATCATTAGATTTTATCAATCCCAATAGCAGTCAGCCATCGGCGGATACCTTTGAAGATAACGGCACGCCAGCTATCTTCAATATATCAGGAGAAACATTTGAATTCGGCATTGCCCCAGGCTTACCAGAAACTCCCACGACTCAACAATTACTCGACCCTGCCAACTATGCAATCCGAAGTATCGGTCAAAGTTTAACGGAACGAGAAGCCTCAGAAACCGCCGCTCGTTTTGATGTAGACTATGACATTTCAGAACGTTCCTCATTTTTCACAAATATAGGCGCGGGTATTCGTTGGAGTAAGATAACCAATTCTCAAAACGACCAGTTTGTGAATACTCCCTTCGGGAACTTTAATCGTCCGAGAGCGAACCTTTTTACAGACATTGTTAGACCGGGTGCTAACAACTTCAACGTCGTAGATTCACGTTCGTTGTTCATAGAAGATTATTTAATTATTGATAACGATATTTCATTGAATAATCCACAGTTAGTGATTGATAGCATTAATCAAGCAATTGCTCAAAATAATGCTAATCTAGGTGAAACTGTTAACGAAGCGCTCGGCTCGCCAGTCGTTCAAACCAGTGCTTTTTTTGATATTGACGAAGAAACACTCGCCATTTATATACAAGGCGACTTTGAAAAAGAGTTAGGTGAGGTCTTTATTACAGGTAATATTGGTGGTAGGTACATCACTACTGATCAATCGGCTACAGGTACGCAGGATGTTGATGGACAAGTAGCTCTTAATGAACAATCCACCGACTACAATTTCTTTTTGCCTCGCTTCAATATCAGCGCCGAAGTAACAGAAGATTTCATTGTTCGGGCGGGAATTGGCCAGGATATCCGCCGCCCCGACTTTGACGATTTATCACCATCAGCAAACTTTAGAGACAGCGCGACGGCTCCTGTCTTCATAGGTAATCCAGAATTAGTACCTGAAGAGATTTGGTCTTACGATTTATCTTTCGAGTATTACTTTTCGCCGTCGAGTATATTAAGCATTGGATTTTTTCATAAAGACCGAGAAAACTTGCTGACCCCTGTTGCAGACGAGCCTGCTGAACCGATAGGAGCAACTGGACAAGTTGAGCGTGACGTAACACCTCCTTGTGAAGGCGGTGGTATATTTAACCCAATTGTGCAACCAGAAAACTTTAATGTATTTTCAACCAGTACTGTACCTGGCATCTGTGTTGCTCGAAATACAACCATCAATGCACAAGGTTCGGAAACGCAAACTGGTGTTGAATTAGCGGCCCAATATGACCTATCAGCGTTTGAAGATCAATTAGGCTGGGCTTCAGGCTTTGGTGTCATTGCTAACTATACCTACCAACGTTTTGGCGCTAGCTTGGACGAGTTCAGAACCGCGTCCTTTATTAGTGATTTATTAGGAAGAACAGATAGCGATAATAGTACGCCTACATTAGATGATGATGTAGTTACTGCACGTGTTAATTTAGACAACTTGTCAGAGAACTCATTTAACTTCACTTTGTTTTATGACAAGCACAATTTAAATGCACGAGTACGTTATACATGGCGTGATTCATTTACTCAAAACAGAGGCCGAACTCGTTTTAATATACCTCCTGTTATTGGAGCCCGTGGCCAGCTTAATATGAGCATTAATTACGACATCAACGAACATTGGACGGTGGGCGTTGAAGGTGTTAATCTCACACGAGAAGATCGCATTGAGTGGTGTTTTAACGAGGGAGCCTTACTTTGTGAGCAAAGCTTGGCAGACAGACGTGTTACCTTTGGTGTAACAGCACGACTCTAATATTAAAAAGCGCATCCAAACGATGGGGTTCGGATGCGCTTTTATATTGCTAATCAACAATAATTAAGTTTTATCCAAAAAAACCGAAATAAATTAAGAAACCCTTATACAAAATACGTTTTTCTGTATGTCTTTCGTGGTCAATTTACGAGTATGATATTTTAAGTTTAATTTCGGAGTAAATATTAAATCATGAAACAGTTTTTTTACCTTTTAGCAGTGGCATCACTTATCTTGCCATCAATATCTAAAGCAAACATTATCACTCAAGACCTTACGGTTACGCCTTTAGGTTCACCAGTTTTATCTGGAGAAGGAAGTCGTTTATTTACCTTGCTTGACCTAGGTATATTAGACCCTAGTTTTGATCCCTCAAGTTTTTTTGCGAGAGTCGAGACTTTGCTTGGGTTTAGCGCTAATTCGACCACAAACAGGGTTGAGGTTACCGAAAGGTCTGAAAATGGCGTTGTGACTAGAACAACCTCTCAAATAGAAACAACAACAACTCGCGAATTACTCTCTGTTGTATTAAATAATGTGCAAAATTTATTAGGTTTCACCGCTGATCGAATTAGCCAAAACGGTACTGCATTGTTTATTGATTTTTCTGATATTGATATTAGCGCTGATTCATTTATTACGCTAGGATTCAGCTTTTCAAGTGAAAGTGTTGATGAAATCATCAATTCAGAAATTGAAACAATAGGCGCAACAACGACTCCTACGCCTGAACTTTCTGCTGTTTCAGCACCTAATGGCTTTGCTTTACTAGTTATGCCATTGCTAATCGGCTTTATTAGTTACATCAGATTACGATAAAACGAATGTGAAAGCTTAGAGCTATCTAGTTTTGAGCTTTCCACTCACCTAGAATTTCTTCCATTTTTTGTGGGATTGCGTCATTAAAAGGGGCACTCATGATCATTTTGGTTGTAGTGTCGCAATAATCGATTAGTTGCTCAATGATGGCATCGAGTTCAGACAAGTTTCGAACAGCAACCCACACAATAAATGTTGTTTCCCCAGTAACGTTATAGATTTTAACTATCTGATCTAGTTGAATTAACTGTTCCTTTAGATTTCGCTCTTGTGCTTTATGTACATCGCATTCTATAAGCGCACTAATAGGAAAGCCGCACTTTTCCAAGTTAATAACCGGTTTGTAGCCTTCAATCACGCCTGACTCTTCAAGTTTTCGTAATCGCTCCGATACCGCTGGAGCAGAAAGATGGACAATTTTGGCTAATTCGCTAACTGAAATACGCGCATTTTGCGTAAGCGCTCGAATAATTTTCGCGTTGGTTTTATCTAACATAATGGTTTGCTTCTGCTCACATAGGTCATATTACCCTTTATCCAAAGTATTTAACACTTTGTCACTTTTATATTAGGCAAATGTTACACAAATCACCTCACCTTTTGAGTATCTATATCCATACCTAAAACGGTGATTTATTTACTTTAATTATTCCTTTTTACACTTGTTTTGCCTTGTTCATTCGCTATATTTATTGGTACAGAGTGTACATATTGTTTCAGGACCAAGGATTGTTGTTAGCTAAATTATTTAAAACTCTTAGCGTGATATGTGTTCCCCAAAGAACATCTAAATATGGAATTGCTTTATTTATTTTATTTTCTTCCTCCATATCGGCAAACGACCATGCAGCCTCCGCGCGACCGGAAATTGTATTTGCGTGTGAAGGCTTACTTCCTAAAACGCATGAGTATTTCCAAAACGTGTTTGAACAAACTTTTTCACGAATGGGCTTTAATTTTCGCATTGCTCCCGTTACCTTAAAAAGAGCGTTATTAGAAAGTGATAAAGGAAAGATCGACGGATTGTGCGGGAGAATAGTTGAACTTGCAGGTATGAAAACCGCAGAAAATTTACATAGAGTTAATGTCCCCGTTTTAAATATACAACTGAGTCTTTGGAAGTACGGGAAAAAATATTCCTCTGATTCTATAGAGCATATTAAACAAAATGGGGACTTGGTGGGATATCCAATAGGTTCACTTATTTCGAAGCATTTTGTAGACAAAAATCAACTGCAAACAGTAATAAGAACACCCTCTGCTTCTCATGGATTGGAGATGCTTAAAATGGATAGGATACAATATCTTGTATCTGGGCAAGACTTTTTTGAAGGAAATACTCAATGTATTGCGTGTTTTGAGCTTTCGAAAATAAACTTCTTAGATCCTGTACAACTGTATCCCTACCTGCACAAGCGCTGGAATTCTATTGAGCTTGAATTTGAGACCGTATTAAAAGAGGTGCTAAACGAAATAACACCTCATAGAGAAAATACCAAAGAAATGTCTGACTATAATTCGTTTGCCACACCTCTATGACATGCGGCAAACGAACATTTTTTTGACTGTGACTACTTAATCGCTACCTTTATCACTTAGCGGCTTTTGGGCCGTCATAATCGTAAGTGAACCAGTCTACGTCGATATAACCACCATCTTGTTTTTCATTCCAAGTGAAAAAACCTAGCCGATCGCCCGTCCATTTTCCAAATGCTATCGTAAAACTTGGGCCGAAAGCTTTGAAGGCTTTGCCATCAAAACTGTATTCATAGGTGGCATTATTGCGCGCGTTTGAAGTGCGAATGTATAAGTTATCGCTTGTTATCTCAGGCCCCATGGTTTTGTTAGCAAAACTATCCATATAAAACAAATGCCGTGTGCCATCTTCGGTCATCTCAACACCCAGCAGATTATAAACTCCACCATAGCGCACAAAGCCAGCTAGCTGATTGGGTTGCATTCCAGATATATCAAATTTCGCTACCGCGGTACCCGTAGTGATCCCCATTATACGTTGGCTCAAGGTATTATTGGCTCGCCAAAACGGAGTATCTGAACCATCGTTGTTCGTCCATTGATTGATTTTAGGGCCGTGCTCTGGGGCATCGTCCAAAATCTTACTGGCTTTAAGGCGCAGCCATCCAGGTCTATCTGTTAGTGACCAATGACTATTTCTTGGATTATGGTTCCACTCCCATTGAAAACCAAGCTTGTCTGATGAAAAGTCGTCATCGCTACTGGGAGCAGTGATCGGATAACCGTTAATCGGTTTTTTATAGCGCTTAACGGGTTCGCCAATACCATCGTTGTCTTCGTCGATACCAATAATCGGCCAACCATCAACCCAAGTTACAGGCTCTAGGGATTGAGGACGACCTTGAAATGGAATATCGTCGTTTTGAATAAGTTGGTGCATATACCACCACGAACCATTAGGTGCTTGCATTAAACCACCTTGGCTAGCACTTCTGTCATTAAACTCTGTGCCTTTTTCCAAAACAGTGCGAACTTCATAAGGCCCGTAAATACTCTCTTTAGAGCGCAGTACTATCTGCTTTCGATCATTCTTAGGGTTTTTCACTCCCGGACGAGTCGAGGTATCCCCCATTGTCCATTGGGCAAGAAAAATGTACCAAGTGCCATCTATTTTATATATCTTGGCAGCCTCGGCTCCCATTCCTGTGTACACCAATTTGCCTTCGTCAAGAATTTTGGTGCCATCCCAACTCATTTCGTATAGGCGGTTTTCATTACCTATAATTTTATTGTCTGGGCCTTTTTGCTTTTCACCCGTGTTAATAAGTATGTAGGCCTTTTTCGTTTCTTCATCCCAAAATACCGCAGGATCGTCCAATACGTCCTTTTTTGGCAACATCATAATAGGTTTACTCCATGGCCCTCGGATGTCTTTTGCCGTAGTAACCATTAAGCCATGTTGGTAGTCAATCTGATACACGTACCAAAGCCCATCGTGATAAGCGATATCGCCTGCCCATACGCCAAAGGAGTAACCATTCATTCTGTCCCAGTTATACTCAGGGGCCCAAGACAAGCTTGGAAAAGCATGACCGACGTTACTCCAGTTAACCATGTCTTTAGATTCTAAAATAGGCATTCCCGGCGACATATGTTGCTTTGAGGTGATCATGTAATAAGTATCACCCACCTGCTCAATATCTGAATCGGGATAATCCGCATTTAAGATAGGATTAATGTAAGTGCCATCACCTTGGTCACCAAAACTCCCTGTCTGAGCTTGAGTTTTATTGGGCTTTGTTTGACTCTCAATAGCAAGGCCAGCAGGTTTTTGTGGTGGTGCGGCACCTACGTCATTGGTCTCTGAACTCCCACCACAACCTGAAACAGCCAATGAAATTGAAATACTGAGAGGCGTCAGTAGCTTGGTTGAAAAAAGTTTTTTCATATCATTTTTCCTCAAAAAACGGTGAAAATTTAGCCTTGCATCTCTTCTAAAGTGCGTCCTTTTGTTTCGTGGACGAACTTTATAACAAAGAAAATAGAGATGAATGCAGACACAGCATACAGGGCATAAGTACCTGCCAAGCCAATACCACCTAGCATCTGTTCAAATGACCATACCACCAAAAAGTTTGCTAACCACTGCGCTAACCCAGCAATAGCAAGACCTGATCCGCGAATTTGGTTTGGAAACATCTCTCCCAACATAACCCACATAACAGGACCCCAAGACACGTTAAAGAACACTACATAAGCGTTCGCTGCGTACAATGCGATGGTGCCAATTGCTGGCGCCATAACTAACGAGTCGTTTTCAAACGTTGCAGAAGCGAAGCAATACACCAAAATCGCTAAAGTAATAGTCATACCCAATGAACCGACCCACAGCAGCGGTTTACGCCCCACTTTATCGACGATAGCCAGTGACACAAGAACAGCCGCAATACTTAAACCTCCACCAATGACATTTTGTTTTAATGCATCAGCCTCGGTGAACCCTACGGACTGCCATAAATAGGCGCCATAGTAAAAAACAATATTGATACCAACCAATTGTTGAAATACTGCTAAACCAATACCAATCCAAACAATGGGGCGTATTTTGCCTCCACTGACTAGGTCTTTTAGACTGGGTCTGTGGTCGCTTTGGAGTGATTGTTTTATTTCGTCTTTTATTTCTATCGCACGCTGAGCAGAGAAAATTTTCCCAAGCATATTCACTGCTTTGTCATCTTGCTTTGAAGCAACTAAAAATCGAGGACTTTCTGGGATAGTAAGCAATAAAAGGAAAAATAAAACGGCAGGGATCAATTCCATCCAGAACATCCAGCGCCATGTTTCATAATCTAACCAAAACTTCGCAGTCGATGCGCCTGCAATATCTGCAAGATAATAGTTGCTTAGAAAAGCAAAGAATAAACCTGAAATAATGGCAACTTGCTGAATAGTCGCCATTCTACCCCTGATATCAGCTGGCGCAATTTCGCTAATATAAGCTGGCGCTAACACGCTTGCTGCCCCTACTGCGATACCACCAATAATACGATAAACTATAAATTCGTTTGCGTCTGTGGCAATACCAGAACCCCAAGCAGAAACGATAAACAAAACGGCTGAAACGATAAGAATAGAACGGCGCCCAAATTTATCTGCCAAGGTGCCTGCAACGAAAGCCCCTACCGCACAGCCAAGAAGCATGCTTGCAATTTTGAAGCTATTAACACCGCCTGAGCCAAATGCGGCATTTAAACCGTCATACGTACCGTTTATTACACCACTATCGAAGCCAAATAAAAACCCTCCAATAGTAGCGACAAAACTGATCAATAAAGCATATTTTAGGTTATAAGAAGTTTGCATAATGTTATACGTTCACTGTTATTACTGCGTTAGAATTTTTCTTGTTTTCAAGGGATACCAAGCATTTAGTTTTTCAGACAATCGCTTAACTCGCTCGGGATATTGTTCTGCTAAATTTTGCGTTTCATACTCATCGTTTGAAATATGATATAAACGCGGGCCTGTAAGCATCTCATCGTGATATTCTTGATAGCTTACATTTTTGCCATCGTAACTTAATATTAGTTTCCAACCATCTTCTATCACCCACCGATATAGCAAAGTGGATTCAGGCACGTCTAAATCTGCCATGTCATGTGCAAAGCCTTCACCATAAATTGCACTGCGCTCAATCTCGGTTTGCGTTTGCATTTCATCAAACAGGTTCTCACCAGGCAGATTACTTGGCACATCAACGCCTGCCGCCGCAAGCACGGTAGGAACAATATCAATACTACTTATCGCTTCTTTGCGCATTTGCGGTGCTAGACGGCTGGGCAAAGAAAACATAATAGGGGTCCGCACTCCACTCTCGCCGGGACTTTGTTTTGAATGAGGTAAAAACCGATTAGTTAATGTGGGATTGGTAACCCATCCATTGTCTGACACATAAACAATCAAGGTGTTGTCTTTAAGCCCCCTTGACTCCAAATGGTCCATAAGTTGGCCGTTTGTTTCGTCAAACCACTCAATCATCGCATAATATTTAGCGATAGATTCAGGTAAACCTTTGTCTTGGTAGTTTTTTAATAATCGTTCGGGTGGATTGTGCGGAGTATGAGGCATTAATGGTGCATACCACACTAAAAATGGCTTATTATCGGATTGTGCTTTATCAATAAAGTTTTTAACTACATCTAATCCCCCACGGCCAATTTTAAGCCCATCGTCACCATGACGGCCACGTGGTTGAGGGAAACCTCTTGTCATACCTTCGTCAAAACCACCTCGTTTAAAATTGCCTTCCCACCATTTTCCTGTTTGAAGAGACACATATCCTTTGGTTTTAAGAAGCTCTGGCAGAGTATCGAACGCGCCGATTTTGGCTATAATTTCACCACGTTGCTTTTTATATTCAACCCCTTTTTTCCCTCCTGGTAACTTCCTGGATGGATCATTCCCTGTAATTCCATGTTGATGTGCGTAAAGCCCTGTCGCAATAGTTGCAAGTGAAGGACGACACAGCGATGTCGGCACGTATCCGCGGCTAAAGGTAACGCCTTCATTTGCTAGTTTGTCTAATGAAGGCGTTTTGACAATCTCATTCCCCATAAAACCATAATCATTCCAAGCATGGTCATCTGATAAAATCAAAACGATATTGGGTGGGTTTGTTTGATTCTGGGCTGTGTCTTTCACCTCAGACTTATCGTAATTTACAGTGCAACCACCTGCAAACAACACTACGCAGCTGAGTAGCGCTAGGGCAGTTTTTACTGTCTTAGGCCGTTTTATTATGTTGGTATACACTAAAACCATCCTTCTAATTGTTTAAACTTGTGCAATTACACTTTTTCTAAAAAGCTAAATTGATAATTGCCTGATGACAGATTACTGAGCGACGCGCCGCTTTGATTCACGAAGCCCTGAGGAATAACCACATCAGCGGTACTATTGGGAGGAACAACGATGTTCAAAGATAATTGTTTATTTTCTTTTCGCCATTCTACGCTTATCTCGCCTTGTGGTGTTTGATAATCACCACTAGCATGGCTTAGCTTTTCACCAATTTGCGGCGCAATGAGGATTTTTTTAAATCCTGGCGTTGCTGCATTAATGCCTAAGATACCTTCGTAGAACCACCGATATACACTGCCATAAGCATAGTGGTTGAGAGAGTTCATCCCTTGCGGATTGAATCCGTCCTCTAAGGAATAAGAATTCCATCTTTCCCACGTGGTGGTTGCACCGTTATTAACAGAATAGAACCACGATGGGTAAGTTTCATTAAACAGAATATCGTAAGCCAAATCGACTCGTCCTGCTTTTTGCAGTTCTGCGAGTAATAGCGGCGTACCTAAAAATCCTGTCTGTAAGTGGTTGTTTGCCTGATTCACTTGCTCAATCAATTTTTGACGCGCAGTTGCAAGTTCGCTTTTAGAAAAGAGGCCGAAGTGTAATCCCAATAAATAACTTGTTTGGGTAGCTCTGCCCTTTTTAGGATTAAGCGCTTGATCAAAAAAGGTCTGTCTAAACGACGTTTTGATTTGGTCGTGAAGCAATTTAAACTGGCCTGCATCCGCTTTTTTACCAAGAGCTAACGCAGATTTCATAGTTAGCTCGACAGATCGAGCATAATAAGCTGTTGAAATAAGTTGGAAATCGGTATCGCCTCTATTTCCATTACCTTCACTGGTATCAGGAAAAGGCTGAAGCCAGTCACCAAAGGTTTTCATTGAGGAAATATGACCGCTAGACTGGCTGCTATGGTAATCTAGCCACTTTTTCATCATGTCGTAATTATCTTGAAGGATTTGTACATCACCCGTCAGCATATATAAATCCCAAGGAATAATGGTAACGGCATCTCCCCAGCCTGACGACGCCCAGTTTATCCACTCAACGAAAGGCACATAAAGAGGAACCAGACCATCTTCTTTTTGATCCTCTCTAACACTTTGCAACCAAGCAGACCAAAAACCATAAACATCGGCTAAATACATTGAGGGCGTGGCAAAAACTTGTGCATCACCCGTCCACCCAAGGCGTTCGTCTCGCTGAGGACAATCTAAGGGGATATCGTAAAAATTACTTCTTAACCCCCATAAAATATTGTCTGACAACTTATTCAATTTGCTGTGAGAACTATTGAAACTTGCATGTAAACTTACATCTGAATGATGAACTAAGGCACGTGCCCAAGATAAATTCGGTTCCTTAGAGCTATCAAACCCTGAAATCTCAAGATAGCGATATCCGTGATACGTATAAGTGGGCTGGTAACGAATAAGCTCGGTTTTAGCAGGGACATACACATTAGTCGATTGCGCGCTTCGATAATTATCAGTATAAAACTCACCTTTATGCAAGGCTTCAGCAAATCGCAGTGTTACTTCTTGACCTTTTATAACGGGTAGCTCGATTTGCGGTACACCCACCATATTCTGACCAAAATCGTAAATTACAACACCTTGCTCGTGTAATTTTTCATTACTAACAATGGAAATAGGTGAGAGGGTATCAGTATGCCTAATAGGTGCATGACGCTTGGGTGACAGCGCAACATTTTGATCGATGCTTTCAGTGGTAACCGGCAACCAAGCACTTGGCTCTTTTATCTTTGCCGACTCGTTCCATCTGCCTAACTCTTTACTTTGTTCATATCGCTCGCCATCGTAGATACTCGCAAACCGTATAGGTCCTTGTAAACTGGCCTTCCATTCGTTATCAGAGGCGATAATCTTTTTCGAACCGTCTTCATACGTAATTTCTAACTGTGCCAATAATTTTGCGGGTACTTTATGCTCTCGCTCGGTAAACTTAAATACGCGACCTGCATACCAGCCACCCGCTAAGCTACTCGCAATGACATTTTCTCCAGAGGCAAGCATTGATGTAACATCGTAGGTGAGCGTTTCAATGCGCTTATCGTAAGGGGTCCAGCCTGGCGTCATTGCGTCATTAGGTGCTACTTCTTTGCCATTGAGAAATGCTTTAAACAAGCCCTTGGCTGTTATATAGAGTCGAGCACTTTTTATTGGCTTTGATAAAGTAAACACACGACGAAGATACTGTGGAGTCGCCAAGGTAGCTTGAGAAGGATTCGCTGACACTAACGTTTCTGGATGACCAATCCATTGCGCTTGCCAAGCTTCGTTATTTAGTAAACCCAGTTCAATCGATTGAATTTCACTCCAAGCTGACAAGCGCTCATTGTTATTCCAATATCGAACTCGCCACTTTACTTGCTGTCTCGAGTTAAGCGGAAGGCCAGCGTACTTTACCCACGCATTTTCAGTCGACTCGACTTTACCCGTATCCCACAATAATTTGCTTTGTTCGGATAGCGGAAATTGGTTGGCAACTTGTATTTGATAAGATTGCTGTACGTTACTCTGCTCAGAACGAACATTGGGAGCCAAAACATCATTTTGAGCTAACTTCCATGAAAAACGAGGCTTAGATTCATAATATCCTATTGGATTGCGAAATCCCTCGCCCACTTTTAAAGCAATAGGAGCGGCAAGTTGTTCAGTGGAAGAAACTGATTCAGCGTATTGTGAATTACACGCTATAAGGGTGAAAAAACAAAATAGAGCGACAAGCGCTCTGTTTTGCAGAGAGTTTTGAATCGCTATTTTTGCCATTTTGCCATTTCAGAAGCAGCGAGTAATACCGCCCCCACTCCATAAAGTTGAGAATCAGATTTTTTGACTGGATCAGGTGACTTACCTACGTGTTGAACATAGTTTACTCGACCATTTTCAGCAACCGCTCTCTCAAGTGCTGCCCATCCTTTTTCAACCACATCAACTGCGTGTTCAGAGGTTAAAATACCATTATTAACACCCCACGCGAGCCCATATGTGATGAATCCGCTTCCGCTGACTTCTGGCGTTTTTACTTTTTCTGGGTCCATTAACGAAGCAGGCCAGTACCCTTTTTCCGTCTGAAGCTTAAGCAAGCCCGCAGCATTCTTCTTATACAATTCCAAATAGCGAGGTCTCGATGGATGGTCTTCAGGTAAGTCGTCCAAAATAAGTGGAATAGACGCAAATACCCAGCCGTTGCCACGTCCCCAAAAAACCGGTTCGCCGTTATCACTTTTTAATTCAAAATAGCGACTGTCTCTATAGAACAAGCCATACTCATCAGAAAATAAGTAATCCGCAGAAGCCCAAAACTCCGAATCGGCGTACTCTAAATATTTCGGGTCGCCCGTGACATTCGATAACTTGACCCACGTTCGAGGTGCCATAAACAACGCGTCAGCCCAACACCAACGCAATTGGCAATTCCCTTCATTATGCGTTTCACCATGACCGCTTGCGGTGCTGTCTAGCATGACAAGATCAACTTCTGGCTTGTTTTCCAAAATCCAATCAAAATGTCGTTGAGTGGGTTTATAGGCATCTTGGTTACCTGTCTGCTCAGTTAACCAAATATAGGTTTGTCCAATCGTATGGTCGTCAGCGTGGTAAGGTCGGTCAACCAGCAACTCGTAGTTTTGCTCCTTCGCCATATTTTCAACGTAGGCGAATAATTCGGGGTTTTTATCGACTTCTAGCCATTTAGTCAAACCTATATAAAAAGCAGCCTGAATCCAAAACTTTGGATTTTCAGATTTTTCTCTATGAGATTCAGGTATATATGAAAGATTACCAAATTGGGCAACTTGCCATTTAGCAGCTCGTGTTGCTATATCATACGCAGAGGCGTTAATTTCTTTCGCACTCTTTTCGCTTACTACTTCATTAACACTTTTTTGCATTTGCTCTGTGTCAGCAACAGCGGTTTCCTGTGTCTTTGGCTCACTGCAACCTGCAAGTGCAGCCCCGATCATTAAAGGAAGAATGGCGTTTTTAAATAGTTTAGTTCGCATCAATATGTCCTCTATTCAATTATTTCTTAGCAAATTCTGACGTGTCTTTGGGCAACGTGGCTGCTACCAATGCACGTGGAATGGGGCCATTTTGACCTATTAAGTAAATTTTTCTGTCTGCGTCACCGCGCTCTTTTTGCGCCAATAATACTTGCGCATCTGGATGGGCATTTTTAATCAATGACGTAATTGATAATCCTGAATTAGCGACGCGAAGGAGCTCTTTCCCTTTAGCAAAGGATTCTCCGCCGTTTTCGCTATTCCATAATGCAACGACACCATCAGTACCACTGTCGTCAGCAAGAATGTATTGTATGTCACCGTTTGGACTCACCGTAAAAGCGCCTCTTGATTGACCCGAATCCAGTCCATTCACTGTGGTATTGCCAACCCACTCATTGCCATTCCAGCGTATGTGGCGGGTTAGCTTTGGACCACCGGTCTTTTTGCCTAAATCTTCACCCACATTGATGGCGATGTGAGGGTGGCCGTTAGAATCTAAAGCGCTTGAGCCGTTAAAGGTCCAATCTTTACCCGTATCGAGTACTAATGCTTTTTTATCAGCCATTTCGCGCGTTAACGGCATAGGCAGAGATTCACCTTCAATATTTCGCCACGTTCCCTTGTCAGTATCGAAGATCATAAAGTAGGCATCATGTCGTTCGGTAGTATGTCCTCTTGAGGTTGCGTCTGTATCCCAACATAAGTGATAGTCAAAACTAACGATAAGTTCGTTACCCTTGCCTTTACCCACCCAAGCATACCAACTGTCAACCGCTTTTAAGTCGTCTCGTCTTTTATGCTTCAAAAATGATATGGGCGCATCAAATGTTCGGCCATGATCTGTCGATTTTTGATACACCCAATCGCTTCGGTGCGCGCCATGTCGGTAAAATAAATAAATGTCGCCGTTGTCCATTTTCATAGCTTGGTTATAAGTGCCAAACACTGATATGTTGTCGACTTCGTCCCACTCCGTAATGTCTAAGGGGCGTTTGGATATAGAGTGCTTATTCGCTCCGTGATGCACATTACCTAATGGATTTTCACCGTGATGGTGATCGCCACCGTGACCGCCGTAAAAAATATGTACATACCCAAGGTCATCAATTAAAAGGGTTGGCTTTCCATGGTTATCAAACTTGGTTCGCCCTTCCCTTCTGCCTAGCTCGCTAGTACCCGCTCTAAATGGGCCTTTCCAACTCTGCGTTTCATGGTGATAAGTCGCTACATAAGGGTCTTCAAACGGCCCTTGATAAGATACATAGGTAATACCATTATGGTACTCACCCGCTGGGTGTTGAACAACGGCTAAAGGGTTGCCCGTGCCATTATCAGCAAAATATTCCACTTTTTGAGCGGCTGCCTCTGGAGTAGCGACCGATGTTGATTGATCTGATTGACATGCTGATAACAGCTGCAACGCACCAGTGCAAGCAGCTACGTAGAACAATTTTTTTAACATCATTTCTTAACCTCTGACGATTTATAAACCTGTATTAAAAAGGTGAGAATCGATCAGTTTTTATATTGTTCAAACAAATCAAAAAACTCTTTTGCTACTTTGGGCTCTTTGGCGGCCAAATTATGACTTTCGCCAGGATCTTTCAGAATGTCGAAAAGTGCTAACTCCGCATCGAAACCATAGCGAACTGCTTTCCAGTGCCCTTTGCGAGCTGCTTGGTAAGTGTCACCGATAACACCTGAGTTTGGATCGCCAACCTGCTTTGAAAACTCCCAATACAATAGGCGCTCTGGCATTTCTGCTGGACTATCGTTTAACAATCCTTTAATGGATACGCCATTAGTCCGCACGCGAGGCACAAGGTTCAAATTAACTCCAGCAATGTCAGCAACAGTAGGAAGCACATCGGCAAAATTCCAAGGTGTTTTATCTACACGTCCCTGCTTAATTTGAGCTGGCCATTGCATCAGCATAGGTACATGAATGCCGCCATCGAATAAGTCTCGCTTTTGCCCTTTATATGGCCCCGCCGCTTTTAAATATTCAGGGTCAGCACCGCCTTCATCATGCGGACCGTTGTCAGAAGTAAATACAATCAGCGTATTGTCTAATTGTCCCTGTTCTTCTAAGGTCTTTATGATTTTTCCAATGTAATCGTCAAGTGCTGACACCATACCTGCTAATACGGCATTAGGCTTATCAACAGGCTCAGGATAGTACGCCGCATATTTATCTGCTGGCACACCACCTTTCATCCCAGTGTAGGGTTCTTCTTTAAAGGAATATTGTTCGCTGTATTGCTCTGGCACCCCGAGCTCAGCATGAGGAGAGGAGTAAGCCAACATGATGAAAAATGGGTTGTCTCTAGGTGTTTCAATATACTTGATGACTTCTTTAGTAAATAATTCTTGGGCGTAGGCTCCTTTCTTGCCGCCTTCATTTTCTTCAATGCGAATTTTTTGCCCATCGCGCCACAAGATATGTGGATACTGACGATGACCTTCTAGAATAGAGTACATGCCATACCACGTATCAAATCCCATTGCTAAGGGATCGGTAACTCCCATTTGCGAACCGATAGAGTACTTCCCGAATAAAGCCGTATCGTAGTTAGCGTGTTTCAACACATGCGCCATAGTGATATCAATTTCTTGAAGTTTTACCGTGTTAGAGTTGTTCGACATAAAGCGACCGTCACGACCTGTAAATAAAGAAACGCGAGAGGGAGAACAAACCGTATTACCTGCATACGCATGGTCAAAGCGAATACCATTTTTGGCTAACTTATCTAAATTAGGCGTTTGTATTGACGTATCGCCGTACGCGCCGACTTGGTTAAACCCTAAGTCATCCGTCAGTATGAAAAGAATGTTTGGTTTTTCAGCGGCTTGCAAGTGCGAAGAGAAAACCAAAAGAAGAGAAAAACAGAGTACCAGTCGGCTAATACTGCGGGAGAATTTTGTCATGTCAGCTTACCTCAAAGGCTTTATTCTACAAGAGAATAAAGCCACTAAACTTATATTATTTGAGGTTAGCAATACTACATGAATTGAATAATCGCCAAAAGCGTTATTTTGATTTTTTGTGACTATTTATGACTCTTTTTGTTACAAGAACGCATTAATCTACATAGCGCTTAACACAATTCAATTCTTCAAAGGCTTGAATAAGTCGAGTTGTCATAGATTCTTCCATTTTTCTCAACCATACTCTTGGATCGTAAAATTTCTTATTTGGCCCATCTGAACTATCTGGGTTACCAATTTGCGTTTGCAAATAGCCTTCTTTATCTCTGTAGTAAGTGTGAATACCTTGCCAACTTGCCCATTGCGTGTCGGTATCAATATTCATTTTGATAACCCCATAGCTAATTGCCTCAGCAATTTCTTCTGCGCTAGAGCCCGAGCCGCCATGGAACACGAAATTCAATGAATTAGTCGGTAAGGTATATTTTTCACTGACAAAGGCTTGAGAGTTTTTCAATATAGACGGCGTAAGCTTAACATTGCCGGGTTTGTATACTCCATGCACATTGCCGAATGATGCAGCAATGGTAAAACCTGGGCTGACTGCCACAAGATGTTCGTAGGCATAAGCGACGTCTTCAGGTTGGGTGTAAAGCAAGGCATTGTCGATATCTGAATTATCGACTCCGTCTTCTTCTCCACCTGTTACGCCAAGTTCGATCTCGATAGACATATCAATCTTTGCCATACGCTTTAGATAATCAGCGCTGATTGCTATATTTTCCTCAAGGCTTTCTTCAGACAAATCTAACATGTGAGAGCTGAATAGAGGTTTTCCCGTTTGAGCAAAATGTTTTTCACCTGCGTCAAGCAAGCCGTCTATCCACGGTAATAATTTTTTTGCAGCATGGTCTGTGTGAAGAATAACCGGCACTTGATAATACTGAGCAGCAATATGAATATAGTGCGCTGCGGCAATTCCACCACTGATGGCGCACTCATGTGCTGATAACCCCACGCCTTTACCGATGAAAAACGACGCGCCGCCATAGGACAATTGAATAATAATAGGTGACTGAATATCTTTCGCTGCCTGTAATGCAGCATTAACTGAATGAGTACCGACAACATTTACGGCTGGATAGGCAAAATTGTTCGTTCGCGCTTCCTTGTATAGCGTTTCAACATCGTCTCCACTTAATACACCTACGGGTACTTTCTTTGTTAAGCTCATAACGCTCCTCTGCGAAGAAAAAAATACTCACGATATATCAACATGTACTCGAACACATATCAATGGTTATTAGTCTATTTGATTTAAATAAAATAAGGAATTAAGGAGGGGGTAACACACAATTTACTTGAAAAAAAATAGGAATAATCAGAGAAAACGATTTACATCGTTTCCTCTTACTCAGAAGAAACTAACCAAACAAAACGCGATTCACTTTGTTTTCCATTAGCTCTTGTTGACCACTTACATGCTTAGGCGAAAGCGAGTGATCAAAGGCGTAACTTGCTAAACTCTCAAGCGAATGCTCACCTGACAGAATCGCTTTGCCTAGGTTTGCATCCCAACCTGCATATCGCTCGTTCAATTTGGCACTAACAAAATCGTTTTCTATCATTTTTGCAGCTTTTTTCAGTGCAATCGCTAAATGATCCATTCCACCAATATGGCCATGGAATAAGTCGACTGGATCAACACTTTGACGGCGTAACTTGGTGTCGAACATAAAGCCACCCGTTTTGAAGCCACCCACTTTAAGGATATCGTACATAACTAGAGACAGCTCAGGCACGTCGATGGGGAACTGGTCAGTGTCCCATCCATTTTGAGCATCACCGCGGTTAGCGTCGATTGAGCCAAACAAACCCAACGAGATAGCCGTGGCAATTTCATGGTGGAACGAATGTCCGGCAAGCGTTGCATGATTCACTTCAATGTTTACTTTGAATTCGTTTTCCAAGCCAAACTGTTTTAAGAAACCATAAACCGTAGCTGTATCATAATCGTATTGGTGCTTTGTAGGCTCTTGAGGCTTGGGTTCAATAAGCAAAGTACCCGTAAAGCCAATTTTATGTTTATGCTCTACGACCATCTGCATAAATTTACCCATTTGCTCTCGCTCACGGCGCAAATCGGTATTTAACAAGGTTTCGTAACCTTCACGGCCGCCCCACAGTACATAGTTTTCACCGCCCAAACGCTTGGTTGCATTCATTGCGTTGAATACTTGTGTAGCTGCATAGGTAAATACTTCAGGATTAGGGTTTGTCGATGCACCTGCTGCGTAGCGCGGATTACTGAATACGTTAGCCGTACCCCATAATAGCTTTCGGCCTGTTTCAGCTTGCTTTTGTTCAAGAACGTCAGTCATCTCGGCAAAGTTATTGACATAGTCTTTTAAGCTGTCGCCCTCTGGAGCAACATCGATATCGTGAAAACTGTAATATGGCATACCGAGCTTGCTGAAAAACTCAAACGCGACATCAGCTTTTTCTTTTGCTTTTGTCATTGGATCACCAGCTTTCAACCAAGGACGCCCAAAAGTGCCTTGGCCAAACACGTCTGCGCCGTCCCAACAAAAGTTATGCCAATAACATGCAGCAAAACGCAAATGTTCTTTCATGCTTTTGCCGAGCACCATTTCATTTTCATTATAATGACGGAAAGCTAGTGGATTGTCTGAATCCAGGCCTTCGAACTTTATTGCATCGATATTTTCAAAATATTGTGACATTGTGTATTCTCCTACACATTAATTAGCTAATTAATATAAATCTTTGATTTGCGCATACAACGCTTGAAACGTTTGTCTTCTTTTTGAGTAAAGCGCGGTGTTTTGTTCATTTGGCACATGTTGTTGTACCAAATCAGGTACCGGACAAACTTCGGCAATAGACAAGGTATTATTCACGCCCAATTTGGCTAATCTTGCAGCACCCAAAGCGGGTCCAACCTCCCCGCCTTGTCGATAGCTTACCGGCAGTTGAAGAATATCGGCTAACATTTGACGCCAATAAGGGCTTCGCGCGCCTCCACCAATTAGACTGATATCGTCTGCTATCAATCCAGACTTGTGCAAAACCTCTACCCCATCAGCAAAAGCAAATGACACACCTTCTAATACTGAGTGAGTCAATGTTGCTTGGTCTGTATTGTGAGTTAAGCCAAAGAAGCTGCCAGTAGCCGACGGATTATTATGCGGCGTTCGCTCCCCACTTAAATAAGGCAGGAACAGAGGTGCATTTTCGTAATCAATGTCTGCTTTATTGAGTTCATCCAATAAAACACCCACTTCTTTTTTGGCAATCGACTCTGCATACCACTGTAGGCAACTTGCCGCACTAAGCAAAACAGACATCAAATACCATGTGTTTGGCAACGCGTGACAAAAACTGTGAACGGCTGATTCTGGATTGCTGCTAAAGCCGTCACCGACAACAAAATAAACCCCCGATGTACCTAAAGACAGCATTCCTTGTCCGGGTTTTACGATTCCCACACCTACTGCGCCTGCGGCATTGTCTCCTCCTCCGGCAACAATAGGAACCGAAGACATTCCCCATTCATCCGCTAAATCTTTTTTTAGATACCCTGTTATTTCATTCCCTTCATATAGGGTAGGCATATGCGACTCATTCAAACCGCTAGCAACAAGCATTCCTGAGTGCCATGTGCGTTTCGCCGTGTCCAACCACATTGTGCCGACTGCGTCAGACATGTCAGACGCGTAATCTCCGGTCATCAAAAAGCGCAAGTAATCTTTGGGCAGTAGCACCTTATTGATTCGAGCAAACAAATCGGGTTCGTGCTCTTTCACCCACAACAGCTTTGGCGCAGTAAAACCCGGCATTATGAGATTACCCGTTACTTCGCGCGCGCTGGTTTCGGTCGATTCTATTTTTACACACTGTGCCTCGCAGCGACCATCATTCCACAAAATTGCAGGGCGAATAACATCGGCATTGTCGTCGAGCAGCGTCGCACCATGCATTTGCCCAGACAACCCAATGGATTTAACTGATTGTAATTTGTTTCGTTCTTTAAGTGCTTGCATCGCTTGGCAAAACCCGTCCCACCAGCTGTTAGGATCTTGCTCAGACCACAATGGGAAGGGGCGTGACACAGATAACGGAGCATTGTGGCTATCGACCAAATTACCTTCTTCGTCACATAACACCACTTTGATACCAGAAGTACCTAAATCGACGCCTAAATACATACTTAAGTCTCAGTTTTTAATTGTTAAATGTTGGGCATAAGCGAGTTATCTGAGCATTAACTCATTAACGAAGCGCGTTACCTTTACGATAGGAGCTAATGATAATTTTTGACGTCCTTCTTGTCTAGCTATCATTTGATTAACATTTTTAAAAAAATTAAGACAAAACAAACTGAGGCTTTACAATTTTAGATTTAATTTGTGAGCGTCTATGTAGGATTACTGGGTAAACATTGTTGAAAGGTGGATACAACAGACTTTTTATTACCCTGCTCTCCATCACCTTAACGTAAAGTGTACAATAAACCAAACTTCACGCGTTCGGCGTTATCACATTCTCCAATATTTAAGATTTCAACTATTTTTTTAGTCGCATATTCGATACTGTTCGTATCCATTCTATCTGTCCATAAACAACGTTTGTTATGAAATTTATTGTCAATTATATTCGCACCATTTCTCCAGGTGCGGTACTTGTACAAGGTTACCTGTTTTATATGATTTTTGGTGCCATATTACTTTCATTGCCTTTTTCGCAAGAAATTGCGACATCGGGTTTAGATGCATTGTTTATAGCTGCATCAGCAGTATCTACCACGGGCTTGGTTACGATTGACCCCGGCACGCATTTTTCTTTTTTTGGAGAAGTGGTGATTTTCCTGTTGATACAGCTGGGTGGTATTGGATACATGACATTCGGGTCGTTCATATTGCTTTCGCTTCGTCATAGCGCATTGAATACAACGATGCGCATAAGCAAAAAAGCCTTTACGCTACCTGCCGATTTTGACCATAAATACTTTATAAAGAAAGTAGTCATATTTACGGCCGTGGTTGAATTAATTGGTGCACTACTTCTCTTTTTGTTTTTTATCGCTGCTGGAGAGAAAAATGCAATTTGGCTAGCTATTTTTCATAGCGTCAGCGCTTTTTGTACGGCAGGCTTTAGCCTATTTTCAAACAGCTTCGAAAGTTATTCGGGTCATGTGGGTATAAATGCTGTCATTAGTGCGCTTTCTATTGTCGGCGCAATCGGCTTTATTGTGCTTGTTGACGTATGGGACTTAGTGCGCGGCCGTCAAGAAAATCTACATTTCACCTCTAAAATCATCCTCAAAGTCACCACCCTATTCTTAATGGTAGGCACCGTATTTTTTGCCGTGGCAGAACCCTCAATAAATGCCTTACCGCTTGAAGAGCGCTGGATGGCGGCATTCTTCCAGATAATGACAGCAACAACAACGGTAGGTTTCAACACTGTTTCTATCGGTGCCCTGAGCCCTGCTCTGGTTATGCTTATGTACTTTTTAATGCTTTTTGGCGCATCGCCTTCTGGCACCGGGGGAGGGTTAAAATCCACCACTTTTGCCGCATTGTCCGGTTTAGTGAAAAGTACCTTAAAAGGCCGATCACGAGTAAGGCTACAAAAACGGGTCCTGCCGCTGAACAAGCTAAGGATTGCTACAAGCAGTTTCGTTTACTACTTTTTTATTTTATTTATCGCAATGATTGTTCTACTGCTAACCGAACAATCAACAATGGACGTCATCATGTTTGAAGTGTTCTCAGCATTGGGCACGGTAGGCTTGAGCATGGGGTTAACTGGCGAACTGACGCCTATTGGTAAACTCATTTTCGTATTGCTTATGTTTATGGGGCGCGTGGGAATCTTAACCTTCGGTATTATGATGACGACGCATGATGAAAGTCGTGAAGAAGAAAAAGATAATGATTTAGTCGTCTGATTTGCTTTTATACCCGTTCCACCTCAACATGCTCGTTTCAGAGCTATCACAGCGTTTTTGTGGCAAGGCATACTTGAGAAGGAATGTGGTTAACCTTTCGAACAAGTATAACGCAGTCATAAAAGCGCTGTGAAGCTCCCAAGGGCGAAGCCTAAAAGGATTTACCCTGCGTCAAATTGTTTCGACATGGAATCACCATGCCTTCTCCCATTTTCCTTGTTTAAATCCTTTTATTCGTTCGCTGAATCGAGCATGTTGAGGTGGAACGGGTATATTTATGCAAATAATGAAAAGGCAGCTTCGAAGAGCTGCCTTTTTGGTCCTATGAAATCAGTTTTATGAAGCTAGTTGGAGAACTGCCTGACTAAGTTGGCCAGTGTCTCTTTTGCATCACCATAAATCATTCTTGTGTTTAGCTTAAAGAATAACGGATTATCAATACCAGCGAAGCCTGTTCCTCTTCCTCTTTTCAAAACAAATACATTTTTAGCTAAGTCTGCATTAATGACTGGCATGCCATAAATAGGACTGCCTTTCATTTCACGAGCAGCAGGATTGACTACGTCATTAGCACCAATGACAATGGCGACATCGAAGGTTTCAATACGTGCATTGATTTCTTCCATTTCATACAATTGCTCGTATGAAACATCTGCCTCAGCTAACAATACATTCATGTGACCGGGCATGCGACCTGCCACAGGATGTATCGCGTAAGCTACTTCAGCACCGTTATTTTCTAGCAATTCCTGGAGTTCTTTCATCGTATGCTGCGCCTGTGCTACAGCCATACCGTATCCCGGAATAACCACCACTGACTGCGCTGCCTCTAGAACATAAAATGCGTCATCGGCAGACATTGCCTTAATCTCGCCTTCAATTTTCATTTCGCTAGACACGACAGCTTGGAAGCCCGAGGTTAATACATTGACCAATGAACGATTCATGGCTTTACACATGATGTTAGTGAGGATGATTCCGCTTGCGCCTACCAATGCTCCAGCGACTATCAATAAATTGTTTTCAAGTACAAAGCCCGCTGCACAAGCGGCTAGACCGGAATAACTGTTAAGCAACGAAATCACCACCGGCATATCCGCACCGCCGATAGGTATGACAGCCATAATGCCAACCAACAGCGCAAAAACAATGGCCAGGTATTGCCACAATGCGACATCAGGTTGAATGACAATCATCACAGCAGAGCCAACGGATGCAACAATAAGTGCAATATTTACAACTACTTGCCCTTTAAATACGATAGGCCGACCTACCATACGCTCGCTGAGCTTAGCCCAAGCAATTAAACTACCTGAAAAGGTTACGGCACCAATGAACAACGCTAGAAAGCTAACAATTAGAATGAATACGCTTAGCTCTGCGCCGCTTACCAAAGTAGCGTAAGCTACAGCAAGGCTCGCTAAACCCCCAATACCGTTGAATAAAGAAACCAACTCCGGCATTGATGTCATCTCAACTTTTTTAGCCGCAAATATTCCAATTGCAGACCCAAGCACAATACTACCCAAAATCACTTCAAACGAAATAATATCTTTACTAAGCAAGGTAACAACGATTGCCAAAAACATGGCTAGAGCAGAGATTAAGTTACCTTTACGCGCTGTAGAGGGGTGACTTAAAAATTTAAGTCCGAAAATGAATAGTGTTGCTGCAACCACATAAACACTGTTGATCAATAATGTTGTATCGCCCATAAACGTACCCTACCGCTTCTTAAACATAGCCAACATACGGTCGGTTACCATGTAACCGCCCACCACGTTGATGGTTGCAAATAAAACCGCTGCCGCACCTAACCAAGTCGCTAGCGAATCGTGCTCACCGCCTGCTAAACTCAATGCACCAATAACTGTAATTCCAGAAATTGCATTAGCACCTGACATGAGCGGTGTATGCAATGTGGCAGGAACCTTGCGGATCAGCTCAAAGCCAAGAAAAATAGCCAGCATCAAAATAAAAAGAAGATATACAGCAACCATTATGATGCCTCCCCAGTAGAATTTTCATATCGTTCAGCGATAGTGGTGTTCACGAAACGACCTTCGTGAGTGATCATCGCAATTTCCAATATTTCGTCGTTAAGGTCTATCGCGAATTTATTGTCGTCTTTTGACCAAAATTCACTGATCAAATTAAGCAGGTTATTGGCATACATTTGTGAAGCATTGTAAGCCACTTCGTTGGGCCAGTTTCCCGTGCCAATGATAGTAACGCCGCCAACTGTTGTATTTTGACCTGCAACGGTACCTTCAACATTACCGCCATTTTCAGCAGCCATGTCTACGATTACGGCTCCTGCTTTCATTTTGCTAACGGTGTCTTTTTTGATCAAAACAGGGGGCTTACGCCCAAACAACTGAGCAGTCGTGATCACTATGTCTGAATCTAAAATACACGCTTCTTGGGCCGCTTGCTGTTTTGCTACCTGCTCATCAGACAGTGCTTTTGCGTAGCCCTGTTCTGTCTGACCTGTATCACCTAAATCAATTTTTAAAAACTTAGCACCCAGTGACTCGACTTGTTCAGCAACCACTTCTCGTGTGTCATAGGCAATCACAGACGCACCTAAACGCTTTGCCGTCGCAATGGCTTGAAGACCGGCAACACCCGCCCCAATAACAAACACTTTTGCAGGTTTTATAGTACCTGCCGCTGTCATCATCATTGGCAAAATTCGATTTAACTCCGCTACGGCTTTCGACACCATTACGTAGCCCGCAAGGCTGGCTTGAGAACTTAAGGCATCCATTTTTTGACAGCGTGTTGTACGCGGAATCATTTCCATACTCAAGCTAGAAATGTTGTGATTTTTTAACGCCTTTGCGTATTCCGAATCACTGAAGGGGTCAAGAAAACTGATCAGTACTTTACCAGAAAAAGAAGCTAACTCTGGCTGCGGAAGTTTATGAATAGATAAAACCACCTCAGCTTGTTCTGCGATAGCCTGACGATCGTTAATAATGGTTGCGCCCGCTTCGCTGTACTGCTCATCAGAAATAAAAACTCCGTTTCCTATTCCTGCTTCGACAACAACATCGGCGCCCATTCGTGTGTATGTTTTAACATTAGCAGGCAATAACGCGCAGCGTTTTTCACCTGATAAGGTTTCTTTTAGAAATGCAATTTTCGCCATTTCAGTGTCCAAATAATAAGCACAAAACATCCTGACAAGCTAATGCCAAGATGTTCTGTCGTGATTAAGAATTAACGCAAGATTATTATTATGTTTTTTTTGCGTTAGTTAGATTAGCCAAGGTCGGCTATTTTAAGATGGTCCATATCATCAAATTCTTGATTCTCTCCTCCCATAGCCCAAATGAAGGTGTAATTCACTGTGCCTACGCCGCTGTGAATTGACCAACTTGGTGATGCCACAGCAACTTCCGAAGGTAAAGATAAGGATTTAATTTCAGAGGGCTCTCCCATTAAATGGAATACCCGTTCTTCCTGAGGTAAATCGAAATACATATACACTTCAGTGCGTCTAAAGTGTGTATGAGGAGGTTTAGTATTCCAAACACTACCAGGCTTGAGCTCAGTAATGCCCATTACTAACTGACAGCTGTCCACAATACCTGGACGAATCGATTGGAATATCGTTCTTTCATTGGAGGTTTCCTGACTACCCAGTTCGATTTTATGCGCTTGACTCTTGGGCACATGCATCGTTTTCGTGACGCGATGGGCAGGATACGAAGTAAGATAAAACTTAGCTGGCTCGCTACCATCATCAGAACTAAAAACAACCTTTTCACTGCCTCGTGCAATGTAAAGACTGTCTTTGTTACTCATCGAGTATACTTCTCCATCTACCGATATGCTTCCACTACCACCAATATTGATAACACCCACTTCGCGGCGTTGACAAAAATACTCTGCTGCCAACTCTTTATGTGTAGGTAAATCAATCGGTGAAATGGTCGGCATGATACCGCCAATAACACAGCGGTCCACATCGGTATAAGTGAGTTTAAGCTCGCCCGGTTCAAACAAAGGCTTGGTTACAAACGCATCTCGCAATTCTTCATTGCGCATCGTTTTGTAGCTACGTTTGTCAGCTGAGAACATGAAGTCCATAGCAACTCCTTAAAATATATTATTAGGTAGAGTGTGGTTAGTCGCTTAACGCGCCATCCAGCCACCGTCAACCAGCATCACATGGCCGTTCATGTAATTTGACGCTTGACTTGCCAAGAATACTGTCGCACCCGCTAAGTCTTCTGGCTTACCCCATGCACCAGCCGGAATACGCTCAGAAATACTTGTAAAACGCTTCTCGTCTTGACGAAGATTGTATGTATTATCCGTTTCAAAATATCCTGGAGCAATGGCATTAACTTGTACTCCGGAAGCTGCCCACTCGTTTGCCAAAGCTTTGGTTACCTGTGCAACCCCACCTTTACTGGCAGCGTATGCTGGAACGGTGATACCGCCTTGAAAACTAAGTAAAGACGCAATATTAATGATTTTTCCCGAACCTTGCTTGATCATGTGCTTACCTGCTTCACGGCAGAATTTAAACACGCCGTTTAGGTTGACGTTGATCACTTCGTTCCAATCATCATCGCTAAACTCATGAGCAGGTGAACGCTTGATAGTACCCGCATTGTTCACAAGAATATCAATACGACCGAAGGCCTCGACTGTTTTTTCAATAACAGCGTTAATCTGCGCACCATCACCCTGATCGCAACCAAGCGCAAGATGCTTTATTCCTTTTTCCTCTAGCTGCTCTATAGTCGATGCAACATTTTCAGGCTTAGAGCCTACGGCGACGACAGTAGCACCCGCTTCACCGAGAGCAATCGCCATAGCTTGGCCTAAGCCTCGACTCGCACCTGTTACAACAGCAACTTTGCCGTTTAAACCAAATTGTTTTTCTAAATATGCTTGCATTATTTTTCCAATTTCTAAGGTTTATAAATCAATTATATTAAGCCTAACAGTTGTGGCAGATATTCACTAATGGCCGGAAACGCGGTCACTAAAATTAACGCGAGAACCATCGCTGCATAAAGCGGCAGAATAGGTTTAATAATGTCGCTAATAGACACCTTTCCAATACTGCAACCCACAAACAACACACTACCTACTGGTGGCGTGCATAATCCAATAGACAAATTAAGAATCATCATTATGCCAAAATGCAACGGTGAAATACCTAAAGACTCTGCAACCGGCAAGAATATTGGCGTAAAGATCAACACGGCGGGTGTCATATCCATAAAAGTACCGATAATTAACAACGTTAAGTTGATAATCAGTAAAATTAGCAAGGGGTTTTCAGACAAAGCGAGTAAAGCTGCACTGATAGTTTGTGGAATTTCTTCATAGGACATTAACCATGACATTGCAGATGAGGCACCTATTAGAAGCATAACGATGGCTGTGGTATTGACTGATTTTAGGAAAATAGGAAATAAGTCTTTTACAGCAATTTCTTTATATAAAAACAAAGAAAGTGCCAACGAATACAGCACTGCAATTACACCCGCTTCTGTCGGCGTAAAATAACCTCCGATAATCCCGCCAATAATCAATACAATAAGTAACAAGCTTGGAATTGCCCCAATGAGTGAGGGCCAGAAAGGTTCAATAGCTGAAGCTTGCACAGGTGCAATATTATTTTTCTTTACGTATAGTGCGGCTGCGGCAATAAGTAATAAGGTAACCAACAACCCAGGTAGATAGCCGGCAATAAATAGTGCAGCAATAGACACACCACCACTGGCTAATGAATAGATGATTAGAATATTACTCGGAGGAATCAGCATACCGGTTGTAGCGGCTGTCACAGTCACGGCGCTACTGAAAGGACGGTTGTAGCCCTCTTTTTCCATGGCAGGTATCATAAATCCACCAATGGCTGAGGTTGATGCGACCGCTGAGCCAGAAATAGATCCAAACAAGGCGCAAGAAATTACATTTACAAACGCTAAACCACCAGGAAGGCGTCCTACAAGCACTTTTGCAAAAGAAATTAGCCGTTTTGCAATCCCCCCTTGGCCCATCAAGTATCCTGACAGAATGAAGAACGGAATGGCCAGCAAAGCAAAGCTGTCGATACCCGCTGCCAAACGCTGCGCTATCGTAGTAATTGCAGGCAAGCTGTCTATGGTCACTAACATGGTTGCCAGCGTGGCAAAAATAATGGCTAAAGCAATTGGCAGATTAATCAGTAGAAGCAGTGCGAAAATGCCGAATAAGATAAGTGAGGTCATCAGTTTGCTTCTCCTTGATACTGATTACGTGCGTCAACAAAAAAGTAGACGCTATACAATAGAAACAGTAATCCACTTAAAGGAACAACACCATAAATAAACGCCATGGGCGCATTGAGTACTGGCGAAGATTGTCCAAGGATCCACGTAATATACACTAGATTACTTCCCCCAAGAATGAGAACTGCAACTGAAAATACAGCGACCAACAGACAGCAGACTCTAAACATCAAAATGGCTTTACTCGCCCCTACACTACGCATGATTAAATCGAAGCCTAAATGACTGTGTAAGCGATAAGCAAACGCACCGCCAAGTAAACTGATCCAAATAAGCAGAAAACGCGCGATTTCTTCAGTAAACGAACTGGGTTTAGGTAATACAAAGCGAGTAAGTATTTGCCAACTTACATCTACGACTAATAGCGCCATCATTACAACAAGTAATACTTTTAAAACGCTATCAACGCTTTTAGTTAAACCGTGGAGTGATTTCATTGCGTGTCCCCCATGGCTTTAATCTGCTTAACTAAGGTATTCAGCGGCTTACCCTCGAGTCTGTCGTAGAGAGGTTTTACGCTAGCCTGAAAGGGCGCTTTATCCGCTTTGATCACTTGAACTCCCGCCGCTTTCACCTTCGCTAATGATTCAGCGGTGGATTCAGCCCACAATTGCTTTTGATAGTCTGTGCCCGCTGCCATTGCCTTGTTCAGCCAAGCCTGTTGTTCTTGGTTCAAGCTATTCCAACGGTGAGTACCAATAACAATAACGTCAGGAATTGAGGTGTGTTCGTCAAGCAAATAATACTGGCTTACCTCAAAATGTTTTGAAAAATAGAAACTAGGGGGGTTATTTTCCGCTCCATCGACAATGCCTTGTTGGAGGGCGGTATATAATTCACCCCAACTAACGGGGGTTGCAGCGCCGCCAATAGTATTAACCATGTCTACAGCAGATTGACTGTTCATCACCCTAATTTTCATTCCATTGAGGTTTGTCGGCTCTTCGACTCTCTTTTTTGTGGAATAAAAGCTTCTACTTCCTGCATCGAAATAACCTAGCCCTTTTATTCGATATTGCGTTCCAGCTTCTAACAAGCCTTTTCCCACTTCGCTGTCTAAAACGCGCCAATAGTGGTCTCTGTCATTAAATAGATAAGGTAAACTAAACACTTTCATTTCGGGTACAAAAGCTTCTAGCGAGCTCGCAGACACCTTTGTCATGCCAATGGTGCCTATTTGAATAAGCTCCACAATCTCTCTTTCAGAACCAAGCTGACCAGAAGAATATATAACAAGCTCCATGGTTCCGTTTGAAAGACGTTTTAGCTCGTCTCCCATATAGACAAGGCCTTGATGAACAGGGTGTTGTGTATCAAGTGTGTGTGCAAGTCTAATGTAGGTAACGTTTTCATCTTTTTGAGAACAGGAAAGCAAGGTAAAAGAAACCAATACAACCAGTATGTGTTTCAACAATCTCTCTTTCATAGGTTTCCTTTTGATTGGTTAGATCTGTAGTCAATCTTCAACAATTGAAACATTATATTAACACGCACACACACATGACGCATGCACAATAGCGCTTTTCCTACTAACACTTGTAACTGGTCGGTGTTCTATAACAACACACATTCCGTTAACACATACAAACTGTTAAAGCGGATAAAAACAAGACCAAAGACACTGTGAACTCTGCTTGGTCATAATTAGGACACGCATTTTAGTTGTTTAAAAAATGATTGTAAATGAGCGGATTAGATTTATATTGCAATTTGTAAGCAGATTGTAAACTTGAAAATTCAGTCTCTATTGACTATACAAATGAATAAAAATTATAAAATGTTATCTTACTGATTTGAATGTGTTTTACGACTTTATACGACATTTCACGCAGCCGCTTTGGTTTGTGTTCCAATACTCCATAACAACCAATAAGAAATATTTTATTCAAAATCTGTCTATTTAGGTCACAAGATGTTAATATGACGTAAAATAATTGAAAATGATTTATGCCTGTCAAAAACGGAAAGTACAATGATAATCAGCAACGCAAAAGTAAAAGGGTTACCCATGTTAGAAAAACATAGGCAGCAACTGATTAAAGACATACTAGATCAGCAACAGTTTGCAAGTGTACGAAGTTTAACGGAAAAACTCAATGCGTCTGAAGCAACTATTCGCCGCGATATTACAAAAATGGCAAAGCGCGGTGAGATCAGCAAAATAAGAGGAGGTGCTGAGTCTGTTAATTGCGAGCCTAAGAAAAAACACATCGCAAGTTCTGCATTCATTGTAGATAAAACCAAGCGAGCGAGAACGAAACGAAAAATTGCTCAGCGTGCCGCACAGATGTGTGAAGATGGCGATTCGATCATAATCAACGGCGGTAGCTCAACGTATATGATGGGCGAATTCTTAACAGGCATCCATCTCAATATACTGACCAACTCCTTTGTATTGGCGAACGATATCACCGAAAATAGTGATAGTCAGGTTTCCCTTCCTGGGGGTGAGATTTACAGAGAACAAGGCATCATTTTAAGTTCCTATGAGCAAGACAGCACGGAGTATTATCGCGCCTCGATGATGTTTATGGGCACGCCGGGAATCGGTAAATTTGGTGTAATGGAGTCTGATCCTTTGCTCATTCGTTCGGAGCAAAAACTGAGAAAACAAACTGAACGATTAGTGATTTTGGCAGACAGTTCAAAACTCGGAAAGCGAAGCAACTTTATTCTCTGTCCGCTAAGTGAAGTCGATACCTTAATCACCGACTCCATGGCAGATCAAACATTGCTTGATTACTTCACCAATAATGGTGTGAATGTGATAGTGGTAGAATCAGAGGACGACTAAGCGTCGTCCGCTTGCGCTAACCACTGAGCTCGATATTCCTTGAGTCCTTTTAAATTCACTTCAGAAACATGAGTCAATTCTATATCTTTGGTGCAACTTCCCCAGTGAGTTAAATACGCTGCCCCAAGCACCGTCCCCGTATTATCAACGGATAAACACACATCTTGCTCAGCTCTCAGTTGATTGACAACTGCGCAGAGTATGGGATTTTTCAAAAACGCGCCTTCGATATAAATTTGTCCTTTCGCGCCAAGTTGATCCAACTGATAATCGATCATTAAAGCACAATAAAGCGTAGCAAGCGCTATCCCACTGACTTTATCTAAGGGGCCAACGAACTCCGAATCCCTCTTACCGAAAGGACCACTTCCGTCACTGAAATTCGGCAACGCAAAGACGCCTTTGTCGATAACTCGCTGGAGATCTTGCTCATTGAACTGCTCTCCAAGCCAAGACCCTGCCTGCTCACAAATAGCTTCAAATTCTCTTCCCCCCATAAATCGAGCACAGGCGACGGGCGAACCTAAAGCGTCGATATTGGCAAGCATATCTTTTTCGGCATTCAGATTTTCCAGAGAAACCTGTGTCGCCATTAAAATAGTCCAAGTTCCCGTTGAAATTACTGTAAACGGTTTATCGTCTTGCGCTAGCCTATATCTTAAAAAGCTTGCATTACTATCGTGAATACCACTGAAAAACTTGCATGAGTTAGGTAAGCCCAATTCGCGTGAAAGCGTTGGTAAAACCACGCCGCAATCATGCCATGCAGGTTGAAGCGGAGGGAATTTATCTCTACATCCAAGCTCGTCTACCAAAGATGAAAATCCATTATCGGTAATAGACCACAAATCAGTGTGACAGCCCAATGATGTAATTTCGCTGTATCGGTTCCCAGTAAAACGCCAACCCCAATATTGGGGATACATAAGAATATCCGTGGTTCGATTGAAGGCATCAGTGTAGTGTTGCTTTATCCAATATAACTGGCGGCCCAAATTTAAACCCGCAGGTAGACTGGGAGAAAACGTTTCTGTAAATGAGCTGCGGATATCGTTGTAACTTTCAGTCTGCTCATAAATAGCATTACTCTCGTAATCCAAAACAGGTAATACCAAGCCGTTACCTGATACGCTATCTCTATCGATCAAAGCTGCTGTTGCGCCGTGCGTAGTAGTGGTAATTTGAGTAATGCTATATTTTCCCGAAACGCTTTTAATTCCATCACACAACCAATGCCAAATTTTATCTACATCGGTACAAGGATAGAGCTGGCTATGATCAACCGTGTTTGTCATTTGGGTGGCAAAAACGGACTGATACATTTCGTCTAAAACATGCAATTTAACGTGCGTTTTACCAATATCGATGATTAAGGTATGTTCTTTTTCTAACATTAGATACTCTACAACAACGTTAAATAGCAATTAGTTACTTTCGGCTTGCTCAGTTTTTACAAAGTGAGCATAAGTTGCCGTTACGAAATAAATTAGGGTTGGAACCATGATCCAGCTGTGAACGATTGAAATATCGTTTTCAAGATAAGCAAGCAGACCAAGTGCAAAACAAGCGCCTAATGCAGCATAAGCGATAAAGCCAGATAACTTGGCAGGCAAAGAGGCCGTTGAAGTCTTGGTGTTATTCTGAGTAACTTCTTTTTGTAAATAACTTGCTTCTGTACTTTTTCGAGTTTGTTCCGCTGCCTCTTCAGTTTCTGACGCACCGTAGTGTTCTTTTGCTCCCATCATACTCGCTAATACGGTATACAGAACCGTTGCGAATATCCAGATTGGAACGAGAATAAAAAATAAATGTAACGCACCGCTAGACTCTAAGAAATACGAAACGATCAGCGATACAATCCACGTTGCAAAGGCTGGAACGTTTGTCGTGTTACCTTTATATTTTGACCAATAACGAGTAAGGCCAATCTTTGGAAAAATCCAATGCTCCGCTACGATGACTGCGCCCACTGGAGCCAACATCAATCCCATAATCCCAACAAAACCAAGTAATTGAGAGAAGACGAAAGGAAAGCAAGCAACGATGGTAGTAATAACGCCTACCACTATCGTTACTTGAGTACGACCCCAATTGGCGTTGAGTGAACTGAATGCCAAACCTGCGCGATAAATAGTGGGGTTAGATGTCGTCCACCCGGCGATGATAACTGCAATAATGCCCGCAGCACCCAGTGCTTGATAAGCCACCGAACCAGGGTCGAGTTGGGTGATAGCGGTTCCTAATAAGATTGCCGCTCCAGCGCCCATGATTCCGGCACAAATCCACGCCATATAATGACCGATGAACATACCAAGAGCCGAAAAATAACCGTATTTGGAGCTTTTCGCATAACGTAAAAGCGTCATATCTCCCAAGCTACCGTGCATTGCCAAGTTTGCAATCCAAGCAAACGCAGCTACATGCCAAAAGCCAACACCTGCATCAGCTTGCTGTACCCAAATTGAATTATTTGCTATTGCTAAGAAATCGGAAAAACTACTAATTGAATTAACACCGTCTGTACCTGACACTATAGTAGGCAGTAATACTAATGCGCCAACAATAAACATCAGAATCATCCAAGGTGCACAAATTGCTGCAAAAGCAGACAATTTTTTAAAGCCTTTTACTGCCATATAAACAACAATAGCACCTACACCTAATACAACTGCGACAAAGCCTGCATTAGTAGGATACCAATCGGTTTGAGGAGGAATATCGAACAGCACCTGAACAGCTGAGGCTGAAACCGTGATCATGGCGCCGGCAAGTACGCTAAATAACAAACCATTGATGACGCTATATAGCTTTATGGTTCCCGGACCCGCAATTTTTTCTAAATAAGCATAAAGCGTTAAACGGGTATCGGTCGCAATTGGCGCAGTGATCAAACCCCACGTTAGAACGGCCAGCAAATTCCCCAACAACAAGCCCAATAGAATGTCGGACGCACCCACACCCCAAGATACAAAAAGTGCACCGATAACAAACTCTGTTCCCGCAACGTGCTCACCGGCATAGCTTGCTGCAAATGTTTTTGGTCCTTGGAGTTTACCGGGGGTGACGGGTTGAGTTTCAAACTCGCTTGCTGTTGACATTACTTTTCTCCGACAAAACGCCCTGAAGCAGTTAAGCTACAGAGCGTTGGCTTTATTACTATTATTATTTTTTCAATCCGCGTTAACGCAATGGTTATTTACACGATACCTGAGCCACTCTGACCATTAGATGGACGTTTTTCAGCTACTGCTTTACGGTAGCCTGACGCTCTGTATGTGCTTATGGGGTCAATTGCACCGCCTTTGTTGAGACGAGCCTTAGCTAGAATGGGTGATACATCAAGAGTAAATGCACTCTTAAGTGTATTACTTGCCATAATTGCATCGTTATCTTCTTGATACTGACTCAAGGCCTTTCTGTCTACAAGAAGAGCTGCAACATAAGAGCGTTGAACGCTTGCAGCAGAGTTCATCAAACTCTCGATAGGGTCCGTTACATTATGTGACTGGTCTAGCATGTAGTTTGGTGAGAATTCGTCTTGTTTTCTGTATTCCGCATCAACCAATTCATTAAAGATGAGGAATTGCTGGTAAGGATGCAAGCTGCCACTGTCTAAATCATCATCACCGTATTTGCTGTCATTAAAATGGAAACCACCTAACTTCTTAAATTGAATTAAGCGAGAAACAATCATTTCAATATTCACATTGGGAGCATGGTGACCCAAATCAACTAAAGACTTTGCCTGAGGACCTAATTCCATTGCAGCAAGAATGTTACTTCCCCAATCTTGGATTACAGTAGAATAAAATGCAGGTTCAAACATTTTGTGCTCAATATGCAATTCCCAATCACTGGGTAAACCTGCATAGATTTTCTTCATGCTGTCTAAGTAGCGCTCAAAAGCATGTTGAAAATGCTGCTGGCCAGGGTGGTTAGAACCATCTCCTACCCAAACGGTAAGTGTCTTAGAACCCAGAGTTTTACCCCATTCAATACACTCTAAGTTGTGCTGAATCGCGACTTCACGGCTTGCTGCTGATGTGTTACTCAAGCTACCATATTTGAAGCTCGCTTCTTGTCCTGCTTGATCTTGGAAAGTATTCGAATTAATCGAATCCCACTTCAAGTTAAGACTATCAGATACGCCTTTCAGTTCCGTAAAATCGTCTACCTTATCCCAAGGGAAATGAGGAGAAACGCGTTCGGTACACTGAGATAAATCGTTAATGACCGCACTGTCTTCTAATTTCTCATAAATATTACGAGGTTCACCTATACCAGGGAAACGCGCAAAACGCGTTCCGCCGGTTCCCGTGCCCCAAGAAGGTACAGCGATTTGAAAGGCTTCTGCTTTCGCAGTAATTTCATCAATGTTAACGCCTTGTCTTGACAGCTTGTTGCCAAGTGCCTCGTAATCTTCATTTACAAAGCTTTCTAACTTTGCATTCTCTTGAGCAATAAGCTCTTTATCAATTCTTGTTGTCATCACTTAATTCCAATTATTTCTATTAACGCAAGAACGCTTCGTGCAAGCCGCCGTCAACGCTAATGATTTGACCCGTTGTTTTGCTTAATTGCCCTGATACGAGTAAATAAGCCGCTTCAGCTTGGTCAGCAGGCGTAATAGGTTGCTTGGTCAATGTGCGTTGCGCATAAAACATAGCGAGCTTGTCTCGCAATTCGTCATCGGAATCGCTTTCTGAAAACTCAACGCTGTATTTAGTTAAAGAAGCGATAACACGATCTCTAGGGAACATGGTGCTGCCTTTTACTACCGTAGCTGGCGCGAGACCATTTACATTAACAAGAGGAGACAACTCAACTGCTAACTCTCTTACCAAATGGTTAGCCGCTGCTTTACTGGTATCGTATGCTAGCGAACCTTTTTTAGATACTGCTGCATTTACACTAGTAGTAAGTACCAAAGCGCCCTTAAGGTTTTGCGCCTTCCAAATCTCGTTAGCTTCAGTGCCGACGATGTAGCCGCCTTTAACGTTAACCGCAAAGCTTACATCGAACATTTGATCGTTGCTCATACCTGATTGGCCTGGTGCCAAGAAAACACCCGCAGTTACGATAACTTTATCAATACCGCCATAGGCTAGAATCACTTTCTCGAACATGGCTTGAACGCTTTCACGCTTGGTGATATCGACCCCAGCAGCAATAGCAGGACCACAACCTGAAATACCAGAGCCCGCTACACCGATACCTTGGCCGTAAATCGCTGCCAGTTCATCAGCCGTTGCTTGCGCTGCCTCTTCGCGTAAATCCGCACACACAACGTGAGCACCTTCTTTCGCAACACGGAACGCGGTTTCTTTACCAATGCCATCTCCAGCACCAATGACTACAACAATATCTCTAGCAAGCGATTTCTCAGCTGGCATACGCTGTAATTTAGCTTCTTCCAGTAACCAATACTCAATATCGAATGCTTCTTGCTGAGGAAGCGCAACATATTCATCAATGGCTTCAGCACCACGCATTACTTCAACGGCACAGTTATAAAATTCGGCAGTAACACGAGATTCGCTCTTATTTTTGCCCCATGCAACCATACCAACGCCCGGAATTAAGCAAATTGAAGGCGAAGAAGCACGCTGCGCTGGAGAGTTATCGTGTTTACAAGTCTCGTAATAATCACTGTACGCTTTTTTGTACTCAGTGATACCAGCTTCTAACAACTCTTTCAGTTTTTCTATAGAGTCGCTTTGTGGATTCCAATCT
Organism: uncultured Alteromonas sp.; assembly: GCA_964429915.1. Lineage (GTDB taxonomy): Bacteria > Pseudomonadota > Gammaproteobacteria > Enterobacterales > Alteromonadaceae > Alteromonas_F. The sequence goes on from CAYSDZ010000001.1 coordinate 201,296, forward strand.
ACGTATAAAGGCTTTATTTTCGTTCGAAGGAAATGATCGGGACAAGAGGTGCCTAAATCAGCAAGTCTTGGTGCATCAATCGAGTTCACAAAACGTAAAATATTTGCATCTTGTTGAATCGTGCCAATCAGTTTTTTCTCACCAGAAACTAGGCCACGTAGGAAAGGTACAACTTCAACGAGTACTTTCTCTCTTTCACTTTCGCTAAGACTTGCGTATTTTTCACCGCCAAACGTTTTCTCACCCTTATCTCGCTGCTCAATGAACTCAGCGGCTTTTTCAATAATATCTAAGCTAAGGTCGTAACATTCTTTATTATCGTTCGCCCAGTTAATGACACCGTGACCACCTAGGATGACGCCCTTCGCGTCTGGGTGTTTTTCGCAAATTTCTTGAAGCTGTAAACCCAAATCGAAACCAGGTCGCTGCCAGTCAGTGTATACCAATTCACCGCCCCAAATTTCTTGAGTAAGCTTCTCGCAATTTTTACTTGCTGCCACAGCAATCACTGAATTAGGGTGCATGTGATCAACATGTCTAAATGGAATATATGCGTGTAATGGGGTGTCGATAGACGTAGCTCTCGGGTTCAAATTGAAAGTTGCGTGTCGGTACATTGCAACCATATCGTCTTCAATCTGTGTTTTAACACCCACTTCATCTGCACTTTTATAGATATCTTGGAGTGCTATGAGCTTATCCATATATAAAGAGGAGAAATTTTCTGCATTGGAAGTGCGTAAATCACCGCCAGAACCTTTCACCCAAAGAACATCAACCTCTTCTCCAGAGAGTGGGTCGGTTTCCATAATTTTTGCAGACGTATTGCCGCCACCAGTGTTGGTAATACGCTGGTCTGAGCCCAAAATATTTGAACGATAAACAAGTCCTTCAACTGGGCTAAGGTTTGCTGCGACTTCGTCGTCCCATTTATAATCTACGTGTTTGAATTGATCTTTAGTGCGTGACATCGGGTGAAACGTCTCCTGAATTAAGAAGTTGAACGATGTAAAATAAATGTAGTCGGTATATTACAGCCAAAAGCGCCACAGTCAAGCACAAACAGTCATTTTCAATCACTCAAACTGCTCAACTTTTACGCATAATATAGACGATAAAACACTTAAAAATTACGTTAAATTACCAAAATTCGCCGAAACTAACGAATTTCGGCTTAAATCTTTTATTGACTTGGCACCGCAGAGTGTCATTGCCACTTTCATCTCTTTTTCATACAGAGATAACAAATTTTTAACACCTTTTTCGCCTTCTGCGGCTAAAGCGTATATAAATGAACGACCTAACATCGCACAGTCTGCGCCCAGTGCTAACATTCGTACTACATCCAAACCGCTTCTAATGCCTGAATCAACGAATAACTTTAAATCACTCTTTACTGCATCGGCAATGGGAGGCAACGCTTTGGCGGTAGACAATACACCATCTAACTGCCTTCCGCCATGGTTAGATACAACAATGCCATCTGCTCCAAATTTCACTGCATCTTTTGCATCTTCAACATCTAAGATCCCTTTAATGATCATTGGACCTTCCCAGAACTCCCTTATCCATTCTAAATCTTGCCATGAGATAGAGGGATCAAAGTTGGCGCCTAACCAACCAATGTAATCGTCAAGTGCTGTAGGTTTTCCACGATAAGTAGATATATTGCCCAAATCATGAGGTTTACCAAACACTCCTACATCAAAAGCCCATTGAGGGTGCATCATCGCTTGCGCAATTCGGCGCGCAGCGGCCCCTTTCCCACTCATCCCCGAATGCATATCGCGGTATCGTGCGCCAGGTACTGGCATGTCAACGGTAAATACCAAGGTTTCTACACCTGCAGCTTTTGCGCGTTCAAGCACGTTTTTCATAAAACCGCGATCTTTGAGTACGTATAACTGAAACCACATGGGACGATTAATTTTAGGCGCCACTTCTTCGATGGGACACACCGAAACGGTAGACATCGTAAACGGAATACCACTCTGCTCGGCTGCTTTTGCAGCTTGAACCTCTCCACGACGGGCATACATACCGGTTAGTCCAACGGGCGAAAGCGCAAGCGGCATCGAAAAATTCTCATTGAAAAGGGTCGTTTCCAATGACAAGTCGGACATGTTTTTCAATATTTTTTGCTTTAAAGCGATATCCTGTAAATCGGAGACATTCTTCGCTAGGGTATTCTCGCTGTATGAACCACCATCAATATAGTGAAACAAAAAAGGTGGTAGCTTCGATTTCGCTGCGGCTCGATAATCACTGGGTGAAGAAATAATCATAATTACTTAAGCTTTATTAACAAAGTTTACAATAATACCCCTTTCTTTTTGGAACATATATAGAAATAATGAAATATATTTTTTCCATAAATAGCCTAATAGAATTAAAAAATAGGAGATAACGTGCTTGCTAACGATCTTATCTTGTTTGCTCAGGTTGTAGAACTGGGGAGCTTCAGCAAAGTAGCAGAGGCAAATGATATTGCGAACTCTGTAGTGAGCAAACGTATTGGTCGATTAGAAGAAGAACTCAATACACAACTACTTTATCGTACCACTCGGAAACTATCACTCACTGAAGCGGGCAAACGTATTTTAACCAGTGCTCAGCAAATAAAAGAGGTCACGCAAGAGGTTGTCAGTGACGCTCAAGACGCGAATGAGACCATGTCTGGGCGTATTATTATGTCGGTACCCACCATTTCAGGAGAATTGCTGCTCGCCGACGCAGTAGCGGATTTTTGTAGCCAACACCCCCACCTTTCGATAGAGATGTCAATGGAGAATAACTTTGTCGATCCGGTAGAAGAAGGCATTGATTTGTTAATAAGAACCGGTCATCTAGACGACTCTAGTTTGATCGCCAGACATTTAATCGACTCTCAATGGGTGGTATGTGCCTCGCCCCGTTACCTAGAACAAATTACTCTACCCTCGCACCCTAGTCAGTTGATAGAATATAACTGCTTTGCTTATAGCCACACCGCCTCAATGGGTCAACATTGGCAATTTAAAGACAAAGAAAAAACCTATTCTGTGAAAGTGAATGGCTCGTTCTCAACCAATAATGCAGCCGCGTTGCGCAAAGCTGCACTAGGTGGTTACGGTTTAGTCTATGTTCCAAAATGTTTGGTTCACGACGATATCGTTGCTAAACATCTAGTTGTTTTATTTGAAAATGAAGTGGCAAAAAAACAAGGCGTTTACGCGATCCATCCTTATATACGTAAAACACCCAAAAAAATCACTGCATTGATTGAGCACCTTAGGCAAGCTTATCGGAATAAGGCTTCTTATTTTAGCTTTATGTAAATTTTAGCTATATGTAAAGATATGTAAAAACGCTGTTATTCACACTATCATCTAATACACTCTAACCCTGTATAATTATGTATGGGTTTTAACCATGACAGCAGCCATTGCTACGCATCGTTTTGGACTAGGCGCTAAACCAAGTGAGAATAGCAACGCTGAGCACGATCCTATTGGTTATGTTTCAGCTCAGCTGAGTCCTTTGCGCTTTAGTGACTTTCCTTCTTCGGTTGTCATTGCAAAAAAACTGCAAAGTTTTCGCGTTAATAAAAAAGAACAGAAAAAAGAAGATAGAAACGAAAAAGACGATAAACTTAAAAAAGACGCGCTTAAATACCGCCAAACGCTATACCGAAAACTCAGTACCAATACACTTGAGCATGCCATCGCTAGCGACCGTTCTTTTATGTGGCGTATGCTCGACTTCTTTTCAAACCATTTTAGTGTAACTGCACAAGGCCCGTTGCTGACTGCTCTGGCTGGTAATTTAGAGCGTGAAGCCATTGCTCCCCATCTGCTAGGTCACTTTTCAGAGATGCTGCTCGCCGTGAGCCAACATCCAGTTATGCTGAATTATTTAAATAATGAACAGTCGTTTGGCGCCAATTCTAAGCTAGGCAAGAAAGGTAAAGGTTTAAATGAAAATTTAGCGCGTGAAATTCTCGAATTACATACTTTGGGCGTCAATGGTGGATACACACAACAAGATGTTATTGCACTGGCAAATGGTATCAGTGGATGGAGTATTCAGAATCCTAAAAAAGTGGAACACTCCTTATTTGTTTTTCGCAATGCCGGACACGAACCGGGACCTCAGACGCTGCTAGACAAAGCATTTAAGCAAAAAGGAATAAATCAGGGTACTGCCATGCTAGAAGCCATTGCAGCTCACCCATCAACCGCCCGTCATCTTAGTATGAAACTCGCTCGACATGTGGTGAGTGATTCACCTCCTGAAGCTTTGGTCGCTGCCCTAGAAAAAACGTGGCTCAATACCAATGGCGATTTAAAAGCAGTGTATTCAACCTTAATTACTCATCCACTCGCGTGGGAAGCAGAGTTACAAAAGTTTAAAACACCCAGAGAATACTTTATATCGACGTCGCGTGCACTTGGCATGTCCAAACTACGTGACGGAATGGTTGTTCGCAGTCTCCGCGATATGGGGCAATCTCCTCATAAAGCAGGTAATCCAGCAGGCTATGAAGATACTGAAGCTTTTTGGAACAACGGTTATGCTATTTTGTCTAGAGTAGATTGGATATCGCAGTTAAGTACCAAAGGAGACACTGATATTGTTGGTCTAGCCAAAGATTTATTAGGCACCCAACTTACCGAAACGACGCATCAATTAGTACGTCGTGCAGAAAGTAGAGAGCGAGCATTTGCGCTGTTATTCCTTAGCCCAGAATTTATGAGGCGTTAATCATGCAAAGACGAACGTTATTAAAATATTTAGCTAGCGGTGCAGTGTTAATGCACTCTCCTTCGCTTTTCGCGTTAAATACAAAAGCTGAATCCACAAAGCGTGTTATTTGGATTGTGCAGCGTGGTGCAGTAGATGGGCTTCACACAGTTATTCCGACGTTTGAAAAACGCCTTGCAACATTGAGACCCGATTTATTCAATGCAGTCAGAGATGCATTACCGTTACAACAAGGTTTTGCAATACATCCGTCACTTAGCACGATGCACTCATGGTTTAACCAGAAAGAATTATCATGTGTGGTGGCAACAGGTACAGGTTATAAAGGTCGTTCCCATTTTGACGGGCAAGACTTTCTTGAGAGTGGATTACAACATGCAGACTTACAATCTGGTTGGGTAGGCCGAGCCATGGACACCTTAGATTCAGAAGGTATTGCCATATCTAAAGTCTCGCCTTTGGGCTTTCGACCTTCTCGACGGGGACAAATTTACTATCCGGCCAAACTGGACGATGCGAAAGACAATTTATTTGAAGATTTGCAAAAACTGTATCAGTACGATGACATGTTAGGCAGCTCGCTTATGGCTGGCTTAGAAGTCAAAGAAGCCGTGATGCAAGACGGGAAAAAATCAGGCCGTGATACCTTTTCTAAACTGTGTGCTGAATGCACTAATTTACTCAAAGCCAAACCCAATATTCAATTTGCTATGCTGGATATTGGCGGTTGGGACACGCATAAGGCACAAAATAATCGACTTGCGCGGGAGTTTAGCCAGCTCGATCAAGGCTTAGCACAGCTTAAGAAAGGATTAGGTGAAGAATGGAAAAATACCTTGGTGTTAGTCACTTCTGAGTTTGGTCGAACGGTTAAACAAAACGGCACTGGCGGCACAGATCACGGAACTGCTGGCGTTATGTTTATCGCTGGCGGCGCAGTAAAGGGTGGACACGTCCTTGGAGACTGGCCTGGTGTTGGGGAAAACGATTTATTTGAAGGAAGAGATTTAGCCCCCACAAGCAGCACCTTTTCGTGGATGGCCAAGGCCGTGGGTGACCACTTGGGTTTAAACAATACTCAGATTGAGCGCATTTTTCCGTTTGCTAGTGCCTGAAAAACAAATGTTCTTTACGAGCCGATGGATGCGCTAACGTTAGGAATTTGAGAAAGAATGAGTTTACAGCATCTATCTTTTACACCACAGAAAGCAGTACACATTGAACTCGTATTTAGCTATTCTGTACTTGGTTTAGATTTTATTGTGATAGGTCATTGTTAGCTTTAATCCGCTCTATTTCTTTTGTGCCGATATGCGTCATTTTTTTTGTACTGATATCAACAAAAGCCCTGCACGCCCAAGTTGCTACTGATACGCGCTGCGTGAACTGTCATGAAGAACAAGTTGCACTTTGGCAACAGTCTGATCATGCAAAAGCCATGATGCTGCCCACTAAAGAAAATGTGTTGGGTAACTTCAATAATGCAAGTTTGAACCACTACGGGCAGCAGGTTAAGTTTTATCAAAAGGGTGGAGAATACTGGATTGCCATAGGTCAGCCAGATGAGCTTGACCACTTTAAAGTGGCGTATACCTTTGGTCATTATCCCCTTCAGCAATATTTAGTTGCCACCGAAAACGGTAAACTTCAGGTGATCCCTTACGCATGGGACAGTCAGGATAAAGCCGAGGGCGGCCAACGCTGGTATTCGATGTATCCCGATGAACAAATTACTCCCGACGATAGATTACATTGGCAACAACCTTTGCAAAACTGGAATGGGATGTGCGCAGATTGTCACAGTTCTGGCCTGACTCGTAATTACAACACAACAACCGATACGTTCAACACCGACTACACAGAAATTAATGTAGGCTGTCAGTCTTGTCATGGTGATATGAGCATGCATGCCGACAACCCAAGCCTTCCGACGCTGCATACCCCGTTACCCAAAGGTATTTGGAAACGCGATGCACAGGAAACGGTTGCCTCGTGGCAGGGCGAAGTGCGTGATCCAGAGCGTATGGACACTTGCTATGCTTGCCATAGTTTACGGTCGCCACTGACCGATGGTATTAACCCTAATCAGCCGTTTTTTGACCAGTTTACGCCCAGTTTATTGAATACAAACCTTTATCATGCCGACGGACAAATAAAAGAAGAAGTGTATGTCTATGGATCTTTTCAACAAAGTAAAATGTATCAGGCAGGGGTTGGCTGTCACGATTGTCACGACCCACACAGCATGAAGTTAAAAGTACCTGGAAACGGAACCTGCTTACAATGCCACAGTGCAACAGAATATAACCAAACTCAGCACCATGGCCATACACTAGATAGTGCGGGTGGACAGTGCGTGAACTGTCACATGCCACAAACGACTTACATGGGTGTGGATGCCAGACGCGATCACAGCTTTACTATTCCTAGACCTAACCTTTCAAAAAAATTTGGCGCTCCCAATGCGTGTGTTAGTTGTCATAAGGGCCAATCAAACGACTGGGCTGCAAGCGCAATAAAGCAGTGGCATGAAGACCCTAAGACTCTATCTAAAACTCATTTTGACTATGTTGCGATGCAAGCAGGCGAGATGCCGTCACTTGTTGACCATTTATCGATCATCAACGACGAAACCTTATCAGCTATTGTTAGAGCTACAGCAATCAACCGCTTGCCTGAAAATACCCCCTCTATGTCTGATAAGCTTGTTTCAAAATGGGTCAATGCATCAGAACCTCTTATCCGACTTGCGGTTGCTCAAAAGGGCGATTTATTGGGCCCAGAGGTACGACAGCAACACTATGCAAACTTATTGAACGATCCTTACAAAGCAGTGCGCTCCGCCGCAGCTCAATACCTTATTGGTATCCCCGATATCGATGCTAAAGCACTTCGTACCGCTTTAGACGAGCTAATTTTAGCCAACGAAGTCAGCACTTGGCGAGGTGAAGGAAATTTAAATCAAAGTCAGCTGTATACCAAGTTGGGCAAAACAAATGAAGCCACCAAAGCGTTACAACATGGTATTGACGTCGACCCTTATTTTGCAGAAAACTATATTAATTTGGCTGACATATACCGCATTCAAAATAAGGTCAATGAAGAAGCCGATATTTATACAAAGGCTTTAAAACACATTCCCCAAAACGCAGTGATCCGCTATAGCTATGGGCTGTTTTTAATTCGACAACAACGCTATACCGACGCGCTTCCCAGCTTTGAGCAAGCATTAAAATTAGAGCCAAATAATGTGCAATATATTTATGTTTATGCGCTAGCTTTGGACGGCGTAAATCAAACACAAAAAGCAATCAGGCATTTGTTACTGGCATTAAAACAAAACAAACAAGATGAAGCTGGAATACGCACACTGGCAGAATTAGGCGCGCAGTTATCCAGAAAAGTGCAAGATAGAGCCAGCTTTGATGCTTTTGTGGGTTATTTGCAGTAAGGATTGAAAACACGAGCCGAACTGTAAACTAGCTCTCTCTATGCCGCAATTCCACTTAGAGAAAGATTAGAAACCTCTGCTCGTTTGCTAGCATGTTCCATAGTAATTGCTACCATGTTCCCGTTCTCGTCAACTTCCAAGAGGGTATTTTCATCTAAATCTTTAGGCTCTACAATTTTGGCCTCACTAAACTGAATGTAAAGAGTATCTGTGTCGTCAAAGTAGTTCATTTTCATGGGTTAAACCTTCTATCGAAAAATGCGTTGTGGACGGTTTCAGTTTAGACCTTCGGCATAACGTGAAGCTAACGGGCACAAATACTGTTCTATACTGTCGCGAAGCATAGCGCGATGCTTGTATCTCAGTATGTCAGGTAGTGGCATACTTGTTGGGCGCCTTTTTATACATTAACTTTATACTTTAAATCGACCGCTTTGTCGCCTGTTATTCCCCTAAAGCCCCACTGATATTTTTCTTGTTCTTTGATGGTGATTTCTATGTCGATTGGCTTGATACCAATGGTGGACTCTATTTCTTTGAAAAGTGTTTGAATAAGCTGCTTTTGTGTATCTGGTTCGCGACCTTTCATCAAATTGATTTCGATTACTGTGTATGCATCACTTCTGCCGCTAGGATAATAAAAGTCTTCTTTTTCTAGCGGTACAAATCTATGCGCCCGTTTGTCTTCGGGCATACCTAGAACCGATTGCATGCAATTATGTATGGTATCTGAAAGTGCAGCTTTGATTGGATTGAGATTTTGGTTTATTCCATATATGACAACCACTGATGTTTCCTTGATGTATAACTTTAAACTAAGGGCACAAGTACTGCGCTAAACTATGCGCAGCATAGCACAACGTTTTTGTCCCAGTAACCGCGGGGAACGTGTTAAGCGTTTTGTAAGCTGCCATTACATGCGTGATGTTTAGTAGTGGTAACGGCATGAAATAATTGTTAACGCGTTGTCATTAACGGCATAAATTAAGCGATTAGTTTCATCTATTCTTCGCGACCAGAATCCACTCAAATTCTCTTTCAGTGCTTCGGGTTTACCTATCCCTTCGAATGGTGAACGCTTTGTATCCACAATTAATTTGTTTATTCGTTTAAGCATTTTTTTGTCTTGAGTTTGCCAATAAACATAATCACTCCACGCTAAATCCGTCCATGAAAGCAAGCGTTCAGTCATCTAAGAGTTCTCGCGTTTTGGATTGACCTTGCTTGTATTGAGATATGGAACGATTTAAATGCTCAGCATTGGCTGGAGAACGCAATAGATGAACGGTTTCCATAAGGCTATTGTAGTAGTCTAAGGACATAACAACTGCGTCTTCGGAATCACGTCTCGTAATTACGGTAGTATCCGCGTCGTTAACAACCTTGTCCAAAACACTTTTAAGTCCGTTTCTCGCTTCAGTAAATGATACAACTCTCATAAATATCCTGTATGTATAACAACCTAAGGAAGTATAGTTGAATACTTGAAGTTGTACAATAAGCTGTGCAACTATCGGGGCAGTTAACTTTGTGTCAGTGACCACAGGGAACGTGTTGAGCGTCTTGTTAGCACTATCCACGTGTTTCGATGCTGAAACTCAATAGCGTAGATTCTGAGGTATACATAAGCTGCAACCTGACAGTGGCCTCTTCTTGGTACCAGAGTTCATATTGAGTATAGATCGTTTCGTTAAACCAGTGGGCTTATCCATATCTTTTGTTGATTTCTTCTTTTACCAACTCAAGATGATCTAGCGCTTCATCAAGGCTTTGATGATTTGTGATAACGCGTAATAAAGCAGTTTCATTGGATGTACAATTTAGTTGAAAATGAGATTCGTGGCCAAAGGAATTAAAACGAAAAAAACCTTTGCATCATCAATTTCTTGCGCTTGCTTTAAAAGAGTACGTCGATTAACTCCGCATTCTTTTTATTGATATCAGTGCCAAGGAAGATATCTGCGTAAACAAGGTTTGAAATAAATAATAAAAAAGTTAGAAATAGTCTCATGGTAGTGCTAACAATTTATTCGTCCCCATGGTTGTATAATTTAACAAACCATAAATTACCGCAATAGTTAATCAAATTTAGAGGTAACTTTCTCAGTTCTAGACTTCATCAATCTCAACAAGGCGAGAAGAATAAGAACCTTTCCATTTTTCGTCACGCTTTTGTATTTCCAAAGGCGCTTTATTTGCTGACATCTATCAAGTCGTCCCATTTTTCCCTGTTTCTAGGCAGCTTCACGTCATAAATTAGATTTAATTTCTAAAGCAATAAGATAAACCACCAAGACGGGTCCCACTGTCCTTTTTCCAACCCTATTTTTGCGGATTCTGGAAATGCATGATGATTATTGTGCCAACATTCGCCATAGGTAAGTAAACCCAAACCACATAGATTCGATGCTTGTGCTACTGATCCTTTTACGTTCCATTTCTGAAGTCCTGGATTATGGCAAAAATAAGTGACGGTCCAGTGGCCAACGGTACTGACTGAGACCCTGACAAACACCCCCCAAACTACATATGGCCAACCGCCTACTAAGTACAGAATTAACGCAAATAAAAGTGTATGCTGTCTCCAAGATTTCTCACAAAAAACCAAAAATTTATCATTTTGAAGTTCTGGTTCTATATCTAATTTGGGCGGCTGGCGAAATTCAAACTGACAAGTTAATTGCCACCATAAGCCTTTAAGATAGGTCCGCTTGTGTGAAAAAAAATCGTGACAAAACTCCTTTCTTTGAGCCCAATCCCTAACGTCATGAATTCTGATAATGCCGAATGGACCCGACATGCCAATAAGCGTCTTGTATGCCAATCACGCTTTCAAATGCGCATCGCTATGCGTATACTTATGTAAAACTGATCTGGAGATTGGCAATGGCAGACCTATACGACTTGGCGGCACCTAAAAAAGCAACCAACTTAAGCCTTAACAGTGATTTATTGGAGAGGGCCAGAGAGTTAAAAGTTAACTTGTCCGCAACGCTAGAGCAAGCATTAAGTAACAAACTTAAATCCGTGGAAGCTGAAAAGTGGAAAAGAGAAAATAAGGCAGCGGTAGAGGCTTACAATGAATTTATTGCTGAGAATGGTTGTTTGAGTGATGAATACAGGGAGTTTTAATGTCGCAGTTTGATGTATACAAAAACCCAAGCAAGAAAACGAGAAAAGCTTATCCGTATTTAGTTGATGTACAGAATCCTGTAATTAATCAGCTGGCAACACGTTTGTTAGTACCCCTGACTAATGTGAATGTAAAACCCAACATGCTGATGAGAAAGCTGACACCTGAAATAGATTTTAATGGTGACAAATTTTTATTTATGGCCCAGCAATTAACCTCCATTCCTGAAGATGTGTTGAAAAATCCTGTTGGTACTTTAAAAGGTTCAAGGGCATTGCTGATAGATGCAATAGACTTCACCATTACTGGCATATAACTTGATACTAACGAGAAAAATACGTTGCGATAATATGCAACGCCTCGCATTACGTTATTTTCCCAGTGACTGCAGGGAACGGGTTAAGCGCCTTGTTAAGTGCGTTTATAAACTTCTGATCGATGCCCAACTTTTATGACTTGAACAACTAACTCCCCATCTCTGATTTGGTAGATGATTCTATATAACCCCTGTCTAATACGATAGCTGTCTTTACCTGATAGCTTTTTGGAACCGTCCCTGCGCGGGTTTACTGCAAGAGAGTCGATTCTTTCTAATATTTTCTTAACGTCCGATTTGGGGATTGATTTGAAGTCTTTTGCAACTGATTTTTTGAAGACAATCCTATATTTTGCCATCTGCTTCCAAGCTATTTAACAGTTCTTCGTAGCTAATTTCTGGTTCGTTAGCGCGTTCCTTTAATGCGGCAAGGTCTTCTTGGTCTTCGCGCATAAGAAGTCTAACAGCTTCGTCAATTAATTCTGAGATAGATGAGTCAGAGGTTGCTGCTCGTATTTTGAGAGCATTATGAATGGCAGGTTCGAAATACACTGTAGATCTTTTTGAGAGAGCGCCCATAACCGAAATCCTATTAAAAACTTGCAAACATTGTAGCGCTAAAATGTTGTGATGTCACATCCTGCGAAGAAGCACTTAACTTTAAGCTAACGGGCAAAAATACAATGCCAAAATATGCGAAGCATGGCGTTGTGTTGTGTACCAGTGACCGCAGGGAACGTGTTGAGCGCCTTGTTAGGCACCATTACGCAGCTTCAAAGTCATAAGGGGAGACATTGAGTGTTTCTTTTTCCATTCTTGCCTGCCAAAGGTCGTATGCATTTTGGACACGCAACCAGTGATCTGCGCTTGGTTTAGAAAACACCAGCTCCAGTCTGACTGCCATTTCGGGACTTATTGCTGCATTTCCGTTAAGTATTTTGGATAGTGTTTTTCGGCTAACGCCAAGATGCTCTGCCGCGTTTGTAATAGTTATTCCAAGCGACTCAATAACGAGTTCCTTTAGAATTTCTCCTGGATGTGCAGGATTGAACATTTGCATTAGTGATAATCCTCATAGTTAACGATTTCAACGTTGCTACCTTTAAACCGAAAGGTTATACGCCAATTTCCACTGACCCTAACGGACCATACTCCTTTTCTACTACCTTTAAGTTGATGAAGGTAAAGGCCTGCAAATCCATATCTTCTGATGCAATAGCCTGATCTAGGTTAGAAAGAATAAGCCTAACCTTCTTCTCATGTTTCTTTTGGATCCCAGATGTTTTACCAGTTGAATAAAACTTTTCTAGCCCCTTGTGAACAAAGCTTATGATCATACTGAAATTGTAACCTTTGTGGTTACAAAGTCAACATTTGGTAGGTGAGGGCATAACTTTAAGCTAACGGGCAAAAATACAATGCGATAATATGCGAAGCATAGCATTGTGTTTTTGTCCCAGTGACCGAAGGGAGCGAGTTTAGCGCTTTGTTAGCTGCGTTTTTGCCAAGTCCTTGGTGCTCTGCTTGTGTGGATAACGGCAAAAACTAAAATTCTGTGATCGAAAACTTTGTAAAAGACACCGAAAGGGAAATGTCCAATTAGCAAACGACGAAAACCTTTATATATTTTCTGATATGTCTCAGGGTTTTCAGATATTTTTGTTTAGTGCTGTTTCTAAACAATTAATAAAGTCATCACCAAGTCCTGCTTGGCATTGTTGGTAGTAAGAGTATGCCTCTCGAATATCATCTTCTGCCTCGGGTCTAATAGATAAAACATATTTCATTAGCTAGCTATTCTTCTCTTAACGTCAGTCCAGCTTGAGCCAAAGTTTTTATCATTTTCAAATGCGCTTAACCTTTCATTTAGTAGATTGGTTTGCTCATCAGATAACTCGATTGCCTCTTGATTGTCAGCAACTGAGTCCCAAATCCTCTGTGCAAGTTCTACTTTTTCCATAGGTGTGAGGTTTTCAATCTTCATAAGCGCTCTTCATAAAGCCCGATTTGACTAGTATAAGGTTTTATACATCCAAAGGCATGTATATTTTCTCCAAGCAGCTAACAATTTATTATTCCCAAAAATGCTATAATTCAACAAACCAAAACAAGATTTTAATTCGCTCAATTAATTCCGATATCAAACCATAAATTACTGCAATAATTAACCAAACTTATATTTGGTATTTTCGCTATAAAGCTAAAAGCACCAAGACAACTCGCAGATAGATTTGGACTTTTTTTATTTATGTTCAAACACCACTCAAAACTAACATCAATCTCAACTATTAATAAACTCGTTTCAATTTCTTAAACAACGAAATAATCAACATAACTAAACCACCAGCAATAACCCCTACCAGCAGTGAATAAAGCACATTGACACTGGCTAAAAGTATAGAAGGCAATGAATCAGTTAGATGATTTGCCACTTCAACAATATGATGAATAAAGGCTACGTCGTGGATCAAAATACCGCCGCCCACTAAAAACATGGCTGCTGTTCCTACCACAGAAAGCGTTTTCATTAATAACGGTGCAAACGATAATAGCCCTTTTCCAATCAGTGAGTTTTCATCTTTAGCTAAGAAGTAAACGCCAATGTCATCAAGTTTCACAATAAGTGCAACCAAGCCGTATACCCCCACTGTGAAAACGATCGATAGCAATGACAAAGTGATCACCTGATTAATAAAGGGCTCATCGGTTGCCGCCCCCAAAATAATCACGATAATTTCAGCAGACAATACAAAGTCGGTACGAATAGCACCGCGTATTTTGTCTTTTTCTAGCGCGAGTAATTCGGCTTTACTTTTGTTGAGTGCCTCATGTAATGCTTGTCTGCGCTGTTTATCAGCGGCCTCTTTTTCACTGCTGTGAAACAGTTTATGGGCGACTTTTTCAAATCCTTCAAAGCACAGATACAAACCGCCTAAAACCAATAAAATAATGATTAACGGAGGGTAAACCGCTGAAATTAACAGAGCACTGGGCACTAAAATGAGTTTATTTATAAATGAGCCTTTAGCTACGGCCCACACAACGGGTAATTCTCTGTTCGCTTTTACGCCCGAGACTTGCTCTGCATTGAGCGCAAGATCATCACCCAATACCCCTGCGGTTTTCTTCGCTGCGACTTTTGAAATTATTGCCACATCGTCCATGATTGCTGCTATGTCATCTAACAATGCCAGTAAGCTTGTTGCCATTCTGTTGTCTCTTTTATTACTTAATTAAATAGTGTGTGAGTATCTCACGCAAAGCATTTAAACCTTTGCCTTTATTCACAATTTTCCATGCCATAAAAGCCTCCGCAAGCGACTGAGGCTCGCGCACCGCCAATGCAACTAATTCGCCAGCTTGTATTTGTTTTTCGATCCTCGATCTTGGCAAAAACCCCACTCCTATTCCTGCCACTATCGCTTGAATTTTTTGCTCTACCGAATTCACAAAGCAATGCGTTGATTTTTCAATAATATTACTAGAGCGCGTAACGCTAAATTGAGACGAATCATGCACGACAATCGTACGATAGGCCTGAATATCTTGCTTTTCAATGGGAGAAGGGAGCGAAGCAAGCGGGTGATCTTTTTTTACCGTTAACACGTGCTCTAAATCTAGTATTTTCACTGCTCGCAAACCTTGCTGAACAGGCACAGGAGCTGGCGCACCAATGACCATATCTACCCTGTCGCTTAATAATGCCTCCCAACTTCCATTGAGTACCTCTTCACCAATATCCAATTCTATATTGGGGTAGGTATCTACAAAAGTCTTAAATGACGGCAGTAAGCTGCTGAAATCGACGATACTGTCTACTGCAATGCGTATTCTTGGTTCCCAACCATGCGCTAAAGTTTGTGTTTGTTCTTCAAGATGATTGACTGCCTCTAACACTTTTCGCCCTTCATCAAGTAAATGCCTGCCCGCGTGGGTTAACACAGATTTCCTGCCTTGACGCACAAACAAGGTGACACCTAATTGCTCTTCTAGCTTTTGTACAATATAGGATAACGCCGAAGGCACTTTATTCAATTGCTCCGCCGCACCTGCATAACTGCCTCGCTTATCTATAGCGTCTAGCACAACTAAAGCTTCTAATGTAATTACAGACATAAAAAAATTGTATTGCTACTTCGTATTTTCATCGATTAGCACTTAATTATAAAAAAGTTCCTGACCAATACATCAATTTTTTTGAACAAATGCAACAAAACTTACCCATTATTCCGAGAAATGTCTCTGTGTATAGTTCTACTCATCGAAACAAACAACGTTTATACAACCATAAAGGAAACGACATTATGAAAACATTTATCAACAACGCATTATTTGCCTCTAATCAAACGCTAAGCAGCTTACCTCTGCGTCTATCAGCGGGTGTCATTTTTAGTGCTCATGGCGCACAAAAGTTATTCGCTTGGTTTGGGGGTTACGGATTAGAGGGAACCGGACAATGGATGGAATCGATTGGTCTGGCACCTGGCTACTTTATGGCTTTAATGGCAGGCAGCGCTGAATTTTTTGGCGGACTATTGCTTATTTTGGGCTTACTGACTCGACCGGCTGCCGCTGTGCTGGCGGTGACTATGCTGGTTGCGATTGTCAGTGTTCACTTGCAAAACGGTCTTTTTATGTCAAACAACGGCTATGAATTTGGTCTTGCACTTTTAGCCATCAGTGTTGCTTTAATTGTCCAAGGTGCAGGGCGTTTTGCACTAGATAATTTAATTGCACGTAAATAAGAGTTATCACTTTATATCTTTGAGGAGAATAAAAAATGGGTCTATTAATCGATGGTAAATGGGTAGACAAGTGGTATGACACCAAAAAAAGCGAAGGTAAATTTCAACGCCAAGAGAGTCGATTTAGACACACTGTCTCTAACGAGCCAGACCGCAAGTATAGGCCCGAAGCTAATCGTTATCACCTATACGTGTCACTGGCTTGCCCGTGGGCACATAGAACGTTAATATTTCGTCAATTAAAAGGCTTGGAAGACATTATTTCAGTAAGTACCGTAAAAGCTGAGATGTTAGAAAACGGATGGGAATTTGGCGACGACGATTCGCCCTACACAGACGAACTTTACCACCATCAATTTATGTATGAATTGTATTTGCGATCTGCGCCTGACTACGAAGGCCGAGTCACTGTGCCTGTACTGTGGGACAAACACACACAGACCATAGTTAACAATGAATCTGCCGACATCATTCGCATATTTAACTCTGCGTTTAACGACATAACAGACAATCGCGATGACTATTATCCAGAAGCATTACAAAAAGACATTGATGAAATAAACAACCGCGTATATCACACCATTAATAATGGCGTGTATAAAGCAGGATTTGCGACTACACAAGACGCCTATGAACAAGCGTTTGACGAATTGTTCAATAGCCTCGATTGGTTAGAAAGACACCTTGCCAAACACCGCTATTTGCTTGGCAATACACTAACTGAGGCAGACTGGCGTTTATTCACGACGCTTATTCGGTTTGATGCGGTTTACTTTGGGCATTTTAAATGCAATCGAAACACCTTGAGTGAGTTTGAACACATTAGCCATTACTTACGCGAACTGTATCAATTTAAAAAAGTGAGAAATACCGTTAATTTGGCTTATACCAAACAACATTATTACGGTAGCCACAATACGATTAACCCAAGCTTGGTCGTGCCAAGAGGGCCTGAGTTGAGCTTCTCACACGCTCACAATCGGGCACGTCTTTTTAGCGGAGAAAACCAATGATTAAACACATTCCTTATGATGCCTTGGGTAAAGCGGATCACGGCTGGTTGAAAGCTAGACATCATTTTAGCTTTGCTCGCTATTACAATCCTGAACGCATGGGCTTCGGTACACTAAGGGTTATCAACGACGATTGGGTCGCACCGGGAGCAGGTTTTGCTCCCCACCCCCATCACGATATGGAAATTATTACCTTTGTGCGATCAGGGGAAGTCACTCACGAAGATAATTTGGGGAACAAAGGCATTACTGAAGCAGGTGAAGTGCAGGTAATGAGTGCAGGAACCGGCGTCACGCACTCTGAATTTAATACGAGTAAAGACCCTCTGACGCTATACCAAATTTGGATCACTCCCAACAAAAAAGGCGTGGCACCTCGTTGGGAATCCAAACCTTTTTCTAGCGCTGCTAACAATAAAGCCTCACCCAATACGGCGACCTCAAGTTTACCCTTGTTGGTTTCCGGCTATGAGGACGACCACAAAGAAGAACATAATGCATTATTTATTCATCAGCATGCGCGTATATACGGTGGTGCATTGCTAGAAAATAGCACTGCTACACACACCATTACCCATCAGGCTTATGTGTTGGCATCAAAAGGCGACGTTGAATTGATCACCGATTCGGCTACACAACGCTTAACTAAAGGTGACGGTGCCGAAGTAACGAATACGCAGGCAGTGACGATAAAAGCGTATAGCGATGCTGAAATCATTTTGATCGACGCGCCCGCATAAAAACACCCTTGCAGGCCAGCACGCTCGCGTTTACATTATAAAAAACGGAATGTAATTACAAACAAGAATCATGAACGAAGTAAGCACTCACACAGCGCAAGACGACCAACGCAACGAACATATAAGCATTTATGTAAACGGAGAAATCGTACCAAGACACGAAGCAAAAGTGTCGGTATACGACAGCGGCTTTATGCTAGGCGACGGTATTTGGGAGGGTTTGCGCTTATATGAGGGGCAATGGGCATTTTTAGATGAACACATCGACCGCTTGTTTGAAGCGTCGTTAGCAATCGATCTTGATTTAGGCATGTCTAAACAAGAGGTCATTGCGGCGCTTGAACAAACGCGTCATGCAAACAACATGCATACGGACGTTCACGCTAGACTTATGTTTACGCGAGGAATAAAAAGCAAACCGTTCCAGCACCCTGCTTTGTCTCAACAAGGGCCCACCTTAGTCATCATTTGTGAACATTCCAAAGCGGCCATTGCCAGACCCATTAAACTGGCAACGGTGCCTCACCTTCGCGGCTTACCGATGACGCAAGATCCAAAATTAAACAGCCATAGCAAACTAAACTGTATCTTAGCCTGCATCGCAGCAGAAAAATGTGGTGCTGACGAAGCCTTAATGCTCGACATCAACGGCTTTGTAAACACCACCAATGCCTGTAACTTTTTTATTGTTCGCAAAGGAGAAGTGTGGACATCTACAGGAGATTACTGCATGAATGGGATCACTCGCCAAAAAGTGATTGAGGTAAGCCGAGCAATGGGGATAACTGTGAAAGAAAAAAACTACTCTTTGGTAGACACTTACGGAGCAAATGAAGCGTTTTTAACTGGCACCTTTGGCGCACAAACGCCTGTTTCACATATAGACGGTAGACAGATTGGCCATGATTACCCCGGCCCGATCACTCAAGCTATTCGACAGGCGTATTTTGATTTAATAAGGAGCTGCAACTAATGCGTATTGCTATGTGGTCTGGCCCTAGAAATCTCTCAACGGCAATGATGTACAGCTTCGCAGCGAGAGCTGATTGCGCAGTCATAGACGAGCCTTTTTATGCAGCTTACCTAATCGCTACGGGTCTCAAACATCCTATGCAAAAAGATATATTAGGAGCTCAGCCGCATCGCCCCGAGGAGGTAATAGCTCAATGCTTAGGTGATATTCCAAACGGGAAAAAACTGTTTTATCAAAAACACATGACGCACCACATGGTTGATGGTTTTCCGCTAGACTGGTTTCATTCTGTTACCCATGTATTTCTAATTCGCCACCCTGCCAGAGTTATACACAGTTACCGTCAAAAAAGAGAAAAACCCAGTCTTGAAGATATTGGTTTTAAGCGTCAATATGAACTGTTTGAATTGATTAAAAACCAAACCGGCACACCGCCTATTGTCGTTGATAGCGATGATATTCTCAGCGCTCCAGAACCCATGCTAAAAGTGTTATGCGCGTCAATAGGCATCGATTATCAGTCGCAAATGCTTAGCTGGCCATCAGGCGGAAATGCCGCAGATGGCGTTTGGGCCCCACATTGGTATGCATCGGTTTGGAAAAGCACTGGCTTAACAGCCTCACCCCCAAAACCTTTACCCGACTTGAGTGATGATAACGACATGACTTCACTCATTGAACAAGCTCTGCCCTTCTATCTCGCGATGAAGCAAAGCAAGTTAATCCTTGGCTAACAGTTTAGCGCACCGACTTATAGGCTTCCCAATCAAACCTTTTCAAGAAGAGAACAGCGGCTTCCACACCACGCACGAACAAGTCTATTTTTTCATCTGGGCTTAGATTAAAATTCAACCAGTGGTGCTCACCCGTATCAATATGCTGTACTAGCTGTTTGTAATCAGGGTTACGGCTCAAAAATTCGTCGTCGGCATCGTGGCGCATTACATCTATCATTGCGCCTATCATAGGAAATACACCAGAAATCGTTTTGAGTTCGCTCTTAGATGTGCCCAGTTTGACACCAAAGGTAGGTAGGCTTGGTTTTCCTGAGTGAACGTGAAATAGGTTAATCGGGAAATTGGAGACAATTCCTCCGTCAACAAATACCACTTCGTCTGGCATATCACCGTCATAGCCTAAGCGAGTTTTCCATTCAGCCACATGGTCAATGGGAATGTTTTTGATCCTGAACGGATGAAAAAAGAAAGGCACTGACATTGAAGCTCGTGCAAAATCGGCTGGGCTTGCTGAATCGAGATCGTGATAAAACAAATGACCGTCACGCTCAGGTAATACGATCTTTGTCGTTGTGGTTAATTCTGCTGTCACCACTTTTAAGCTCGGTGAAAATCGCCCTGCGCTTATCTCTTGGGTAGTGCCATCATGAGTGCGTAAATGCAAACCCTCTGGCATTACCCTCATTTGATTTTTTAAAGCCTGCCACGTTTCAACATTCTGTTGTTTAAGAATACGCTTTACCCAGCGCAAAAACTTATCGCCTGGGTTTAAACCGAGATGCTTGAATAGGTCGTCCAGTATGCCAAAAACACTCATTTTTAATAGCTTGTGGCGCCCTAGCCAGCTTTTTACGAAAAACTTCCCATCCACTCCGCCATCTTGAAAGCTACGCATGGGCATATTGGCAACATGTTCAATCATCTTCGTGCTTCTAGCCTGTTCGGGCGAACCCATAGCTTGTAAGAAAATGGCATTAATGGCCCCAGCTGATGTGCCTCCAGTAGACCGGAAGCGCAAACCAAACTGTTCTAGCGCATAGGTATAACCTACCAACGCGATTCCTAGTACGCCTCCGCCTTCCATGACTAAGTCGACATACTGCTTACCTTGTGCATCGATAACATCGGAAAAGACTTTGTTGTTTATTTCATGATGTGCGTTTTGAAGTGCGCTAAGCACTTGGGGGTGTTGGGTAAAATCGTTGGTATTCATTACGTCCTCTTCCTCTTTTCAGGGGAGTGCGTACTGCAAATAGCATTAGGTCAGCATTAAGCTATTTTGCCTCCGGAATTTTAACATCAATACGACACGCCACGACAAGCGAGCGTTTTTGTTCATCGGTTTCAATAGTGACATAACTGTCTACAATCACCAACTGCTCCGTAAAGTATTTTACTTTCGCTTTTTCAATGGCTTCTTTGATACAAGGGCTATTAGACAGCGACACTCTTTCATATTGGCTTGGCACATAGGTATGCTCCACACTTTCTATATTTGCTGGCGTTAGTGAACAGCCACAAACTACGCTCAAAATAAAACACGAACACAAATGTAGAAAAGCATGAGGTCGAAAAAGAGTAAAAAAGCCCATGGGTAGTGTGATTGATAAAAACCTGTGCGCTAGTGTACCGAGTTTTATAACTTATTAAAACTGGGGTCTGGCGTACCGCTAAAACATCCCAAAATATAAGGGTAGTCATCGGTAATATAGTAGCCGTACACGCCGTTTATTGTCATGCCGTTGCAGGCATCTAAATCTCCTAAACCTTCAATATACTCAAAATCATCGCGAAACGTTCCATTGTAGCTACCGCCTGGTGAACCTGCGGTTGTCGGTCTAGCGCCCATTTTTACACGATAACTCGACAACGAATGTGTAAAGGGGTCATTGCCTATCCGAAATCATTTACACTGGATTGGCTTTGCAGTGTTTATTAATAAAATTTTGGTGTGTATCAAAACTCGGAACGGTGTCGTTGATCACTTTGCGCATTAACGCAAGATTATCAAGGTAATTAACCTGCGTTCTGAAATTGAGCAGTGGATTTTCCTGTTCAGGATAGATCTCTTGTCCAATCAGAACCGCCAACCAACTGGCATTAGCAAATAAATCGGTACGCGGTGTAACCAACCGTCCGTTCCGCTTATAGTGGCGAAGCTTATAGTCTAAGGTTTCAGGCACGTTCATATTGGCGCAATATCGCCAAAAAGGGGTATCGTTTCGTTGAGTCGCGTTGTAATGCAAAATAAGAAAGTCACGTATCGTTTCGTATTCTTCAATACTGATTCGATTATATTCAGCCACAGTATCAACATCACAATCCTTGGTTGGAAATAAAGATAGTAAGCGAGTGATACCGGCTTGAATAAGATATAAACTCGTTGATTCTAGCGGCTCCAAGAAACCGGCAGACAAACCTATCGCGATACAGTTTTTATTCCAAATTTTGTTTCTGTGCCCAGTGGTAAATTGCAGAATACGCGGATCAGCCATGGGTTCGCCATCTAAATTAGCCAATAAGGTATCTGTCGCTTGTTCGTCTGTTATGTGGTTATTGCTAAACACATAACCATTACCCGTGCGATGTTGCAGTGGAATACGCCATTGCCATCCTGCCTCTCGCGCAAAGGATTTTGTATAAGGAGGCAATTCACCCGACGATTGACAAGGCACGGCTACAGCCCTGTTACACGGTAACCAATCTGTCCAGCTTTGATACCCTGTTTTAAGTGCTTGTTCGATTAGCAAACCGCGAAAGCCTGAGCAATCAATAAATAAGTCGCCTGCATGGGTATCACCCGAAGCCAATGTGACGCTTTGAACAAAGCCGTTTTCAGGATTCAGCGTAACCTTTTCAACTTTTCCTTCAACTCTTTTGACGCCTCGTTGCTCAGCATAATTACGCAGAAATTTAGCGTATAAGGTGGCATCAAAATGATAGGCGTAATTAAATTTAGATTGAATTAAACGAGGGTCTTTGCTTGGCGCTCCAAAACGCCCTTGCTCGGCTAATTTCCATGCGATGGAATAGTCATCTAGTGAAAAAGGTTGGCCTTGGTTTTTTGCTTTCAACCAGTAAAAATATAAGGGAACTACATCAAAGTCCGCTCCGTACTCACCGAACGGATGAAAATAACTTTTCCCCTTTTTGCTCCAATCAATAAATTGAATACCCAGCTTGAAAGTGGCTTGGGTCGCTTTTATAAACTCGGCTTCGTCGATGCCTAGTAATTTTTGATTAAATCGCTTTACCGCTGGAATAGTAGCCTCGCCAACCCCAACTGTACCAATTTCTTCTGATTCGATAAGCGTAATAGTACGCGATGTTGGCAGTGCATTTGACAAAGCCGCTGCTGTCATCCAACCGGCAGATCCACCTCCAACAATAACTATATTTTCAATTGCATGACTGTTATTCAAAATAACCTCTTGATTCTATCCAGAAACAACATGGGGAGTTTGGGTAAGCTGCTCTTCATGAAGCGGAAAATTCATCGCACAACGTTGAGTGAAATCGTCTATCGCATTAACGCTGAATTTCTGTTTTTCAACGGGTAAGCTATGCAAGGGCTGTCGATGATTAAATTGACTGTACCCAGACAATAAACAATGCCAAGAGATTGGATTGTAATAATGACCGATATTTTGACGTTGGATTTCCTCGGTCAGGTCACCTCCTCGCTGCCAAACATTGAGCATTTGCGTCAATGAATCAGACACTTTGGTATTGTTGCGATTATCTACCCAATACTCGGTATCGTCTCGTCCGTTCGCTTTAAAGTGACAGACAATGTAATCGCGTACACCTTCAAAACGCTGCGTGATTAAAGCATTAAATTGCTGTTGATAAAAAGACGTAAAATCTCCGCGCTCGCAGTACTGCATAAAACTTTCCACTGTCGTTTGTACTAAGTGCAACGCCGTCGCCTCTAGTGGCTCAATAAACCCTTGCGACAATCCCAACGCAAGGCAATTATGTGACCAATGTTGAGCAACTTGTCCGACTTTCATATTCAAATGACGCGCCTCAACATCGCTGTCTAACAAGTCCAGTTCTTTGCGCAACTCTGTCTCTGCTTGGTCGGCACCACAATATACGTTTGAGTACACATACCCATTCCCTGTTCTTGTTGTTAATGGAATTTGCCAACGCCAACCGTATTTTAATGCTTTTGAAATCGTTTGAGCTTTGAGGACCGGCTCTCGTTGAGTCGGCAATACCACAGCTGCATTGTTAAACAAATTATCAGCAAAAGATGTAAACGGAACATTCAGCGTCTTCTGAATGAGTAAGCCATCGAATCCGCTGCAGTCTATAAACATATCAGCATGTATTTCTTTTTGCTCTTCAGCGACCAACGAGGCGATATCGCCATTAGCGTGCTGAGTTACCTTGTTGATCGTTGCATAGCGATGTTCGACGCCCCATTCCAGCGTTTTTTCTTTAAGGAATTGCCCTAAAAGATAAGAGTCAAAATGGTAACCATATTGTACTGGGAAAGGAAAATGCGGTTTTGGATGCGGCGCCATGCCTTCTTGCGCAAGCTTAGCTTGCACAAAATAACGATTAGGGTGTGTTGCCACATCAAAGCCCTGCCGTCGCAGGTAATTGTTATATACAAAGGCTTGTGCAACATGCTTATCGAGTGTCGATGCAAAGGGATGAAAATAGCTTTCTCCACCGGGCAAGTGAGACCAATTGTTAAAACGAATACCCATTTTATAGGTCGCATTGCAAGCTGGCATCCATTCTTGTTCAGAAATATGTAAAGTATCAAAGAACGCTTTTAATTGCGGCGTCGAGCCTTCACCGACCCCAACTATGCCTATTTTTTGAGACTCAATCACGCTGATTTTAATATCTCGCTGTGTCCAGCGCTTAGCGAATAAAGCTGCGGCCATCCAACCCGCCGTTCCGCCCCCAACAATAGCGATATGTCGCATTTTCGCTTTATTCTCACTCATAATCAGATCGCCTACTCAGATAGACTGCCGATTTGCAGCGCAATGCTTATTTATGTACTCCATGTGCAAGGGCATTTTACTTGCTGTACCCACTGAAATACTTTCTAAGCTTTCCATAAAACCTTGTAGTTTGTCCTTTGGTAACCGCTCTGCTAGTGGATGATAGTCGTCAGGAAGAAGGTTTTGTCCCATCATCACTTGGTACCATGCTACTTCTGTAAATAAGTCATCTTGTTGCCTAAATACACGACCGCTGTGCTTAAATAAATCCATTTTATGTCGCAGCGAATCAGGAATATCTAACCTTTGACAGCGTTGCCAAAATTGGCTGTCTTCCCGTTGATTGAGATGATAATGAAGAATTAAAAAGTCGCGGATTTGCTCGTATTCTATTTCTGACTGACGGTTAAATTCATCGATTAATGACGCAGCTATACCCTGCTGAGGAAAAAGCCTCACTAAGCGCATAATTGCAGTTTGTATCAAGTGCAAACTGGTTGATTCGAGCGGCTCAAGGAAGCCACTGGATAAACCGATCGACACAACGTTTTTGTTCCACTGCTTACGTCTTCGTCCAGTTGTAAAGCGAATAAAGTTAGGATCGTTGAGTGCTTTACCTGGCAAGTTGCTTTTCAGTGTTTCAAGCGCTTTTTCTTCGTCCCAGTACTCACTGCAATACACCATGCCATTGCCAACGCGATGCTGCAATGGAATTTGCCATTGCCAACCTGCGTCATGAGCAATGGCTCGGGTGTAAGGCACAGGATTACGTTCCATTTCCGTTGGAATAGCAATGGCTCGGTCGCAGGGTAACCAGTGGCTCCAATTTTCGTAACCCGTTTTAAGGGTTTCTTCAATTAATAAACCTTTAAATCCGGTGCAATCGATAAATAAGTCGCCGTTAATTGTTTTTCCATTGTCCAATTTTACAGCACTTACATTGCCTGTTTGTTCACAGGTATCAACCTGAGTAATTTTTCCTTCGATTCGTTTCACGCCCCGTTGCTCGCTAAAGCGGCGTAAAAAAGCTGCATACAAGCCTGCATCAAAATGGTAGGCACGAACAAGCCCAGCCAATTTAGCATTGGGCAAATAGTCTATACGATCATACTTATTTTGAATGGCAGCGTGGTAATTGATTGAATAATCCCAGTACGATTTTTCATTACCCTTCGCTTTAGTCGCTAACCAGTAATGATGGAAATCGACCGAGTTTAAATCTTTACCAATACCACCAAAGGTGTGCATGTAACTTTCACCTTTTTTACCCCAGTTTTCGAACTGAATAGCTAGCTTGTAGGTTCCTTGTGTTTGTTTGATAAATTCGTGTTCTTCAATTCCCAGAATAGTGTTGAATTGTTGTATGGGGGGAATAGTGGCTTCGCCTACTCCGACGGTACCGATCTGCTCAGACTCAATTAAGGTAATATTGAGGTCTGGTCCGAACACTCTCGACAGCATTGCTGATGACATCCAACCGGCACTACCACCGCCGACCACGACAATATTTTTAATGGCGATGTTTTTAATGGGTTTGGTCATAAATACAACTTTATGTTTTATGTGCTACCGTCTGTAATTCTCAGAGCATACAGGACAATTTGTAATAATTGTTAACAGATTGCCACACAGATAAAAAAAGCTCTAACATTAGAGCTTTTTTGTGTGGGTTTCACTTAAAACTTGTAAATTAAGCCTGCCAACAAGGTACGGCCGTATCGTTGAAAGTCTTTGATTTGCCGTTCATCGCCATTGTTAAACGTAACAAAAGGCTCATCGGTGATGTTCTGCATTTGCAGCTGAACGGTTAGGCCTTGTAAGGCTTCAATACTTGAATCTGCAAAGTCGTACCCGATTTGAGCATCCAAGATACCTTCCGCTTTACCTGTTCGGGTGACACGAGTCAAACTAATACCTGATACTTCTGCTAAGAAATCATCGCGGTAGCGGTAGCTCAAGCGTGCTTGAAAACCCGATTTTTCGTAGAAAAATGATCCCGTAAACAGCTTTTCAGATTGACCAGGAATGTCTTCTGGCTCGTCATTACCGGGCAATTGAATTTCGCCATCCAAAAGTGTTGCACTGAATTGCAAACCAAAACCGGCTAAGGATTCATCGATAATTTCAAACGGAACAGTACCTGATATTTCAATTCCGCTGATCTCGCCACCTTCCGTATTCTGCCATACGTTTACAAAACCCTGCGTTTGAATATCACCCACTGCCACCCCTGTCGCTTCGGCAAGCTCAGTTAAATCGACGCTTGAGAAATCAGTCAGCGTTTGAGACTGTGCCTGCCAATTATTCAAGTCGCGGTAGAAACCTGCAATTGCGAAATATCCAGCATCAGCGAAATACCATTCGTAAGCCAAATCCAAGCCATCAGCAGTAATAGGCTCAAGTGCTGGGTTGCCACCACCACCACTCCATGGAGAGCTGTTTATGTCTGTACTGGTAATATTTTGCACGTCGAAGTTCGTCGAGAAACTTGCGTTCATACGGTCCATTCGTGAACGCGTAAGCGTACGAGAGGCTCCAAAACGCACCATGTGACCATCAGCAACTTCGAAATTTAAGTTAAGGCTAGGCAAAAATTCAGCATAATCGGTGCCTCCGGCATTGGGCAACCAAGGAAATTGGTTATCCTCACCACGAAAGCCTGGGACGAAACCAGTGGATTCCTGACTGACGTCTTGATATTGGAAACCAATGTTACCGGTGACGGGGATCCCGACAAAGTCAGTGTCGATGGTTGCTTTAGCAAATAACATCAATACATCTTCAGACACAGTCCACGACCCTCTAGGACGACCTGTATCAACAAAGTTAGCGTTGGTCTGCGTGTAGAATCCATTATTAAGCAATGCGAATGAATCGTAAGCAATGACTTCCCCTATGCCTAAGAAATCAAGAGAAACAGGCGCAAGGCGCACTTCCTCTGGAATATCTTGCGGTGCAACGAAGTCTGTTTCTCCACTTAAAAACAGCGGATCATTAACCGTTAAATAATTACCTTGGTCGAAACGTGACTTCTCGCGCTGGTTATAAGCGACACCGAAATTGACTTCACTGATCATACCCTCACCAATGGTATGCGTCGCTTCTAAACGAAGCGCTGCCAACTCATCTTCAATTTCAAGTTCGTTAATAAAGCCATCTTGGTTCCATTGAGCCGGTTGAGAGCCACCTGCTCCCGGTAAAAGAAATCGACCATCCCAGCCCCAATCGAAAGGGTTTGCTGCTTGGATAATGTTAAAATCAGAAAAATCTAGCTCGGGGGTAATTTGAATACCTTCGTTACCCGGTAATAGTTGGAATGCAATATCACCACGAGGCCCATTCGTATTGCCTCGCCCTGGGTTATCTGCTGTGCTGAAACCCGCATAACTTTCAAACGCGAAATCGGTACGCTCAACATTGGAATAAGAGAAATCAAAGTCTAGAACCCAATTATCAGTGAGCGCATACTCAACGTGATTGCCAATCGCGATAAGCTCGGCTTCGCGGACTGTTGCATCGTTACGAATAAGCGCACCTGCGTTGACTAGATTGCCCCCCGTAGCAAAGCCATCTTCAACCGTTACGTTCTCTATACCTTCTGCTGTCCATCCTGCACCGTTAAACAAAGGTAGCTCGACGCCGCGCAAACGTTGGTCGTCTTCAAAGTCAACGTATAAAGTGTCTAGTGTAATTTCAAGATTGTCAGTCGGCGCGTACTGAATAACACCCAGTACAGAATCTCGTTGTAGCTCAGCCGAACGCACAAAGGGCTTCATACCTTCAAGTCGTAATACATCATCTTGACCATTCACGGTGCCCGCCGAATAATTCCACGCATCCCAACGTTCTTCCGCAACGGGTGACGACATGGTATTCACCGTTAATGCAACACCCAAAGTATCATCGGCAAATTGATCGATATAAGAAAAACCACCGCGGAAACCGGCTTCATCAACGTCTGGGTTTAATTGGCCAAGAAGCGCTTGCTCATACCGTGCATTACCTACAAACGATTTCTCGCCATAATCTAATGGCTTTACTGAACGCAAGTCGATAGTACCTGCGATACCTTGGTTGATAAGTGCAGCGTCGCTTGATTTGTATACAATCACTTCACTTATTATTTCTTGAGGAAACAAGTCAAACTCAACACCGCGGTTATCGTTAATTGACACCAGTTCGCGGCCGTTGAAGGTTGCAGTACTGAAGTCTTCGCTTAAACCTCGAATCGCAATAACACTGGCTCGACCGTTTAGACGCTGAGTGGCTAAACCCGGTAAGCGAGACAAAGACTCAGCGATACTAATACCCGGTAGCTTACCGATATCTTCAGCAGAAAGTGCTTCAACAATCGACGCATTAGTCATTTTGATAGCTTGTGCTTTCTGCAATGATGCGCGAATGCCGGTGACTTGAATCACTTCCAGTTCTGCATTTTCTTCGGCAGTTGCATCTTGTGCCATTGCCGGAATCGCACTGAGTGATAATCCACCTGACAGCAACGCTGCAGTGATTAGATTGGGTTTGCATTTAATCATTGTTCTGTCCCACTGTAGTTAAGTCGACGAGGATACTTTTGAAAACAAAATGTTAACAAAGCAGCCAGTAACCTCATATTTATTTACAAATTACTATACTCCTGCAAACATACTTGTAACAACTACGTGCATACGTATTCATCAATATGCACTTATTCAAAATAACAAATATTTAACATTTATTTGGGTGAAAATGTGACGTTTTGCTTTCGCTGAATCGAGCATGTTGAGGTGGAACGGGTATATTAGGCTGAGTGAGATGTTCAGCTTCGTAAGGAAAAAGGGGGCTGACTGGGTATAAATAAAGATGTTTGAAGAGTACAACACCCGAGGGTGTTGTACTTCTTAGAGGGGATTAAACGTTAAAGATCGAGGATAACTGCATCATTTTGACCAAAGACAAATCGATTTAGCTTGCCACATTGGGCAAAGTGATTTCCAGAACTGTACGGCGTATTAGCTTGTGAAACGTCGCTTTCCCAGCCTTGTCCATTTTTAACAAACGCTTTCAGTTCAAACCAACCGTTAACTGTTTTGCTGCAATCCATTTCCACATCAAGCATCCACTGGTGCTGACCCCATACATTCAACGGTTCCTGACCATAACCGTCAACTGACACTTGACGAAGTGGGCCCCACTGAGCAGGCCAAACATCAGTCGTCCAATCAAGGGCGCTGCCTTCAGCATTGCTGTTTTGTCCGTTTTCTAAACCGTACCAGTCCAAGAAGCTGTCGTTTTGCTTCCACGGTGCGGTTGTTTCATTACGCAAGTTATTGTGACGAATAGGGATCGCACATTCGTAATTGCTAGCAGTACAATTAAGACCTAATGCCGATGAAGCATAGCCGTGATCAAGACCACCACGTACAAACATATCTTGGCCAGAAGATGTTTGTGCTTCGATAAAGATAACAGTGCGCTGGAAGCCTGTGGTGTCGTTGTCATCATTGTCATTATCATCAATAATTTCACCGATACGCGCTTCATGATGTATGGCCACTGCGTCCCATGCTGAAACATTCAAGTTAACGCTTCCATCAGCATTGACTGTTACCGTTTCACCACTACACCGAGAACCATCAGCGCTTAACTCACCTTTCAACACATTACAGTAAGTACCTTGAGCCATCGAAGTCGGTAATGTTGCATACAAGGTATTGTCTTCTTTGTTGATGGCAACAAATCCTTTGTCTGAGCGACCAAATGCAATCTGATTATTACCATTAGACCACCAATCTGTTACTTCAAAGTTATCAGCGGTTGCATTTCTGAACTGCATTGCTCCCGAGATGTACGACCATCTGTGTTCACATTTCCAGTTGCTAGCAAAACACTCTAAGTTTCCGTTGTTGTGAACAGGCACTCCAGGCGCTCCTGCATCCGTATCGCCGCGGTAATCAAAACTAGACATTACTTTTGGATAACCATACGGATAGGCAAGCATAAACACATTAGCTAAATCGTATAACCTACCGTCTTCAAAGGTGATCACATTACCGCCACCGCCATGACCACGTTGGTTGTCGTGGTTGTCAACAAAGACCACTGCCAAAGAACTGGGCATAAATCCCCATCCCTCACCGAAATTGCTCAACCAAGAAAGTTGTCCATTGCGGAAAGTATTGCCTATTTCCACGCTGTATTTAAACTCAGTTACCAAACCATTACCGAAGTATTCATTTGCTGTAACCGCTTCACCGCCTTGGTCGATGACTTCTTGAAAGACCAAAGGGTTGCCATTTACTTTACTTAAAATAGCACCTATATCTGAGCTAGGCATGTGCTTAGAAGCATCTAAACGAAAACCGGCCACGCCAATGTTAACCAAATCATTTAAGTAGCCTGCAACCGTGTTTTGAACATAGTTGGCATCGGTGTCTAAATCGGCTAACCCGACTAACTCGCAATTTTGTACTTCAAAACGATTGTTATAGCTACTGATATCACAAGAAGGGTGGAAATCGTTTGGTGAATAAATCGGGTATTGCTTACCGCCAAACGTGTTGCCTGCTGTACCATTGCCACTGCCTGCTGCCATATGATTGATCACGGCATCAACATAAATGTCGACTCCCGACGCCTTACAACGCTGCACCATGTCAATAAAGGCTGCACGATCACCGCCTCGGCTTACTAATTCATAACTTACCGGCTGGTATCTTGCCCACCACTGAGGAACCGTAATATGTTCATTCGGCGGTGACACTTGCACTGCTGCATAGCCTTTTGGTCCTAAAAACGTTTCGCACTCAGTCGCGATATCTGGCCAACTCCATTCGAACAAGTGTACAAAGGTAGTAGGACTCGCGTTAACGGCAACAGAAGAAAGTAATTGGACACCTGCTATTGCTGCAAGCGATGTTCGTTTAAGCATGACTTGTTACTCACATGTTATATTTATGGGAGATTTAAGTTAACTTTTAGTTTACATTTTGATCAACATCCATACGTATGCATTTAATTTTGAATACGTATGTAAAAAAGCCAGCGATGAGAGCTGGCTAGAAATGATTTAGACAAAAACAGTCCTGCTGTGCTACTTAGCTTTACCCTGATTCGCTACTGCAGCCATTTGTGCTTTAAGCGCATCTTGATCGCCTAAATACGCTTTTGATAAGGGCTGCATGTTTTCATCCAGCTCATACACCAATGGCACACCCGTAGGTATGTTGAGCTCTAACACTTCATCGTCGCTCATACCATCGAGATATTTTACCAATGCTCGCAAGCTGTTTCCATGTGCAGCAATAATAATGTTCTTGCCACTTTGAATTTCAGGACGGATAACATCGTGCCAGTAAGGCAAAACACGCTCAATCGTTAATTTCAAGCTTTCCGCTCGCGGCAAAATAGATTTATCAACATTGCCGTAGCGTCTGTCGTGCCCCGGAAAATATTCGCTGTCTTCATCAATAAGCGGAGGCGGTACATCAAAGCTTCGTCGCCAAATCTTTACCTGCTCATCGCCGTGCTTTGCCGCGGTTTCCGCTTTATCCAACCCTGTTAAACCACCGTAATGACGTTCATTTAAGCGCCAATGGCGCTGCACTGGCACATAAAGCTGACCCATTTCTTCCAATGCAAGGTTCAATGTTTTAATTGCACGCGTTAATACCGATGTAAAAGCAAGGTCGAATTCGAATCCGGCCTCTTTCATTAAAGCGCCACCGCTTTTTGCTTGGGCAATACCGGTTTCAGTTAAATTTACATCGTGCCAACCAGTAAATCGGTTTTCTAAATTCCACTGGCTCTCACCGTGTCGAATCAACACTAACTTGTACATGTTTTGTCCTCTGTATTCTGGGTTAAAATAAAGAAAAAGTTGTACTTATAGTCTAACAGTTTTGTCTGATCAGATTTGCTAATTTCGTGCTATTTTCAGAACATTTTTGCCCTGCGGTTGAAGACGTAGAAAATGTTGCAAATTTGTTATTTATTTCGCTTTTCAAACTTAAAATCATTGTGTTATTTTAAGTTTGCAGCCGTATTAAAATAGCGTGGATTTATGGCCATTCCTACTATTCGTTTTGCACTACCGCTCGTTATTATGTTCTCAACAAGGCTCATTGCTGCTACAACTTTATTCGAAGACGCGCCTCAGCATTTAATAGATCAAGCTAAAAAAGAGAACCATGAATACCTGATCAAAGAACTATACTACGCAAAGAACCATAAGTTTATCGTACTTAATCCTGATGCTTTGCTTCAAGGTACTGACCTCACGATAGATTTATTCTATGGCGAATCAATGACCTTTGCATTTGAGAAAATAAACGAAAAAGAGGCATCTTTACATTGGTATGGAAAACATCCAGATACAAAAACGTTTTTATTTAAGAAATTTGGGATTACTGAGACTCATCTTTCACTATGGGATCCAATATTCATAAAGCATATCGAAGAACAACAAACCGTGGGTATTTTTTCGTCACTCTATAATGTCGTTCGAGACGAAAATGACGAAATAAAGTATGAATCTCCTCATTCTTACGAACGCTTTATCGAAAGAAGAAAAAAAGGCAGTACGATTAAATTACTCACACCGGAAACATTAAGAGCCGCTTACGTCCGTTTCGAAGATGTTGAGAATGACAAAAAATATGTTATCAGAGCATTACCTAACACACTCAATGTTCATTACTTAATTGAATACGATGAAAGTAAAGTACTCCCTTTTCTCTTTATTGATTTAGACCACTTAAACGAATCTCAAAAACTGATTTATAAAGAACATAAAAGAAAATTTAATGCGTATTTAGTATCTAAAGGCATTGATACTCCTACTCATAAACCTTTGAGCAATCGAAAAAAGAGGAAATTATTTTATGCAACTGAGCGAAAATCATTACTAGAAACAAACGATCCTAAGGTAAGACAGCGTCAATTAGCACTTATCGCTCAATTTCGGGATAAATACCCTAAAGAAGTAGAAAAGTTGTTAAGAGAGTTTAATTACGATGGCTTAATTGACTAAGGAATAATCATGAGATTGTTAATTTTTATTACCGCAATCAGTTTATCTATGAATTTACTTGCAAAAGATACTACTATCAAAATACTTCCTGTGATGAGTAATGATGCGATACAAATACCAGCAGAACAAGCACTTGAGCGCATGAAATCAGCATACGACCTTCTCCCAATCGCGCGACTAATAGACTTAGAAATACTCAACGGAGGGTCACCTATGCCAATCAGTTCGATACCGCAAGATAGAGGGATGACTGCTTTTGAGTTCAGTCAGTTATTGAGAGATAAAACCTAGCATTTTGTTATTTGCCCTCGGTTTCTTCGGGATAATATCCGCCATCCCTATAACTTCTCAATTGTTAGCATCTCAATC
The DNA here is from genome assembly GCA_964429915.1 of uncultured Alteromonas sp. Lineage (GTDB taxonomy): Bacteria > Pseudomonadota > Gammaproteobacteria > Enterobacterales > Alteromonadaceae > Alteromonas_F. The sequence continues at coordinate 235,496 of CAYSDZ010000001.1, forward strand.
AGAGCCTTTACCTTTTTCAATAGCGGTAGCACACATCATCAGCGTTGTACAAACATCCGTTTTATTATTATTTATGGTTTGGTTGGGCTCCGTTTTTTCCAGAAAAGTAGGGCTAACATCACCCGTTATTTTTGCTCTGGCTTGCTCCGAAAACGCTTATAAAAAATTAAAGCCGCAAATACTGCCAGCACTAATAGGTGGTGTCGTTATCGGGATACTTATAATGACAATCTCCTCGGTATCCTCCAGTTACCTTTCTGCTGAATTCCTGTCTGCTGGGGAGAACTTTACCCCACCTTGGTATACTCGCTTATTATACGGCGGTATCACAGAAGAGGTACTTCTTCGCTGGGGCTTAATGTCATTCTTTGTATGGGCGGGATATCGTTTAACTCAAAAAAATGGCTCTGACATTCGTATACACAACTATATTATTGCCATCATTGTGTCGGCTTTACTCTTTGGTATTGGCCACTTACCTGCCGCCTTTGCACTGAGTATACTCTAAATCGTCTACTTTAATATTTGATTCGTCTTCTATTACTTTTATAGAGATATCACCAAGCATATTATTTTTCTCCCTAATTAACTAACGCACCTTGCTCCATTTGAATTTGCCTATGCGCCATATTTGCAGCAATATCACTATGAGTAACCATAACAATAGTAGTCCCAAGGGAACTATTAGCACTTTTCAAAATGTCTAAAACTAAATTACCAGTCTTCTCATCTAAATTACCAGTAGGCTCATCAGCAAGAATAATACTGGGCTTACATGCCATTGTTCTTGCAATTGCAACTCTTTGCTGTTGCCCACCTGAAAGCTGACTAGGATAATGCTCTTTACGAGCTGACAACTCTATTTCATCAAGCTCTTTCTCAGCAATTTTTAATCTCTCATTGCGAGCAATCCCCCTATACTTCAGCGGAAGCATTACATTTTCTAATACTGTCAAATCAGGAATTAAATTAAAGGATTGAAAAACATAACCTAAGTATTCACGTCTATAATCAAGTTTTTGTCTTTGTGAAATATTCGAGATATTAAAGCCATTGATTTCCAACTTTCCCTCATCAATATCTGAAAATAAACCTATTGCATTCAGTAACGTTGACTTACCCGAACCTGACTTTCCAGTAATCGCTAAAAACTCGCCCTTATCTACTTCCAAAGAAATATTGTTAAGTGCGGTAGTTTGAATTTTTTTTGTGTAAAAACTCTTGTACACATTTTCTAATCTAATAATTTTATTCAATGTATAACTCCTCTTTGTATTTTTTATTCCAATCCAAAACTATTAGTTGCCGTCCAATCATTCGAGGTTCATCAATCAAAATTCGTTTACCATGTTGACTTTTTATAGAAATAAGAGTTTTTACAGCCTTAGACTGATCATTTGCCAATAAATAAATAAAATTTGCATTATTTTCCCGAAAGGTTGAGTCAATCGGGATTGTAGGTAAAAGCTCAGTTGTATTTTCTTTTATTTCAATTTCTATTGATTGACCAACTTTTACGTTCTTTTTCAGGGCTTCTCCATTGGACACTTTAAAGTGTATTTTAAACTTTCCATTCTTCACTAGAGGAAAAACTTTGAGGGTAGTTAACCCAATGTTTCTATTATCCAGCTTGCCTACAGCTTCTAGACTTTCCGACACTCTATCTAGGTAAAATTCACTAAGCTCCACTTCTACAACAAAGTCATCAATAACATCTATGGAGGCAAACTCTTCTTTAGGGTGTATCTGTTGTCCATAATCGATATCAAATCCAGACAAGTTTCCTGATATAGGAGCTTTAATAACAAGTTGCCGCTCGCTTTCCTGCAATTTGTGCAGTAGTTCATTCAATAAGCTTATAGTTTCGCTAATTTCTTTTAATTGAGATGACAATTGTAGGTTTTGCGATTCATAATAATCATGAAGTACTTTTTTCTTTGAGTTCCATCTCGATAAATTATCTTCAATGTCTTTAATTTCAGCTTCTTGAATAAGGTGTTGAGTCAATAGTTCTAACTTTTGTTTTAACTCTCTATTTAGTACGTTGAAATTGAAGCTAGCATCTTCCAACGACAACTTTGATGACATTAGCTCCCTTCGTAAATTCAATCGCATATTCTTTAAATTACTAATTTGTTCAGAGATATGTGCAATTTTCTCTGTTAGTTTCAGAATATAATCATAGTTTTCCAACTCTAATAATATGTCATTCTTTTTTACAAAAGAGTTCTCTGCATTTAAATAAGATTTAACCCGGCCACCTATATCAGATGAAAGCTTGATTGACTTTCTAGGCTTAATAACCCCCACTGCCGTAATTTTGGGAATAGTACTACTAATTTTAACAATATCTAACTCATCCTTATATACAGTTGAAATTGTCCCATCAGTTTGTAGGCTAATAACCGCAGTAAGTAATAAAAAAGTAAGTAACCCAACAGCTATTTTATATTTATTACGCTGAGGCTGTGATATTACGGTATCCATAACGTTCATTCTTCGGCTAGATACTTTTGACTAACAACAGCAAAACATAAAATTGTAAGTAATAAGAACAGAAGTGCTACAACTAAGGCAGATAAAGAATAATGAGCAGCATTAAAAGTAATCCCTTCAATAGAAAATAGCTCTTTTTCAATTGCTATATAGCCACTGAATACCCCAGCAAAAGCTGACAACACATAAACATATATATTTTTCTTAAACACAAAAGAAAATATAGAAAACAAATCAGCTCCAAGTTGTTTCATTATGAGCAGCGAATCGCTGTGTTTTTCTACATCAATCAATGCATTGGCTATAGTGTTAAATGATATTAAAAGAATATTTAGTATCACAATACAAAGTAAATAAAATACAAGTCGCGTTAGATCAGAAAACTCAGCTTGAAGGCCTTTTAAAGCAGAAATAGTATCTAATTGATTAGTTATTCGAAGATTATCGATAAGATCTGTATTCGTGTTCAACAGCAAAGATTTCGCTTTTTTCTCGTCAATCACGATTATGACTGGATCGAAGCTTGTTTTCGCTTTACCTAAATAAAAGTTACTTACTACTTTGATAATTTCTATTTCTTTCTCACCATCACCAAAATCAGCGTAAAAAGGATAATCAAGTATCTGTTCTAAACCAATATTTTCGAACAAGTTAACAAACTCCTTAGTTACAATAACTCTGACTTTTTCATCAGAATAAGTGGAATTTGCGCCCAAAACATAGTGTTTAGATTTTATTTCTGTCAACCCCAAAACTTCAGAAAACATTTCTCCAGCATAGAAATAGTTAATAGGCGTGAGCTTTTCTTCCACACTTTGTTGTGATGTTGTTAATGTAATATAATTCGCAGATTTATCAAAAGGCTGCCAACTTGAAACTTCTGATAAATTACCATGTTTAGCGTTAATTGCATCCCTTAAAGCAGTAGCTCTTTTATCTCCTACTCCACCTAACTTTGAGTAATGGATATCCTCTAGCACATATCCAAAGTCTGCCTTTTTTGAAGAAAACAACTCAAATGTTATTCCTACTGAAACGAATATGATTAGAGAAGTAATCAACATTTGAACAAACATTGCAAATTGAGTTAGCCAGATAGATTTCAAGCTCGCAGATCGGGAAATACTACCTTTTTGCTGTAACGACACAACTCTTGTAACAACTATAGAAATAGTTGATACAAACACCAAAATCAGGGCTGCTACAATAAATGTTGATATTGAATAAAGCCCCTTTGAATTAACAACAGTCAATAAAACAAACTCTTGAGAAAAAGTGGCTAATACAAAATGAAAAAATACAATAGACAAAATAGCAGCTATAAACACAGTTATTTTGGAATCAAACAAAGCATCAAGTATGATCTGGTTTCGGCTACCTCCAATACTCAACAAAGTTTTAGTTCGTTCCATTTTAGATACTTGTAGAGATGTTATTGAGTTAACAAATCCAATCCATCCCAAAATAAAAGAAAACAAACACACACCATAAACTAAATAAAGCGTAGATTTTGAAAAACTGAATCCAATTGCATCTGGAAACTCCATGTCATAATGTAAATTTGCTATATTCCTTTTGGTTAAATGTATGAACGACTCTGGAGTAAATGGTGCTCCCGGAATTTGAGGAGCATTCATCTGAACAACTTCATTTAAATCTAGTTTTTCAGGAGCTATTAATTCAATGAACAAATGAAGGTGTGTGTCATACCAGTCACCATAGCTTTTCTGAATATCTAAACTAAATATCGCATCAAAAGAGACGATAACATCTGGTGCTAATGATAAGCTTTTGTCAATTTCGATAACTTTTTCAATTTTAAATATCCCCATGTTCCCCAATTTCAGAGTTTCACCGACTAAAGAACTTGGCTCTTTAGAAATTTGACTTGCAAAATTTTTGGATAAATACACTGAACTATCTTTTACTGGCTCCATATGCTCAGGGATCAATTGCAGCATACTTTGAGCGCTATCATTCATAGCAAAGACTTCTACAGCTTTAACCTCTTTTTCTTTATGGAGTGCAGTTAAATTCACTCTCTTCATTTGACCAATGTTTTGAACATATTCATTTTTCATGAGTTGAGGAACTAGTGCTGCAGGAGCTTCAGAGCTACGGACTTTATTTCCATCTGGTAAATTAAATACAGTTTCTATCTTGTATATGTTTTTACTTATTACCTTATTAACTGAAGTATCTGCAATAAAAAACGCTAACATCAGCCCTAAGAGGACCGTACCCAATGACAGAGAAAAAATTCCCGTTATAGTAGATAAATACTTGCTAGTATTTAACGATTGAAACATCTTGACATCCTATTTTTATTGTAAACTTTCCAATGTGGTAATAACCCTTTGGTCAAACCCGATATCTTCACTTTTAGCTATATTAATAAAGTCTGTAGAGGCAAATCCTTTCAATGATTGTTTCAAATAGTAATTTGCATTTTCAGATTGATGAAGCAAATACGCTTTTTGCCAAAAGTTTTTTAGGCCAAACCATGTATAACAAGCTTGTATGTAAGTATTGGGATCAAGCATTCTTCCAGTCCAAGGAGACTTTATTACTCTAGGATGAAACTTTGTCGGGACGCTAGGCTCGTATAACTCCGCTAAATCAAATAAGTTATGTGTCATTTCATGTACAATTGCATCAGCAATAGTTTCGATACTAACACTTTCTAAATGGGGATTAATTAAAACTACTAGCCCATTACAAGTGTTTGTTGAAGCACAATTAAATCTATTTTTTGAATCATCAAACCTTACGACAGCAGAATAAATACTATTCTGTAACATCCTGAGTATAAGTAAAACAACCACTATTGACTACTCTTTAAGACAGCTAGTTTCAAGG
>CAYSDZ010000002.1:0-78697 GCA_964429915.1 uncultured Alteromonas sp.
GTAAGAGTAAATTAGCTTATGTTGAGAGCAAGGAGGCAGTCTCTTTATTGAAAAGGCGCGGTAAACCCATCCATGGGCGCTCGGCAAAATCATCCATGATTTTGACGCTTTTCAATAAAGAGACTGCCTCCTTGCTCTTGCGATGCTTTGAACATCCACACTAGCCCGTTATTGAGTACATAAAATAACCAGTGGAGTCCTAACATGTTGGATAAACAAACCAAAATAGAAGCGGCTGTATTCAGACGTTTGATCGACCACTTAGATGCCCATAAAGAAGTGCAGAATATTGAATTAATGTTGCTTGCGGACTTTTGTCGAAATTGCTTGTCTAAATGGTATTCATCTGCTGCGGAGCAGGAAGGGCTAGATATTGATTATGATCAAGCAAGAGAAGTTGTTTATAAAATGCCTTACAGTGAGTGGAAAGAAAAGCATCAACTGCCAGCAACAGAGGAACAACTCGCTGCCTTCAATGCTCGAAAAAAATAATGGGATCAGATAGACTAATAGTCTTGTGTTAAAAGTAGGTGTATTTTTTGTGATTAAGCTTGTGTCGAAATATGTTAAGCGTAGAACACAGCCAAGCGTGTTATTGGTTTCTCTTGTGTTACTTTTCCTTGCTGGTTGTGTGAATACACAAAATGCGCCGCACCAAGGCCACTTGGACGGGCTGTTACTTGCAGAGCCTGAACCTATCGACCCAAGGGTGCAATTGCTTATTGCGCGTTATAGTCAAATTTTAAATCAACCATCATTAAAGAAAACCGAACGGGCTGAACTGCATTATCAAAGAGGGGTTCTCTATGATGGGGTAGGTTTACGGAACTTAGCCGGTTATGACTTTACCCAAGCTATTAACTTAAAACCCGATCTTGCTCCTGCGTATAATTCTATTGGTGTTCACTTAACTCAAAATCAAGAGTTTGACCAAGCCTTTGAGGCCTTTGATTCTAGTTTAGATATCGACCCTAACTTTGAGTTTGCCATGCTAAACAGAGGTATTGCTCTATACTATGCAGGCAGACCCGACCTCGGTATTGATGATTTTGAACGATTTTTAGAAAAATCCCCCTCTGATCCATTCAGGGTGATTTGGGCATTTAATGCTCATTTAGACGTAGATCCCGTAAAAGCGAAAGAGCGATTGTTTCAGTACCGAACGGAAATAGACGAAACGCATTGGGCGGTGTCCATTGTAGATTTCTATTTGGGCAAGGCGAGTGAAGATGATGTGTTAAATGCAGTGATTGAAGGAGTTAATACCTCTCAAGAACTCACTCATCGCTTGTGTGAAGCCTATTTTTATCTAGGGAAACACCATGCTTTTGTTGGCAATTATGGTGTAGCGCTCAGCTACTTTAAATTATCTTTAAGCACGAATGTTTACGAATATGTAGAGCATAAGTACGCGCGCATTGAAATGGCAAGAATAAGAGAGGCATTTGACGCTCAACCATGAAGCGTTTGCTTATTAAAAGACTACTGCAAACGAGTGCGCTGTTATGCTTATTCTATTTTTTGTCCAGCAGTCAAAGTAATGATAAAAATCAACTAGCTCATTACTTACGGCAAGGTGATCCCGACACTCCCTTGTTTGTTTATTGGCAGGCCGTTCTGAATGACATCGATGGTGCTCAAAACCAACTCCGTAACAAAGCCTTGGCGGTCAATGCTGAATATTGGTTGGATAAACTAAGTCAATTTGACGAGGGCGAAACGGCATGGCAACGCTACCAGCAATCCGAGCAATCGGAACAGCGTTTAGGTCACGAGGCTCGCTGGTTAAGGATAGCGGCCAGTAAGGGAGTGGCGAAAGCTCAGTTTCTTTTTGCCTTGAATCAAGAATCACCGATAAAAAAAGAAGCGTGGTTATTAAAATCGGCTGAGCAAGGGTATATCGACGCGCAAATCGCGTTGTCCGATTGGTATTTACTTAATGGCTTTATACAAAAAGCAAAACCTTGGCTTGAAGAAGTGGCTGAGCACGACCTGATGAGCCAAGTCGCACTGGCAAAAATATTGTGGAATGAACAAAAAATAGCAACAGCCGAAGGTCTGTTTAGAGAAGCTGCTAGTAAGGGGAGTGTTGAGGCAAGGCAGCGGCTTCATGTCATCGACAATTATCCCATTTTAAAAAAAGCAAACTTGACTGCTAACCCTATTCCAGAGACCAAATTTCATCAGAACTGCTTGCAGAACATTTTGCTTGTGGCAGATGGCTTAAGCGCAATGACGCGTGCGGTAGACATCGCTGCTAAGTTTTCAAAAGACACACGTTTAAATAATTTAGGTATGTGCTTATCGGAACCTATGTGGTTTGAGCATACCTTAGACTGCACGCAAAGTTGGCAGCAGGGAGGGCGGCTCAGTTGCAACTTGGCACCGCTTTCAAATTGGCTTTCTTCGTCTGCCGTCACGCATCTTGTGGTTATCGGTAATAGTGGAAAAGCGTATGCACAACAAGGGGTTATGTTTTTAGATGCGCAAGATACTTACAGCGTATTTGTGCACGAACTCGCGCATTTTGCTGGATTTATTGATGAATATGCCTTGTCTAAACAAAGTGCGAATGCCTATTGTGGCACTATTTTCGCCACAAATATTGTGTTTGAAAGAGACAATGGATTTTTGCTCGATTTATCGCCCAAAGAGCAAATATCTCTATGGGCAAACTCCGAATCATTCGAAGGATTATATCCTGCTTTGACTTGTGACAAGAGTGATGTTCAGGCACTTAAACCTAGTGGCAAAGTGACGTTTATGGAGCATCATGAAAGCGAATATATCCCTCCTATTTATCTTTGGTTATGGCATCAGGTTTTACTGGAATCTAAAGGTGATAAACCTTTATTTCGATATCTATCAACAAACAATGCAGTCGCTCCACACACTGCCACGGGCATAACCACTAAATTAAGTAAAGGCACAAACGAAGCAACGCTTACGCACATACCAAAGGAAAGGTTACGTACCCGTTCCTCTTTAAGCAATTGACGCATCGGCGAGAAGTCAATTTTGTGATTATCGAATGGGTAGTCACAATATTGTACTGCCATCATCCACGCGCCAAACAAAAACCAGATTACTTGTCCAAACACGGGTACGAACAATAAAAAGAGTAAGCATATAAGCACCCGTGGAATATAATAAAGCAGCTTACGCCACTCTCGTCCTAAAATACGGGGAATATCTTTAAGCATGTCCCACATGCCATCGTCATTAGGGTTTTCTCCCGTCAAATGACGTTCCACTTTTTCGGCGAGAAAGCCATTGAAAGGCGCGGCTATAAAATTGGCGATAGTGCTAAATAAAAATGCAAACGCGAGTAGGGCGCTGATAACGGCAAGTGGCCAGACAATAAAAGCCAAGGCATCTTTTAACCAATATAAACCTTCAGGAATAAAGCTAAACATCCAATCAATGCTCGCGCCTAAATGACTAAACACCCAAGTAAATGCCGTCCCAAACAGCAGCAAATTGATTATTAATGGAAAAATAACAAAACGCTTTAAGCCTTTCGTTTTAATTAAAGAAAATCCCTCAAAAAAATAATGAAAACCGCTTCGGTTCATTGAATACCCTTTTTTAGCTTGCACTTAAAAGTATGAGTGTAACAGAACGTGATAACAGTCCAATTCTCAATTGTTACCGAAGGTTAACTTTGTTACATTCGAAACATAATAATAGTTAATGTGCGTCTATGCGTTTAAAGCGGATCAAACTCGCTGGTTTTAAATCTTTTGTAGAGCCTACTAGCATTCCTTTTCCGGGAAGCATGACTGCTGTGGTAGGGCCGAACGGGTGTGGCAAATCGAACGTAATTGATGCGGTGAGATGGGTGCTAGGCGAATCGAGCGCAAAAAATTTGCGTGGCGACGCCATGACCGATGTCATTTTTAATGGTTCATCCTCTAGAAAACCATTAGGGCAATGCAGTGTTGAGCTTATCTTTGAAAATGCTAGCGAACGCCTCAGTAATGAATATGCAAAGTATGAAGAGTTGTCGATTAAGCGCGTGGTTACAAGAGAGGCGCAATCTAATTATTTTTTAAACGGGACAAAATGCCGCCGCAAAGATATTACTGATTTATTTTTGGGCACAGGCCTTGGACCAAGAAGTTATGCGATTATCGAGCAGGGCATGATTTCTCGGCTGATTGAATCAAAACCACAAGAACTGCGTGTTTTTATTGAAGAAGCTGCCGGTATTTCAAAATATAAAGAACGCAGAAGAGAAACTGAAAACCGCATTAAACATACCTCTGAAAATTTAGAGCGTTTATCAGATGTACGCGGCGAATTAGGTCAGCAAATTGAAAAACTGGAACGTCAGGCAGCGGCAGCAGAGCGATACACACAGTTAAAAGCCAAAGAAAGAACCTTAAAAAGTGAACTCGCAATGCTGCGTTATCTGGCAATGCAGCACAAAGTTGACAGCTTGCAAAGCTCGCTTTCACAAGTCGAGGCTGAATATGAAGCCCTGAAAGCACAATTACAAGGTGACGAAGCAGGTTTGGAAAAAATTCGCAGCGAACAGCTCGATACAAAGATACAGCTGGATAAGGTACAACAAGGTATTTTCGACTTGGCGACTCAAATCACCCGGGTTGAGGAAGCGCGCCAGTTCAAACATAAGCGACTAGAACAATTGCAGTCCACTACCCAACAACTTCATGTTAAACAAACTCAGTGTAGAGAACAAAAACAACAAAATGATGAAGTATTGGCGTTGGCTTGTGAGGCGCTAGCTTCTTTAGAGCCGGAAATGGACATATTGACTGAGCAACATGCAAGCACAGCTGAACAACGTGATAGCACCGAAGATAGGTTACGTGATTTTAATCAGCAGCGAAGAAATAGCGATGAAAGTTACCATACCAAAAAGCGACACGCGCAAAGTTGTCATAGCCAGATTCAATCAACCCTGTCTATGCAAATGCGAACGCAACAGCGCCTTAAAGAGTTGAAAGAAGAACTTAACAGCGTCAGCAGCCTTCAATTAGAAGAAGAATGCGAAGGGCTTGCAGAACAGGTGCTTATTGCTCAAGAGCAAAAGCAGAATGTTGAACTGACATTAATTGATACCAATGTAGATTACGAACAGTTCAAAACTCAGCGGCAAAATGAAGAAACAGTCTTCAATCAAATTACGGATAAACTAAGGCAACAACAGGCAAAGCTTACAGCATTAGAGGCCTTACAAAACGACGATACAACAAAGGCATCATTGCCTCCAGTTTGGCAAACATTGAATGTATCGAAAGGTGCGGAACATTTAATAGAGCTTGTTTTATCGCATTTGGGTGAGCCAGGATTGTTAGAGGAAGATGCGAACCCCTTTGATATGCAAACGCTATCTTTTTTTACGGGTCAAAGAGCCTTATTAAAAAAACACTGGGTGACAGAGAAACCGGAGGGAACGTTAGCAGAAAAAATAGGCAATACTACATTTCCCGCTTTCTTTGTTCATATTCATATTGTTGATGGACTCACTGAGGCTAAACAAAAACTCAACAACCTTAAACCTCATGAAAGTGTCATAACCGAACAAGGCCAATGGATTAGCAGACAGTGGGCAATAAATGGTCCTGCCGACTCATCGAGTGGAAGTCTGCAACGCAAAGCAACAATCATAGACATACAAAAAAGCATAGAAAAGCTTACAAGCGAACATGAAAAACAGCGCGGCATCGTGTCTGCGTGTATTGAAAAAGAGGCGGAAGAAGAAGCCAAGCTGAATACTGTTCGAGAATCGATACGTCAAATTCAAGCTCAACTCAGTGAGCTGACTCAAAAACAAAGTCTGCTTTCAATGCAAGTTGAACAAATTAACGAGAGAAGAGACAAGATCCACCAAGAAATTGAGCAACATAATGCTCAGCTTGAGCAGGAGCAAGAGCAATCAGAGCAACTCTCAGAGCAACTTGAACAGTTAGAAACAGACGTCTTTGAACTTGAACAAATACAGCAACAGGCCGATGAAAAAATGCAGGCCTTGCAACAAGATGTAGAACATTATCGTCATCAATATGAACAGATCACACAACAGAAACATCAGCTTTCTTTGCGTGTTCAACAACAACAGTCAGCTCAACAGCAAGGTGAACGAGACGCGCTAAGGCTAGAAACGCAATACAAAGAATATACCGAACAACTAGAAGCGTTAAATGAAGAGCAGATGTTGATAAATGGCACAGATAACGATAATTCTGACCAGTTACAGCAGTGGCTACAAGATAAACAACAAAAAGAGCAAGAAAAAACAGAGCTTCAACAGGTATTGTCTGAACTTGACGATACCTTGCATAGCATACAACAAGGTCAACAAGGAATACGCTCTGCTATCGAAGAAAAACAAAAAGTGCGCGAAAGCGTATTGCTTGAATCTGAGGGAGTAAAAGCGCGAGCAAACGCTATTTTGGACCAGCTCCAAGAAACAGGGATGAGTATAAAAGAAACGATGGCTGCTATGCCTGATGATGCTGAAGAAGAAGCATGGGCAGCAGCACTCGAAAAAACCACTAACGCTGTAAAGCGGATTGGCGCAGTAAATCTGGCAGCGGTTGATGAATTCAAGGTGCAATCTGAGCGTAAATCGCACTTAGACGCGCAAGACGCAGACTTAAATGAAGCCCTTGAAACACTGCAAAGTGCCATTCGAAAAATTGACAAAGAAACGCGTTCTCGATTCAGTCAAACCTTTGACCAAGTGAATGCAGATTTACAGACTTTGTTTCCTAAAGTGTTTGGTGGGGGCAGTGCGTACCTCGCATTAACCGATGATGATTTACTTGAAACAGGCGTAACCATAATGGCAAGGCCGCCTGGTAAGAAAAATAGTACCATTCACCTTTTAAGCGGTGGCGAAAAAGCATTGACCGCATTATCATTAGTTTTTGCTATTTTTCGTTTAAACCCAGCCCCTTTTTGTTTGCTGGACGAAGTTGATGCGCCTCTGGATGATGCAAATGTGGGGCGCTTTTGTAAATTGGTGTCGGAAATGTCACAAAGCGTGCAATTTATTTATATTACACACAATAAAATAGCGATGGAAATGGCAAGTCATTTGACGGGTGTGACCATGGCAGAGCCCGGTGTTTCAAGAATGGTTGCGGTTGACGTTGAAGAAGCCGTTAGCTTAGTACAAGCTTAAATTAAAGAGTTGGATAAATAATGGAAGAGTTACGCGTCGCATTTTTGGTTATTGGTTCGATATTTATCGTTGGCGTACTGGTTCATGGTATTTGGAAAATGCGTCGTCAAGACGATGTTCCCCAACGCGAGCAGGAAAAAATAGAACCAAGTTCATCCTTTGACGACATAAGCGATAAAGAAACCAATGGCCACCAAGCTGAAGCCAATGAACCCATCAGTAGCGAGCCCATTGATAACGAAAAAGCATTTGACGAATATGGTTTAGGGAGTGTAAGAGTTATTGGGTCAGGATCAGAACCGTCAACCGAGCGTGCTTTTAGCGTCAATCAACAAGCCATTGATACAGAAGCTTTGAGCGATAAGAATAGTGATTCGCTTGAAGGGTCTGCACCGACTGACGATGCGTTAAACGACAGCTCGCTCCGTGTTCCTGAGGTAATAGAAACCCCCTTGTATGCGAGTGTGGTGACTCAGCCAAAACCGCATATCTCAGCGGGTTCAGATACGCGCAACGAGCAAAAAACGAGCGATAAAATGCCGGAGCCTCCGCCGTTTTTACTTAAAGAACATGCTCCCCAAGAACATGGAAATGTGGAGGTGCAAGCAGAGCCTGATTTTGGTTTGTCACGACCTCCGACTCCACCGAGAAAAGAGTATCCCGAGCAAGAAGCGTCTAGGGAAACTCGAAAGTCTGTATTGAAACGCAGCACTACGAGAAAACGTAAAGAACCTACCTTAGGCGAAGATCAAATGCGTATTGATTTTGATGAACCTAAAGTCAGCGCACCCAAAGTAAGCGAGTCCTCTGAGCCTAAAAGCGATCAAAAAACGATGATCGCCTCCGAAGTGCTTGCTATTAATGTAAGAGCATCGGAAGCATACCCCCTAAGTGGCGCTGCATTGCTCCCTTTACTTTTAACGCTAGGCTTTAAGTTTGGTGAGCACGACATATTTCATCGCCACGTCAATGCAAATGGAAAAGGGCCAGTCTTATTCAGTTTAGCGAATATGGTTAAACCTGGGGTATTCGATATCGACAACTTAGAAACCTTTACCACACAGGGTATTTCTTTGTTTATGGTATTGCCCATCGAGGGTGACCCGCATCAGGTGTTTAATATGATGCATAATGCGGCAAGAAAAATCGCCGAAGAATTTGATGCACAATTGCTTGACGGTAGCCGCTCAATACTCACTAAACAAGGGGTTCAACAATACGTTGAAAAAATTCGCGAATTTGAACGCCAACGCATTATTGCAAGCAATAGCACTCGATAACCAATAAACGCAGTAAAGGGACGCTTTTTTTGTCAACACAGCTATTTTCTGAAAACCAAATTGCTATTATTGAAACACTGGATATCTCAGTTTCAGCCAGTGAACTCACCGCGCTTTTTTCTAATGAAAGCTTAAGCAATGAACAGCTTGAGTTACTACTAAGTGTTGCCAATGCCTTGTATCGCGCAGGCTATCCCGTTTTAACTGACCCACAATATGATAGTCGTTGGGCCGAATTGAAACAGCGAGATCCCAACAACGCATTTATTAATCATGTTGAACCAGAAATTGTGGTTGATAGTAAAACGGTAGTGTTACCTCAAAAAATGCTGTCTACTGATAAAGCCTATTCTTTTGAAGAAATACAAAAATGGACCGACAGAATAAAGAAAGCGGCTGGTGAAATCGGCATTGATGACACTCATATTGTTATAAAAATCACTCCGAAGTTAGACGGCTACGCAGCGTATGACGACGGTGAAAAATTGTACACTCGAGGCGATGGTACTCGTGGGCAAGATATAACCCGAGCATTCGAACGCGGGTTACAAATAGCAAATAAAGCTAGTCGCGGTCTAGGTGCTGGCGAAATTGTTATTGCTAAAAGCTATTTTGATGATGTGCTTAGCGATAAGTTTGAGAATTCTAGAAACATTCAAGCTGCGATTATTGCTGAAAAGAAAATCGACAAACATATCCAAAAAGCCATCGATGATGGGGCTTGTGTCTTTTACCCTTTTGTTGCTCTAGAGCATTGGGCAGGAAACATTGCATCTTTGCTCGACGACTTTGACGCTATTTCAGCAAAGATGTGGAACGCCGTTGATTATGACATCGACGGCTTAATTCTCGAGACGACCCATACTGAAATTAAAGAACACATGGGAGCAACACGTAAATTTCATCGATGGCAAATTGCATTTAAAGTGAATCACGACTCTGCGGAAGTAGAAGTGCTTCGTGTGTTACCGCAAACATCGCGTACGGGACGAGTTTCCCCTGTTGCTGAATTAGTCCCGACCAAATTAAGCGGCGCGACTTTAAGTAGAGCCACGGTGCACCATTACAATATGGTAAAAGCCAAAGGTGTGGGGCCGGGAGCCATAATACGGCTTGTTCGCAGTGGTTTAGTGATCCCCAAAATAGAGGAGGTGATCAAAGCCGCGACACCAGAGCTGCCAGAACACTGCCCTAGCTGTAATGCGCATTTGCTATGGGAAAGCGACCATCTCATTTGTCCCAATAAAACAGATTGCCCTGCACAAACGGAAAATACCCTTATTCATTTTTTTAAAACATTGGGCAATGTTGATGGCTTTGGTCCTAAGGTGATAGAGAAAATAAGTCAGTTTGGCGTAAGGCATATTCACGAAGTGTATGCGCTAGACAAACTGGACTTGGTTAGGTTTGGGTTCGGTGACAAAACATCGCAAAACTTGCTCGATCAACTACAAGCCAGTCGAGAAATTGAAATTGAAGATTGGAAGTTTCTCGCTGCTTTTGGTGTTAGTCGTCTAGCAGGAGGCAACTGCGAAAAACTATTGAAACATCACAGCTTAACCGAGCTATTTGAACTCAGTGTTGAACAAATGGTGCAAATAGAGGGCTTTGCTCAGTTAAGTGCCGAAGCGATTGCTGAAGGCTTAAGCAACGTAAAAGAAGAGTTTTTTAAGGTCTATCAGCTTGGTTTTAATTTATCTTCGACACCTAAATTAGCAGAACACTCACAATCTGAATCTCCTATTGCGGGTGAAGTCATTGTATTTACTGGCACCATGCTCCAAGGTTCAAGAGCCGATATGGAGAAGCAAGCCAAATCGATGGGTGCTAAAGTAGCAAAATCAGTTACAGGAAAAACCACTTACTTGGTCACAGGTGAAAAAGTGGGTGAGACAAAAATAAATGCAGCAAAAGAGAAAGGCGTTAAGGTGCTTACAGAGCAAGCATACTTAACGATGATAAGCAGCGAATAGCACTGATATAGCTAAACTCATATACCTAAACTCATAAACCTAGATAGGTATGCTATTGCTATCCGCGGCTCGTACAGCAAGTTAATCGGCGGACTTTGCTAAGTCATACATCTCTGAACCGGCTAGCAAAAAAGCGCCCACGCCGTAAAGCTGTGAATCTTCATAAGCGACGACATCGGGCTTGTCATTAACCCCCTGCACCCAACCAAATTTTCCGTCTGGGTGGATTGCAGCGGTGAGTATTTTCCATGCTTTTGTTACAGAGGGTACATACGCGTCTTTTTCTAATAAGCCGTTATTTATGCCCCATGCAAGCCCATACGTATAAAAAGCGGTGCCGCTCGTTTCGGGGTAAGTATCTTTCTCGCCGGCCAACAAAGACATAGGCCAAGAACCATCTTGTTTTTGAAGTTTTATAATCGCTTGGGTAAGTTCTAGATATAGCGCTTCATAATAGGCACGATAGGGGTGACCTTCAGGGATCTGCTTAATAGAATTAACTACGCCTGCATAAACCCAACCCACACCACGAGACCAAAACAAAGGTTCACCGTATTTTCCTTTGCGTTCAAAATAACGCGAATCACGGAATAACAAACCTGTGTTGGGGTCACGCAAAAAATCAACGGTTGCTTGAAATTCTCTATGCGCATAATCCGCATATTTTTTATCGCCTGTTATTTGAGACAGGGCAAATAGCGTGGGGGGGGCCATAAACAAAGCATCGGCCCAACACCAGCGCCATTGGCAAGCATGTAAGTTATCTTCTTGCCGGCCTCCTACAAATTCAAGACTCATTGTCGGATTTTGTTCGATTAACCAATCAAAGGTCTCAACAACAGGTTTTAGCGCCGCCTCGTTGTTATGTTTACGGTAATACCATAAATTCATCTGGCCGATTACGTGATCGTCAGCAAAATATTTCCGTTTACCCAACTTCCAATCATGGGCATTGCCAACGTAGCCCATCCACGTATCATAAAAAGGGTTTTCAGAACGTTCGGCTAACTCAGTGAGTCCGACATAAAATGCGCCCTGTATCCATCGACCATAGGTTTCTGAGCCTTTTTGTGCTCTTCCGACATGAGGCATATAAGTAGTGCGCGCAATTTGCCAGTTCGCTACTTTCTCCATGGCTTCCAATACGTTTTGTGCGTGAGGGAGTTCATTGGCATCTGCATCTTTGGCGACGGCAGCAAAACTGAATATCAAACTGCAAACTGCAAATAAACAATGTCGCTTAATGTTCTTCATGGTTTTCCTTTTGTAAGTTAAATATTTGAAGGTACAGCGAGCGCGTATCTCCTTTTCCAGACGCTTGTTTTAAGAAGTAATACACCTTGTCATTTTCAACACTGAGCACGCCTTTGTCGAATAATGGACCACGATCGTGTTGATAAACGTGTTCAAACCTATTTTCACCGCCCGGTGTTTTGGCAATGTTCACTCGGCCGTTTTCAAGCCCAATCAAATACACGTCATTATTGGCGGTATAAAGTTGATCCCCCGTTTTATACTGCTGAGTGACAAACTGGCTTTCGCCGGCCCTTCGGTAAGTATGTAAATTTTTGATCTCGTCAAATTCTAGGTCAACGACTTGGCTTACAAAATGTTCGTCGCCATTATCAGTCACCGTAAAATCAAAGCCATGGACGATCGATACCTGATCTTTTTTCTTGGTTTTAACCCAATCTCCCGGCTCAGCAATTTTAATTAAATCAGCGTTAGCTAAGGGGATCTCAATATGATTGCCCTTTGCGTCTTTCCAGTTAGACACGCCAGTAGGGTCATTAGAGTAGGCGTAATAGATGCCGTTTTGATATAGGTATTTATCCGTCTTATTTTTAGAACGACGTTGAAACGCTACGCGAAACTTTTCATCGACATACTTAAAGTTTCCATATAATCCCCAGTTAAATTCGCTGCCATATTCAGCGGCGAGAACACGATTAAAGTCATAGTAACCATGCCATTTATCGCCGTCGTATCGCGCAAACAGCAATTTGCCATTGGCAGAATAGCCAAAGCGCATTTTCATGAACAAATCGCCATTATCGCTAGTAAAAAAAGCAGGGTAGGTGAGAAGACGCGTTGTTTCTATATCATCTATGCCATCAAAAGATAAATGCTTGAAATTACCGGCCGGTGAGTTCACAAACAGGTTGAGGGAAAATTCATCATCGCTGACCGATGCTGCGTTGTTTACCGAATAAGAATAACGAAGATAGTCCTTCTCAAACACGGCTTCGTTACCATTGCGGTGCATATCATACAATAAGTGAATGCTTTCGTTCTTAGGGCTAATGCCCACGGCTATCGTATTATGTGTTTCGCCTAACCACCATTTTCCTTTGAAGCCAGTGTGTTGATGGGGAAATTCAATTGTTTTCAATACACCTGTTTTGGTGTTGTAGCGCGATAACATAACATGCCTGTCTTGTTTTCCGCCTCGATACCATGTCATAAACACAAAATGTTTGTACACTTTAATGCAATCACCATGAGGCGATAAAGCATTGCCAAATACATAATCGTAACCCGATGGGTTGTTTTTAGTGTACTTGCTGCTGACTTTGTTGCCATTAAAAAACATAGCTTTGTCAGTTATGATAACTTGCTCTACAAATTTCACCTTGGCCTGGGCTTTTGAGAGGCCAACGTTGAGAGTTAACAGTAATAAACTATAGAAGATAAGCGCTGATGTGTTTGTCCATTTGAAAAGAAACATTGAAGTGTTGAGTATTGGTTACAATTATTGGTGAATTGTAAATGAGACGCACGCTTTTTTACACCCTTAAATGAGTATTTACAAACGATAACAGCAACGGGAGTAACCGAATCTACTTAAGAATAAGCACATATAAATTTGCTTGTGTTATTCCTTAGTAGGCTGTCTTAATTCATAACGTCGGTATTGAGATAAGCGATCGGGCTTCACGTTAAATTTTGGCTGTAAAAAGGTAACTAAATTAACCAAGTCAGTAACAACCAGTTCGTCATTCAAATTAGCCATTTTTGACTGTTGCCCAATAGACGATTGACTGACGGGAACGCGGGGCGAAAGCTTGTGTGAAGGGTTTATGATACTGGTAACTAATTCGCCATAGCTGCGAACTAAAGAGCTAGGCCCCCCTAACTGCACAGGTTTGGCGAGTAGGTACTTGTGATTTGCAGGAGCAGTAACGCCCTCTACTTTGTGACAGTTTATACATCCGTAACTTACAAAAGCTTGTTCTCCTGCTTCCGCATTCCCCTCGGGTAAACTGAAACCACGGGCTGATTCTTTGCTTAAATCACAAGCGCTAAGCCCAACACTCATCGCAACAATACTACTTAAAACAATACTTTTCTTCATAACGTTACAAAATTGTGGTTCTCCTTACCGTAAACTATAGCTTAAAGAAAGCGGCTAGAACATAACAATGCCCAGCTTTTTTCACTGGGCAATACTATTTCTATAGTGTTTTAAGCAGTTCATCTACCGCTGTTTTCAACTGAGGATCGACGCCTTTCGCTTTATAAGCAGGGGGGTTGAACACTTCAATATCTGGAACTGCGGGTGTTTTTTCCATGTTGGCACCGCTTTCTTTTACCCACCACCCCCTAAATGGCATGCGTACTAATGTTCCGTCTACCATGGTATAGCCACCGGTGCTTATAACGGCTCCAAAAGTGGGGCGGCCAACTAGCTTTCCAATACCCAAGGCTTTGTAAGCATGAGAAAATATTTCAGCATTGGAGTAGCTATTTTCATTACTCATTGCAATGGAAGGTTTAGTCCATGCTGACAGGGGTAAACGCTCAGAGTAAGGGTAGGTATCTTTAAACTCACGATGATGTTTTTCAATGTCATCTGTCGCTCCTCTGGGTACGGTATAGGAGTGTTGCTTCACATTGAGTACAGCCATTAAATAATCGGTTGTCCAGCCGCCTCCGTTGTAACGAACATCAATGACAATGCCTTCTTTACCATAACCCGCCGCCGTAAGTTCTCGTTCAAAACGTTCAAAACTGCTCCAATTCATACCGCGAATATGCAGATAGCCTAATTTACCATTTGAATATTCGTCGGTGAGCTTACGTCGCTCTGCCACCCAGTCGTCATAAAGCGCATTGCTTAGCGAGCGAGTTGGCCATATTACCACGTCGCGTTCGTTATCCTTATTTTGAACACGCAATAAAACGGGGGTCTCGGCCGTATCGGTTAGTAGGCTAAAAAGATTGAGCTGTGAAACAGGCTGTTGGTCTACCGCGGTGATAATATCACCCACTCTTAGTTGACTTTCTTTTCGACTAGCAGGGCTTTTAGGGAGAACAGAGGTAATCTCATAGCCTATTTGAGTCTGTTTTCCTTCAATTCCCAGTAAACCGGTGCGTTGTCGCTGCGTTTGCTTTTGGTTGTCGCCGCGGTACATACCCATGTGACTGGCGTTTAACTGGCCTAGCATCAGGTTAAATACCTGCTGAAAATCTTCTCTGGTTGACGCTTTTAAAGCCAGCGGTCGATATTTTTCTTTTAACGCTTGCCAATCTTGACCGTGAAACTGGGGGTCATAAAAACCGGCATTTAAGGCTCGCCACCCTTCATCAAAAATTTGTTTACGCTCTTCTTGGTAGTCTATTTTTACTTTCGAACTCACTGACAGGGTGGTCGATTTGTCATTTTTTGTTGAAATTTGCTGTAGTATTCCGCCTTTAGTCAGCGCGTAAACATTGTCTCCTTTTTCATCTAAAACAAGCTGTTCTGGGGATTTGTTTCCAGAGATCACGGTTTTTTTATCATCACCGTTCCATTTAATTTTGAACAGATTTTGCTCTGAATCAAAATCTTGTCGAAACGAGCCACCTGTAGTGAAATAAATATGTTCGCCTTTTTTGTCGAACAACATGTCTGTTTCATTACCTGCAAAAGATGTGACTTGCTGCAAACGCTGATAAATCCCATCAAAGTCTATCTGAATGGGCGCAGTGTTAGTTTCAGTTTCTTCTGTTTTGTCCTCTTCTTTTTTCTTTTTGTTTTCGGGTTTTTGGTCCTCAACAAATTCCAGTCTGCGCCATTCCTCTTTTGAACGTTGCCAGTCATCTTCTGAAAGCCATGCAAACCAAATATCAAAATCGCCATTATTTCGCATGGAAATAAAACCCAGTTTGGAACCATCAGGACTCCAAATAGGATTGCTGTCGTATTTAGGATGCATACTGACGTTTACGGGTTTAGAGGCGTTGTCTGCCGCGTGGATAAACACTTCTTCATTGAAGTTTAAGTCTGATAAGGAGTAGGCTAGCCAAAGACTATCGGGTGACCATGAGGGAACAGATGGTGTATCCCAACCATCTAAAAGTAGCTGTTCTTCACTAAGCTCACCCGTTTCAGAAATCGAGGCGGTTAATAATTTACCGCGACCTTGTCTATATGCAATTTTTTTACCGTCAGGCGAGACAACCGGCGCAAATTCTTCTTCTGGCGTGTCAGTTAAACGGGTCACTTTGTGCTTAAGACTTTCAAATACATTAGGCTGATTGTTATCGGCTGAAGTTAACGAATACAGTTCATTTTGCCCCGATCTATCTGAAACAAAAATTAATGTGGTGTCATTTAACCATGTGACATCTCTATCGCGTGCTGCGCCATGCGATAAACGAACACTGCGTTTGTCTTTTTTATCGTTTCGGGTGACATATATGTCGCCTCGAAGTATATAAGCACTCAGTTTACCGTTGGGTGAAATGGCATATTGATCGATGTCATTGGTAGTTGTTTTGCTGACACTGGGGTCAAAGCGAAAATCGCTTTGTACGTCAATCTCTAATGCTTTTTTCGAACGTCCGTTGTTTTTTATTGCATAGATTTTATCACCGGTTTGGTAAACAAGCTGTTTTCCGTCGTCAGTAGCACTGTAATGATTAACCCCAAAATCAGTTTCGTCGGTAATTTGTTTGATGTCACCTTTTAAAGTGGCTTTGTGAACATTGTATTTCCCCGATCGCGAAGAAATGAAATACAAACTATCATTGTTGATCCATTGAGGCATGAAGTCGTTGCCATCAAAGGTTGTTAGCTGCTCGTATTGGTCTGTTTTTAGGTCGTAAATCCAAACGTTGCGATTAGCGGGCCCACGATAAGCCTCACGCTCAGTACGACAAGTGCCGCGAACAAACGCAATTTTTGATCCATCAGGAGAAGGGATTGCATCAAAACCCAATGCATCCATAAATCGAGATTCTGTACCTTGGCCATTTGCGCTGACACTGAGTACTTCCCATTCTCTTTCTACCTGTGCATAGGTTCGTCGGCTGTTAAATAAAATAGTATCGTCAGACGTAAAGCTAGTTACTAAGTCATTACTAGAATGATACGTTAATCGCTCAGGGCTCCCTCCTGTAGCAGGCATAACAAACACATCGTTATTACCAAAGCGGTCACTACTAAAGGCAATCGACTGATTGTTTTTAGACCAAACAGGGCGGCTATCGTACCCTTCATGTAATGTGAGCCTATGGGCACGCCCTCCTTGCCTTGCCACAGTCCAGATATCACCTTGGTAAGTGAACGCTACGTGTTCACCATCAGGGCTAATTTCAGGCTGTAAAATAAGTGGATTCGCGTCTACCGAAAAGGTAAGCGACAGCATGCAACTCATAAAAATGCGCTTCATCATAAATATCGTCTTTTTCGCTGATTGTGTAATAGATAGTTTTGCTTGTTTCTAATTAAAAGCATAGCCCGTTTCAACGTGTGTTACGTACACTCTATCTTTAATGCGTTGGTTGAGTGCAGGCCAACAGGCGTCATTCTACTTTACCTATCGTGGTAATCGATATTTTGAGTAGAAAAGAATACAAGGGCATTATGAACTTCAAACAGTTTGCAACACGTTTCGTTAATTCCAAGCATACCTTGTGGGGAATAGGTTTTATTTCATTTTTAGAATCCACTATTTTGCCGATTCCTTTGGAAGCCATCTTAATTCCCCTTATGCAATCTCGCCGAGATAAACTTTGGCTAATAGCGGCAATGGCAACGTTGGGGTGTTTAATCGGAGCTTTACTTTTTTATGGCGTAGGATTTTTCTTATTTGAGCAATTCAATGGTTTCATAATGGAAAATTTGAGCGACCCGAAACAGTTTGAAACTATCCGAAACCGCATGTCTGAAAATGGTTTTTGGTTTATTTTCAGTACTGGCATCACGCCTGTTCCACTACAAGTTGCGACATTGGCAGCCGGTGTTGCGGCTTACAACGTACTGTTTTTTTTGGTGGCGACTGCGCTAGGAAGGATTATTCGTTATTTTGGTCTTGCCGTGTTGGTGTACTTCTTTGGTAATGACGCACAAAGCATCATTAAAAAATACAAATGGCAAGTTGGTATTGGGGCAGTAGTGGTAGTGGCTGGAATATGGTGGATAATACGCTGAATTATGCTTGAAGGAATTTGTTGTCGTTTTGCTTAGATATTTATATTTTCTAAACTTAAGGTTACCTTCACCTGTTATTTCAAATTTGATACGGTTTATTTTGTTATTTAATATAGCCTTGTTTTATCAATTCGTCGCGTACTACTTCTTCGTTATAGCTTTTTATCAATGTTTGCCCAACCAATATAACTGGGACAAAATTTATGTTTTCTTGCTTAAGCAAATGAAACATTTCTTTATCATATTCAATATCATAGTTTTTAAACGAAAGGTTAAGTTTATCCATATCGTTTTTAAATTGCTTGCATGCGTTGCATTTTCTAGATGTAAAGGCAACTATTGGGGTAAATTCACTGACTCCAAGATGTCTGTAATCGCCCACCTCAACCAGATCAATATTGGAAATTCTGTTTTGTGAATAAAAGTGAGTAATGGCAAGAGAAAGAAATATTATGCTACTTGTAAACATAACGTTTTTTAACGTAGTAGTTAAAAAAGCTAATTTAATCGTTTTCATTTGGGATTGCCATAACGAGCATCAAATTCTTCTGTAGAAAGCATTTCAAAATTTTGCTCTCCCTTAAACACGCTATTTAGTACATAATAACTAATGCTTAAGTCTGGCCTAGCCTCTATTGCAATAGCGTTTATTTTTTCTTGCGTTACACAAGGAGGGCAATACTTGTCTGCTTCTGAATCGTTTATAAAAACCATAGTGTAGCCATATTGGTCAAATGGTATGGTTTTGGGTAAGATTAAGAATAATTGCTTTTGTTTTGATTCTGATATGGGAACTGGTTCAGATAATTCAAATTTTTTAACGATATCGCGGACCACGCCTGCTGAATAAAAAATTAGCTGCCCCGTATTATCAAATATATATAATTGGGGACTCACCTTTGTTAACTCCTGAAATCCACCGTCACTCACGTCGAAAGTGATATCATGCCGTTCAGCACAAATAGTAAAGCTTGTTAATAAACTCATAAAAGATAAAACCAAAAATATCAACTTCATGATAAATAACTCCATGCTCTACGTTTTACATTGGACATGCCAAGGAATAAGACGAAAAACGTTAATGTTAAAAAAATGATAATAAAAAGAATCAATCCAATTGAATACTTACTTGGCAATAAGCCCTCTCCCAGAGAATATATTGAATTGGAAGCACCTACTAAAACAAACAAAACTAAAGTTGTTAGCAAGCTAACCATGCCAAATTCTCGTGTAACTAAGCCAATCGTTGTTGCACCCAGAGCAAGTTTTACGGCTATCTCACGTGCCGACTTACGTAACAATAACCTTGTGCTAGAAATTATGAATAATAGGGTAGTAAGTATTGTAATGGTCGTTATCAGGATGGACGTGATAAGTAACGCTTTTTTAGGCTTCTCCTGTTTATTTACCAGTTCTGAAAGCGAATGTACTGTTGGCGAAAATAG
The DNA here is from genome assembly GCA_964429915.1 of uncultured Alteromonas sp. Taxonomy (GTDB): domain Bacteria; phylum Pseudomonadota; class Gammaproteobacteria; order Enterobacterales; family Alteromonadaceae; genus Alteromonas_F. Next base: position 19,272 of record CAYSDZ010000002.1, read on the forward strand.
ATTTATTTGATTGCGACTAATCACTAATTGAACAATATCACTTATTACTGTTTTATTATGATGACTTCTCAAATAAATAGATTCGTTCCCTGTTATGGTAGATGTAAGTTGGTAAATAGTTGGTTCCGGTAAGTCATCTGGGTCTTTAAGATAAATATCTGATACAACGCCGACAATCTCATAAACTATCGGCTGGCCTGAAGTCCCGACTTGCTTGAGTTTAGCCTCCGACAGCTCTACATTTTCAAAGAACTGCTTCCATAACGATTCATTAACAACAATTTGTTTGTAGTTTTCCCAATTAAGCGTTTTCCCTTTAATTAAAGTAATGCCGGCAACTGAAAAGTAATTTGGCGATACTCTATTAGTTAGAACTTGAGGATTGTTTCTCCCTCCAATGGGCACCATTGCATTATTGTAAAACGCAGAGTAACTGGAACGATCTAACAACATAGGAACTGTTGTAAGAGCTGCGCTATCGATTATTGATTCACTGGATAATTCATTAACTAATATTTGGGGTAATTCATTGACAAAAAATGTACCTCCAATTTTCGGAAAGCTAAATTCAACTACATAGCTGTTATCTACTATATAGCCTCTTTCAAACTGAGTGTATCTTATTTGTTTTACGGTTAGCTGTAATGAAATTAAAACACTAACACAACTTAAGCAACCCAGTAGGCTCAACAATAAATAGGTTTGAAGTTTTTGTCCTAAAGAAACCGTTGCGCCTCGTCCAAGTGAGGCTTTTGACATAGATGACTGAAAAAAAGTAAATATTAAAATACTAATTGCTAAAAAAAACATAAATAGCAAAAGTGTAAATAATGAATACCCGTCAATTTGATTGGCACTTTCGTTAACAGTTGGAATAACCGTATCTACAAAAAAAACGGTAGCTGGTAAACATAACAAAATAAAGAAAGACAGCGTTAGAATAATACAAAGTACTTCAGTTGATAACTTTATCCTAATATCGTTAGTCGATGCACCAATCATGGCAACTAAAGCAATCTCATTTTGCCTTCGTTCATTATCGGACGCTAAAAATGAAAGCAACGCTATTACACTAAATACCAGTAAAATAAAAAATACATATTTCAACACTTTTAGTCTTGAAAGTATTTTTTGTAAACGCTCAGTTGAAATGCCGTAGGCTTTGTCTAGTTTGAGAGACTCATCGTCAAATAAGAGCGCATCAGTCCTTAATGAAGACATTATGTTATTAATGAAGAGTGTCTCGCTATCTTCGCTTTTAATAATATAGCTAATTGTACTGGGATCGATTTCTTCTTTCTTTCCTACACCCAAGCGTTCAATAAAACTATATGGAAGCAATATATCTGTATGACGGTCACGAAAAAAACTAAGGAAATCAGGAGGCATGATTGCTGTAATAATCGCAGCTTGTTCATTTAGTAACATGCTCTGACCTATCACTTCTTTTCCATTAAAGTGTGATTGCCAATACGAAAAAGACAATGCCACATGTATCTGCTCGTTTTCATTTGCAAAATTGATGGTGTTTAGATCTCCGTAAAGCGCTTTAATACCGAGCTTTGAATATCCACCTGAAACAAAATCCGCTTTTATTAAATGCGGTTCTTGACCATTTACTCGCAAATTTTTAGCAACCGTATATACGATAGTTGAATCAGACTTTTGTTCTATAGATTCAGCTATATACGGAGCCAATGCAGAACTTCTCTGACTTTGTACATGTGTAATTTGTAAAAAATTATCTAAGTTGGAAATAGCAGCAAACGTTGGATTGGTATAGCGATACTCTATAGAGCTTAGCTGCATGACTAACCCAAGTGGAATAGCGACCAATGCAATACTCAGCCAATATCCCGAACTCTTTCGTACTCGTTTAAACCAAAACCCACTGAAGTTAATAATATTGGTAAGCATGCTATTAAACGGCTAGTTGACCGTCTTTTAAGGTAATAATTCTTTTAGCTCGATTGGCATAATTAGTGTCATGAGTAATTAAACAAATCGTTTTCCCTTGTGAGCTGAGATTGTCAAATATATCGAATATCATATCGGCTGTATTTGAATCTAGATTACCTGTTGGCTCATCAGCTAAGATTATAGATGGTTGATTCACTATAGCCCTAGCGATGGCTACACGCTGCTGCTGTCCACCGGATAATTGATCCGGATATCGTTTTTTAAAATCGCTCATTTCAACTAGATCTAACGCTTTGTCTACCATTGAGTCATAATTATTTCGTTTTAATGACGTGTTAAATGTAAGTGGTAATGCAACATTATCAAACACATCGAGGTGGTTGAGGAGATTAAAATTTTGAAATACGAAACCAATTTCCCTGTTCTTCAATAAGGAAATTGATTTATTTGTTAGAGAGGTTACGTCGGTACCCAAAATGTTAAATGAACCTATGCTCGGGACGTTAACAAGTCCCAAAATGGATAGCAGTGTGCTTTTCCCTGAACCAGAAGTTCCCAAAATGGCAAGATAATCATTATCTTCTAATGTGAAACTTATATTTCTGAGCACTGGTGTTTCGCTTCCAAAATACGAAAACCCTATACTATCTAATTCCATTAAAGGGCGAGCGTTATTCAAAGTTTATATTCCTGTTTATCAGCTTCATTTGAAGGTAAGAGTACAACATACTCTCCAGAATTTAGATCAGCGGACAGCACCAAATATCCCTGTTCTTTAGCCGATAAAGTAATTTCTGTTTTAATAATTTTATCGCCAACCTTCTTGTAAACAGTCCAATGATCTATTTCTTCAAAACCGTCGGGTTTCTTTATTTTTGCTACTTTTTCCACTTCGTTGGGTATAATTGAAGCTTCGATTGTTTGGTCAATATTAAAGGAATGTGAGGCATTTAATAAATCAATCTTTATTGTAGACGCACCATTTCTTACAATGGGGTCTATGAAAGTCACTTCACCTTCAAGACGTCCCGCTGGCCCCGTTAATGTGGCTTGGTCTCCAACCTCTATGCGATGCGATTCATATTGAGGAACTAAAACTTCGGCATATACATTGTCTAAGTCCGATAAAATTGCCAACCTTTCTCCTCTTTGCACGACCTGTCCGAGATTAAGGTTGATGTCTTTAACCACGCCGTCTCTACTAGCTCTTACAGTCAGTAGCCCTGTTCTGTCTTGATAATAACGAACCTTTTCTTCAGCTGCATGCTTTTTAGCATCTAGCGCGATTACCTGTTCTTGATAGCTTTGTTCATATAGATTGCTTTGATCAACTAAATTTTTCTGTTCAAGCAAAGTCTGGTCTAGCTTTAATTTTTGTTGCTTAAATTTTATCCGTGAAACTACTCCCAGTGTTTTTAATTCTTCAAGCGCTTCCATTTCTAGTTTGTTCGACTCAACCATCATGTCTATATTTATTTTCTGTGATTTCAGCTTGAATTTTTGTTGGTTCAGTTCGGCAAGTTTAAATGCGGCCGCTGAGGCAATCTCTGTAGCGCTAAATTCTGCTTCTTTTAACTCTTGAAAAAGGTCAGGGTTATCTAAAACGATTAAGGGTTCTCCTACATTTACATCCTCTCCCCTTTCGACCAATATTTTCGCGACACGTCCGCTTTCAGGAGAAGATAGAATCTCAGACGAAAATGATTTGATACTACCCACTCCTATTACGGGCCGAGAAGAACTAAAGCTTGTTACCTCGTGCATTGGTATACGGTTTGTTTTTAATCTGAATGTTGTTGAGAGTAGAAAAAATAAACTAAGAAGTACTCCAACACTCACAAGCATTCCAATAATAAACCCCCAACGGTATCGAGAAAAAAAGGAATTTGTTTGCTTAGTTAAAATATATTGTTGCACTTGAAGGAATTCCTATTAATGACTTATAAACAATACTTTAAACAGGTTGGAGTACGGCCCGCTTGGCGCAATGACATCTGTAAAGCAAATTGTGGTTACAACACACTTATCGTCATGCCAGGCTTTGTGAACGACACATTCAGCGTAGACGCAACTTGAAACTGACGCGATAATTAATGCTAGTAAATATTTTTTGTAAGATTTTGTAAGATTTTGTAACTTTCATATTTTATCCTTTTTACGATATGACAAGTGAATCCTTCAAGTTCAAAAAAATAACGATGTGAAATTTTAAAGTCAAGGATTTTTCAACCCGTCAATGCAATAAAGGGCATTTCTCTTACGTTAAAAGAAGTAGAAAGAAAACCTGCCCTCCTATTTGGAAAGCAAACATTGCAGAGATACATGGAGCATTTTTTATTTATAGACCTGCACAACACGCTTCTAAATTTTATTTTTACTATCTTTTTCTAATAACTGTTTAAAGTAAGTTTGAAATGTCATTTTTGTCGTTTAAAGAGGGTAGCAGTGTTTCTAGCTGTCCTTACTTATAGTTTTTATTAAAACAAAACTTTCGGCCAGTTATCTAAAGTCTCGTTTACTCCTATGCTTCATATCAGTCGACATGACTAAAAAAGCTTAATTCACTATGGAGAAAACATGAGCTTGCAAACATTAACATCGTCTGAAGAAGAGATTATAACTGGAGGAAATTTAGGTCATATTGCAATCGCCATCGCAATTCTTGACGCCAGTTATGATTTTTACCAAGGCTTTAGAGATCATCGAAGATAAGGAAAGACATATGAAACCATTAAATGAAAGTATTGAATTAATTGTAGTTGAAAAGTATGAAGAAATTACCGGCGGTGGTTTTTTTTATGAGTTAGGAGCTTTTGTTGCTCAGCAATTCAACGTAAGTGATTCTATTTATGAAACTTACGGTAATACAAACATGAATCATCACTGGTAGTTGATACTGGGCTATTTTTAATAGCCCATTTTTAGTTGAAAGAAGTGAACAGATGACGAAAAAACATTTGATATATAGCTACCATATAGCTACTGCTATATTTTTTATAAATGCTGCTTATTCCATTTTTTTTGAGGAAGAAAAGCTCTATTTTTTTGCTAATTTACAGCTAGGGATTTCATTTCTAATTTACGCCGCGGTCGTGAAAAAAAATGATTAAAGCAATACCCTACATGGGGTCCGACGGTGTTTCTAGCACATGCCCGTGAAAGTTAGCACTCTCGGCATTACACACATTTATGCTTTAAACCGTTCATTATTGTTTGGTTTGGAGCGTCTATATCTCCTATACTGATAACACATCATTTTAACCCCATCATTTTTGACGACCAGCGTGCTGTTCATTCAAGGAATAAATATGCGTATTGCCATCCTTTCTCGCAACCCTAAGCTGTATTCTACGCGTCGCATAGTGGAAGCGGGGCAGCAAAGGGGGCATGATATTGAAGTTATCGATACCATGCACTGTTACATGGATATTACTAGCTCTAAACCCTCGGTAAGATATTACGGGAAAGCGCTACCTAAGTTCGATGCAGTGATACCTAGAATTGGCGCATCGGTAACATTTTATGGTACGTCGGTCGTCCGTCAATTTGAAATGATGGGAACTTACTCCATAAACGAATCAGTGGCGATAAGTCGTTCAAGAGATAAGCTTCGTTCTTTACAGTTACTTTCTAGAAAAGGCATTGGTATGCCAAGAACCGGGTTTGCTAATCGGCCCGACAACATTGCTGACCTCATTAAAAACGTAGGCGGTGCCCCCGTCGTTGTAAAGCTGTTGGAGGGCACACAAGGTATCGGTGTTGTCTTAGCGGAAACAGAGAAAACGGCTGAAGCAATCATCGAAGCGTTCATGGGAATAGGGGCAAATATTTTAGTTCAAGAGTTTATCAAAGAAGCGGGTGGGGCGGACATTCGTTGTTTGGTGGTAGGGGGTAAAGTAATTGCTGCGATGAAACGGCAAGCGGCTTCTGGCGAGTTTCGGTCTAACCTGCATCGGGGAGGAACAGCAAGTATTGTCCGATTATCACCACAGGAAAGAAAAACGGCAGTCGATGCAGCGAAAACCATGGGACTTAATATGGCTGGGGTTGATATTTTGCGTTCTAATAATGGGCCTGTAGTCATGGAAGTTAACAGTTCGCCAGGCTTAGAGGGTATCGAAACCGCCACACAAAAAGATGTGGCTGGAATGATTATTCAGCATATCGAGAACCAAGCGTACGGTAAAAATAGTACGCGAACAAGTGGAAAAGGTTAAGGCGTGAAAACACTTACACTAGCAGGTGAAACTATAAAGCCAGGTGAAAGTAAGCGTTTGGAGATACCTTTGCCGCACCTTTATACCGACACTCACATGGGTATTCCTGTACATGTTCAACGGGGAAGGCGAGACGGACCCACGCTGTTCGTAAGCGCCGCTATTCACGGTGACGAGTTAAATGGTATTGAAATTGTGGGGCGATTGTTGAAATCGCGATCAATTAAAGCTTTGCGCGGTACGCTTATCGCGGTGCCGATTGTAAATGTATTTGGTGTGTTGAATCAGAGTCGCTATTTGCCGGATCGTCGCGATTTAAATCGTAGTTTTCCAGGTAGTAAGAAAGGCTCATTGGCTGGGCGTATTGCAAATTTATTCTTGAAAGAAATTGTAGCTAAATGTGACTACGGTATCGATTTACACACTGGCGCAATCCATCGCAGTAACTTACCCCAAATTCGTGGCAATTTGGATGATGCTGAAACCTTCGAAATGGCTAAAGCATTTGGCATGCCTGTTATGCTTAATTCTGACATCAGAGATGGTTCATTACGCCAAAGTGCGGCCGATCAAGGCGTAAAAGTGCTGTTGTATGAAGCAGGGCAGGCCTTGCGCTATGACGAGTTTTCGATACGGGCTGGTGTGAAAGGGATCGTGAATGTGATGCGTCACATCGGAATGCTCAATAAACGCCAATTAAAAGAAAAACAGGTAGACCCGTTTATAGCGCGTCAAAGTGGTTGGGTAAGAGCCAGTGATAGTGGATTCGTAAAACATATTGCACAATTAGGTGATCACGTTGAACACAACGATGTGTTGGCGATCATTGCTAACCCATTTGGCGAAGAAATCGCCCGAGTAGTCAGTCCAGCAGAGGGAATTGTTATCGGAAAACAAAATATTCCTTTGGCACAAGAAGGAGAAGCTTTGTACCACATCGCGTATTTTGCTGAGCCGGACTCAGTTGCTGAACATGTAGAGCGCTTGCAAGATAACTTAAATGTTATTGAAGAGCCTACTATTGTCTTGTAACACTAACTTACATATACGGCATTAGATATGACGCTACAAAAAAAACACATTGTTGGAGCTTTAGAACTTTGCGACTTACCGGCACTGTCGATAGAGAACTTGAATTGCCGCGTTGATACCGGAGCAGCAACGTCCTCTCTGCATGTCGATAATATTGATGAGTTCATGCGCAATGGCAAAGAGTGGGTGAGTTTTGATATTCACCCTAATATTCATAATGTGAATGATATCGTTCGTCGCGAAGCAGAGGTGTGCACAGTCAAGAATATTAAAAGTTCTACTGCTACTCGCGAACGTCGCTATGTCATCGAAACTGACATTATTATGTCGGGTGAGCGTTGGTCAATCTTATTAACCTTGACCGACCGCTCAGAAATGACCTACCTAATGTTGCTTGGCAGAGAAGCCATGTCAGGCCGCTTTTTGGTTGATCCCGAACACGAATTTCTACTTACTGACAAACAAAAAACAGACTAATCGTTGTTTAAAATTTTAACTTCGCGTTGCGGAAATGGAATGTCTATATTGTGTTCACGCAGCGCTTCAAAAATCATGAGTAAAAGGTCGCCACCGACACGGTTCTTACCATCATCAACACCGACCATCCAAAACTCTACAAACATGTTAACACCACTATCGCCAAAACTATCTATTTCGCAATCGGGTCGTTCCTCAATGGGTACATCATCGCCGCTGATCACCTGTGGATGTTGAGCGACCACGCCCTTGATCATTTCTACCATTGAGCGGATATCGGTTTTATAAGCGACCGAGAAATCAACTCGAAAACGCTGCTTCATGTCTTTATGAGACCAATTAACGAAGGTTTCAGAAATGAACTTTTCGTTAGGTACCATAACGAACTTGCCATCGAAGGTTTCCATTGTGGTATATCGCATACGAAAGTCACGGATATACCCTTTCATACCTTCGTCAAATTCAATAAAGTCGTCGGCAGTGATAGAACGATCAAGCAGAATGATGAGTCCTGAAATAAAGTTTGATGCAATAGACTGTAACCCAAAGCCCAAACCTACACCCACTGCGCCTCCAAATACGGCTAATGTGGTTAGATTAATGCCCATTACGTTGAGTAGAATGAGCACAACAACCGTGAAAAGGACGACTTCAAATAACTTCACCAAAACTTCTTTGGTGGGTACATCTAGAGACGTTTGTTTGCGAATAACATCTTTTCCGAATTGGTTAGATGCACGCCCAAACCAAAATAAGAACAAGCCAAAGATACTGACTCGAACCAACCCATAAGCAGAAATGCTGATGTTGCCTAGCTCTAGTTTCATACTCTCTAATACTACAGTAACGCTAGGTAGCATATCGATTAAGTGCATAAATAGAATCGGTAACGCGATCCACTTGAACAACTTAGATAACGCTGAATTGATTACAAACCGTGAAATCATTTGGCTTAAGAAAGCTAACATTGCAATACTAAGCGCCAGTTGAACAAGCCAAGTAGAGGACTCAGAACCTTCGTAATATTCGAACAAAAACTTCATCCCAACAATCGCGATGAGTGGGAATATAAGCTTATGAATATCGAATGCTAGCCTACGCATTGGATGGCTATTTGCTTCAGGCGGTTCGCTGATCCAACTAAATCGTAGACGTAACTGTGTCGCAATCGCAAAGGCAATAAAATAGACAACAAGAATACTGCCAAATTGAATATAAGTATCTGTACTGGCTAGTAGGACGCCTGCTCGTTCAGATAAATGATAGAAATAGTCTTGTAACGGTTCCATTCACATTCACGTATTCGTAAAAATTCTCTTTATAGAGAGTCTTTACTGTTAAATCAATTAATTTAGAAGCGATCTAAAAGCCTAAACAGGGCAAGCGCATACTTTCATAAAAATGCGGAGAGCGAATGAGGTAGGTCCAGTGCCTAAAATAAAGCGTCAAAAAACAAGGATGCTTTTTGCCGAGCGCCATAGGGATATGCTCGCAGCGTCTTTATTTTAGGCACTGGGCTTGCCTCATTAAGCTTACACTGCGGTAAAATGAAAGTATGCGCTTGCCCTGAAAGCCTAAATAAGAATGACCTCAGTGAGACGAATATGCACAGCAGTGTGTAAATTATTCTTATGCTTGCTTACATTGCTAACATTTACTTATTGCGAGTATGAGTCGGGATTTGTTTTTGCTATAAAAACAATAGCCTACAAAAAATAAAGATAAAACCACTAAGCGCAATGTTTGCACAAAGCTTGCAAGAATTCGTAGTGTTAAGTGTTGATTAGCACAGAAAGTACCGCGATAGAGGTGAAGTATGAGTACAAAGCAAATATCAGATGTAATAAACAATGATAATCGAATAGCATTTGCGGTCGATGAGTCAATGCCTTTGAACCAAGCTAAAGCATTAGTCAAAAGCAGAACTGGTTTAAACGATGATAAGATTGAAGTGATTGCTCGCGACGACGGTGAAGTTGAGGCTAAAATTGAAAAGTCACCACAGAAACTGGGCAAGTATATGCTTTCGGTTCATTTAAAATATTCGTTGATAGGCTTAATAATCGGCATGATGATTGCCACTGCATTAGTGTTAGCAGAAGTTGATTTTACTCACGAAAATATTATTTTCACTTACATCGCGTTTATTAGCCCTGGCATTTTTATTGGTTCATTTGTGGCTGGCTTAATGTCTCTTAACCCTGCAAGAGATGCCACTAATATGGAATTAGTTCAGAGAAATCAGGATGAAAAGCCATCATTATTGGTGATGTGTCAATCAGCCGAACAGAAAAAAGCGGTAAAAAAAGCAGTGGATGAGATCAGCGGATTATCTGTTATTTAGATTTGAGTTTTCTATGTAAATTTTATATTCATTGCTTTGTATTAATTACATTGTTTTGCTTTTGTTTTTAATAAAATCCATTATTTTCAATAATTTAAATTTCGGCACGTATTTCGCTAAACGTATTTCGCTATTAATTTCGCAATTACATGGCTAGTCAGCTTAACAGCACTAATTGAATGCCACTAAACCTAACTACAACACATAAACGGATATCCTATGTTTGGTGATACCGTTTATATTAAAGGAATTCTTATGTCTATTTTGTTCACTAAAAAATTACTTATCGCTGTGTCTATTTCTGGTTTGTTGAGTGCACCTGTTGCCTTAGCAGGTGAAACAAATAGTTGGAAAAACGAAGCGCAAGACGCTTGGATAGACGGCAAAGCCGAAGCAACCCTGTTATTTAACGGTAACTTAGATTCATTTGACATCAACACAGATGTAGAAAGCGGCGTTGTTACTTTGACAGGTAAAGTGGATAACAGTATTGAAAAAGAGTTAGCCAGTGAGTTAGTGATGGGAATATCTGGTGTAACCAATGTAGTTAATGAGCTAACTGTCATCAATGAAGTCAACAAAGACAGTGCAGCAGCAACAGCATATACAGACGCAAAAATCGTTACAGTGATCACCTCTCGTTATTTATTTAACAGCCAAGTATCTGGTTTAGCTATCGACGTAGATGTAGAAGACCGAGTCGTTACCCTAAACGGTGAAGTGTCGTCTGAAGAAGAGAAGGACTTAGCTATCAATATCGCTAAAAATGCAAGTGATGTAAGAGAAGTGAAATCTAATCTTATCGTTACTAACGCATAAATACACCTAAGGTATCTAATAATAAAAACCCAGCTGAAATGCTGGGTTTTTACTATGTTTTAATTTGATTACTTGGATAGAGGCGCTAGGTAACAATTCAGCCTTAATAAAGTTACCTTATAAAAATCATGCTAATAGACGCTTGCAAAATGGTGTTTTAGTAAGGAAAAATCAATGGGCTTAAGGAGGTATTCTTTTACGTCATATTCTGTAATCAAACCTAGATCGGGTTGCATTCCGCTTACCACATAAAGTGCAGATTGCATATGTTGACTTCGTATTGCCTTTAATACTTCTCTAGGGCCAATATTGCCTAAATTTAAATCGGTTAAAATTGTACACTCACCGTCGTTGAGTTCCGTTAACTTTGCAATTGCTTGCTCAAGATCTCCTGCAATTTCTACTGAATAGTTAAGGCGTTTAAGTAACAAGGTCATTATATTGGCGCTATCCTCGTCGTCTTCAATCAATAAAAACTGTTTTTTTACAACGCTGTTATTGGCATTGTGGTCATTCAAAAAACGACTACACACCTTTCTTAACACATCGGCATCAATCGGCTTGATCAGCAGACCATCAAACCCTTCAGACATCAGTTCGTTCTTAATACTATGAGTATTACCAGCGGTCATCGCGATAATCGGCACTCGACATTCTTTGGCGCGAAGTGTACTGACACATTCTTGCCCTGTCATACCGGGCATTTGGAGGTCCATAAACACCAATTTAAAAACATCGTTTGCCATGTGGTCTAGTGCTTCGTAAGCGCTTTTTGCAAACAATACTTCTAAGCCCATCGAACTAAGTAGCTGACCCACCAATTCATGTATTTCTTGCACATCGTCAACCACTAATACTTTTCCTTGTAACGCGATGTGCTGGGTTTTTTGTGTACTACGTAAATCAATATTCATTTGTATCGGTTTGTATTCGCAACGCTCTCCCTCAACAAGAGGAATGGCGATGTTAAAACAGGTGCCTTTATGCTTTTCGCTGTCTACTTCTATCCTTCCTTGCATACGCTGGATGATCTCAGTGCAGATAGCTAAACCCAAACCCGCTCCACCTGAACGTCGTATGGACACGTCTTCTAACTGGGTAAAGGGCTGAAAAATAGCGTTAAGTTTGTTTTGATCTATACCGATGCCTGAATCTTTCACTGCAAAAAGTAAATGTGGCACGCCAGCATGTGTTGTCTTTTCAACCGTCAGTGCGACATCGCCCGTATCGGTAAACTTTATCGCATTAGAAAGCAGGTTTAAGAGTACTTGTTTTAATCGGGTTTCGTCTATCTTGATATGACTAGGCAGGTCACCGACAGCATCAAAGGCAAGCTTTAATTTCTTGTTTTCTGCGGCAATTTGAATAATGCTGTAAACTTCACAAAGCAATAGCCGTAAATCGCAGTTTTGGCTGTATAAATCGAATTTCCCAGCTAACATTTTAGACATGTCTAAGGCATCGTTGAGCAGATTAAGTAGATGCTTGCCATTACTACTAATGATATTAAGTTCTTTTTTAACTGGTTCAGTCAATGGGTTTTCTAGCAACAACGATGTGTAGCCAAGTATCGATGTAAGTGGCGTTCTAAGTTCGTGGGAAAGATGCGAGATGAATTTATTTTTCGCGATGTTTTCTGATTCAATTTGCCGGTTTTTTATGCGGTAAATTTCTAAGGCTTTTCTTGATATGGCATAGTCAATGGATTTCTCGAAAACAAAAGAATCAACCGCAGATTTCGCCAAATAATCTTGAGCGCCCAGTTGTATGGCTTCTTTTGCTTTATCTTCGTCGCTAAGCCCCGTCATTACAATGATTGGTGTGGTGATATCGTACTGACTGATATCTTTGAGTATATCGACCCCCTTATAGGCGCCTAAATAATAATCGAGTAGGCAAATATCATATTGATTAGAAATCAGCGATGAGACCGCTTCATCGTATTGATTGACCACTTCAATTTGACAATGTGGCCCTATAAACGATAAAAATCGTTCCTCGATAATAAAGGCATCGTCTTCGTCGTCTTCAATCAGTAATATTTTCTCAACGCGTTCCATACACTTGGCTCGAGGGTAAGTTAACACATTGATACCAGTAGCTGTTAACTAACTGCATTATGCTAATCAAGTCGTTAAATGATTTAGGTTTTGTAATAAACGAAGCAGCGCCGAGCGCATAGCACTCATCAATATCTTTTACTGTATTTGACGTTGATAAAATGATAACTGGGATCGCTTTCAGTTTTTCATCTGCCTTAAGTTCAGCCAAAACTTCTTTGCCATCTAAAATAGGCATATTTAGATCGAGTAAAATAATATTTGGCAGGGGCTCTCGCCCTTTTCTCTCTTGTAAAAGCGACAACAAAGCTTCGCCATCTTTTACCACATCTAACGCGTGTTCAATCCCGGCTTCCGCCATCGCATCTTGGGTGAGTAAGATGTCATCCTCATCATCATCTGCTAGTAGAATGGTGAAAGGGTGAGGACGTTGGTATTGATGATACGTTTCCATAGACATTCCAATTAAAGGTATTCCAAATAAGGGCGCTTATTTTTTAGGGTATGAAGCAGGGGATTGCGGTAAATACAAAGTAAAAACACTGCCTTTACCCACTTCACCTTCTGCTATGATTGCGCCACCATGGCGTTCTACAATACGTCGGCATATTGCTAGTCCAATACCAGTTCCAGCGTATTCGCTTTTACTATGTAATCGTTGAAAAGGCGCAAAAATTTTATCAGCAAATTCTTCTTCGAAACCAATCCCGTTATCGGTAACAATAAACTTATACCAACTTGACGATTCCTGCTTCGAGCAAATATCGGGTTTATCGCAGAGCTCAACCTCGACAGTAACCGTAGGCTGTGAACTTTTTGCACTAAATTTGAGCGCGTTAGCGATTAGGTTGTAAAACAACTGACGCATTTGTAAGGGGTCAGCATTGAGGGTAGGGAAGGTGTTCACTAAAAATTGGCTACGCGACTCTTCGATAACCTGCGACAGGTCATCTTTGATGTCAGCCACAATCTGATTAATATCAACCGACTCAAACTTTCTTTGCGATGTACGCACTCTCGAAAATTCTAGTAGGTCGTTGATCAGCGAGCTCATTCGTTCAGCCGCTGCTTTCATTCGAGACAAATAATTTTTAGCTTTAGGGTCGAGAACTTCTTCCAGTTGTACTGCTAATCGATCGCCAAACGTTTGAATTTTGCGCAGTGGCTCTTGCAAATCGTGCGATGCTACAAATGCAAAATCTTCTAGCTCCCGATTACTACGAGCCAATTCCTCTGAATAAAGCGTTAACTCTTGCGTGCGTTCTTTTACTGCTTCTTCCAACGCTTTATTGCGTTTTTCTATGTTTTTACGCTCTTTTCGCTGTGCCAATAAAATGTAACGTCCTAGCAAACCAAAGGCTAAAATGGCGAGTAAACTAATACTAAAACTCACTAATTGATTACGCCGAGCCTGCTTAACGGCTCGTTCTAACTCAGCAATTTGTTTTTTTCTGAATTCTTTTTCACTCAGCGCCAGTTTTTCGAAGGTATTTTGAACCGGGATAATAAAGTCGCCCTGTACCAAACCTTGCGATGTTTTTTGTCCGACTTGGGCAGGTCTCTCAATAAGTAGCTTTGTATTGAACAAATAGTTGTCGACACTGTTTTTGAATTCATTGATGCGTTGTTGTTGGTTAGTATCGTCGCTTAAAATGGCCGCAATGTATTCGCTCTTTTCAACCACTCTTAGCGTAAGTTGAGTGAGTGTTGCCGAGGTGAACACGTCCTCATTTTGTTGGCTTACTAACAAAGCCCTATCAAATACTGTTAGCGCTAGTTTTGCGTCTTCAATGGCAAAAATAATATTACTCGAATTACCAATGCTGTTATGCAATTTTTTAAAGTCGTTTAAGGTAGATAACGATATTCGAAGGTTTGACCCGACAATAGCAACTAGGACACACACAATAAAAAAAAGCATGGAAGGGTGTAAAACAAAAGTAGAAAATCGAGATTTATTCACTTTACCTTTACTCAACCAGCGTTTTGTTTAGATTGTTGTAGACCGTTTGCAATTGTTCTGAACAGGTTTTTGCGCTTGCAGACACTTTCGTAGCAATCGTTGTAAGCTCCTGCTCGTCAATCGGGCCAGTGGCTAACAAACTAAGCAATTCAGCCTGCATGCTAATTTGGTTCAGATACTTTCTTGCATCGTGCATGTCACTTTGTAGATGCGCTTTTGTGTAACTCATGCTTCCATATCTCCGTAGGCGTGAAGTCGGTTATACAAGGTTTTTGTACTAATGCCGAGCATTTGAGCAGCAGCGCTTTTATTTCCATCAACCTTATCTAAAGTAGCGTAAATAAGGGCTTTTTCTACGTCTTCAATCGTTTTACCCGGTTGAATAGCCGTATCTTTGGTTTCTTGGCTAGTCGCAAAAGGAGATTTGAAGTTTCGCGGCAAGCTCACATATCTACCATCGGGGTCGCTCATGATAAACGCGCGATGAATGGCGTGTCTAAGCTCTCTGACATTACCTGGCCACTGGTATTCTATTAGTCGTTTCATGTCATCATGCTTAATTGAGTACGAACGATTGTGCTCTTGATTCAGCTGCGATAAGAACGCTTGAGCAAGCAAGGGTATATCGCTTGCTCTTTCTCTTAACGCTGGGATCTCGATGGGAAAGACGGCTAGTCTGAAATAAATGTCTTCACGTAACACGTTATCGTTCGCAATACTGTGCATATTTCTGTTTGTTGCACTAACAACTCGACAGTTAATGGCGATGTCTTTACCGCCGCCGACGCGTTGTAAAGTATTCGTTTCTAATACTCTCAATAAGTTAGGCTGCATGTCTATCGGCATTTCGGTGACTTCATCGAGAAACAATGTGCCTTTATGAGCACGCTCGAATACGCCAATCTTTTGACCGACAGCACCTGTAAATGCCCCTTTTTCATGCCCAAATAATTCGCTGCCAATTAGCTCTTTCGACAAGCCACCACAGTTAGTACTAATTAAGTCGCCCTCTGGCGAGCTGGCGTTGTGTATAGCTTGAGCAACCAATTCTTTTCCCACACCACTCTCGCCCATTAACATGACGTTTGCTGAGCTAGTCGCTACACGGTCGATCATGGTGTACATGTCTTTCATAACTTGCGACTCACCAATCAGGCAGCCGAAATGCATGTCTTTATTAGAGTTACTCGAAGTTGAAGGCCGACTGCTTTTGGTGGTGAGGGTTTCTGAGGTGGTGGGTATTTGCGCTTTTTTATTTAACAGTTTTTGCTCAATATCTTCGCGCTGTAGAGGCTTAAGCAAATAATCGACTTGAGGGCCAACAAACTCGTTGATCATTTGCTTGACGTCGGGGTTACCGGTGATAAACGTGACGCGAGGCCGCTTTCCTTGTTCTTGAAGATACTTGAATACGTGAATGCCAGAGCCGTCCGGCAACATGAAATCTAAGAATATATGATCAAATTGATTGGTCGCTAACCATTCTTTGGCTTCGCCAACCGATTGAGCAACATCACAGTGGTGTCCGAGATAATCAACAATTCTACAAAATACGTGTGTAAACTCGGTATCGTCATCAACCAGCAGTATGCTTTTCATTCGTTCTTCCTGTTATCACTACTTTTATTACTGTAGTTATCATTAGTATGGAAATGTTTACACACAATACACTTGTTTCGATCATTCTTTCTAACTTTTTTTGCTGAAAAAATTGTTAAAACATTATTAGGCGGGTTTCTTTAATTTTATTCGGCTCATTTGAAAATAATTATTCATTTTTTGGATCGAAAACGAAGGAATAGAAGTAGAAAAAACAACTTACTATCGACTGTTGTGTAATCAAGGGTTTACAGATTTTTGGGCATTTAAAAATGCAAAGAGTGTAAATATATTAGCATATTAATAGGGGCGTTAAAGTGGAAATAGCTGCGTTTGACCAATTTTGGTCTCTCATCAACAAGAAAATGGAAACATGGGCCGAGCTGGTGATTCAATCACTTCCCAACTTTGTAGTCGCACTGTTGATTGCCATTTTCTTCGCCATAATATCGAGAATTGCAGGACGCATTTCGTCGAATGTACTCGGCAGGGTGTTCGAATCTAAACAGATTGCGAGCCTGCTTTCTTCAATGTTTCGAGTCGCTGTATTTGTTATAGGGTTATTTATTGCCCTTGATTTTCTAGGCTTATCGGGTGCGGTTACGTCGTTATTAGCAGGCGCGGGTATTGTTGGCTTAGCGATTGGCTTCGCGTTCCAAGACATGACTGAAAACTTGATTGCCGGCATCGCCATGGGAATAAGGAAGCCGTTTGAAATAGGCGATGTAGTTGAAGCTGAGAGTGTGTTCGGAACTGTAAAATCAATCAATTTACGAAACACATTGGTTGAAACTTTTTTTGGTCAATTAGACGTTGTCCCCAACAAGATCCTGTTTAGAAATATCGTTACGAACTACACCACAAAAGGCTATCGGAGAATAGAAATTCCTGTCGGTATTTCATATGCAGATAACGTTGAGCACGCTAGAGAAGTGATAAAGAATGCATTGAACGAGAGAGATTTTGTGATCAATAAAGACGAGACAGACGTTTTTGCCAAAGGATTTGGAAGCAGCAGTGTTGATTTACTTGTGTGGTTTTGGATTGATTACCCCGGTGAAGTGGGTTTCATGGAAGCTAGACATCAAGCCGTTCATCTTATTCATCAATCTCTAGCTGAGAACGACATACTGATACCATTCCCAATACGTACACTCGATTTTGATGCGAAAGGGGGTGAAAAACTAAATAGCATGTTGGCAAGTCAGCAAAAACATAATGGAGGAGAAGAAAAATGAAACATTTTCAAACCAATACCAAAGTGTCGTGGGAATGGGGTAAGGGTACCGCCACGGGATATATACGGAAAAAATATACGAGCAAAATAGAAAAAACCATCGGCGGGTCTGATGTTACAAGAAATGCGTCAGAAGACGACCCCGCGTATTTAATTGAGCAGGACGACGGACAAGAGGTGCTGAAATCGGGTACTGAGTTAAGTAAAGCGAACTAAGCATGTTTATAATTAAGTACTACGTGGCAATTGCTTTGGCTTTTTTCAGTCTTGGTTTGTTTGTTTTTCCGACACATTGGTTTTTAGCCTCTCTATCAGTGTGGATAGGCGGGGCCTTTGGAGTCGTTTCAGGTGCTTACTTAGCCAATGCGCCTTGGGTGTTCAGAAAGAAAGAAACAGGACGGATCCCTCGGCTTGTGAAAGTGGTGTTACTGCCTTTTTTGTTGAGTGCTCAGGTTTATAATGTTTGGTCTCGTAAACGAGACACTGTGCCTAGCATTCAAAAAGTAGACAAGCATCTCTTCTTAGCGTGTCGGCTTTTCCCTAGCGACACCGACACTCTAGACGAAAACAATATCAAGGCCATTCTAGATGCTACTTCCGAATTTGATGGTTTGAGCGTGATGTCAGAATCGTATGCCTTTGATTATCTCAACATTCCCATTTTAGACCATCGTTCACCTACGCCTGAAGATGTTAAACGTGCGGTAAAGTGGATACATGCTCACGTTAAACATGGTAACTCAGTGGTGGTGCACTGTGCCTTGGGGAGAGGGCGCTCCTTTTTTTTGGTGGCGGCTTATTTACTCGCTCGCTATCCGCAAAAAACCGTCAGGGAGGTGTTGGAAGAAGTCAATGCAATAAGAGGTACGGCAAGGCTGAATAAAACACAGATTAAAGCCTTAATCCGTTTGCATGAAGATAAAGCATTTTCAGTCAGCTCACATGCTGTGTTAGTTGTAAATCCTGTTTCTGGCGGGGGAAAGTGGGATCTCCATCGTAATTTCATTGAAGAAAGCCTGTCTCGCCAGTACGAACTAACTATCCTCGAAACCCACCCTGAGGCAAATTTAAACGCCCAATTGGCAAATATTATCACCCAAGACACTCAGTGTATTATTGCTTGCGGCGGAGACGGAACGCTTAGAGAAGTAGCACAAACTGTGCTGACTAAAAATATTGTCTTTGGCATCATTCCTCTTGGCACAACCAATGCGTTAGCCCATGCTCTTTTTGGAAACTTGAGTAAAGTGATGGGTGTTAAGTTGTCGTGCGACATCATTCTTCAAAATAACGTAAAAAAATTGGACGTTGCTTGGTGCAATGATGAAATGAGCTTATTAGCGTTGGGAGTAGGTTTTGAAGCAACCATGATTGCTAAGGCAGATAGGGAGAAAAAGAATACATCAGGGCAGCTTGCCTATCTTCAAGGTCTGGGAGAAGCCGTGCTAGAAAACGAATCACAGGTATTAGATTTTTTTATTGATGACACAGAACAAGTTGAAACAGAAGTATCTAGTTTAATGGTTGCCAATGCTGCTCCGTTTACCACTGTTTTAGCACAGGGCAACGGTCAGCCCGATCCCTTCGATGGGAAACTCGACGTCACTTTATTCGGCAAACTCGATTCCCCTTTATCTTTGTTTAATGCACTCATTTCTCCGCCTAATGAGATGCAAACTGATATACGTGAGACCGAAACACCCACTCCATTAAAAAAATTTCAAATTGAAAAACTTCAACTACGCTCTGAATCAAAATTTAATTACGTGATTGATGGCGAAGTTAGAACCACCAACGATTTATTGATTAAGATCCACAAGCAAGCGTTAAAGATATTTGTTCCTTTGGACTAAATGACCGCTTTTGTCATGCCAATAAAAAACCCCACTTTATGCAGGGTTTTTTATGAACCATTGAGAAAAAGCTTTACGCGTCTTCAAGCTGTTTTTGTTTTTCTTCAACAAATTCGTCACCCAATGCTTTTTTCTCTTCAGAATCCAACACTGTTTTCGCCTGTTGGAAAAACTCCTTTTCCTCTTCGTCTAAATGGTGTAGCAATTTTTCATTGAGCTGTTTCATGTAATGCATCCATGCTGATGAACTCATATCGGTGTTGTCTAATGTTTCAACCAGCTTATCTAATTGATAATGCTCATGAATGGCGTGGCGAGACTCATCAATGGTTTTATCTGACTCCATAAGAGGAGAATAGAAATGACGCTCCTCCGCTGACGCGTGGGCAGCCAGTTCGTTTTTCAACTCATTGAAGTGAAACCGCCTCGCTTCACTGTCGCCCGTAGTTTCCAATAAAATTTTCAATAGTAAACGTTGCTTCTCATGATCTTTTCGGATGGCTTCAAAAATTTTCATTGTCACTCCTAGTTTTATGGTCTCGAATACAAAAATTTCAACTCGAAACGAAAATGTACTCTAGTGAATGCAGAAAACAAACCAAAAAAGAGGGAGTGATAAGTTATTGAAAATATTGCAAATAATTTAAATTCACCAAGTGGCTTACTGCAATTTTTACTACTCATGCGTAATTATTTCCCAAAACTTGCGTTATCGCTTTAAGGCTATAAAAATCGCAACGACAATCCAATACTGAGTCTTCGCAAATATACGTTGTAATCGATCAGTGAATCGCCGTAACCATCGAAGTATTGCAGCATGACGTTGTAATGTTGATTGATGGGATAAAATACATTCAGTTCAACACCGCTCCTATTATCAGAAAACGACAAGTTATTTCTGAGTTTTGCCATCACGTTGAAGGCACCAAAATCATAGACGACGCCCATTTCCGCTCGCCCATAAAATTCGAGAATGTCTGGGTTATCATCGCCCTCTGGATCTAGAGGGAACTCTTTGTCGTCTTCAGGTAGTCGATACCACGTCGAAAAATAATACGAAGCGCGCTTACTGCTGAACTGTAAACGGCCCACAATTCTGTCCCAACTTCGAGACTTAAATTGGTCTTGTCCGTTGGACATATGATTGAATCCAACTTGAGCGCCAGTAAAGCGCAAACCAAAGATCTCCCAATCTGTCGTCCATTGGTAGAATAGTTCAGGTTGATAATTTGTTTCTCTAAACGGTCTTGATGCTTCAGCGTTGTACACCTGCCAGAACGACGTGCCTGTAAAAGCAAACATCAAACCCTCGGATTTACCTCGTTCAAATAGATAAACTGGTAATTTTAAGCTTATTTGAAATTTAGCTTCAAAAGGATCGACGTTTGCGTTGTTTAATCCATCTACTGTGATGGTATTAGCCTCGGTGGTGTAACCAACTGGCAATAAGTAGTTAAGCCTATGCTGGCTGATAGAAAAAGGGTTATTAACCGCTTTGAATTCAGCTTTCTGTCGGTCGTCCGTCAGCGTTTCTCCCTTTGGAGAAGTATCTATATTACGCTCTATAAAATCCTCGGCTTTCTCGATCGCAGATTGCAACGGTGCTGGGTCTTCATTTTGTTGCGCGTAAACAGAGCCGCTAAATAACAAGCATAGACTCACACGCGCAAAAGAGGTTAAAAACATAAATAAGCTTCTAAATATTCACAAAAGTAAAATGCAATGGTCTATCAGAAGCCAGCACTTAGCAAGGCATTTGCTAATGCTCTAAAGCCCGATACTACAGCACTGCGTTTATAATTGACCTGTATCTCGTTTGCGGCCTGACTTTCCTTTAAACAAGCGTCGTGTATGTTTTTCATTGCCTGCTTTAATTGTTCGTCAAGTTTTTCTTCTGAACGGTAAGTAAAATCGGCATTTTGCTGCATTTCAAATCCCGACAGTATTACGCCTCCTGCGTTGGAGGCTTTACCCGGCACATGAACAATACTAGCCTCTTCAAAGACCTCCTCCGCTTGCTGAGTGCAGGGCATATTCGCTCCCTCTACTACCCAAACAATATTGTTATCCACTATCGCCTGTGCCGATTCTTTATCTATTTCGTTTTGCGTTGCACACGGCAAGGCTATATCACTCTCAAATTGCCATGGTGTTTGGTTAGCCAGATAATCACCTTCTCCCTTTTCAGCCAAAGCCTCTAAGGCATTAGCATTGCTTTCTTGCGGATTCTCTGATTGATCGATTAACCACGCTACTGACGCTAAGCTTACGCCTTTCTCGTTAACAAACACACCTCGACTGTTGGAAAGCGTTAATACCTTTGCGCCGCTTTCAATGGCTTTTTGTGCTGCGTAAAGGGCTACATTACCTGCGCCTGAAATACAAACGCGCATACCCTCAAGCGTCTTGTCTTGGTAGGCTAAAGCTTGTTGAAGAAAATAAATAACTCCAAAACCTGTTGCTTGAGTACGAAGCTGACTGCCTCCTAGTTCAAGTGGCTTGCCTGAGAAAGCCCCTTGATATTGATGAGTCAGTTTTAAATATTCACCGTACATCCAACCTATTTCTCTGCTACCTACCCCCATATCACCGGCAGGTACGTCTTGATGGCTGCCGATATGTTCATGAACGGCTAAAGAGTACGCTTTACAAAATCGTCTGATTTCATTAGGCGAGGCTTGTTTTGGATTAAAATCAGCACCCCCTTTTCCTGCGCCCAAAGTAAGGCCAGTTAGCGCGTTTTTAAAACTTTGCTCTAAGGCTAAAAACTTAAGCACCGATTGAGAAGTAGTCGGAGTAAAGCGTGTTCCGCCCTTATAGGGCCCAAGCAGATTGCTGTGCTGAACTCGCCAACCTGTATTCACCCTACACTGATGAGTGTCGTCTTCCCATTCAATCTTAAATGAGTGAATATGATTGGGTACCAACAAACGTTGTGCCACATTCGCGCGTTTATACTGCTCATTGGCATTAATGATGGGTGCAAATTGTTCTAATAAACTGGATGCGGCTTGAATGTATTCTGGTTCGTTAGGGGCAATTTCTGCTAACCAATCTAGTGTTTCTGTGACTAAAGACATCGTTGTTTCCGTTTTAAATAAGATAATTTAGGATAGATAAAGACTTACTCGCCGAGCCATTCAACACGGTATAGGTCGCGTCGGCGATCTAGATAATTTCGTACTGAACCTTCATTTTGTAGTTTTGTAAGTTTGTCTAAATCTAGGTCGACAATTAGCGTCATTTCAGTATTCGGCGTGGTTTCTGATACGATGGCGTCATGCGGAAAGGCAAAATCTGACGGAGAAAACACGGCCGTTTGACCATATTGAATATCCACATTGTCTACTTTAGGCAAATTACCAACACTACCTGCAATGGCAACATAGCATTCATTTTCAATCGCACGCGCTTGTGCACAGCGTCTTACTCGTAGGTAACCATTTTTGGTGTCTGTCCAAAAAGGCACAAACAAAATTTTCATATCTTGTTCGCTAAGTAGGCGCGCTAGTTCTGGAAATTCAACGTCGTAACAAATCAAAACCCCGATTTTGCCAAAATCGGTATCAAAAGCGGAAAGTCGATTGCCGCCTTTCATTATCCAGTCGGTTTTCTCATGTGGAGTAAGGTGTAATTTGTATTGACTTTCAATGGTGCCATCGCGATTGCAAATAAAGCTGACATTGTATAACTCGTCATCTTCAATCAATGGCATAGAGCCTGCAATAATCGTTATGTTGTAGGCGACCGCGAGCTGAGACATCGCTGTTCTTATTTCGTCAGTATATTCGGCCAAATGCCAAATAGCGTCGATTGAACTGTCGCTAGGGCTCAGGCCCATTAACGGCGCGTTGAAAAATTCTGGAAATAAAGCGACGTCGCATTTGTAGTCAGATAAAGCATCAACAAAATATTCAACTTGTTGTAACAGCTCTTGCACATTGTTGAAATAACGCATCTGCCATTGCACACAACCAATACGTGCGTTTGCTTTGTGGCGTGCAATTAGGCTCGATTTGTTGGGGTCAAAATAGATGTTATGCCATTGCAACAAGGTGGCATAACCTTTCGATGCTTTATCTTCCGGCAAATAAGCACTTAATACTCGTTTAACTTCAAAGCCGTTGGAAAGCTGAAAGGTAAGAATAGGGTCATAAATATCTTTTGATTTCACGGCATCAATGTATTCATAAGGCGTTAGCTTGTCTGCATGCTGCGCGTAGTGAGGGATACGTCCACCTGCCATAATCGATTTAAGATTTAGATTTCGACACAAATCTTTCCTTGCTTCATAAAGACGTCGTCCTAATCGCATTCCTCTATAGTCTGGCGATACAATAACTTCTACGCCGTATAGAACATCACCATTGGGATCGTGAGTCGTTAAATAAGCATCACCCGTTATTTCGTCATAGCTGTGTTTATCGCCAAACTGGTCATAGTCGACAATGACCGAAATGGCAAAGGCGACGACTTTACCCTTATCTTCAATACAAATTTGTCCCTCACGAAATGTATTCACTTGCGCTTTAAAATTTTTGTATGGCCATGCTCCACCCACTTGGGCGTAAACTACGTCCATCAAGGCTTTTACGTCTTGATAGTCATCTATATTTAGGTGACGCAGTTCAAGTTGGTGAGTGTGCATGTCTTCGTTTTGTTCTGTCACGGTGTATCCTTATTTTTCAGCTTGCATTAACCAAGTGTGCAGTGCACCTGCTAAAATCATTGCGCCCATTAATGGGATAATGGCATCGTTAAGTTGCTGGTGAATTAGAGCGTAAAGTATGCCAAACCCCAACAAACACAAGCCAACAGCAGTATTTACAATCGACACGACATGGCGTCTGTTAGCTGATTCAGTGACGTCTAAGAGATAGGTTTTTCGTCCTGTGCGAACTCCTTCGTGGCACAACATGATAATAAAAAACACGATTGACACTGCCATGCTAGAGGGCTGCTCTGTCAAAAAATAAAATAGCAACAAGGTAAACCCCGATAAGATACCCGCTAAACGCAATGTGGTGATTGCACTACGATCGGATAATTTTCCCCATAGAAATGAAGAAATGAGACTGGCGAGAGCGGAAAGACCAATATAGACAAATAAGCTACTGTCGTCGCCTTTGGCTTGTTGAGCAATAAGATAAGGGGGAACCAATGCAGTGTGAAGCATTAATACGCGGTTAATCAACAAATGCCGTGTGTTTTTGTGCTTGAAAACGGCATTAATCTGGGTTTTCCAAGCCGTTTTTGTATCTTGATTTTCGCTATCGATTGAGACCGATAAAGGGGCCATAATGACTATCGTTATTAAAAACGATAAGGACGATAGCGCCAAAAGATAGAGAATAGTGGCACTCGATAATTCATTGGAAGACAGCTCCCATACCGCTGTCACTGCTAGAGTGAGCAAGGCAGAAAATGTGCCTGCTATGCCTAATAACTTTCCACGCCTGCCTTTTTCGACGTAATTGGCTTGAATGTCTTTCATTGCCAAAGAGCAGCAACTTCTTCCTATACTTGTGAGTATGAGCAACAATAAAAACAATAAGGCAAATAGATTAGTGGCAATATTGTCGTCCGCATTTAAAAGATAAGAGACAATGACAAGTCCTGCGATTCCAACTGCTTGTAACGAAGCTCCTATTCGCCATAAACCCGTTCGACTTTCATAACGAGAAAGAAAAAAGGTATTGATAAACGCTTGCGGTAAAAGCGAGCCAGATTCTTTGACTGGAACAAGCAAACTAATTAACCAGCTTGGGCCATTTACTGCATTGATTAACCACGGAAGAGTGGTTTTAGGCGATGTGAAAAGGTCGGCTAATTTAACAAAAAAAGATACCGCCACAAGTCGGCGGTATGCGTGATCAGATTTGGACTCTTTGGCCGAGATAACTCTCTCCTATTATAACAATTAGACCTATTTGAACTTTGTACTGTCTACTTGTCTGCAAGGATTAAAATTATTACTCAAAACCTTCTATTAAGAACGGACTTGACCATTGCCCGAGACTAAGAATTTTTCAGTGGTCAGAGATTCCAAGCCCATTGGCCCGTAGGCATGAAGTTTAGTTGTTGCAATCCCGATTTCTGCGCCCAAACCTAGTTCAGAGCCATCCGAGAAACGTGAAGAGGCATTTACCATGACGACCGAGGCATCTACGCTGCGTTGAAAGAGGCGCGCAGACGCTTCATTTTCAGTGCAAATAACTTCTGTGTGATTACTGCCAAATTCAGCAATATGATCTACCGCTGCCTGAAAATCATCGACGATGCGAACCGCTATTTTGAGACCAAGGTACTCCTGCCCAAACTCAGTTTTTTTTAACAGCGTTGCGTTAGTAAAATAGTCAATACTTTTCCCACATGCTTCTATTTCTACATTTTTTTCAGCTAATTCGGAAGCAACACGAGGCATAAACGTAGAGGCGATGTCTTTATGTACGACTAAACATTCTAAAGCATTACATACGCCGGTTCGCTGCGTTTTACCGTTGATCAATAAGTCCAAGCCTTTGTCGAGATCAGCGTCTTTATCGACATAAAGATGACAGACTCCTTTAAAGTGCTGAATAACCGGGATCGTACTGTTATCAGTAACATAGCGTATCAAACCTTCTCCGCCACGAGGGATCACAACGTCGATATAATTCTCTTGCTGAAGCAATTCAAGCATTAATGCTCGATCAGGGTTGGGTACAACAGTGATTAGCGCAGGCGGTAAGCCATGCTCTTTTAGCACAGCTTGTAAAATTGATGCGATAATTTTACTGGTATCGAGTGCTTCTTTTCCTCCACGCAAAATAACAGCATTACCCGATTTAAAGCACAACGCACCAGCGTCAGCGGTAACATTCGGGCGCGACTCGTAAATCATGCAAATGACCCCCAAAGGTACTCGCATTTTGCTTATTTCTATGCCATTTGGGCGAGTATCGATATGACGTTCCTGACCCACAGGATCAGGCAATTCTGCAATGGTTTCGATACCTGAAGCCATTGCTTCAATTCGTTCGTCGTTAAGAACAAGACGGTCGATAAGAGCGGAATCTAATCCCTGTTCTGTCGCTCTTGCCACTTCTGCTTCGTTTACCGAAAGAATGTCTTGTGCATTTTCACGCAATTTCTTCGCCATATCTAACAGCACTTTGTTTTTGAATGGTTCGTCAACAACTGCAAGTTCTCTCGCTGCTTGTGCAGCAGACTTAGCCAACGCTGTGATCATTTTTTTTGTTCCTCCAATATGGCAATACTTTGTTTTGAAATAATGGGCCCTGATGAATTTTGAAAATCGGTTGCATACTGCTCGTTTTCTTGTTCTGCAATGTAGTTTAAAAGGCAACTACTATAGTTGGTTTTTCCTTTTGCAACTTTTTTACCATTATTTTTACGTACTAAAACCGTGTCGCCTACCGCAAAATCACCCTCGACGGCAATAACGTCATTACTGGTGAGTTCGACCTCTTCAGCCACTTCATCAGGTTTGAAATCGTCTGTAACGATAACTTCACCCTGCGCGTTTGAGGTATGAGTTAACCAATGGTCGTGTTCATTCATAGGATTCGCATAGGGTTGAAAATGTGTTCCTGGATTTTTGCCGTCCAATAACATATTAAAAGAAAGTTCGGTAAACCCGTTTACAATGAAGGTATCGATACCATGCGATATGGCTTTTTCAGCGGCTTGAATCTTGGTTTTCATTCCACCTGTTCCTACATCGCTAGTCGCACCGCCAGCCATGTCATAAATGTCCTGATTAATTTCAGAAATCCAAGAGAGCAATTGCGCGTCTTCATGGGTATGCGGGTTTTTATCGTAAAGACCATCTACATCTGAACAAATGATTAATGCATCTGCGTCTGCTGCTGCTGCCACCATGGCACTAAGATTATCATTGTCTCCGACTTTAAGTTTGTCGGTGGTGACTGTGTCATTTTCATTTACCACGGGTAAAATGCCGTTCTCTAACAATGAAAAAAGTGTTTCGCGGACACTGATATAACGGTCTCGGTTGCGTAAATCTGCATGTGTCAGAAGTACCTGAGCGGTAGCAAAATCAAACAGTTTGTCCCACGTAGACATCATCTCGGTTTGACCCGCAGCGGCCATAGCTTTCTTCTGGATGATGTTTTTATCTTTATTTTTAAAAAGATGCGCGCCTGCTGCGACTGAGCCAGATGAAACAAGCACAACTTCTATGCCTTTGCTTCTGCAACGAACAATAAACTGAGCAATGCCTAACAGATAATGGCTACTGCATCCGTTTTTGTTCGGAGCGATTAATGCGCTTCCTACTTTTACAACAATACGTTTCCAATTGAAACTGCTCATTAGATTGACCTTAAATTAATAATAATTGGGCTAAACATTTAATTAATGTAGCTCAACGAGGGTTATTTTAAATTAAACACACCTCTTTTACCGTAAACTAACGGATAAGTATGTATAAACTTATGTAAGTTAGTTACATTCATAATCATTACAACACTAAATAAAATAGCAGAAACCCGATAAAATTGAAAGTTTATTACACAGTTTGTTCAAAAAAAATACAAATGCTTTTAATGGTATTATCAGATGTTCTGCGATACAAATGAGCGTATAAGTATGAAAACGCTAAACTTATTAGCGAAGTTGGCTGGTTATGTTTTAGTGATTTCGCCGATGTTTAACATGGGAGCTGCGTCTATTTCCGATGCGCCCATCATATCGGCAATGCGCTCGACGCCTGAAATTAGTTGAAGCTGCTCCCACTCTTTTAGTGCGGTAAACTTTTCGACAAATGCTTCTTCTATTGGCTTTGGCGCAAATTCAAGCGCAGCTCTTCCTTCTTCAGTCAGGTGTAGTGCTACCTTTCTTCGATCTTCTTGGCTGCGAATTCTCTCAATTAGCTGTTTACACTCTAATCTGTCAAGGATTGTGGTAACGGTGGCTTGGCTTAAATTGATTTTGAGTGCTATTTGCTTCGCAGTAATACCGTCATTCCCTGCTAACTCTTGTAATATGAGCAGTTGCGGGCCTGTTAAACCGGATTCCTTGCTTAGCTTTCTAGAGCGAATATCAATCGCTCTAATGATTTTTCTTATTGAAACAAACAGCTCTTCATGTCTTTCCATATTATTTACGTAAAATGTGTATATATGCTTAGAATGCTAAAAATTATACATCAAAGTAAATGCGTAATGGAAATGCAAAAATTTGGCTTACTGTGAGTGGTGGGTTCTGGCTTGTCTGGTTGCTTTACGATGACGCCATGATTTCCTGACCGCGTAACGCCATAACGAATTTAAGCCAAAATACCCAAGAGTGGCAAAAAACGACGAAAAAATGAAACATCCAAGAAGCAAAGAGGGACCAACCGAGGACGCACTTTCTATCAGCCAGCGCCAACTTAATTCGAATGCAAAATGATGACTCTCGATCCCCAGTACAGTAGCGCCTAATTTATATGCTGCATAAAATATGGGTGGCATGGTGAAAGGGTTAGTTATCCATACTGTTGCGACCGATACGGGCAGGTTCACTCTAAACGGAATCGCCACAGCGGCTGAAAGCCACATTTGAAAAGGCACAGGCCAAAAGGCAAAAAATAAACCTATCCCAAAAGCCCCTGATGCTGAGCGTCGGTTTAAATGCCATAAATTCGGGTCGTGTAACAAGGTCCCAAAGATTTTGAGCGCTTTGTTTTTTTTCACCGATTGATGGTCGGGTAAAAACCGTTGTATTAGGTTTTTAGGCATGCTTGTTCATCATAATTATAAGGTTTCAATGTTATGATAAACGCCATAGGGAAAGTAGCGTTTGCCTTCATTATAGTTTGCTTTAGCGCACAGTACTGGTCTTTTTTACCAAGCGTAAAACAAATAGTACTTACGATCATCGCAAGTGTAGTGGTGATTGCTTTCAACATACTTGCAAATCGACCTCAGACCCTAAGTGTAGGCATTAATATCTTCCCATATCTCATCGGGGGCTTAGCAGGAATCATATGGGGGGCGAGTGTAGGGCATAGTTACCTCTCATGGCAACTGCCTAGCGACAAATTTCAGCAAACTGTCATAGTACAAGCTGAAATTTTAAGCGTGACTGAAAATCAACGTGCTCAGAAACTAGATTTACGTGTTCGTCAACTAGACAACGAAAGCGTAAATTTCAAGGCTAAAGTACAAGCTTATTACTTCACCAAAACGTTTCAAAAACATCAGCTAGTGCAGCTTTGTTTAAAACTCAAACCCAGTCATGGCTTACAAAATCCTGGCGGCTTTGGTTACTGGCGATGGTTAGTCAGTAAACAAATGAAAGCGACTGGCTATGTTAGAAAGTGTCAGCAGAATAAGCTTCTTAGCCCCAGTGCTTCCATCGCGACAATATTAAAGTATCGGCTATCGAGTATTGAACCCAAGGCAGAAAAATGGATTAAAGCCATGCTGCTTGCTGAAAGAGAGGATCTCACAAGTGAGGATTGGGATTTACTTCAAAGAACGGGGGTGGCCCATCTCTTCACCTTATCTGGCTTACACATGGGCGTGGTATTTATTCTTTGTGTGTGGTTAGCAAAGCTTCTTTTGTTTGCTGCGTATAGTTTGATTGGAAAACAGACCGACCCAGTTTTTACGATTGGTGTACAAGGACTGGCCTTATCAAGCTCATGGATTTTTGTCGCGATTTGTGATTTTCCCCTTACCTTGGTTCGTGCGTGTTTGGCATTAACCCTTTTTGTGATTTTACGGGCAAGTCATCGATATTCGACGCTTGTGACTGGGGTTAAATGGGTATTGGTGGTGTGCTTGTTGTTTGACCCCTTTTCTATCTTTGGAATAAGCGTGTATTTAAGCTTTTTTGCCGTCTTGGTGTTGGTTTTTCTAAGTTGGCGATTCAGTTTCGGTGTGAATTCTTTTTTTCAGCGAGCACAAAGTGCACTTTGTCTCCAACTTTTTCTTACGCTTTTCATGATGATTGCCACAGGCATCATTTTTGGTGCAATTCATTGGAGTAGTTTTTTCATCAATTTAATCGCGATCCCATTGGTTACGCTTGTTGTTGTACCCTTGGGTTGTCTGTGCACCTTGTTGCTACTGTTAACGCCCTCGTTAGCTGAAGCACCCATTTCATTACTGGGTGACATACTGTACTACTTTGTTGAAACCTTACATGTCTTCCCAACTTTATCGACTCACCTTGAATGGCCGAAATCATACTGGTTGCTAGCACTGGTGTTATTAGCCTTATGTTTTATACCCAGCATTCGGTTTCGAACTTTTTTACCCCTCTTTGTATTGATAATTGGCGGTGTGGTTGTTTCTAATTGTTTAAACAAAAAACCAGATTGGTCTATTCATATCTTTGACGTAGGGCAGGGTAGTGCCTTACTCATTCAATCAGAGAACCAAGCTATGTTAGTGGATACGGGAGGCGGCTATGATCCCCATCGTCCACTTGCCGCTTCTGTCATTGCGCCAAGCCTTAAAACACTCGGCATTCGCCTCCCCATCGAAGGTGTCATTTCGCATTTTGATACCGATCACTCAGCAGGACAAGCGTGGCTTACAGATAACGAAGTAGTAGCGCAATGGCATTCTATTTATACCGATTGCCTTAAGGGGCAACAATGGCAGCTAGGAAAACTGACGATTAAGGTATTGTGGCCCTCTGAGAAGGCTGTTCACAAAGCTGAGCTGTCAAAAAATAACTTGTCGTGTGTATTGTTTGTAACTGATGGAGTGGTGAGTGCATTGATACCTGGCGATATTGAAAAAGAAGCCGAATCTGCCATGCTGCTCGAAAATAAGAACGTTGATGCAAATATTCTAGTTGCTCCCCATCATGGTAGTAAAAGCTCTTCAACCGCAGCATGGTTAAGCGCTGTGTCACCCGATTATGTGGTTGTGCAAAATGGATTTCTAAATCGATGGCGTTTACCTCATAAAAACGTACTGAATTCCTATCGAGAGCAACATGCACAGGTATACACAACAGCAAAAGATGGCTACATACGCTTTGATGTAAATACGAATGCACCAAGGAAACGTCGCGTACAAGTGAAAACTTGGTTCACCGACTTCCAAAAAAGATGGTACAAGACTTTTCATACGCACTAGGAGAGATCTGGTAAACTAGGTACACTTATGACGAATGATGATTAACACGCTCAGACAACATGCCAAGTTTTTCCACGCAAATCGATGCGAACACATCCGGACATTTCTCTCGCCTTCTAAGGTACTTAACACCTTACAAGTGGTTGTTTATACCCGCAGTTATCGGCATGGTAGGATATTCGTCGGTCGATACGTTCGTAATGGCACAGCTTCAACCTTTAATTGACGATTCGTTAAATAACAGCAACCATCATTTTCTACGGTTAGCAGCCTATGCCATCGTGCCTCTGTTTATTTTACGCGGTATTTTTAATTTTATGGGTACCTATACAGTAAACTGGATTGGTAGCAAAGTCGTCATGCAGATGCGCCAACAGTTGTTCGAAAAATATATCCACCTACCTGTCGAATTTCACGATCGCCACCCAGTGGGTGAGTTGATCAGCAAATTAACCTACGATACCGAACAAGTTGCAAACGCATGCAGTAAAGCCATGTTGATAGTAGTGAGAGAGGGTGCATTTATACTGGGTCTACTTATTGTCATGTTTTATTATTCATGGCAGTTGTCTTTAGTATTTTTGATTATTGCGCCTTTAGTTGGGATCATCGTCTCGTTGGTAAGCAAGCGTTTTCGTAAAGTAAGTAAACATATTCAGCAAGCAATGGGGTCGTTAACGACGGCGGTAGAGCAGACCGTTAAAGGCCACAAAGTGGTGCTGATGTTTGGCGGGCAGCGTTTGGAAAAACAAGCCTTTAAAAAGAGAAATAACCACAATCGTCAACAAACCATGAAGTTAAACGTCACGCAAATACTCAGCGTGTCGTCGATTCAAGTGATCGCATCCTTCGCGTTGGCTGCTGCGCTATATATGGCCAGTACACCTGCAATGGTTGAACAGTTGACTGTGGGTGTGTTTATTAATGTCATTTTGTGCATGACGATGCTACTGCGGCCGCTAAAGCAACTCACCACGGTGAATAACGAACTACAGAAAGGCTTAGCAGCGTGTGCAAGTGTATTTGACGTGCTTGATGAGGAAAGCGAGCAAGACACTGGGCTAGTCAACAAAGACCGGGTGCAAGGAGATATAACTTTTTCTGAGGTGAGTTTTACCTATCCTAGCGCGCAAGACACAGCATTAAAACAGCTTAGCTTTACTGCACAAAAAGGCGAAAAAATTGCTTTGGTGGGGAAATCGGGAAGTGGTAAATCGACGATTTCCTCTTTACTCACTCGGTTTTATCGTCCTCAGTCGGGTGTCATTGCGATTGATGGTGTGGATATCAACACCTTTACTCTGCAAAATTTACGTCAACACATTGCATTGGTCTCGCAACACGTTACGCTTTTTAACGATACTATTGCCAACAATATTGCTTATGCGGCGCACGACAAGGTGACGCTAGACAATATTACGCGAGACGAAATTGAGCGCGTGGCGAGACAGGCTCATGTGCTTGAATTCTCCAATGGCTTTGAAAAAGGATTGGACACCGTTATTGGGGAAAACGGCTCCGCTTTGTCCGGTGGTCAAAGACAGCGTATTGCTATTGCTAGAGCCTTATTGCTTAATGCTCCTATTTTGATTCTAGATGAAGCCACATCGGCACTGGATACAGAATCAGAAAAGCTCATACAAGATGCCTTACAGGTATTAACCGAAAACTGTACCAGTATTATTATCGCTCACAGATTATCAACCATTGAACATGCCGACAAAATTTTAGTGATAGACAAAGGCGAAATTATTGAGCAGGGGACACATGGTGCTTTGCTCGAACAAAAGGGTGCATACGCTCAATTACATGCCATGCAATTTGGCGACTAATGCAGCAATTTTTATATCGATGCTGGTTTGATAAACACCCTTTAAGGTGGCTATTTTTGCCATTAAGCGCGCTGTTTTTTTGTCTGTCAGCACTACGCCGAAAACTATACGAAATCGGCTTGCTCAAGTCTTATCACCCTGCTGTGCCCGTGTTAGTGGTGGGTAATCTCTCTGTTGGTGGGAATGGAAAAACACCCGTCGTATTGTTGGTCGTAAAATGGCTGGTTGAATTAGGCTATATACCCGGCGTATTGAGTCGGGGGTATGGAGGGCAATGTGAACATTTTCCCCACCTAGTGACACAAAGCGACCCAGCGCAGTTTGTGGGTGACGAGCCCCGACTTATCGCTAATAGGGGTTTGTGCAAAGTGGTAATCGATCCTATTCGCTCACGCGGTGCTGATTTTTTAGCCTCGCTGGGGTGTAATATCATCGTCTGTGACGATGGCTTACAACATTATGCCCTGCAAAGAGATATTGAATGGCTAGTGATGGACGACAGGAAGTTAGGTAACGGTTGGTTATTACCTATGGGGCCGTTAAGAGAGCTGCCCTCGCGACTTAAGGATGTCGACGCCGTTATTCACAACGGAAACGATCCGCTTAACGACGATACGTTTACCATGTCGCTTAGGTTTACGCGTTTTGTCAACGTTCGTTACCCTCAAAAAACGCTGTCGATAAACGAATTTTTAGCACATTATCAAGACAAAACCTTGCATGCAGTGGCGGGAATAGGGTCGCCACAACGATTCTTTCAATCTTTGACGGACTTGGGTTTCGTCGATTTTAAGACGACCGCGCTAGCCGATCACCATCATTTTACCTCAAGCGATTTGCCAGATTGTGTTACGCTTATGACAGAAAAAGATGCAGTAAAATGCCAGTCACTTGCTCATGACGAGTGCTGGTATCTTCAGGTTGATGCTATACTCAGCGAGCAGTTAAAAAGCCAGCTAGAAGTCACGCTCAAGGCGTTGGCTCGCGCTACTATAGAATCAAAGCAATAGAACCAAAAAATAGAACCAAAATACTAGGGAACGACATGCCATTTGATACGAAGTTACTTGATATTCTAGCTTGCCCCGTTTGCAAAGGAAAATTGATATTAACCAAAGAAAAAGATGCCTTGGTGTGTCGTTTTGACCGTTTGCGCTTTCCGATTATCGATGGCATACCTGTATTGATAGAAACAGAAGCGCAAAGCTTATCCAATGAAGAGCTTTCCAACCTCGAATGATTATGAAAGCCAGTTTTATTGCAGTCATTCCTGCACGTTATGGTTCTAGCCGTTTTCCTGGCAAAATACTCGCTGATATTCAAGGCAAACCAATGATAGCGCATGTTGTTGAGCGTGCGCTTGAGGCAGGTGCAGCACAGGTAATTGTTGCAACTGATAATGAACGTATTGCTCGGGCCGTGTCACCACTTTGTCAAGTGCAAATGACACGCGCTGATCATGAATCAGGGACTGAGAGAATTGCCGAAGTCGTGAGCTTACGCCAGTTTGTTGATGAACAGATTATTGTCAATGTGCAAGGTGATGAACCTTTTATTGCACCGAAGTTAATTCATCAGGTAGCGCAATTGCTCGAAAACGAAAAAACGCAGATGGCAACACTTTGTACTGCAATCACAAACCGAGAAGAAGTGATAAACCCAAATACAGTAAAGGTGGTTCGCAATAGCCAAGCGCGAGCACTGTATTTTTCAAGGGCCAGTATTCCATTTGAACGAGAAGCGCTTCTAGCTGACATCACCGATACGTCCAAAGTGCATTTAGGGAATATGCGGCGTCATTTAGGTATTTACGCCTATACCGCAGGCTACATCAGACGATATGTAAGCTACGCGCCGTCTCCTTTAGAACAAATCGAATCATTAGAGCAATTGCGTGCATTGTGGTACGGCGACACCATTGCCGTTGCAGATGCCATAGCGCCTGCTCCCTCTGGCGTTGATACGCCTGACGATCTTGAAAGATTATTGAGCACTTTAAAAGGCAAAGAATAAGCTGAAAAAACTTATTCTTTCTCGCTGTCTTCCTCGCTTTCTTCGTCAGCGACGACAGCCCAAGTATCGTGCTCGTCTGCGTGGATGATTTCCGCCCAAACTCGTTCCCCCACTGCAAGGTGATGAACGTTGTTTAAGTGCACCAAACCATCTACTTCTGGCGCATCGGCAAAACATCGACCAACGGCACCTTCTGGCGTGAGTTCATCTATCACCACCAAATATTCTTTACCTATACGAGCTTGTAAGCGTTGGGCGCTAATTTCAGCCTGAACGTCCATAAATGTTTTGAGTCTGGCTTGCTTTACCTCTTCAGGCACGGGTTCAGGTAAATCATTGGCTTTTGCCCCTTCGACTGGTGAGTAGGCAAAACACCCAGCTCTATCAATTTGTGCTTCACGGATAAAATCGAGCAGTTCGTTAAATTCCTCCTCAGTTTCACCAGGGAAGCCGACAATAAACGTTGAGCGTATAATCAGCTCTGGGCATTGTTCGCGCCATTTTTTAATGCGCTCTAAGGTTCTATCTGCACTACCAGGACGTTTCATTAAACGCAAAATGCGTTTGCTAGCATGCTGAAACGGAATATCTAAATAGGGTAATATTTTACCCTCGTTCATTAACGGAATTAAATCATCAACGTGAGGGTAGGGATACACATAATGAAGCCGCACCCACATATCCATTTCACCCAGTTTTTCGCAAAGCTGTAGCATGTGTGTTTTAACTGGCATGCCTTGCCAAAATCCAGTTCTGTGTTTGACATCAACACCGTAGGCACTGGTGTCCTGAGAAATCACCAACAGTTCATTTACCCCAGCCTTTTTCAAGCGCTGTGCTTCGTCTAATATTTCGCCAACTGGACGGCTCACCAGATCACCGCGCATCGACGGAATAATGCAGAAAGTACAACGGTGATTGCAGCCTTCTGAAATTTTCAAATACGCATAATGTTTCGGCGTTAATTTAACGCCGTGGTCGGGGATCAAATCAGCAAAAGGATTATGTTCGGGTTTAGGAAGGTGGTCGTGTACTTGGTTGACCACGGTTTCGTAGGAATGCGGGCCGGTAATTGCTAGCACATTGGGGTGCAACTCGCGTATCTCATCTTCTTTCACACCCAAACAGCCAGTAACGATAACCTTCCCATTTTCTTTTAGCGCTTCACCAATAGTATCTAAGGACTCTTCCACCGCAGCGTCAATAAAACCGCAGGTGTTCACAATCACCAAATCTGAATCGTGATAAGTAGGCACGACTTCATAGCCTTCTGTTCTTAGCTGCGTAAGAATGCGCTCTGAATCGACTAGGTTTTTTGGGCAGCCAAGGCTTACGAAGCCAATACGGCTGGATGATTGCTCAACAATTTCGTACTGTTTGAGTGCATTATTGACTTGTTCCGCAATCACTTTATTTGGTGTTTCAAGTGTTGTGGTTTGCTTAGGATCAAATTGTTTAACTGTCATGCCGTACCGTAGTAGATAAATTCAGATTTTCCCTTAAAATTTTACAGGAAATAATTTTGAAAAGCATTTGAAGTTATATGCCCCAAGACATTATTTCCTCTTTACTCTAAAAAATTTTTATTTTTATGCTTGAATTACAAATTTCATTAATGTGGGTTTATTTGGTGTATAAATTTTATACACCATAAGCTTGATGTAATAATAACAAATCAGGCAATTCAAAAATCTTATAGGACGAAAAAAATTATGGAAAATTTCTAAAGATAGTTGCACTATTATCACTTCTCACCGTTGACGTTAACTTATCAGAAAGCGTCTCATTTATGGGTGTTTCTTCTGTTTTTGCAGGTTCATGCGAAGAAAGTACCGCAGACGCTTGTGGTTCTCCTAGCAATGACTCTCCAGATAGTGGATGTAGGGGGTGTGTTGGTTATGGTTCTGGAGGCGGTGGTTCTTCAGGCGGAGGCAGTAGAGGCGGAAGTGGTGGTGGACCCCGAGGTGATTCTGGAGATGATAACAAAGACGAAAAAGATAAGGATGAAGATGAAGACGACACCGAGAACGAAGAAAATTCAAATGAACAAGAGACGCAACCACCCAAAGAAGATTATGCTGATAGACAGCAATGTGTAGACGATGCGCAGGCTAGCCATTCAATGTGCAGGCTAAAGCCATTAAGACAACATACTCTTGCTTTACAAAGGTGCAGTACAATAGACTGGGAAGCATCAGTAAGAGGTTCTGGTTCTGGGCGTGCACTTGTGGTAGCAGTTGAAGTTGAAGGAGAGGTCGTGTTTCGGTCAAATTCTTATCATCACTGTACGGCTGTCAATGACTCCACCCGTAATGCATCAATAGCTGAATGCGATTCAGTGAGAGATTCATTTATTGCTCAAAATTGCCCTTCTTAACTACACGGAGTAATTATTATGAGTAAAAAAATAGTGATTATTAGTGTAAGTATTTTATTAATACTTAGCTTGGTAAGTTATCTACGTTTTGATTTATCCAATACCCCTAAAAACAATCGTACACTGGTTGACAGAAGTACTAACACGATGGGACACGCTGAACAATTTATAGAAGCCAAGGACATCCAAGAAGAAGGTGCTGTGTATAACCAGTCAAACGACGAAGGCACTCAAAACATAATATATAAAGACATAGAAGACGATTGGTGTATTACCGTCAATGAACTATCTGAGGACGACAGAAATTTTGTTAGTTCAGAAATGAGTTCTTTGCAAAAAAGGCAAGGTGATATTTCTATCGGGTTAAAAATAGATGACAGCTATAAAGAAGGTTTAGGGAGTTACTATTTAGAACCTTACAGAGAAGCATCGAAAGAAGAACTTTACTTTTACGTAGAGCAGGATAATGCATATGCAATGCTAACTGCCTTACAAAGAAACGATATTCCTCGAAAAAAGAAGCTTGAGGTCGCTGATAGGTTACTGGTGCTTGGTTATACTGGCTATGCCACTAGTACACCAGTCATTTACGCTATGATTGATGCAAACAGAGAATTGATTAACAATAATCACCAAGTCAATGACCAAGTTACCGCGCTTATCAAGAAGGCACTTGGGTATGCTTTATATGGCATTGAGCGTAAAAATTCTACTGGCTTGCAAAGTTTTGTCGATCTTTCGCTAGGTGGTTACATTTTTTCTGATGAAGTGAGCGTAATGGAGCTGATTGACGATGAGGTAATGTCTGGTGCTAGGCTTTATACTGAAAAACTTAAAGAGAGCGTCAACTCTATCAGGGTTCAAGAGGGGCTACCAGAATTGAATACTGATTTTAATAGGATAGCAGAGTACGCGTTTGAATTTAGTGTTAGTGCATTACATCATAGTTATACGCCAATGATGAAACACATTAGTCAGTCGCTAAATGAAGAGTATCCAGAGCTGACGTTGTCGGGGTGCACTGGACAACTTTATAGAAGATTGGAAACTGCTCGTCGCTAGCTAGGAAGAGTTTTACTAGCTTGAGTGAAGGCCAATTTAAAGGGTGGCTAATTTTTGCTTTCTATAAGGTTTTATGACCTAGGATTGAAATGTTTGTCACCCTTAATCGTGCAACGCGTATTACCAATTTTGTTTTAAAAAAATGACACAGGTAATATGACCAAACTCAAGCTCCCCTTACACTGTTACGATGAAGCAGGCAGGATCATACCCTCTGTATGGTTTACGCTAGTCTTGCTTTGGGGGGCAAGGGCGATATGGGTGTTGGCGTCTGCAATGCTGCTTGGCGATAATGGCGAGACCATCCGACTGTGGGTTTTCCCTGTTGCATTCAGTTTTAAATTGCATCTCGGGCTAGGGGGGATTTATTTAATGCTTTGGTTCGTTTTGGGAAGACGAGAGTGGTTTTGGAAAAAGAACGACTCATTGCAATGGACGAAAGTTTTACTTTATGTTCTTTTGGCTTTAGATATAGGCTTACAGTGTTTTTTCCTGAGTCATTCCGTTGATCATTTTGATGCAGTATCGGGTTCAATGCTCCTAATCACTACCTTCACAGCAATGTATGTAGGTAGAAGTAAACGCACGCGGTTCATGTATGAAGACTGGCGCGCGTAAACGCTTAGTTTCTGTTATTTTCTACCGCCTGATCAAAATAGGCTTTCACACTAACTTGGCTATCATTAACTAAACGTTCATAGCAAATTCCAGCAAACGCATAACTATGCGAACCGTAGGCAAGCACCACATAGGGAGCATTCGGGTTAGACTGATCGTACACCCATTCACCGCCCACTTGTAATTTAAATACTTCTCCTACATACGCACCAAAGATATTACACAGTGTAAATACCGCTTGGTCTTCTAAAACCTCGTCGTGATATTTGTCGACAAAGCCAAGTAAAATATCATCAACTAAGTTAATGCTTTGCGCTGAATAGTCTAAGTCCAATGAAAATTCATCGCGAGATGTTGCTACCGCATCACTAGCACTCGCTTTCATTAGGTCTAACAGTTCCTCTTGGTGCATTGCGCGCTCCATTTTCTTGTTTATTTAATGTTTGCCAATTTGTTTAATACAATACTTACTGCAAACATCGCAAAAGTACAGGTTACTGTAGATATTGCACCAAATCCAGACGTACAGTCTAGGCGGGTACTGCCCTGCATAGACGACTTATTACTATTCACCGTTCCATCTGGTTGTGGATACCTAAGTTGCTCAGTGCTGAAAACACAGGTGACTCCAAACCGACGTTGAGGGTTTTTACTAAAATGATATCGACGCCTCAGTTCGCTTCGTACCTTTGCAGCTAAAGGGTCTTGAATGGTTTTTGCAAGGTCACCTTTAGTAATTTGCGTCGGATCTAACTGACCGCCAGCACCGCCGACGGTCACGATTTTGATTTTATTGCGTTTACAATGAGCAATAATAGCACATTTTGCACTTATACTATCGGTTGCTTCTATAACGTAATCGCAGGTTTTTTCAATCAATGAAGCCGTATTTTCTGGCGTGACAAAATCTTCGATACACTCTACGGTACATGCAGGATTGATATCTATAATACGCTGTTGCATTACCTCAACTTTGGATTGATTAATAGTGGAGGTGAGGGCATGAATTTGTCGATTAATGTTAGTGACACAGATATCGTCTAAGTCAATTAAAGTGATTTTGCCTATTCCACTGCGAGCTAGCGCCTCCGCACACCAAGAGCCCACACCGCCAATACCCACCACTGTTACATGACTGTTTTCGAACGTCGATACATTCTTTACACCGTACAAGCGACCTACGCCTGTTGTTTTAGATTTCTCTACCGTATCCATTGATTCCAATGTTGATTCAAAACTGTTTCGTCGCATTATCCAGAAATAAAGGCAATGAAACAAATAAGACCTTCAAAAAATGGCAAAATATCACAAGATTTTCAAGTTAGTATTGATTGCATGGAATGCCTTGTTTACCATGAATTGAATTTAAATTTTGATGTAAAGGATAATCATGACGCCTATTATTTTAGCAGGGGGAACAGGCAGTAGACTGTGGCCTAAATCCAGAGCTGCATTGCCTAAACAATTTCTCGCACTTGCTTCAGAAAATACCATGTTACAAGAAACCATTAACCGGCTTGATGGATGTAATATGCAGGCGCCCATTGTGGTGTGCAACGATGCGCATCGTTTTTTAGTTGCTGAGCAGCTTCGACAAAATGAAACTGAGCACGGCGGTATTTTATTAGAGCCTGTGGGTCGTAATACCGCACCGGCAATTGCATTAGCAGCACTGCATGCTGTTAAAACTGGCGATGATCCAACATTGCTAGTACTTGCGGCAGATCATTTGATTAAAAATGAAAAAGCTTTTCATGAGTCAATAGGCCAAGCCGCTGACCTTGCTGAACAAGGCTACTTAGTCACGTTCGGCATCGTGCCTGACCAAGCGCATACAGGGTATGGCTACATTCAAGGCGGAAAAACCTTGTCACAAGGCTTTGAAGTAAAACAATTTGTTGAAAAGCCAGACCTTGCCACCGCTGAACAATATTTAAAAAGCGGTGAATATTACTGGAACAGTGGCATGTTTATGTTCAAGGCCAGTGTATATCTTGCTGAGCTTGAAAAGCATGCACCAGACATTCTTGCCGCATGTAAAGCTGCAATAGAGACTGAATCCAATGATTTAGATTTTATTCGTATTAATCCTGACATCTTTGCGACCAGCCCTGATGACTCTATTGACTACGCTGTAATGGAAAAAACGCAAATGGCGGCGATGGTTCCACTAGATGCAGGATGGAACGATGTGGGGAGCTGGTCTTCATTATGGGAAACCGCAGAGCAAAAAGACGAAAATGGCAACGTGGTCATTGGTGATGCTATATTGGAAGGGGTGTCAGACAGCTACGTTAACAGCGAACAGCGTTTGATTTCTGTGATTGGCTTAGACAATGTGGTTGTGGTTGAAACGAAAGATGCGGTCATGGTGGCGCACAAAGATAAAGTGCAAAATATAAAAGCCGTAGTGACTAAACTGAAACAGGAAAAACGACCAGAATTTGAGTTCCATCGCGAAGTGTTTCGGCCTTGGGGAAGTTACGATTCAATCGACAACGGCAAGCGGTTCCAAGTTAAACGTATTACCGTAAAGCCAGGTGAAAAGTTGTCTGTTCAAATGCATCACCATCGAGCTGAGCACTGGGTGGTGGTATCAGGTTCGGCCAATATTACTATTGGTGAAGAAACCAAATTAGTTACCGAGAATGAGTCTGTCTACATTCCGATAGGTGAAGTTCATGCACTCGAAAATCCCGGAAAAATACCGCTTGAGCTTATTGAAGTGCAATCGGGCTCGTACTTGGGTGAAGACGACATTGTGCGCTTTTCTGATCGATACGGCCGAACCGAGAAAAAGGCATAACGAATGGCTGAACAACGAATAAAATGTTTTAAAGCGTATGATATTCGTGGCGAGCTGGTTTCTCAGTTAAACGAAGACATTGCTTATCGAATTGGTTATAGCTATGCCAAAGAGCTCCAAGTGAACTCGGTGGTAGTGGGTGGCGATATTAGATTAACGTCAAAGTCGCTAAAACTGGCCTTGTCCGCTGGACTGATTGATGGCGGCGCAAAGGTTATTGATTTGGGAATGGTGGGAACAGAACTCATCTATTTTGCCACCAAGCATTTAGACACCGATGGCGGTATCGTTGTTACTGCTAGCCATAATCCGATTAATTACAACGGCATGAAGCTAGTCAAAAAAGGCTCTGTGCCAATCAGTGGTGACACTGGACTAGACGCCATAAAGTTAGGCGCTGAGCAATTAGACGTGAGTGAGGTTGATGCACGACTCAGCGACTACTCGCTAGAGGGTAGAGTGAGCGATGATGCCTTTATAAAAGGGAAAGCAAGCGTATCTACTGAAGCGTTACTGAAAACAGGCAAGTTTTCTGAACAAGACATAATGTGCGATTACGTTAACCATGTTTTGAGCTACATTGATGTTTCTCAACTTAAACCACTAAAGATAGTGGTGAATGCGGGTAATGGAGCGGCAGGGCCGGCACTTGACGCCATTGAAAGCGCGTTTACCGCGGCACAGGTTCCTATCACGTTTATTAAAGTACACCATCAACCCGACGGGACGTTCCCGAATGGTATCCCCAATCCTTTATTACCAGAAAATCGTTCTGATACAGCTGATGCCGTCAAAGCCTCTGGTGCTGATTTTGGCATTGCTTGGGATGGTGATTACGATAGATGCTTTTTGTTTGACGCATCGGGTAACTTTATTGAGGGCTACTATATTGTAGGGCTTCTTGCGGAAGCATTTTTAACAAAAGACGCAAATAATAGAATTATTTATGATCCGCGAGTGTACTGGAATACGGAAGATATCATTTCTGAATGTAAAGGCACGCCAATCAAAAGCAAAACGGGGCATGCTTTTATCAAGGAAAGAATGCGAAAAGAAGATGCCATTTATGGTGGTGAAATGAGTGCTCACCATTATTTTAGAGATTTTGCTTATTGTGATTCAGGTATGATCCCTTGGTTATTAGTCGCAGAACTGTTGTCTCAATCCTCGCTGACACTGGCTGAAATGGTTGAGTCTCGTATCCAAAAATTTCCTTCTTCAGGTGAAATTAATAGCAAGTTAAAGGATGCTGATGCCGCTTTAGCGCGTGTGTTGAACGCCTATGAAAAAGAGGCCGAAGAACGCGATGACACGGATGGAATTGGTCTCTCGTTCGGAGATTGGCGTTTTAATCTTAGAAAATCAAACACTGAACCTGTGATTCGACTGAATGTGGAAAGCAAAGTAAACATCAGGTTAATGGAGCAAAAAACTGCTGAGTTGTTGGCATTGATACGCGATGAATAAAAGACTAACCCTGTGCGGTGATCATCCATGCGTGAGACAATACAACGCCTGTCGTGAGCATCATTCTGAGTTTGGTGTACCAAATAACGGTGTCTTTGGGCAGCGTTAATACTTGTTTATCGTAAATCATTAGCAGTAAAAAGCCTAAAGACAAAACGCCTAACGACAAAACAGACGGAATAACAAACAATGCAAGCCAAGCAAGGATGCTGGGAAGCATAGCAACAAAAATTTGATGTCCTTTTCGTTTTGAGCAAATTGCATCGTACCAGTGTGGTCCTCCTAAAAAGGAAAGGATCACTGCGCTGTAAGCACGAAAACCTTCTAATGCGGTGTACCAATCAATAATCTCAGTGGTTGCAAGCAAAGGTAAACCTAGAAAAGGGACAAGTCCTGCACTTCCCAAATACCATGCTGTGTTTTTATTTACCATGTTGTATATCCGAACCGATTCTAGATAAAAAAATAGCGCCTGTAGGCGCTATTTTTTAGATGTTTATAGCTACTTTTTGATAGGCGAATATTTACGCTTATCGTGACCCGTGTAAAGTTGGCGTGGTCTACCAATTTTTTGGCCTGGTTGGCTTAACATTTCATGCCAATGCGAAATCCAGCCAACGGTACGCGAAAGTGCAAAAATACACGTAAACATGTTGGTAGG
Organism: uncultured Alteromonas sp.; assembly: GCA_964429915.1. GTDB lineage: Bacteria > Pseudomonadota > Gammaproteobacteria > Enterobacterales > Alteromonadaceae > Alteromonas_F. The sequence goes on from CAYSDZ010000002.1 coordinate 63,733, forward strand.
AATGCCAATAGCTTTAAGGATGATACCCGAATAGAAATCGACATTAGGGAACAGTTTTTTCTCTGCAAAATAAGCGTCTTCAAGTGCAATGCGTTCAAGTTCCATTGCCACGTCAAGGAGCGGATCATTTATTTTAAGCTCTTGAAGCACTTCGTGACAGCTCTCGCGCATTACGGTTGCTCGTGGGTCGTGGTTTTTATAAACACGGTGACCAAAACCCATCAAACGGAACGGGTCGCTTTTGTCTTTCGCTTTAGCGATAAACTCAGGAATACGGTCGACTGAGCCGATTTCTTCAAGCATATTAAGACAAGCTTCGTTCGCTCCACCATGCGCAGGACCCCAAAGCGATGCTACCCCTGCCGCGATACAGGCGTATGGATTGGCACCCGAAGAACCGGCAAGCCTAACTGTTGAAGTAGAAGCATTTTGCTCATGATCGGCGTGCAAGGTGAAAATACGATCCATTGCGCGAGAAACCGCAGGGCTTATTTTATAATCTTCAGCTGGAACCGAAAACATCATGTTTAAGAAATTCTCTGCATAAGACAAGTCGTTACGCGGATAAACAAATGGCTGCCCCACGTTGTACTTGTAGCACATCGCAACCAATGTTGGCATTTTTGCGATTAATCTGTGAGCACTTCTAAGCCGTTGTTCTTCATTAGACACATCTAAATCGCTGTGATAGAACGAAGACATCGCACCCACTGTACCGCAAAGCATTGCCATGGGGTGTGCATCGTTCCTAAACCCGTGAAAGAACATGTTGATTTGTTCTTGCACCATCGTATGTCGAGTGATGGTTTCTTTGAATTCTTGATATTGCTGTTCATTGGGCGCTTCACCGTGAAGTAGCATATGGCAAACTTCAAGGTAGTCGGCGTCTCTTGCTAGCTCCTCAATGGGATAACCTCTGTGCAAAAGAATACCTTTCGCTCCATCTATGTATGTTATTGAAGATTCGCACGAGCCTGTGGCCATGAAACCAGGGTCGTACGTAAAATAGCCACTTGCACCCAGACTGCGAACGTCGATAACATCGTGACCGGCTGTACCGGATAGAACAGGTAACTCTACTTCTTTATCACCGACTTTAAGAATGGCTTTTTGATCTGCCATAAAGGCTCTCCTCAGGAACGGTTTTTATTGCTTTGAAAATGACGTGTGGACACTTTCTGTAAGAAAAGTGCCGTAGTTGTACTTATTCTGCACCTTAAAGTCAATTTTAATGCGTTGTTGTTTAATAAGTATTCGTTATATATCAAGCAAAAGTCATCGAAATCGAACCTTTATACGTAGTCTTTTGTGTATTGGTTTTTACATATTGACAATATCTCCATTTTACAAAAAATTGTATTTGTATTAGTGGGTATATATACTTGCGAGCGACATTTTAAGGTTTAGGTTAAGGGCCATAACTGAAGCTTAAAATAAAAAATCAAATAATAAAAAGCAGGACGCACTCTTAACAACACATTGCATAGTAAAGCGCACTAGCGTTTGATATGCAGATTAAAACAGGCATCTTAGTGTGAAAAAGCAAAGACCCGTTAATTTAGAACTTAACACCATCAAGTTTCCGCCAACCGCTATTTCGTCCATTTTGCACAGGGCAACGGGTGTTGCCATGTTCATAGCGCTTATGTTCGCTTTGTGGGCGTGGGCCGTCTCTTTATCTTCGCCTGACGGTTTTGATTTAGTGGCAACTGTTATGGATGGAGTGATAGGAAATATCATTACCATTGGTACAGTCTCTTTGATTACCTACCACATGTTGGCGGGTATTCGTCACGTCATTATGGATATGGGATATTGGGAAGAGTTAGAATCTGGAAATAACAGTGCAAAAGCCACGATAGCGTTGTGGATTGTACTGACTATCGTGGAGGCAGTAGTCATATGGTAACAAATCAAGCAAGTATTAAACGAGATGGTGTTCAGGACTTCGTGTCTACACGCGCCACAGCAGCTATTATCGCTGCGTATACACTATTCTTAGCGTGGTTTTTTATTACCACTGACAGTATTACTTATGCGGTTTGGTCTGGGTTGTTTTCACATATAGCCATGAAAGTTTTTACACTTGCAGCGCTTGTTGCAGTAATGATTCACACCCGTATAGGGCTATGGCAAGTGTTTACTGATTATATCAAAGCGCCAGGTTTACGCGCCATTTTACAATATGCAGTGAACATTATCGGATTTGTATACGTAGCTGTAGGGCTATTTGTATTGTGGGGAGTGTAGTATGAGTTTACCAGTTCATGAATTTGATGCAGTTGTTATTGGCGCGGGTGGCGCCGGTATGCGAGCTGCTTTACAGGTGTCACAAAGCGGAAAATCGTGCGCTTTACTTTCAAAAGTGTTCCCAACACGGTCACACACAGTCTCTGCGCAGGGCGGAATTACTGTTGCGTTAGGTAACGCACACGAAGATAACTGGGAATGGCACATGTACGATACCGTTAAAGGGTCTGATTACATTGGTGACCAAGACGCCATTGAGTACATGTGTAAAACGGGTCCAGAAGCCATTATAGAAATGGAAAACATGGGACTGCCATTTTCGCGATTTGAAAATGGGAAGGTATATCAACGTCCTTTTGGCGGACAATCAAAGAATTTTGGCGGTGAACAAGGTGCGAGAACAGCTGCTGCTGCCGATCGAACGGGTCACGCATTGTTGCATTTGCTTTATCAGCAAAACGTAAAAAACAAAACAAAAGTTTTTAGTGAGTGGTACGCATTAGATTTGGTTAAGAACCAAGACGGTGACGTTGTAGGTTGTACCGCAATCGATATCGAAAGTGGCGAAGTCGTTTACTTCAAGTCTAAAGCCGTTGTGTTAGCGACGGGCGGCGCTGGCCGTATTTATGCTTCAACGACAAATGCCCACATAAACACAGGTGACGGGGTAGGCATGGCACTACGCGCAGGCGTCCCTGTGCAAGATATGGAAATGTGGCAATTCCACCCAACAGGCATAGCCGGAGCGGGTACTTTGGTTACAGAAGGTTGTCGTGGAGAAGGCGGGTATTTGCTGAATAAAGACGGCGAACGCTTCATGGAGCGCTATGCCCCTAATGCAAAAGATCTTGCTGGTCGTGATGTTGTTGCTCGTTCTATGATGACTGAGATCAGAGAGGGGCGAGGCTGCGAAGGTCCTTGGGGAACGCATATAAAACTTAAACTTGACCATTTAGGTAAAGACGTTCTTGAGTCTCGTCTACCGGGAATTCTTGAGTTATCTCGCACTTTTGCCCACGTTGACCCTGTGAAAGAGCCAATTCCAGTTATTCCTACCTGCCATTATATGATGGGCGGTATTCCCACCAACGTGGATGGTCAGTGTTTATCTGTGGATGCAGAGGGTAAAGAAGCCCCTATTAAAGGCTTGTTTGCATGCGGCGAGATTGCGTGCGTATCTGTTCATGGCGCGAATCGATTAGGCGGTAACTCATTACTCGACCTAGTCGTGTTTGGTCGAGCTACTGGGCTGCATTTAGGAAAAGCACTAGACGATATCAGTTCGAGAGAGGCTGCGTCTTCTGACATAGATGAAGCAATGGCGAGATTTAATCGCTGGGAAAGCTCAGAAAAAGGAAAAGGCGAAGATCCGGTTCAAATCAAGAAAGACCTTCAAGAGTGCATGCAGCTCAACTTCTCGGTTTTCCGTGAAGGTGAAGCCATGGCGCAAGGCCTGAAAGAGCTAGGTGAAATAAGAGAGCGACTTAAAAATGCACGCCTAGACGATAAAAGTAGTGATTTCAATACCATGCGTATTGAGTGTTTAGAGTTAGATAACTTAATGGAAACGGCATACAGCACGGCTGTGTCAGCCAATTTCCGTACGGAAAGTCGAGGAGCGCATAGTCGATTCGATTGTCCGGACAGAGACGATGAAAATTGGTTGTGTCACTCAATTTATCGTCCTCAATCAGAGCAGATGCGAAAGCGTGACGTAAATATGGCGCCTAAGTTGCGCGAAGCCTTTCCACCTAAAGTTAGAACTTATTAAGGAGTAGCGAAAATGCAATTGACGTTTTCTGTTTATCGTTACAACCCAGAAGTAGACAATGCCCCTCGTATGCAGGAATATAGCTTAGAGGCAGAAGAAGGGCAGGATATGATGGTTCTTGATGCGCTATTAGCACTGAAAGAACAAGATCCTACCTTATCATTCCGTCGCTCATGCCGAGAAGGGGTATGCGGTTCAGACGGTATGAATATGAATGGCAAAAATGGTTTAGCTTGTATTACGCCATTATCATCTTTAGGCAAGGGTAAAATTGTGATTAGACCTCTGCCTGGTTTGCCGGTAGTAAGAGACTTGTGTGTGGATATGACTCAGTTCTACACGCAGTACGAGAAAATTAAACCGTTTCTTATTAACGATGGTAAGCAACCGCCAGCAAGAGAGCATTTGCAGTCTCCTGAGGAGAGGGCGAAGCTAGACGGTTTGTATGAGTGTATCTTATGCGCATGCTGTTCCACGTCTTGCCCTTCATTTTGGTGGAATCCTGATAAATTTATCGGCCCAGCAGGTTTATTGCATGCATATCGTTTTCTTATAGATAGCAGGGATACAGCGACCGATGATAGGCTCAACGATTTAGACGATGCGTTTAGTGTATTCCGTTGTCACAGCATTATGAATTGTGTCAGCGTATGTCCTAAAGGCCTGAATCCTACAAAAGCGATTGGACATATCAAATCTATGTTGCTTCAAAGAGCGGTTTAACATTGTTTGCCTTAAAGGTTTACAATTAGTTAACCATTTGAATGGCTGTCTGAATAAGATGGCCATTTTTTTATTAAAAATGTAAAAAAACTTCATAAATTAGGTTGGGTTAGAGGGCAAGTCGAGGGTAAAATAAAAGGAATATCCTAATGTGTGAGCAGGTGAAGGCAAAATAATGCAAGATAGCGTGATGAAAGCGTGGTGGGAGTCATCGCACATGGCCGGGGCGAATGCTCCGTACGTTGAAGAGATGTATGAAGCCTACCTAGATGACCCTTTAAGTGTTTCAGAAGAATGGCGTTTGGTGTTTGAACAGCTTCCAACTGTAGATGGCGTATCCATCGACACTAACCATAGCCACATTCGCAACGAATTCAAAAAACTTGCCGCCTTAGGCCCTATGGCAAGAGCTAGTTCCAACTCCTCTTCATCGTCCCCAAATGTCTCCGATGCCAAACAAGTCAAAGTATTACAACTTATTAATGCGTATCGATTCAGAGGCCATCAACATGCAAATCTTGACCCTTTGGGGTTATGGCAACAAGAGCGAGTAAGAGATCTCGAATTATCGCATCATTCACTGTCTGAGGCAGATTACGACTCGGTGTTTAATGTAGGATCGTATGCCAGTGGTGACGATTCCATGCCGTTAGGAAAGCTGTTTAAATCGCTAAACAGAACGTATTGCGGTTCTGTTGGTGCAGAATATATGCACATTACCGATACGGAGCAAAAACGCTGGCTACAAGACAAAATTGAATCAGTAGAAGCGCGACCTCAAATCGAAAAAGCGCAAAAAGTGGCTATATTAAAAGGGTTAATAGCTGCTGATGGCATGGAAAAGTATTTAGGTGCTAAATTTCCTGGCGCTAAGCGTTTTTCCTTGGAAGGAGGCGATGCGCTCATTCCAATGTTGAAAGGGCTAATTCATGAAGCTGGAAGCGCGGGAGCCAAAGAAGTTGTTGTAGGTATGGCACACCGTGGAAGACTCAATGTGTTGGTTAATGTTTTGGGTAAAAATCCATCGGTTTTATTTGATGAGTTTTCGGGTAAGCATGACGAATCTTTGGGTGCTGGAGACGTTAAATATCACGCAGGATACTCGTCAGATTTCGCAACGGCGGGTGGAAACGTTCATTTAGCACTAGCATTTAACCCATCACATTTAGAAATAGTGAACCCAGTTGTTATGGGTTCGGTGAGAGCTCGTCTTGTACGCAGAGGTTATGATAGTAATAAAGTGTTACCTATTACTATACACGGAGATTCAGCTATTGCGGGTCAAGGTGTAGTACAAGAAACGTTCAATATGTCTCAAACCAGAGGTTTTGCGGTTGGCGGAACGGTTCGTATAGTCATCAATAATCAAGTGGGTTTCACCACTTCAAAAACTGAAGATACGCGTTCCACTCAATATTGCACTGACATCGCGAAAATGGTGCAAGCTCCGATTTTTCATGTCAATTCGGATGACCCTGAGGCTGTACTTTTTGTTACTAAACTTGCGTTAGAGTATCGAAACAAATTCAAACGCGATGTTGTGATTGATTTAGTTTGTTATCGAAGACACGGTCACAATGAAGCTGATGAGCCCAATGCCACTCAGCCTTTGATGTATCAAAAAATTAAGAAGCACCCCGTTCCTAAAACTATCTACGCTGATCAGCTCCAGTCAGAAGGTGTGCTCAGTGATTTAGAAGTCGGTAAGTATGTCGAAGAATATAGAGCTGCTCTTGACCACGGTGCGTGCGTAGTAGAAGAATGGCGTCCCATGACCGAGCATTCGGTTGATTGGCGGCCTTATTTAGGACATGACTGGGATACTTCTTATGATGCCAGTATTAGTGTCGATAAGTTAAAAAAATTGGGTGAGAAACTTGTTTTTCATCCAAAGGATGTGAAACTTCAATCTCGCGTAAACAAGCTGTACCAAGATAGAACCGCTATGGTAAACGGTGAAAGGCCGCTTGATTGGGGAATGGCTGAAAACTTAGCTTACGCAAGTATCGTTGATGAGGGAAGAGATATCCGCATTACTGGGCAAGATTCAGGGCGAGGAACGTTTTTCCACCGTCATGCGGTCATGCACAATCAAAAAGACGGCTCAACCTATATGCCGCTTCAAAATATCTCCGAGGAGCAGGGCGAGATAGAAATTTACGACTCAGTCTTATCCGAAGAAGCGGTCATGGCATTTGAGTATGGATTTGCGACTGCTGAGCCGGATTGTTTAACGATTTGGGAAGCACAGTTTGGTGATTTTGCTAACGGCGCGCAAGTAGTCTTTGATCAGTTCTTAAGCTCTGGTGAAGCAAAGTGGGGCCGTTTATGTGGATTGGCGGTTTTACTTCCTCACGGTTATGAGGGGCAAGGCCCTGAACATAGCTCTGCCAGACTTGAGCGGTTCTTGCAGCTATGCGCTGATCACAACTGGCAAGTTTGTATTCCGAGTACCCCAGCGCAAGTGTTTAATATGCTACGCCGACAAATTGTACGGCCCATGCGTAAACCGTTAATTGTTATGTCTCCTAAGTCTCTTTTACGACACCCTTTAGCTGTGTCTTCTTTAGAAGAGCTATCAGAAGGGGTATTCCACAATGTCATCGACGAAATTGATGAGCTTGACCCAAAACAGGTCAAGCGAGTGGTTATGTGCTCTGGTAAGGTGTATTACGATTTACTCGATCAACGCCGTAAGAGCGAGCAAACCGATGTTGCAATTATTCGTTTAGAACAGCTTTATCCTTTCCCACAAGAAGAATGTGCAAAAGTGGTCGCTCAGTATGCACATGTTAAAGATTGGGTTTGGTGCCAAGAAGAGCCTCAGAATCAAGGTGCATGGTATTGTAGCCAACATCATTTCTGGCAAGCCATTCCTGATGGCGCTGTTTTATCCTATGCGGGTAGAGAGGCTTCAGCCTCACCTGCTGTAGGTTATGTATCCGTTCACAATCAGCAGCAAAAATCGTTGATTGAAGACGCCCTCACAATTAAATAAGGAACAAAAATGACAATAGAAATTAAGGTTCCGGTTCTACCTGAGTCAGTAGCAGATGCAACTATTGCTACATGGCACGTCAAGTCCGGTGATAGCGTTAAGCGCGATCAAAATCTCGTTGATATCGAAACTGATAAAGTGGTTCTTGAAGTAGTGGCGCCTGCCGACGGTGTAATTGACGAAATATTGGATGAAGAGGGCGCAACGGTTTTAGGCGAACAGGTCATCGCTAAATTGGTTGAAGGGGGGGCTTCTGCACCAAAAGAAAAGCCAGCTTCAAGTAGTTCTGATACTAGCTCCAATGAGAGTTCAGGAGTTGAAGAAGATGTAAAAGTACCGGTTCTACCTGAATCGGTTGCCGATGCGAGCGTTGCCACTTGGCATGTGCAAGCGGGTGAAAGCGTTTCAAGAGACCAAAATTTGGTAGATATTGAAACAGATAAGGTTGTTCTAGAAGTAGTGGCACCAGGCGATGGTGTTATCAGCGAAATTTTTGCTGAAGAGGGCGCAACAGTGACAGCTGAGCAAGTGATTGCTAAGTTTGTAGGTGGCAGTTCAGCTGCTGCTAAATCTGAGTCTTCGTCTGAATCGGCCAGTACAGAAGACACAGATTCTGATGCACTTAGTCCGTCTGTAAGACGTATTTTGGCAGAAAAAGATATCGATCCAGCTGCTGTAAAAGGTTCCGGAAAAGGTGGGAAAATCACCAAAGAAGATGTGGAAAAACATCTTAAAGCCGCGCCAGCTCCAAGTTCAAAAGCGAAGACAGAAGAAACATCTGTGAGTGTTCCAGCGGGTGAGCGTTCAGAAAAACGGGTTCCGATGACTCGTTTGCGAAAAACGATTGCAAATCGATTGCTAGAAGCGAAAAACTCTACTGCCATGTTGACTACGTTTAACGAAGTGAACATGAAGCCTATTATGGACTTGCGCAAGCAATATCAAGACAGCTTTGTTAAGCGCCATGACATAAAACTGGGTTTTATGTCTTTTTATGTGAAAGCAGTGACCGAAGCGTTGAAACGTTATCCTGAAGTTAACGCATCGATTGACGGCGACGATATCGTTTATCACAACTATTTTGATATTTCTATTGCTGTATCGACCCCTCGTGGTTTGGTAACGCCTGTGTTAAAAGACACAGACACGCTTGGCATGGCAGGAATAGAAAAAGGTATTAAAGAGTTAGCTGTGAAAGGCCGAGATGGCAAATTATCTATGGCTGAGTTGCAAGGCGGTAACTTCACCATTACTAATGGTGGTGTATTTGGTTCGCTACTATCAACCCCTATCATCAATCCTCCACAAAGCGCGATTCTGGGTATGCACAAAATTCAGGAACGTCCTATGGCGGTAAATGGCAAAGTTGAAATACTGCCAATGATGTATTTAGCACTTTCTTATGACCATCGAATTGTAGATGGAAAAGAATCTGTTGGCTTTTTGGTAACAGTAAAAGAAATGCTGGAAGATCCAACACGTTTGATACTTGACGTGTAAATAAGTATTGAGATGTCAAAGGCTCTATTTTTAGTGCCTTTGAACTCTAAATCCCGTCGCGAAAGCGATATTCTATTAAATAAAAATCGGAAAGAAACACCATGAATTTGCATGAATACCAAGGTAAACAGCTGTTCAAAGAATACGGCTTACCTGTTTCTGAAGGATACGCATCGGATACAGTTGAAGGTGCTGTTGAAGCCGCAGATAAGATCGGCGGCTCTGAGTGGGTTGTAAAATGTCAAGTTCACGCAGGTGGACGTGGAAAAGCAGGCGGCGTTAAGCTTGTTAAAGACAAAAATGACATTGCAGCATTTGCAGAGAAATGGTTAGGTAAGAACCTTGTCACTTTTCAAACTGATGAAAACGGCCAGCCCGTAAGCAAAATATTAGTTGAAACTTGCACCGACATTGCCAACGAGTTGTATTTGGGTGCAGTGGTTGACCGTACTTCACGTCGTGTCGTGTTTATGGCGTCGACTGAGGGCGGTGTTGAAATTGAAACCGTTGCTGAAGAAACGCCGGAAAAAATTCTAAAAGCGGAAATCGATCCTATCGTAGGACCTCAGCCTTATCAGGCACGCGAAATGGCGTTTAAATTGGGGCTGACTGGTGTACAAATCAAGCAATTTGTTAAGATTTTCTTAGGTCTAGCAAAAATGTTTGAAGAGCTAGACGTAGCGCTTATCGAAATCAATCCTTTAGTCATAAAGGAAGACGGTGATTTGCATTGTCTTGATGCAAAAGTTGCAATAGACAGCAACGCTACTTATCGTCAGCCTAAAGTAAAAGCGATGCACGATCCTTCGCAGGAAGATGCTCGTGAAGCACACGCTGCCCAATTCGAACTGAACTATGTTGCACTAGACGGCAATGTAGGGTGTATGGTGAATGGTGCAGGTTTGGCTATGGGTACTATGGATATAGTAAACCTACACGGTGGTAAGCCAGCTAACTTCTTAGATGTTGGTGGTGGTGCGACAAAAGAGCGCGTTGCCGAAGCATTTAAGATTATTCTTTCTGATGACAATGTTAAAGCCGTATTAGTTAACATATTCGGTGGTATTGTACGTTGCGATATGATTGCTGAAGGCATCATTGGTGCAGTGAAAGAGGTGGGTGTAAGCGTACCAGTTGTTGTGCGTTTAGAAGGCACCAATGCCGAACTAGGTCGAGATGTGCTTGCCAATTCAGGTTTAGATATCATTGCGGCTGAATCGTTAACAGATGCAGCAGAAAAAGTTGTTGCCGCTGCGGAGGGCAAATAATGTCTGTACTTATTAATAAAGACACCAAAGTTATCTGCCAAGGCTTTACTGGCGGACAGGGTACATTTCACTCAGAGCAGGCAATTGCTTATGGTACACAAATGGTGGGTGGCGTTACACCTGGCAAGGGCGGCACCGAGCATCTAGGATTACCTGTATTCAATACTGTAAGAGAAGCCGTTGAAACAACCGGAGCTACAGCATCGGTTATTTATGTTCCAGCCCCTTTTTGTAAAGATTCAATCGTTGAAGCAGTTGATGCAGGTATTGAATTAGTTGTTTGTATTACAGAGGGCATTCCTACTTTAGATATGCTTTATGTAAAAGAATACGTAAACTCAAAAGGCGTACGTATGATTGGTCCAAACTGTCCCGGTGTGATTACTCCAGGAGAGTGTAAAATTGGGATCATGCCAGGCCACATTCACTTACCAGGCAAAGTAGGCATTGTTTCTCGTTCTGGCACGTTGACCTATGAAGCGGTTAAGCAAACCACTGACGCTGGATTCGGTCAATCGACCTGTGTTGGTATTGGTGGAGATCCAATCCCTGGATCTAACTTCATCGATATCCTTAAACTGTTCCAAGACGATCCTCAAACTGAAGCTATCGTTATGATTGGTGAAATTGGCGGAACAGCAGAAGAAGAAGCTGCAGCTTTCATTAAGGAAAATGTTACTAAGCCTGTCGTTTCTTATATTGCCGGTGTTACAGCACCTCCGGGCAAGCGCATGGGGCACGCTGGTGCGATCATCGCGGGTGGTAAAGGTACTGCGGATGAAAAATTTGCGGCGTTAGAAGCAGCGGGTGTTACAACGGTTCGTTCACTAGCTGACATCGGTAAAGCGCTAAGCAAAGCCACCGGTTGGTAAAAAGTTAAGGCTTTTAAAAAAATGAAAAAACCCAGATAGTTATCTGGGTTTTTTGTATCTGTGCTTACATTCAAGCCATCATCTGCTGGCTAGCGAAGTCTCCTCGGTGATATACTCTTAATCTAATTATATTATTTCGAGGTATTTACTGCATGGCCGAGACTGAGCATCGTCCGACCAATTTTGTTCGTCAAATTATCGATAAAGACCTAGAGAACAAAGTTCACCTTACAATCAGAACTCGCTTTCCTCCTGAACCTAACGGTTTTTTACACATAGGTCATGCAAAGTCTATTTGCCTGAATTTTGGCATTGCTCAAGACTATAAAGGTACATGTAATTTACGTTTTGATGATACTAACCCAACGAAAGAAGATATTTCTTTTGTCAATGCAATCAAAGAAGACGTTAAGTGGTTGGGCTTCGAATGGAATGGAGAACCTCGTTATTCGTCAGGGTATTTTGAGCAACTTCATGCCTACGCGATAGAATTAATTGAAAAAGGCTTAGCATTTGTCGATTTTTGTTCTCAAGAAGAAATTAGAGAAATGCGCGGTACCTTAACTGAGCCAGGAAAACACAGCCCTTATCGCGATACCTCAGTCGAAACCAATCTCGGTGAATTCGCCAAAATGACAGCAGGTGAATACGCAGACGGCCATTGTTGTTTGCGAGCCAAAATCGACATGTCTTCCTCGTTTATGGTAATGCGAGACCCAGTGCTCTACCGCATCAAACATGCCCATCATCACCAAACGGGTGACAAATGGTGCGTGTATCCAATGTACGATTTCACTCATTGTATCTCAGATGCCATTGAAGGAATAACGCATTCTCTCTGTTCACTTGAGTTTCAAGATAATCGTAGGCTTTACGATTGGGTGATAGACAATATATCCATTGACGCAAGGCCTAGGCAATATGAATTCTCACGGTTAAATTTGGAGTACACCGTACTCAGTAAACGCAAGCTGATACAGTTGGTGGAAGAAAAATTTGTTGAAGGTTGGGATGATCCCAGAATGCCGACCATTGCAGGTTTACGGAGAAGAGGTTACACGCCTGCTGCAATTAGAGAGTTTTGCACTCGGATTGGCGTAACAAAAATGGAAAATCAGGTTGAAATGGGGATGCTGGAAGCCTGCATTCGAGATGATTTAAATGAGAATGCTCATCGGGCTATGGCTGTTTTAGAGCCCGTAAAAGTAGTTATAGAAAATTATCCCGAAGACAAAAAAGAGGTACTGATTGCTCCAAATCATCCTAACGACGAAACAAAAGGAGTACGTGAATTACCGTTTAGCAAAGAGTTATGGATTGAGGCAGAGGACTTTCGAGAATCAGCCAATAAAAAATACAAGCGTTTGGTATTAGAAAAAGAGGTTCGCCTGAGAAATGCCTACGTGATCAAAGCTCACCGCGTAGAAAAGTCCGATAATGGAAAAATTACCACCATTTATTGTACTTATGACCCAGATACTTTGGGTAAAGATCCAGCAGACGGCAGGAAAGTCAAAGGTGTGATCCATTGGGTCGACGCAAATGAGAGTTCGGCTGCTGAGTTCAGACTATACGATAGACTATTTAACGTACCCAATCCTGCAAAGGAAGAGAATTTTACGTCTGCAATTAATCCAGAGTCGCTCAAGGTGGTGAAAGGTTATGTCGAAAAAAGTTTAACCGATCACCATCAAAAAGAAACCATTTGGCAATTTGAACGAACGGGTTACTTTTGTCGAGACTCAGCATTTTCGGAGCCGGTTTTTAACAGAACGGTTGGGCTTAGAGATACGTGGGCTAAAATTGAGCAGCAATAGTTGAAATGCTGAAAGGGTGATGCTAGGCGCTTGTGGTCGAACAAAAATTAATCTATATTGGAGGTTCATTAGGTCAAGGATTTCTTTATGGACGCCAATCTAGCCGATTCAAAAGTACAGCAACTTGAAGATGAATTTCAGTCGCTATTAGAAAATGTTATTCGGTATCGTTTGCAAGCAATGAATATCGACCCTAGCATTGCTGATACGCCTCAGGCCGATAGGCTTAAAGCGTCCATTGCCAGTGCGCAAAGTTTACTCTCAGAGTTACAGAGGTAAACATAGAGTTAAGCAACTGATAGAGGCAGTTACGGTAATTATACCGGACTATATACTTGCTACTGTAGCGTTTTAGTTTTCCTCTAAGTCATTAATTTTTATGAAATTCTCTTTCATTTGCTTTTAAAGTGTTATGCTTTATTCATCGACTATAAATGAAAGCGTGAAAGAGACAATGACAGATGAAAAGGTTAAAGACGGTGTTATAGCAATAGGTGCTTCTGCTGGCGGCCTAAATGCGTTGCAAGATCTGCTCAAAGCCATTAAAAAGCCCCTCAACGCCCCCATGGTGATAGCCATTCACTCTAATGAGCGGTCTATTCTAAAGGAAGTCTTAGAAATAGATTGCGATTTAACGATAAAAAGTGCGCAAGACAGAGAAACTATTGAAAAAGGTGTTATTTACGTTGCTCCCGGCGCAACGCATGTGTTTTTTAAGGGTGATGAGTTATCGCTTTCTCCTGTAGTCCGGAATTCTGGTTTCAGACCCTCGATAGATGCACTTTTCATGACATTAGCGTGCGCATATAGAGAAAGCGCTATCGGCGTTATTTTGTCAGGCACTATGCAAGATGGAATGCGAGGAGCGCAAATCATTTACGACTTAGGGGGGCAAACAATTGTCCAAGATCCCAGTGAAGCGATGTTTCCTACTATGCCAAAAAGTATCATCGTCAACGACCACCCTGAAGCTGTTTTGGACGCAGAAAAATTGGGCAAATGGTTGCATGACAACATCGGGTATTTAGATACCTGATATTTGATCTGATGAGCTAAGCTCGTTATCAAAAATAAATATAGCTGGCGAGATTTGAATAATTTTTTTTATTTTTTCAAATATGCAAATATTGTCATCGTACTGTTGCAGCCATAAAAAGGTGTTGGTGTATTTGGCGATAATATCAACCAAGCCAGCACCCATGGCTTGATTACTAGTTTAAGCGGCAGCTCGAGTTACTATCTTCATTGCTTTTTTAAGCTCTGAGGCGTTTTCTGCTAAACGCTGTTTAAGTGTCGTTGTGGCCCATTGACGAAAGCGTGTCGCTTTTTTCGAATTAACCCTGTAAGCAACAGAGATAATGGTATCGAGGTTGTAGAAATCTACTTGGTATGTTTACGTATTTGATGCAGTGTTTGCACTTCTTGCAACAACTGAATATCTGGACAATTCCCCTTCACTAAACACATTCCTGATATGCCGAGAAATAACAGATTTGTCTCTACCAAAAAGCTTAACCATTTGACCGAGGCTAAGCTAAACGCTTTCGCTCTCAACGTGCACATCAATTGAGATCGCCCCGTCTTCACTTTGGTATATCTCGATATCTTCCATGCTGCTAGCCTTTGATGAGGTATTTTATCAGTATACCAAAGAGATTATCGCTAGGCACTTAAATTGGAGTGGAGGTTGTTGAAGTTGTTCTCTGAGAGATTGAAGTTGCTTTTTCTCCTGTTCAAGCGTAACAAGACAAGATTCAATCTCGGCA
>CAYSDZ010000002.1:78797-181613 GCA_964429915.1 uncultured Alteromonas sp.
TTGAAGTTGCTTTTTCTCCTGTTCAAGCGTAACAAGACAAGATTCAATCTCGGCAATGCTTTGGAAACCCTCATGTTTAAGCTTGTGCTTGCGGTGGCTTGATCAGCGACTCAGCCGGAATCCCTAAGCCCTCGTGCAGCTTCCAGATCATTTTTAGCGTAAGTGAGCGTTTGTGATTGAGAATCTCATAGACTCGGTTGCTTTTACCAATCATGGGTTCGAGGTCTTTCACTGTTAAACCTTTACGTTCCATCTCAAACTTGATGGCTTCAACAGGGTCAGGCAGTTCCATAGGGAAATGCTTGGTCTCATAAGCCTCGATAAGCGTGACCATGACATCCAGCTTTTCACCTTCAGGTGTGTCAGGGCCAGCCATCATCAGGCTTTCAATTTCTTTTAACGCCGCTTGGTAATCGGCATCAGTTTTAATCGGTTTGATGTCCATAATTTTTACCTTTCATTTTACCTTCTGGGGCAATTAAATAGTTTGCACATCAATTGTGTCGTACTGTGCATGGGTTCCTATGAAGCGGATGTACACCATGCGATAGGCATAGTTGATCCAAACGACTAGTCGGTACTTGTTACCTGCAATATTGAAAACCACTCGCCCATCTTTGAGGAAGCTGGCATTTCTAAAATCCTGCTTAACATCGGCAGGTGTGCTCCAGGCAGCCGCTAAGGCATGCCGATACCAAGCGAGCGTTGGCTCTTTAGCATCCTTATATTCTGGGTGTTCTTCCCAGAACGCTTTCAGTGTCGATAGGGCAATGATTCTCATAAAATTAATAGTAGTCCCAAAATGGGACTTTTTCAACTAAAATATACTGGAGAATGAATATCAAACACTCATGACGCAAAGAGAGCTATGCAATCGTTGGCAGGTAAGCGAGGCGACACTGGAACGATTGCGGTCGGAGGGATGCACTCGAAGCCATCCTTGGCTTTTCACCTTCGGGCGCTAAAACGGTACAAAATATTCCTGATATTTTGTGGGCCAATTTACGTGAAGTTAGGCGGCCAAGTCAGGTACAGACGAAAGGATATGCTGGAATATGAGGCCAGTTGCCTTAGAAAGAGTACTTTTGAAGCTGTTTAAATGCGGGTTAGTACGCAAATCGCTGCATCAGTCCTAATTTCCTGATAGTAAGTTGCAGGTTAATAAAAAGCCCTAATGGCTGATGAGGTCTCATTAGGGCTATTTTCAAAGTGGTGGAGCTGGCGGGATTTGAACCCGCGTCCAGAAAATGTCTACCGTCGGTACTACATGCTTAGTTTGTCATTTATTTAACTGCTTGGAACTCCGACAAACAGGATTTCCTTGCAGCTGGCCTAATACTATTTCGCGGTTCAACCTTAGACAAGTTTCCCTCGCTATCCTACTTAGATGACCTTCCGAATCCCCGCTAGCAGGAAGAGACTGAGGTGGAAGGGCCTATACCGGTTATTAAGCGGCTAGTGCGTAGTTTTCGTCGTTTGCGACTATTTAAATGCGGCTTTTTAAAGAGGCAAACCGCACCTCTGCATGCACCTAAAGCGTCCTAGATCCTGTCGAATCCTAATCAGCCCCAGATTTTTTTAATAGTTTAACACATTTATACAAACACTTAATCAGTTATTTTAAGCACTTTTTTTCATCATTCTTTCTTTTTGCCTTGCCCAGTCTCTATCTTTTAGCGTATCTCGCTTGTCCTGACTTTGCTTTCCTTTTGCAAGATGAATTTCGCACTTAACCCAACATTTTTTCCAATACATAGCGGTCGCTACGACAGAGTAGCCTTTTTGGTCTCTTGCGCCAATTAATCTGTCTAGCTCTCTGCGGCTTAATAACAACTTTTTAGCGCGTTCGGGTTCGCAAATTACATGGGTTGATGCTTGATTAAGTGGTGTTATTCTGCATCCCACTAAATACGCTTCGCCGTTTTGCAAAATGACATAAGCATCAGTGATATTTATTTTTCCCTCGCGAATACTTTTTATTTCCCAGCCCTGAAGCGAGACACCCGCTTCGAACTTATCTTCTAAAAAGTAATCGTGCCGCGCTTTTTTGTTTAAAGCAATCGTGCCAGACCCAGCATTTTTGTTTTTTGATTTTTTCATCTTGCGTATTATATCTCAACTGAGAAGTATAAGTCGTGCTAAACTCTTGCGTTTTCAAGATAGGACAGCATTTTTTTTGTATGACTCGTATTCAACGTAACGCTCTCGTGCCTTATAGTGCAAAAAACATGTACAAATTAGTCAACGATGTCGCCAGCTATCCAGAGTTTTTACCGGGCTGCGCTGAAAGTCGGATTGACGAAAAATCAGATCAGCATATGCGGGCATCACTGCTCGTGAAAAAGGCAGGAATAAGTCAGTGGTTTACTACTGTTAATACGCTCCAAGCATATTCTCGTATTGACATGTCGCTTGTGGCTGGGCCATTTAAGCACCTCTCTGGTGGATGGACATTTACGTCCTTAGATGAACAGGCATGTAAAATCGATTTAAGTTTATCGTTTGAATTTGAAAGCAAGTTAGTCGCTTTAGCATTTGGAAAAGTGTTCGAATCACTTACAAGCGGTATGGTGAAAGCCTTTACTGAAAGAGCAAAAGAGATATATCAGTGAGTAAGGTAACAATAGAAATAGCCTATGGTACGCCAGCCAAACAAACCTTAGTTGAGTTGACGGTAGAAGAAAACACAACGGTTGCACAAGCCATTGCAGAATCCGGTATTTTGAAACAACACCCAGAAATCGATATAGATTCAGCTAAGGTGGGGATTTGGAATAAAGTCGTCCGTTCAAGCACAGTGTTAAAGCAGGGCGATCGTATTGAAATTTACCGTCCTCTTATTGCCGACCCTAAAGAAGTACGCAAGCGTAGAGCAGAGCGCGCCGTTAAAGAAGGCAGAGCTGACAAAGTGACGGGGGGACGGCCCAGTCCATTGCGTGCAAAAGATAAAAATTAACGTTTCAAAAACACATTTCGAAACATTCTAGTTATATACATCTTCGACAAATATTTTAATACTGGTATAAATTTGTAATTAAGAATGACTAGACATAAGACTAAAGGGGTGTGACATGGGTTTTTGGACCGCGATAGTAGCTATTGTGGCAATCAGTTGTGTTATGGGGGCCGTTACATCAATATTCGGAAGTAAAAATAAGCACCAAGAAAAAAATTATGCAGAACAAAAAGACATCGACGCATTGAAAGAAGACAATACGCAACTACGCGAACGAATTGAAACGCTTGAATCTATCGTGACAGACTCAAGTTTTGACCTAAAGAAACAGTTTGAAAAACTGAATGAAAATTGATTTATTCAGCTTTTACTGGGAATAACCACTCGGTTTCTTCCCCGTTTTTTAGCTTTATATAAGCATTCATCGGCTTGTTTGAAAGCGACGTCGAATTGGTCGATTTTAGGTAACTCGCTAACGCCAATACTCACTGTAATAGTCAAGGGCTCTCCATTAACTTCTGCCACCGCAGAGTTACAGACTAAAGTGCGTATTTTATCAGCGAAAAGAAATGCAGATTTGCTGGAATCGTGCCTTCCAACTAAAACAAACTCTTCTCCCCCCCAGCGACAAAAAATATCTTCTGCTCGAATCTGCCCGCCAATACGTTCACCGATAGTTTTAAGCACCGAATCGCCGACATCATGTCCGTGGTTATCATTAATTAGCTTGAAGTAATCAATATCGATGACGAACACAAAGCCATTACCGAGAGCGAATTCTTGTTGACGTGCATTGAGTGCTTTATTGAATCCTGAACGATTATAAATACCCGTTAAGTCGTCTTTTAACGCGCTACTCTCCAATTCTTGATACTCACGATTGAGTGAAAGAAAACTGTTCTCATAGCGCTTTTTTTGCCGATACAACATCGTAATACGAAAAAGCCCCTCAGCCAGAACTAAACTCAGCCACACTATCATTATGTAAAAATAAAGTTGCTGAGTGCGAATATAAGGCCCTTTAGCTTTAATGCTATTAACCGTTATAGTGTAGATACCAGGAGGTGGGTTATTTGGAGGTTGAATATTTAATTCGATGATTTTGTCTGTATTTCTTAAAAATTGAGTTTGATCCACGTAGTTTTCTTGCAGCCACCAGTCAGCAATATCGAAGGCTTGCGTATCCACACTGATCGTATTTTCCATTTCTGACTTTTTCAAAAAAGTGAAGATTGATTGAAATTTCACAATGTCGTTGACATTTCTGACTGAATTGACGCTATCTAGTGCGTTTCGATAATAAAACGTCAATTTATCAGACGGACCAGTAAAATCGATATCAATATCAAATGCCTTATATTGGCTCAAATCCAAAGTCATATATTCTGTGCTCTGACCAAATCGAAGTTTTACGAACTTAATTGAAAGACCACAATAACGCTCAGACAAGTTTGCTTTAACAATGCATTCAAAGGTACGTTTGTCCGATCCTTTCCAAGCTATTTGAGTTGGATCCGAGGCTTGGTTTTTATCGGCATAAAGTGAAAATTCACTGTTCGCGTTCAATAAATCGATTGTTTTATCGGGTAAAAATTGGTGCGCTATTAGAATAGCAATCGATAACACGAATAAGGTGATTTTTATGGCTGAAAGCATGTAACGCTTATTCTCCACACAGCTCTATAGTTCCTTTTGATAATTATAGCCTACTCAAGGCACTCTGCGAGCCAATGTGCATTTTTATGTTTTATTACTATGCT
The DNA here is from genome assembly GCA_964429915.1 of uncultured Alteromonas sp. GTDB lineage: Bacteria > Pseudomonadota > Gammaproteobacteria > Enterobacterales > Alteromonadaceae > Alteromonas_F. The sequence goes on from CAYSDZ010000002.1 coordinate 83,514, forward strand.
TATATTTGTTTTTTGTTAAAAATATAAGCAGCTAGTGCAAAATCATTATGCCTTCGTTCAGCCATTCTATCAGTAAGTCAACAGCTTCAGATTGGACGATAGGATGAGTTAACGCAGTGGGATTGTTGGATGAAACAAGCATCATTACTTGCTCTTTGATTCTAGCGCTTGTGTCATAACCTACACCGTTAATAAAAATCGTATTTGGGAATGTATTGTTGGTAAGCGGACGGCATCCAGGCACAAAGGTGAAACGAGAACCCTTGGTGAGTAGATGAACAATGTTCTGTTGTGTGAACTCGCATTCGGGGGCTTCTAAAGGAAGTTGTTGATCGCTTATGTATTCTAATAAAGCATATTTCCACGCTTTTGAGTGCAAAGCATTCTTGAGCAAATCAGTTAATTTATCGAGCTCTAGATCAGAAACGTTGTGACTTGGTGTTCTAGTCCCCTCGTTTGGGTCAATACAATTCGGGTCAGTGAAGCGTTGGCTGTTTTGTTCGTTTAAAACGCTGTCGTTAAAAGGTTGAAGTAAGTCTTTTACATTGGGTGCACGAAAGCCGATGCTATAGGTCATACAGTTCTCTACCGTTGTACCACAGTGCGGCCAACCCGGTGGTATGTAAAGAATATCGCCTGGGTTTAGTACTTCATCAATGAGCGGCTCAAAAGGACGTACTTGTTGCAACGAAGGCAGTGGCGAGGCTTCGCTCACGGCTTCTGGACTCCCCACTTGCCAACGACGTTGGCCTTTACCTTGGATCAAAAATACATCGTATTGGTCTACATGAGGCCCAACGCCGGCTCCAGGGACAGAGTAACTGACCATGACATCGTCAAAGCGCCAACTTGGTATAAAGTCGAAAAGCCTTGAGAGATCACTGATTTCATCAACCCATCGGTCGACGCCTTGAACCATTAAGGTCCATTTTCCTTTACAATGTTGGTTGAAATCCTCAAATGGCCCCTGAGTGACTACCCATGTTTGTTCATGTAAAGAAACAATGCGGCTATCTATATCCGGTTCAAGAGCTAGACCTGCCAAGTCATTTTCGTCGATGGGGTCGGTGAAATTGGGAAAGGCTTGTTTTATTAGCAAAGGTTTGACTTGCCAAACCTTTGCTAAAAAATGCGCGACATCCAGATTAAGGTTTGGGTAGCGCATCGACAAATTGAACAGCGTCACCAATGTAAGTTGCAGGCGACAAATTTTTCAGCTGCGTTTTTGCAGACTCTGGAAGGGAAAGTGTGTCAATAAACTCAGCAATAAGTGGTTGATTGACTTTCTTACCTCGAGTCAGTTCCTTTAATTTTTCGTAAGGTTTTTCAATGCCGTATCGACGCATGACGGTTTGAATAGGCTCAGCCAACAACTCCCAATTATCGTTCAATTCATCCAATAAACTTTGGGCATTAACTTCTAGTTTACTGATCCCTTTAAGTGTTGCTTGATAAGCGATCAGCGTATACCCCATACCCACACCTAAGTTTCTAAGTACGGTTGAATCGGTGAGGTCACGCTGCCAACGAGATATCGGCAATTTAACAGCTAAATGAGCAAAAACAGCATTGGCGAGTCCCAAATTACCTTCAGAATTTTCAAAGTCGATGGGGTTAACCTTATGAGGCATCGTAGAAGAGCCAATTTCACCTGCAACGGTTTTCTGTTTGAAATGACCAAGTGCAATATAGCCCCAAATATCTCGATCAAAATCAATCAAGATGGTGTTAAAACGAGCCACAGCATCAAACAATTCAGCAATATAATCGTGCGGTTCTATTTGGGTCGTGTAAGGGTTCCAAACTAATCCTAATGAGGTCACGAATTGCTCTGATACATGGTGCCAATTGGTATCGGGGTAGGCTGAAAGATGGGCGTTATAATTTCCCACTGCGCCATTTAATTTGCCTAGAATATCGACGTTTGCAATTTGATCTCTTTGCTTTTTAAGTCTCACCATTACATTCGCCATCTCTTTACCCATTGTTGTGGGTGAGGCGGGCTGTCCGTGTGTGCGAGCCATCATTGCTACAGTTTTATGCTCTTGGGCAAGATCATAAAGAGCATTAATGATTTTGTCGCAATAGGGAAGCAAAACACGTTGTCTTGCTTCTGTTAGCATCAGTCCGTGCGATAGGTTATTGATGTCCTCAGACGTACATGCAAAATGAATAAATTCGTTGATGGCATGCAACTCTTCATTATCTGTAACTTTTTCTTTTATAAAATATTCGACCGCTTTTACGTCGTGATTCGTTGTACGCTCAATCTCTTTAATACGACCCGCGTCGATTTCGTTAAAGTTAGCAACAATGCTATCTAATACTGCTTTGGCCTTGTCACTTAATGCAGGAACTTCTTGAATATCATCAATGTCAGCTAATTTTTGTAGCCAACGTACCTCAACTTCGACGCGGTATTTGAGTAAGCCAAACTCACTGAATATTGTTCTAAGTTCTGTCGTTTTTGTTCCATAGCGTCCGTCAATGGGCGAAATAGCGGTTAACGATGACAAATCCACCTGTGATTCTCCTGCATGTGCTTAAAATTAATGTATCAGTCGCAGCGCCTCGTTGGCGCTGTCAACAATATATTTTCTTTGGAAAAGTAGCTGTCGCCGCTTGCCTCCCATTTGACGCCACATAACAGCCGACCGAACACCGGCGAGTAATATCGCTCTGATTTTCTGTTGATTAACGCTAGTTTTAAGAATGTGGGCGTTACCAGAAATTTGAATTTTGGGTGCAAGTGGGCTTATGACATCTGAATAAATACTGGCTAAAGACGCATGGACTTGGTCGTTTTCAATATCTACGTAAGCCAGTTGACGTTGAACGTGAGAAATGCGTTTGGCTAGCGACGCCATGCTATTTGCATTTTTTGCTAACTTCCTTTCCAAGCCTAGTAAAGCCATGATGTAGCGAGTCAGCTCAACGTCTTTGCGTTTGTTGTCGTAAGAAAGCTGAAAAGATAACGTTTGGAATCCAATTTTAAGATTATTAATTGCTCCAAATACTTGTTGCGCCGTTTTGGGTTCAGTAACAAGAATACTAGATAAACTGGCTTCCAACGCGGTTTTGTCTAAGCGGCCTTGTCTCGCTAATTGTTGTACTAAATAGGCTGCTTGACACACACCCGCTAACGCGAGTTGATTTTCTATATTCTGGTTAAGCATAAGGGTGTTTAGTCTCGCGCAAGTACCTATTGATGATACCTCCACCTAAGCATTCGTCACCGTGATAAAACACAGCCGATTGTCCCGGTGTTACTGCTTTTTGGGGTGTATCAAAAACCACTTTAACGCTGTCATCGTCGAGGGGCTGCAATACACACGGTATATCTTGTTGTCGATATCGCGTTTTTACCATTGCACGACAAGGTTGTGTAAGAGGACATCGCGATACCCAATGAAGTTGGTCAGCGATCAAACCATCAGAAAAAAGCCTAGGGTGCTCAGAACCTTGACCTACTATCAGCGTGTTGCGTTTTACGTCTTTATCAACCACGTACCACGGTTCATCGCCGTGTTCTTTTTTACCGCCTATTAACAGCCCTTTGCGTTGGCCTAAAGTGTGATACATCAAACCCTGATGTTCTCCAATTTTTTCTCCTTCGGCAGTTTCTATACAACCCGGTTGTGCTGGTAAATAACGCTGTAAAAAGTCTTTAAATTTACGCTCGCCTATAAAACAAATACCGGTACTGTCTTTTTTGTCGTGAGTCACTAATCCTTCGCGTTCTGCGATTGCTCTTACTTCTGGTTTCTCTATGTTACCCACAGGGAAAAGCGTTTTGCCAACATGCTCTTTGCCCAAGGTATAAAGAAAATAACTTTGATCTTTGTTTTGGTCTAATCCACGAAGTAAACACCACTTACCGTTGCGTTTTTCGCGTCTTACATAATGGCCAGTCGCGATATAATCGGCACCTAAATCTTCAGCTGCAAATTCCAGAAACGCTTTAAATTTAATCTCTTTATTGCACATGATATCGGGGTTGGGCGTGCGACCAGCCCGATACTCAGCCAAAAAGTACTCGAACACGTTATCCCAATACTCTGCAGCAAAATTAATGGTGTGAAGAGGAATGTCTAACTTATTGCACACCGCTTTTGCATCTGCAAGGTCGTCTGCTGCTGCACAATATTCATCGTTGTCGTCTTCTTCCCAGTTTTTCATGAACAAGCCTTCTACCTGATACCCTTGAGATTTCAGCAAATAGGCGGATACGGAAGAGTCAACGCCTCCAGACATCCCAACGACAACTTTTGCATTTATTTGATTCTCAGGTGTTTCAGTACACATCTGCTTGTATCTATCTATCCTAAGGCTAGTTTTTCTAAAGCTAGGGTTAAAGCGGGCGCGAAGTATATCATAAAATTATATATTTTCCTGTTTCTATTCCATCAATAGTCCAGCTTCCAACGCGGTAACGAATCAGTCGAAGAGTCGGGTGACCCACGTGAGCGGTCATTCTTCTCACCTGACGGTTTCGGCCCTCTGAAATGGTGATGGAAAGCCACTGAGTCGGAATATGTTGGCGAAAGCGTACGGGGGGGTGGCGTGCCCACACAGCGGGTGTACCCATTAACGATGCCTTGGCAGGGGCCGTTAATCCATCTTTTAACTCTACGCCTTGCTTGAGCGCATTAATAGCGGCTTGGTTTGGTATACCTTCAACTTCAACCCAGTATGTTTTAGAAGTTTTATGAACTGGGTTTGCTAATTTATGTTGCAGTTTACCATCGTTTGTTAACACTAAAAGCCCTTCAGAGTCTCTGTCAAGCCTACCTGCCGGATATACATTCTCGATATCGACATAATTTTTTAATGTGTCTCGGTTGTCTGAGTCGGTAAATTGACTGAGCACATTGAAGGGTTTGTTAAATAGTACGACGGTTTGTTTTTTCATTATTGATTTTATTAATAGTAGGAATAGTTAAGTTTTATCGCCTTGTTTGTACGCTTTGACTTGTAAGTATGCAAACGCACTTTATACTACATATCACAAAATTTTGGACTCGCCCGAGTGGCATCCACTCCAATAAAAGAGCACTCCAACACAAGAGGTAAAGAATGACTCATTCTAAGTCAACCATCATTTATACAAAAACCGATGAAGCACCAGCGTTAGCGACTTATTCATTGCTACCCATTATCCGTCGATTCGTTCGTTCAGCCGACATTGATGTAGAAATAAGTGATATTTCTCTTGCCGCCAGAATTTTAGCGCACTTTCCTGATTATTTGGAAGAGAGTCAAAAAACGCCTGATGCCCTCAGTGAATTAGGCGAGTTAACCCAAGATGAGTGGGCTAATATTATTAAGCTTCCTAATATCAGCGCCTCAATTCCTCAATTGAAAGACGCCATCGCAGAGTTAAACGACAAAGGGTATGCAGTTCCTGCGTTCCCAGATAACGCTCAATCTGACGAAGAAAAAGATATCTTAAGTCGTTACGGCAAGGTACTGGGTAGTGCGGTGAACCCTGTGTTGCGAGAAGGAAACTCAGATAGAAGAGCGCCGGGTGCGGTTAAAAATTATGCGAAGAAATTTCCGCACAGTATGGGCGAGTGGAGCCAAGCATCACAATCTCATGTATCTTGCTTAAAAAACGGCAGTTTTTTTGAAAGCGAGCAATCGACTACGTTGGATAAAGCCACTTCTGTAAATATTGAGTTTACCGACAAAGCTGGTAATAAAACGGTATTGAAAGAGAAGTTAGCCTTACTTGAAGGGGAAGTCATCGACTCTACTTTCATGAGTAAAAAAGCCCTTTGTCAATTCTTTGAAGAACAAATTGAAGATGCGAAAAAGTCGGGCGTATTATTTTCGTTGCACATGAAAGCAACCATGATGAAAGTGTCTGATCCCATTATTTTCGGCCATTGCGTTAAAGTGTTTTTTGCACCTGTATTTGAAAAATACGCAGACTTGTTTGCTGAGCTAGGTGTTAACGCCAACAATGGTTTCGGTAGTGTATTAGATAAAATATCAAGCTTGCCTGACGCACAAAGAGCTGAAATAGAAGCTGACATCGAAAAATGTTATGCACAAAGACCTGCTATGGCGATGGTAAATTCAGACAAAGGTATTACTAACTTGCATGTGCCAAGTGATATTATTGTCGATGCATCTATGCCTGCGATGATCCGCAATTCAGGACAAATGTGGGGTCCAGATGGTGAACCCAAAGATACAAAGGCCGTCATTCCCGAAACGACTTATGCCACCATTTATCAGGAAATGATCAATTTCTGTAAAACACACGGGGCGTTTGACCCTACCACAATGGGAACGGTGCCAAACGTAGGTTTAATGGCAAAGAAGGCTGAAGAATACGGCTCTCATGACAAAACATTTGAAATGACAGCTGACGGCGTTATGCGTGTCGTTGACGAGTCTGGCAATGTGCTTCTTGAGCATACTGTAGAAGAAGGTGATATCTGGCGGATGTGTCAGACTAAAGATGAGTCTATTCGCGATTGGGTTAAGTTAGCGGTAACACGCTCTCGTTTGTCTGGTATGCCGGCCGTATTTTGGTTAGATTCTGCTCGTGCACACGATGCGCAATTAATCGCGAAAGTGAATACATATCTTAAAGACCACGATACAAAGGGCCTAAATCTCCAAATTTTGCCGCCTGTTCAAGCAATCCGTTTCTCGATGGAAAGAGTGATCAAGGGCGAAGACACAATTTCTGTAACGGGCAATGTACTACGCGATTATCTCACTGACTTATTCCCAATTTTAGAGCTGGGTACCAGTGCAAAAATGTTGTCAGTGGTCCCTCTAATGGCAGGCGGTGGCTTGTTTGAAACTGGAGCTGGCGGCTCAGCACCGAAGCATGTTCAGCAGTTTGTTGAAGAGGGGCATTTGCGATGGGATTCGTTAGGTGAATTCCTAGCCTTGGGAGTGTCTTTGGAAGATGTCTCCAATAAGCAAGGAAATACAAAAGCGAAAATATTGGCGACGACCCTAGATAAAGCGACCGAGAGTTTGCTTAACAACAGCAAATCACCGATGCGTAAGGTCGGACAATTGGATAACCGCGGTAGTCATTTTTATTTGGGGCTTTACTGGGCAACTGAATTGGCAAACCAAACAGAAGACACCGATCTCGCTGAGGAATTTAAAGGTGTTGCTCAAGCACTGGCGAAGGACGAGGCTAAAATCATTGCTGAGATTGATGGGACTCAAGGAAAGTCTGTCGATATAGGCGGGTATTATTTCCCTGACGATGAAAAAGCGTCAGCTGCGATGTGTCCGAGCACCACACTTAACAACATTTTAGCGTAAGTGTCGAATTTAATGTGTAGGCTTAAATAGCATTAAACAAAAAACCGGCTGATGCCGGTTTTTTTATGAGTTTACAAAAATGTGACGATTTCGGGTGTGTCAAGTTGTCAGCAATTATCTCTCTTGCTCGTCTTTTAAACCTATATTCTCAGCATGAAGCCCTTTTGGGCCTTGTTGAATTTCAAACGTCACTTCTTGTCCTGCTTTTAAAGAGCGGTACCCTTCCATTTGAATGGTAGAGTAATGAGCAAAAATGTCTTCTCCACCTTCTTCCGGAACGATAAAACCAAACCCCTTAGCATTGTTAAACCACTTCACTTTACCAATTGCCATAGACCTACTTCCTTTTACTCCTTGAACTCACGTACAACTGACCCCACAATAGTTTATAAGTGGAATCCGTAGCCCGTTAACTTTAATACAACAGAATATTTAAATTAACATTTAAACTGTAGATTTTTTGACCATTATCTGTCAATACTTTTTTACGGATTAAATTATTTTTTTATTTCATCGAAAATTAATTGCGCTAAAGCACACATTGGATTATGAGTAAAGATAACACAATAGACAGTAACGATAATGGTCAGATAGAGGCGGTTAGAAAAAAAACGCAACCTCCTCCAATGTATAAGGTCATACTTAATAACGACGACTACACTCCCATGGATTTTGTTGTCAGTGTATTAACCACGTTTTTCAGTATGGATTTGGAAAAAGCAAATCAGGTTATGTTAACCGTGCATTATCACGGCAAAGCAATATGTGGCATCTATACTGCTGAGATAGCAGAAACAAAAGTGATGCAAGTTAATCAATACGCCCGTAAGCATCAGCATCCATTGATGTGCACTATGGAACCAGCGTAACAAATAAAAGGCGGTCATTATGTTAAATAAAGATTTAGAACGCACGTTGAATGAAGCGTTTGTATTCGCAAGAGAGCATCGCCATGAATTTATGACGGTAGAGCACCTGTTGCTCGCTCTACTTGATAACCCCGCTGCAAAAGAAGCATTACACGCTTGTGGCGCAAATGTTGATTCTATTAAGACTGAATTGTTAGAGTTCGTTAAAGACACAACGCCGCTTATTCTTGAAGACCAGTTAAAAGAACGTGAAACCCAACCAACCTTGGGTTTTCAGCGCGTGTTACAACGAGCGGTGTTTCATGTTCAATCCTCAGGAAAAGAAGAGGTGACAGGGGCCAATGTATTGGTGGCAATATTTAGTGAGCAGGAATCTCAAGCGGTATATATTCTTAAAAAAGCCGACGTTACTCGTTTAGACGTTGTAAATTATATTAGCCACGGTGTCAGTAAACAAGACGAAGAAGCAACAGGTCAAACTGAAGACGTTGAAGAAGCCAGTGACAACGAAGAAAATAGCTCACCGCTGCATCGATTTGCAACTAATTTAAATGTGTTGGCCAAGGACGGAAAAATAGATCCTTTGATTGGTCGTGAAACAGAAGTCGAAAGAACCATTCAAATTTTATGTCGCCGAAGAAAAAACAATCCTTTGCTTGTCGGCGAAGCTGGTGTAGGTAAAACGGCAATAGCAGAAGGTTTAGCTTATCGCATCGTTCACGAAGATGTGCCTGAGGTAATCGCGAATTGTACTGTTCATTCATTAGATTTGGGTGGCTTACTGGCAGGTACAAAATACCGTGGAGATTTTGAAAAGCGCCTCAAAGGTATTTTAAAAGAATTAACTAAAGATCCGGACGCCATTTTGTTTATCGACGAAATCCATACCATCATTGGTGCAGGTGCTGCATCAGGTGGGGTTATGGATGCGTCTAACTTACTTAAGCCTAAACTCAGCAGTGGTGAGCTACGCTGTATCGGTTCAACGACTTATCAGGAATATCAAGGGATTTTCGAGAAAGATCGCGCATTGGCACGTCGCTTCCAAAAAGTTGACGTTGTAGAGCCAAGTGTTAGTGATACAGCCAAAATTTTACAAGGTTTAAAGCCTCGATATGAAGAGCATCACAGCGTAAGATTTACTCAAAAGGCGTTGATGGCAGCCGCAGAGTTGTCGGCTAAATATATTAATGAGCGCCACTTACCTGACAAAGCGATTGACGTTATGGATGAGGCAGGGGCAAGCCAACAGTTGCTACCTCAGTCAAAGCGCAAAAAGACCATTAACGTATCTGATATTGAGCAAATTATTGCCAAAATGGCGAGGATCCCAGAAAAGTCTGTCTCAAACTCTGACAAGGAAGTACTTAAAAACTTGGGTAGAAATTTAAAGATGGTGGTATTTGGCCAAGACCAGGCAATAGAAACACTTACCGATGCCATCCATTTGTCTCGTTCAGGGTTAGGAGCAGAAAACAAACCTATTGGAAGTTTCATGTTTGCTGGTCCTACAGGGGTAGGTAAAACCGAGGTCACTCAGCAGCTCGCGAATATTATGAATGTTGAGCTAGTGAGGTTTGACATGTCTGAGTATATGGAGCGTCATTCTGTGAGTCGTCTTATTGGAGCTCCTCCAGGTTATGTCGGTTTCGACCAAGGCGGTTTGTTAACCGACGCGGTAATCAAAAACCCCTACAGTGTTGTTTTATTGGATGAAATAGAAAAAGCGCACAGCGACATTTACAATATTCTGTTGCAAGTGATGGACCACGGAACATTGACAGACAACAATGGACGAAAGGTTGATTTCAGAAACGTTGTATTGGTTATGACAACAAATGCTGGTGTTCAAGAGACAGTGAGGAAGTCAATTGGATTCAAGCAGCAGGACCATAGTCACGATGCGATGTCTGAAATTAATAAGGTTTTTACACCTGAATTCCGCAATCGCTTGGATGGAATTATTTGGTTCAATCACTTACAACAAGATGTGATTTTACAAGTTGTCGATAAGTTTCTTACCGAGTTGCAAGCCCAGCTAGATGCGAAGCAAGTGACTATTAACGTCACTGACGAGGCACGAGCTTACCTTGCTGAAAAAGGCTACGACAAGAGCATGGGCGCTCGACCAATGGCTCGCTTAATCAAAGAGGAATTGAAAAAGGAACTGGCAAATGAGTTGTTGTTTGGTAAGCTATCTAAAGGTGGCAGTGTTTCGATAGATATCAAACAAAATTCATTGAGTTTCGATTATTCTAGTCTAGATGAAAAAACAGAAGAAACAGAATCTAGCTAGGAAAGACGCTCAGAAAGGATAGGTAGAAAAGCCTCGGATAACCGAGGCTTTTTGCTATCTGGCTCGATAAATAATACGGCCTTTACTTAGATCGTATGGCGTCATCTCTACCGTTACTTTATCGCCGGTTAAGATACGAATATAGTTTTTACGCATTTTTCCAGAAATGTGCGCCGTAACCACGTGCCCATTTTCTAGTTCAACTCTAAACATAGTGTTTGGAAGTGTATCTAAAACCGTACCTTCCATTTCTATACAATCTTCTTTAGCCATCTAGCCAATGTACCTCAAATAAGTCATATTTTTGCCGCGCAGACATTAACCAATATGACGCTGTGTGTAAAGCAGTTACTTTGTATTTTTACCAAATAACGTCCATTTTCCCTTAATAAATTGCTCCTGAGGATGAAATTTATTCTTGTACGCCATTTTTCGACAGGCATCAACTTGATAACCAAGATACAAGTAAGGCTTGTTCATCTGTTTTGCAAAATCAATTTGCTGCATGATCATTACCGTACCAGGGGAACAATGTTCATAATCTGGATCAAAAAACGTGTACAAAGCTGATAACGCTTGACGAAACACATCGGTTATCGCAACGGCAACCAATTTGTCTCCATCGTAAGCTTCGAGTAAATGGGGAGCATGCCAAGAACACTGAGCAAACTGGTCAAATTGTTCTCTTGAGGGAGGATACATAGTGCCGTCGGGGTGTCGTTCACAGATATATTTTTCGTAAAGCTCAAAATGCTGTTTGTTAAGTTGTCTGGTGAGTTGAAACTGCCAATGGGAGGATTTGTTTAAAATGCGTCGCTGACTTTTGCTAGGGCTAAACTCATTGGCTCTTACTCTGACTGACTTACAGGCTTGGCATTGTGCGCAATGTGGTCTGTAAACCTGATCGCCGCTGCGTCTAAAGCCTTCAGTAATTAACCATTCATAGTACGATGAGCGCATGATGCCATCGGGTGGCATGCACACTAAAAGCTGTTCTTTTTCACTGCTTAAATAGTTACACTGGTATGCTTGAGTCAGTCCAAATTTTATACCGGACAATACCATAAGTCCCGAGCTTGCCACAATTCATTAGGTAAGCTTTGTCGATTTGCGTTTTTCAAGCGTTTTAAAAACGTATGTCGTGACAAAGTGTTAGCGCCTAGAGACAGTAGATGCTCCGTAGGCATTTGGCAATCAACAAATGATTGCTTAAAAGGGCTCAATAGTTGAATCAACATTGCCATTGCAGCTTTAGATGCGTTGCTAGCACGATGAAACATGGATTCGCCGCAAAATACGCTATCTGTCACTACACCATACAAGCCCCCAACCAGATTCTTATCTTTCCACACTTCAATCGAATGAGCAAAACCCAATTTGTGAAGATGCATGTAGGCGTCAATCATGTCGTCGGTGATCCAAGTGCCAGACGATGGTCTTCCGGCCTGAAAGCGGGGGATGTGTGCACAGTGCTGAATGACCTCATCAAAGGCAACATTGATGGTAAATTCGAAGCGGCTTTTGCGTAGGGTTTTAGCCATGCTTTTGCTTAGGTAAAACGCGTGACAATCGACAATACATCTTTGCGAAGGAGACCACCATAATATGGGCTCTTCCTCACTAAACCATGGAAAGATTCCGCTGCGATAGGCATCTATTAATCTTGAGGACGATAAGTCACCGCCAAAGGCAAGCAAGCCATCCGGTTCACGAAGCGCCGCTTCTACAGGTGGAAACGGCCTTCCTGAGTCTATAGACGGCAGAGAAATAGCTGCCATAAACGTTTATGCGGTTCCGTCTAAATACTTTTCGGCATCCAAGGCAGCCATACAGCCTGTGCCAGCAGAGGTAATGGCTTGGCGATAAATATGGTCGCTAACATCACCCGCAGCAAATACGCCTTCAACACTGGTTTGCGTAGCATTACCCTCGGTGCCGCTTTTTACCGTTAAATAACCATCCTTCATATTGAGTTGGCCTTCAAAAATGCCGGTATTAGGTTGATGGCCTATGGCAATAAAGACACCCATAAGCTGTATGTCTTCTATGCTCCCATCTTGCGTATCTTTAATTTTAATACCCGTTACACCCATGTCATCACCCACCACTTCTTCAAGCGTTTTGTTGAAGTGAATAGTGACATTGCCATTGGCCGCTTTGTCCATTAAACGTTGGCTAAGGATTTTTTCACTTCTAAAACTATCGCGCCTATGAATAACGTGTACTTCTGATGCAATATTAGATAGGTAAAGTGCTTCTTCAACCGCCGTATTTCCCCCTCCAACAACCGCAACTTTCTGATTGCGATAAAAGAATCCGTCACAGGTAGCACAAGCAGATACGCCTTTTCCTGAAAAGGCTTGTTCCGATTCTAGCCCTAAATACTTGGCTGAAGCACCAGTTGCTATAATCAGCGCATCACAGGTATAAGTTTGATTATCACCATAAAGGGTGTACGGTTTTTTAGATAAATCAGTTTTGTTTATGTGATCAAATACGATTTCAGTATCAAATTTTTCAGCATGCTTCTGCATTCTTACCATAAGATCGGGCCCAGTAAGATCGTCAGGATCGCCCGGCCAGTTTTCTACTTCGGTGGTGGTAGTGAGTTGCCCACCTTGCTGAATGCCAGTAATAAGAACTGGATTTAAATTTGCTCTCGCTGCGTAAACGGCGGCAGAATAACCTGCAGGACCCGAGCCCAAAATAAGTAGGCGTACGTGTCGACTATCTGACATAACATTCTCCAAAATTCACATGTGAAGCCATGTAACTAATTTGATACTTCATTAGGTAGGGACAAATCATTAATATTCAACAAAGGATACAGCAATTCAGGCTATTATTTTAATCAAATAAAAATTCTTTCTTGTGTTTGCTGTCGTATAATCTTTTCACCTAAGGAGAAAATTATGAATTCATCCCTCTTTTCACTGTTCCATGATGGTCAGCGTTACATGAAACTATGGCCTAAAGACAAAGCGTTGAATTCTCTTTTACCAGAGGGGAGGGTAATATCAGCGACGGATTTAGCGATAAAAGTAATGCCACCTCTCGCTGTTCTTGCTAGTGCATCGCTTGTTCAAATACATGGGCTAAACTACTTACCTCAAGCTATTGCAGTAGCGGCATTTTTCCTTACATTACCCATGCAAGGCATGTTGTGGCTAGGGCATCGCTCAAATCAGTTACTTCCGCCTAATTTAAAAGCTTGGTATAAAGAGGTACACGCAACTTTAGTTGCACATGGATGCCGTTTAGACAGTGTGAAGAAGTCACCGAGGTATGTTGAGTTAGCAGCTATGCTAAAAACGGCTTTTAGTGAAATGGATAAAGCATTTACCCGACAACTTTTATAAATAAAGTTGCCGGGAAAAACTGGTTAATTAATCTCGCATTGTAAGCACATGACATATAACCCTTGTGGGTCGTTTAATCTGTGCAATTCACTAAAGTCGCCAATAACTTGTTTTACCATGCCTACTAAAGGTGATTCAGTATTACCGATGGCAGATTGGGCAGCATAGGCCATTGCTTGACCAAAGAACTCTTTCCAAAATAGCTCTTGGGCGCTGAGTTTTCGTTTTATGTATTGCGTATCGTAATCGTCAAGTTCTGCAAGCTCAGCAGCCTTTTGTAAGGCATTGCTTAAATCACCAAGCTCGTCAACAAGGCCTATTTCTAACGCAGTTTCCCCTATCCACACACGCCCTTGTGCAATTTCGTCAACCCTTTGTAAATCTAAATTGCGCTCTGACCCCACTAATGAAATGAAGTTTTTGTACGTATGCTCAACACTGAGTTGAAACAAATCATTATGCCCTTCACTCAAAGCCCTCACAGGAGACAAGTCGGCAAGTTCAGTTGTACTTACACCGTCGCTATTTACGCCAATGTGACCTAATGAATCCTCAAAGGTTAAAAACATACCGAATACGCCTATCGACCCGGTAATAGTGCTAGGTGAAGCAACGATATAATCTGTGCTTGCAGAAATCCAATAACCTCCTGAGGCTGCGTACGAACCCATTTGGGCAATAACAGGTTTGCCTGCTGCTTTTAAATTTAAAATCTCTTGTCGAATGACTTCTGACGCGTTCGCGCTTCCACCAGGAGAATCAACTCTTAACACCACCGCTTTCACTTTGTCATCAAGGCGAGCTTCTCTCAATAGACGAGCAGTGCTATCTCCGCCGATAGTACCAGCTTTTTGATTTCCGTCTAAAATAGTGCCTGAAGCAACAACAATGGCAATGGTGTCTTTCTTGGTAAGATTCTGAGGAAGGGGAGAGCGAATAACTGAAAGATAAGTATTTAATGAGGTAAGCGCATATCCTTGTTTATTTTCTGCAGAATCAACATAGGTTTTCATTTTATCGCGTATCTGTTCACGCGTTTTTAATTCGTCTACCCAACCATTTTGTAAGGCATATTCGCTGAAACTTCCATCAACGGCTCTAAATTTTTCTAAAAAGCGATCAAACTTTTCATCAAAATTGCTCATATCAAATCCGCGAGCTGTTGCTACATCGAATTTATATTGCTCCCAATAGGTCCCCAACCAAGCACGATTTGCTTGTTTAGCCGCTTCCGACATGTCTTCTCGCATATAGGGTTCGACAGCAGATTTAAACGTGCCTACGCGGAAAATATGCGTTGATATTTTAAGTTTATCAAGCAAGCCTTTGAAATAAAGCCCGAAACGAGAATATCCATCAACCAGCACAGCTCCCATTGGATTCAGGTAAATTTCGTTTGCATGAGCTGCGAGATAATATTGATCTCTGGTGTAGTAATCGCCAACAGCAAAAATGGGTTTCCCTGATGCTTTAAATGCCTCAATAGCTTGAGCAACCGTTCGCAGCTTGTCGAGACCGCTTGGCATTAAGCCTTGTACATTTAACACAGCTCCTTCAATGCGCTTGTCTTCGGCTGCGTTTTCAAGTGCAAAAACCAAGTCTCTTACCAATATTTCAGGATTATCGTCTTCTTCCTCGAACGCTTCTTGCATAAATTTATCGAAGGGGTCGACTTCCTGTTTTTCTATAACTAGCCTACCGTTTAAATCTAGGTGTAACAGGCTGTTTGGAGTAACGCCTATTTTTTTTGAATCTTTCGATATTGCCAACACAATCATTATTGCCAGTGCAATAAAAATGATATTGAAGAAAAGCTTTCGACTAAAATTCAGGACAGTCCAAATTCCGACAAATAATGATTTTGTCCAGCTACTACTTCGCGCCATACTTTTTACCTTTCTGTACATTTTAGGACGTTATGATACAAGAATTACTTTCGTTTTTTTCTTAATAATTACGAAGCAATTTGTAATTAATTGTTTCTAAACCTTGAGTGTTTTGTCTTCATCAAGCCAACGAGCAATAAGCTGAGCAATCAGCACATGGTTGTTTTTACTCATTTCGCCTAATAATAATCTGGTTTTCTTTGTAGTACGTACTTTCTTTTGACCGTTAGTCATAATCCGCGTTAGATTGCTCATGAGACACGTAGCCTTATTCTTTTAAATCAAACTTATTTGGAGACCATTCTGCTATGGATGCAGTGACTTTATTAACACAGCGACATTCTCAACCAAGATTAACAGCTCCTGCACCATCTGGACACACTCTAGACAAAATTTTAACGGCAGGATGTCGAGCTCCCGACCACGCTAGTTTACAGCCTTGGCATTTTATTATTTGTGAGGGAGAAGGGTTAAACAAGCTGGGTAACATTTTTCAGCAGTCAGCGGTAAAAAATCACAAGCCACAATCCGATATTGACCGAGCACCTAAACTACCACTTAGAGCACCCATGGTGATTGTTGCAGTGGCAAAATATAAACCTCATGAAAAGGTTCCACGTGTTGAACAGATATGTTCAGCTGCCTGTGCAGTGGTTGCCATGCAGATGTGTGCATTGGCGCAAGGATTCAATGGTATGTGGAGAACCGGACCGTATTCACAGTGCGAACACGTTAAAAGCGCACTTGAATTGGAAGCGGAAGATGAAATTGTGGGCTTCTTATATTTAGGAACGCCTGTAATTAAAACGTCGACGGCGCCACAGAAAGTGAACACCGACGAGTTTGTTACCTACTGGCAATAGAGAATAGCTTATTGAACTTCAACTATTTTCATGGTGTTTGTTGCACCAATAGTTTCCATTTTTTCACCGTAGGTGAGAATTATTTGGTCGCCAATTTGTACTAAGCCTTTTTGTTTCAATACGGAGACCACTTCTTCACGAAGTAAACCTGGCGCACAAAGACTCGAGTCGAAATACACGGGTTTTACGCCTCGGTATAGAGCCATTTTATTTAACGTCGATTCATGACGAGCCAGCGCAATAATAGGTAATGAGGTCGTCATGCGAGACATTAGTAGGGGGGCTCTACCGCTTTCAGTGAGTCCTACAATCGCCTTTATCGACTTCAAATGGTTTGCTGCATAAACTGCAGAAAGCGCTGTTGTTTCGCCTACTGAATCAAATTCTTGATCCATTCTGTGACTCGACATTTTTACACTTGGGTGAGTTTCTGCCCCTTCGCACACTCGAGCCATTGCAGCAACGGTTTCAACGGGAAAGTTTCCAGCAGCTGTTTCTCCAGACAACATCACCGCATCTGTACCGTCTAAAACAGCATTAGCGACATCCATCACTTCTGCTCGAGTTGGCATTGGGCTATCTATCATTGATTCCATCATTTGTGTGGCGGTAATCGCGACCTTGTTAAGTTGTCGCGTACGTTTGATAAGTTTTTTCTGTACACCGACCAGTTCGGCATCACCGATTTCAACGCCCAAGTCACCACGAGCTACCATTACGGCATCCGAGGCTAATATAATATCGTCCATCGCTTCTACTGTGGCAACCGCCTCAGCTCGCTCAACCTTCGCACAGATAGCCGCTTCCAAACCCGCTTCTTTTGCCAGTTGTCTTGCGTAGTCTAAATCTGCACCGGTACGCGGGAAAGATACCGCTAAATATTCAACACCAATTTTTGCCGCGGTAACAATATCTTTCTTATCTTTTTCGGTAAGCGCGTCTGCAGATAAACCACCACCTTGTTTATTGATGCCTTTGTTATTTGATAATTTACCGCCTACGGTAACTACTGTGTGAACTTTTCTTTCTTCCACTTGAGTGACTTTGAGCTGAATTCTACCATCGTCAAGCAACAAGAGATCATCTACTTCGACATCATCTGGTAAGGCTTTATAGTCTATTCCCACTGCTTCTTGATGCCCGTCTTCCTTGCCCATTTCTGCATCTAAAGTAAATACATCACCTACTTTTAGGAATATTGGGCCTTTTGCAAAGCGCGCAACACGAATTTTAGGGCCTTGCAAATCACCTAATATCGCCACGTACTTACCTAGTTTGCTTGCCGCATTTCTGACACGCTCAGCGCGGTGAATGTGGTCATCTGCGTTACCATGGGAAAAATTCATCCGAACCACATTCGCACCTGCGGCAATGATTGCTTCTATTTTTTCTTGTGTGTCCGTCGAGGGGCCCAGTGTTGCTAGAATTTTAGTTCGTCGTGTCATATTTATTGTCGCTCGGTTTGAAAATAAGGTGTTATAAGTTTGTAATTTTTCTACAAAATAATAGTTTAAAGTGACAGTAATGTGAATGTTGCACTGTCATGTTACTGCGCGGTCTTACCAGTCATTTTTTTTCTCATAGCGCAACCCGCGTAGTCCATCCTTAACGCGCTTGAGGTTTTCTCTAAATTTGTTGCCTCTGCGTAATGTAAAACCAGTTGCGAGTACATCAATTAACGTTAACTGTGCCACTCTTGACGCCATTGGCATATACATATCAGTGTCTTCGGGCACCTCTAAGGAAAGTACATAATTACACTCATTGGCAAGGGGACTATTTGCCGACGTGATCCCAACAACGGTAGCATGATTACCACGCGCAATTTGGGCAATTTCAACGATGCTTTTTGTTCTTCCTGTATGCGAAATAAGCACAATAACATCGTGTTCTGTACAATTCATGCTAGACATACGCTGCATTACAACGTCTTCAAAGTATATCACTGGAATGTTAAAGCGAAAAAACTTATTCAAGGCATCATGCGCAACAGACGCTGATGCACCGACACCAAAGAAAAAAATCTTGTGCGCTTGCGTTAACAAATCAACTACGCGGTTAACGGTGCTGACATCAATAGACTGTCGGGCAACTTCTAGGTAAGCCATCGTCGATTCAAAAATTTTGTTCGTATATTCCTCAGCTCCGTCGCTTTCGTCTATATGCCGATTAACGTAAGGCGTCCCGTTTGCCAGACTTTGAGCAAGGTGCAACTTAAAATCTGGGTATCCCTTTGTGTCTAGCCTTCGACAAAATCGATTGACTGTCGGTTCACTCACATCAGCTAGTTTAGCTAGTGTTGCTATACTTGCATGTATGGCTGATTGAGGATCGGCAAGAATAACATCTGCTACTTTACGCTCAGATTTGCTGAATACTTCGTCGTTTTCGGTTATTTTTTCTAATATATTCATATTTCGGATACGCAATAATTTATCGAGTAGGGCACAACCTGCAATGACGAACAGAAGTGATACCTAAACAAATGAAAGTGTTTGAACTCGCCATACAAAAGTTGTTTTTAAATGTAATTGTGTGACGAAAAATCAACTATTTTTTACAAAATTTTGACTTAATTGTCTAAATTCATAAACTTTTTATTTAATAAGTTGTAATTTTACAACATAAAATGGTAATGTCCTAACAAATATGTTGTACATATGTGAATCTTTCTCACACTCAACTTGTAGCGAGACAATGTTATGGTAATGGATACTTCATCTGAACCCTGTGATTTCGTTTTATTTGGTGCCTTGGGTGACCTATCTAGGCGTAAACTCTTGCCTTCTTTGTATCAATTGGAAAAAGCCCAGCTTTTGCACTGCGATACAAAGATCATCGGTGTCGCTAGACAGCAAATTACTCCTGAGCAATTTGTTGAGAAAGTGAAGGACAATATCGAGAGTTTTTCCGGCGAAACGCTGTGTGAAGAGACTTGGAAACGGTTTCTTGAGCGTATTGACTACGTAAAAATTGATATGAAAGACCCCGAAAATTATAGTCTGTTGGAGTCGCATGTTGATCCCAGTAAAATCATGGTGTGTTATTTAGCTACTCCGCCTTCAATTTACGGCGATATTTGTAATGGATTACACACGTGTAACATTATAGATAACAGTGTTCGTTTAGTGTTAGAAAAACCGATCGGTCACGACCTTAAATCATCTAAGATCATAAACGAACAAGTCGCTACTTATTTTAAAGAAAGTCAAATATATCGAATCGATCATTACTTGGGTAAAGAAACGGTACTCAATCTAATTGCATTGCGCTTTGCCAATTCTATTTTTGCAACCAACTGGGACCATAATAGTATCGACCACGTTCAGATATCGGTTGCAGAATCGGTGGGCATCGAAGGGCGATGGGGATATTTTGACGATGCAGGTCAAATGCGAGATATGGTTCAAAACCATCTTTTACAGATTTTGACATTGGTCGCAATGGAGCCACCTACCACGCTTGATGCAGATTTTATTCGTGATGAAAAGCTTAAAGTACTGAAAGCACTGCGTCCGATTAATTCAAGTAACGTTAGTGATATGACCGTAAGAGGGCAATACACAAGCGGTTTTGTAAAGGGTAACGGCGTACCCGGATATCTAGATGAGCCCGATGCGAACCAAAGCAGCAAGACCGAAACCTTTGTCGCTTTGAAAGTACTGATTGATAACTGGCGTTGGGCGGGGGTTCCATTTTATTTGAGAACGGGCAAGCGCTTACCTAAAAAAGTCAGTGAAGTTGTGATTTACTTCAAACGTCAACCGCATAATTTATTTGGAGATAGTTTTTCTACGCTTCCACCTAACAAGCTTGTGATACGCCTGCAACCCGATGAGGGCGTCGAAATAACAGTCATGAACAAAGTGCCGGGAATGAAAAGCACAGGTAGTATGAATGTACAAAAATCGAAACTGGATTTAAGTTTTTCTGATGCATTTTCAGACGAGCGCATTCCTGACGCCTACGAAAAGCTGCTATTAGAAGTTATGTTAGGCAATCAAGCTTTATTCGTGCGTCGCGATGAAATTGAACAGGCGTGGACATGGGTTGACTCTATACTTTCTGCTTGGCGAAAAGACAGCGAACCCCCTGAGCCATATCAAGCTGGCACATGGGGACCCGTCGCTTCAATAGGTTTATTGGCCCGAGAAAACCGTAGTTGGTACGAAAGCAAAAAGTAAAGGAGATAATTATAATGGCATTAAACACCTTGGCCTTTACAGACGCACAACAGTTAAATACGGAGTTTGCAGACACTATTGCGCGCCTTTTAAGCAGTGAGATTAATACTGCGGGAACAGCCAGTTTAGTCGTGAGTGGCGGAAGAACGCCAATGGGATTGTTTGAGGCACTGAGTAAAAAGCAGATTGATTGGTCGCGAGTGGTCGTTACTTTGGCTGATGACCGTTGGGTAGATGAAGGCCATGACGACAGCAATGCAAAGCTAGTCAAAACTCACCTATTGAAAAATGAGGCGGCAGCAGCGCGTTTTGTAAGCTTAAAAACCGAACATGAAGATGCGTATGATGCTGAATCTAGTGTTGAGGAATTGCTGAAAGATATTGAGATGCCGTTTACGGTTATCATTTTAGGCATGGGTGAAGATGGTCATACCGCTTCATTGTTTCCGTGTTCAAACGAGCTTAAGAAAGGACTTGATCGCGAAAACAAAAATCGCTGTTTGGCCGTGACACCGAAAACCGCTCCTCATCAACGTATGTCGCTAACGCTTAATTCTATAGTTACGTCGAAAAACGTATTTTTACATCTAACCGGAACGGTAAAAAAGCAGGTGTTGGAAAAGGCTATGACTGCCGATTCAGAAATAAAACCTATCGTTTCAGTGATAAACCAAGCTGAGGTCAGCCTTTACTGGGCGCCATAGGAATCGTTATGAAATCGCAAATTCAAGATGTCACAGAGCGTATCGTTGAGCGAAGTCAGGTAACCAGAAAAGCTTACTTGCGAAAGATTGAGAAGGCGCGTCGGCAAGGACCGCATCGAGGTGAGCTTTCTTGCGGTAACTTGGCGCATGGATTTGCTGCATGCTCGCAGCAGGGAAAAGCAGACTTGCGCAGTATGATAAAAGCCAATGTGGCTATTATTTCATCTTACAACGACATGCTTTCTGCACATCAACCTTATGAAAGTTATCCTGAACGTTTGAAGCAAGCCATTACCAAAGTGGGCTCGGTTGCGCAGTTCGCAGGTGGGGTACCGGCGATGTGTGATGGTGTTACGCAGGGAAATGCAGGAATGGATTTGAGCTTGATGAGTAGAGATGTCATTGCTATGTCTACCGCGGTTGCGCTGTCTCATAATATGTTCGATGCCAGTCTTGCGTTAGGAATTTGCGATAAGATTGTACCTGGGTTACTTATTGGGTCGCTATCTTTTGGTCATCTACCTACTGTATTTGTGCCGGCGGGACCAATGCCTTCAGGCTTGCCGAACAAAGAAAAAGCGCGTGTACGACAAGAATACGCGGAAGGAAAGGTGGGGCGAGACGCCTTACTAGAAGCAGAATCAAAGTCTTACCACTCAGCTGGAACCTGTACTTTTTATGGTACTGCTAATAGTAATCAGTTAGTCGTCGAAATGATGGGCTTACATTTACCTGGCTCATCTTTTGTTAACCCAGGCACTCCGCTTCGTGACGCATTGACTGATGCAGCAGCAGTTCAAGCAACGCGCATTACCGATTTAGGTGACAACTATACGCCTATTGGGCAGATTGTTGATGCCAAAGCGGTGGTGAATGGTCTTATTGGTTTGTTAGCGACGGGGGGGTCAACCAATCACACCATGCATTTAATTGCTGTTGCACGAGCCGCTGGTTATATTGTTAATTGGGACGATTTCGCAGAGTTATCAGATGCAGTACCATTACTTACACGTATTTACCCCAATGGTTCGGCTGATATCAATCATTTTGTCGCAGCGGGTGGAATGAGCTTGTTGTTTAAAGAGCTGCTTGATAATGGTTGTTTGCACAACGATGTCAAAACGATTTGTGGTGACGGCTTAGAGCGCTATATGCTTGAACCCAAATTGCTAGATGGTGAACTTGAATGGGTCTCTGGACTGACAGGTTCCCTCGATAAAGAGGTGTTGGCGTCTTACAGTAAGCCTTTTAAGCCAACCGGCGGATTATGTGTGTTGTCGGGCAATTTAGGGCGTGGCGTGCTTAAAACATCCTCTTTACCGACGCCTGACTGTCATATAAAGGCTGAAGCGGTAGTGTTCGAAGATCAATTTGATTTGGATGCAGCGTTTAAATCGGGTGAATTAAACAAGGATTGTATTGTAGTTGTGCGTTTTCAAGGACCTTCGGCTATTGGAATGCCAGAATTGCATAGGCTTACACCGCCTTTAGGCGTTTTACAAGACAAGGGCTTTAATGTGGCTTTGGTGACTGATGGTAGAATGTCAGGTGCGTCAGGGCGTGTTCCCGCAGCCATTCACGTAACCCCCGAAGCCTACAAAGGTGGTTTATTAGCAAAAGTCGAGCAGGGTGACATCATTGAACTTAATACCCTTACTGGAGAGCTAACACTTCACGTAGAACAAGCCGTATTGGATCAGCGCCAAGCCGCTGCCCCTAAGGTTGAGAATCATCACGAAGGTATGGGCAGAGAATTATTCGGCGGTATGCGCGCCGCCTTAAGTGGGGCAGAAGAGGGCGCTTGTTCTCTCTTCGTAGAGCAGGAGAGTAACGAGTGAGTTGGCAATTTGTCGCTGATGTAGGCGGCACCAATATCCGTTTGGCAACGATCGTTGATGGCAAACTGACAGACATCATTAAAATGTTGTGTCAGGACCATGCTACCATCGAAGACGCGATACGATTTTATTTTTCACAGCACCCGACCCGAACGTATACTCAAGGGTGTTTTGGTATTGCATGTCCGGTTAATCAAGATACGATCACCATGACCAATCATTCATGGTCGTTTTCTAAAAAAGCCCTTCAAGCAGCACTAGGTTTAACGCAGCTTTACGTTATCAACGACTTTAGTGCCGTGGCTCACTCTCTCCCAATGCTAGAGGGAAAGCAGGTTTTACAAATAGGCAAGGGAACGTCAGTCGACGACGCCAATATCGCTGTATTTGGCCCCGGTACTGGATTAGGTGTAAAGCATTTAACGGTAACGGATTCAGGTTGGAAAACACTTGATGGGGAAGGAGGGCACGTTGATTTTGCTCCTACCACTGAAACCGATATTGTGATTTGGCGTTACTTGAAAAATAAATTAGGTCGTGTGTCTGCGGAAGATGTCATTTCAGGCCGTGGGTTGGTGAATATTTATACGGCTTTAAATGAAGATAAAAAACTCGGCTTGTCTACGCTCACACCTGCTCAGATATCTACTGCAGCCATTGAAAACTCCTGTGCTCTGTGTGTAGAGACTCTGTCTGTTTTTTGTCGATTAATGGGGAGTTTTGCTGGTAATATAGCAATGAATGTAGCCGCACATGGAGGCGTCTATATTGGCGGTGGTATTGTCTCTCGTTTTACAGATTTCCTAAAAAGTAGCGAGTTTAGATCATATTTTGAAGCGAAGGGTGTGGTAAAAAACTATATTGAGAATATTCCCACCTATGTCATTTTGGAGCCTGATCATGGGCTAATCGGCGCATATGCGTACATGAATCAACAATTAGCGAGAATGAAGAATGAGCAATAATTGGGTACTTTCACCTGAAGAAGTATTTAACGCAGGACCTGTAGTACCTGTTTTGGTTGTCAACGACGTAGATAAAGCGGTGCCATTGGCTCATGCCTTGATGGAAGGCGGTATCAAAGTGCTTGAGGTCACTCTGAGAACACCAGCAGCGTTAGCTGTTATTGAGACCATTGCTAAGGAAGTTCCCGAAGCGTTTATTGGTGCAGGAACGGTCACCAACGCTGATGAACTAAAAGCCGTAACCGAAGCGGGAGCAAAGTTTGCAATCAGCCCCGGCTTAACGTCGAACTTACTGAAAGCGGGAGCAAGTGGCAGTATTCCGTTGATTCCAGGCGTTTCTTCAATCTCTGATTTAATGACTGCCGCTGAGCATGGCTATGATTTTCTAAAATTTTTCCCCGCTGAAGCCGCAGGTGGTGTAAAAGCGATTAAATCTATCGGCGGTCCTTTCCCGAACGTTACTTTTTGTCCTACGGGCGGAATTGGCCCAGACAATTACCTAACCTACCTTGCACTGAAAAATGTTCGATGTGTAGGTGGTTCGTGGTTGGCACCAGATAGTGCCCTAGAGGCAAATGATTGGGCACAAGTTACAGCCTTAGCAAAAGCGGCTGTCGAAGGTTCGAAAACTATCTAAATAAAGAGCACTTAGATGCACAAAGTGCATCTAAGCAGCTAGCCGATGGTTTGACCAAGAACATGTGTTTGAGACCCGCCTAAGGTATACCATTGTGTGAGAGCAGTTTCTATACATAACATATTTTTGTAGCCGAAAGCATCCATATCTGGCATCGAGGCTGCTCCCGTCCAAGGGTTCCATACAACAATACTGTCGTGACCTAGGTGATGAATGTCTGTTGTATCATTTCCGTTTTTAATTTGTGTATTTTTTGCAGTGCAAAGATGAATACGATCGGTTTCCGCACTTATGTGGTAAGGAGCCGGTGTCGGTTTAATCGCCCAGTTTTCGAGCTTATCTTTATAGTCGCCGCCAATACCAGTAATACTAGCATTAATTACTTTGTCGACATAAAAGTAGCTATGCAATGCCGCATTAAATTTAACACTTTCTCGGCCATGATTGGTCGTTGTTAGCATTACTTTCAATCGAGAACCAATATCTACTGTTAAAGACACTGATAAAGAGTGTTGGAGCTGAGCGGTTCGAGTAATCTCTGGCTGAAGGGTAACCTGCGTCCCTTTCTCATGCTCAACGTTTTCTGTTAATCGCCATTGTTGATTACGAACTGTACCGTGAGAGGGGAGGTTTTTTTCGTTATCTGGTGTGTCGGACCCAAACCAAGGCCAACATATAGGTATGCCACCTCGAATAGGTTTACTGCCAGTGAAATCAGCATGAGGGCTTAGCCAAAGTCTCTCTCTGTGATCGGTTTTTGGAACGAAAGATAAGATATGCGCTCCAAACAGTGCGATTTCTAAATAAGCAAATTGGTTTTCAATGATGAGTGTTTCAAGATCGCCTTTAAATCCATGTTTAATCGTATGAGTAGAATCCATGCTTTTCGCTTATAAAACGGTAGGAGTTGGAGTGATAATGCCTGAAATAAAAAAAAGGTGCGATTCATTTCGCACCTTTTTTAAAAGATTATGCTGCATTCACTTATTTTGAAATGTGTGCCACTAAATCAAGAACTTTACTTGAGTAGCCCCACTCATTGTCATACCAACTTACTAATTTCACAAATTTGTCGGTCAGCGCGATACCCGCATCCGCGTCGAAAATACTGGTTCTAGCATCGCCAACAAAGTCTTGTGAAACCACGGCTTCGTCGGTGTACCCTAAAATACCTTTCAATTCGCCTTCTGAGGCACGTTTGATTGCATCACAGATATCTTCATAACTTGCTGATTTTGCAAGGTTGACGGTTAAATCGACAACTGAAACATTAGTCGTAGGTACGCGGAACGCCATACCCGTTAATTTGCCATTAAGTTCAGGGATAACCTTACCTACTGCTTTTGCTGCACCAGTAGATGAAGGAATGATGTTTTGGCTTGCACCACGACCGCCGCGCCAATCTTTGACTGAAGGGCCGTCTACCACTTTCTGTGTTGCAGTAGAGGCGTGAACCGTTGTCATTAGACCGTCTACAATACCGAATTCATCGTTGATGACTTTAGCAAGAGGCGCCAGACAGTTGGTTGTACAAGACGCATTTGAAACAATACTTTCTCCTGCATAGCTGTCGTTGTTAACACCCATAACAAACATGGGCGTATCATCTTTAGACGGTGCAGACATAACCACTTTTTTAGCACCTGCATCTAGGTGTAACTGCGCTTTATCTTTGGTTAGGAATAAACCCGTCGATTCGACGACGACATCCACCTTAACCTCGTCCCACGCAAGTTGGGCGGGGTCGCGCTCCGCACTAATTCTAATGGTACGACCATTAACAATTAAGTTGCCATTTTCGACGCTTACGCTACCTTCAAATTTACCGTGCGTTGAATCAAATTTAAGCATATATGCAATATAATCTGCATCAAGCAAATCGTTTACTGCTACTACCTCTATATCATCGCGTAGCTCTGCAGCGCGAAAAACCAAACGACCAATACGGCCAAAACCGTTTATTCCAACTTTAATTGTCATGCGATACCTTTAACATGTAAGTTAATTACGTAAAGTATTGATCAAAACGAGTTGTGAATCAAAACAATGCTGCAAAAATGTTAAATAATTACACTGCAAGTAGAATTTTTCGTCAAAAACAGTGGGTTTATGATTAAAAAGGTGCAAGGATAGGAATGATGACACATGAAATTCTACAATCGCTAGTTCGTTTATACGGTGTTGAAACCCATTATGTTGATGCATGGGGCAAACCCTCTGAAGTGAGCGAGACGAGTCAGATCAAGTTACTTGAAGCCATGGGGGTAGATGTCTCTGACTCCTATACCATGCAACAAGCCATTGACGATGAAGTTAACGCGTCGTGGAGCCAACCATTCCCGCCAGTTATTGTAGTTCGAGAGCATCAAGCTCTCGTTTTGCAAGGCACCTTTCCTATTGATTTGACGAACGAAGTGTTGACTATCCGTATCCATACCGAGCAAGGCGATAATTTTGATTATCGAACGGCAGCTGTCGAGGGTGAGTTAACCGATGTTTGGCATAGTAGTGATAAAGAATATCAAAAATATCACCTTGTGCTAGAAAGCAAGGTATCTGAAAAAATACCGGTAGGTTATCATCAACTCACTGTAGAAAGCGCCAATATGAAAAGCGCAGTGAAGCTCATTGTTGCGCCTACGACTTGTTATCATGCTCCTGCAATTGAACAGGGAACAAAACCATGGGGTTTCAGTGTTCAATTGTATGCCTTGCGCAGCGAGCGAAATTGGGGAATGGGTGATTTCTCAGACCTCAAACTTCTTGCCACGCACTGTGCCAAGTTGGGCGCTGATTTTATCGGACTCAATCCAATCCACGCATTGTTTCCGTCTAATCCAGATGTATGTAGCCCTTATGGTCCATCATCTCGGCGTTGGCTTAATTGTTTGTATCTTGATGTGTCTGCCATCGATGGCTTTGAGCATGACGATGTTCAAGCGAAAGTAAAAGAGCAAGGTTTTGTCGAAAGGTTAGAGCGGGCTCGGCAACTGGAATACATCGACTATAACGCGGTCGGTGATTTAAAAATGCCGATATTAGAGGCAATTTTCACGGTTTACAAACAACGATTCTTATCAAAAAATACAAAGCAAAATAAAGTCTTTAAACGTTTTATTGCCAGAGGCGACGAAAGCTTATTAGTGCAATGCACATACGATGCACTACAGCAGCATTTCAAACTATCAAATCAAGGATTTGACAGTTGGCATAGTTTCCCCGAACCCTATCGAAGCTTTGATTCTGAGGCTGTTCAAACCTTTATAAAAGACCATGGCAAACGGGTTATGTTCTACCAATTTTTGCAATGGCAAGCCAGTATTCAACTCGAAGAAGCACAACAAACAGCATTACAAGCAGGAATGGCTATCGGGCTATATCGTGATTTGGCGGTGGGTGTAAGCGAAGGATCTTCCGAAGTGTGGGGCAATAAAGCGCTGTACTGCACTAAAGCTAGCGTAGGGGCTCCCCCTGACGTGCTTGGACCACTAGGACAAAATTGGGGCTTGCCTCCGATGAATCCGACCCTTCTTTATCAACAAGCTTATCAGCCGGTTATCGATATGTTTTCAGCCAACATGGCATCGGCAGGAGCCTTGCGCGTCGACCATGTAATGGCGCTGTTACGACTATGGTGGATACCGCATGGTGAAGGCGCAACAGCGGGCGGATATGTCTATTATCCTGTTGACGATCTCCTTGCTATCCTAGCGTTAGAGAGCCATCGTAATGCCAATATGGTCATCGGTGAGGATTTAGGTACCGTGCCCACAGAAATTCGACAAAAGCTATCTGATAATGGCATTTATTCCTATCGTGTTTTCTTCTTTGAGCAAGCACCTGATGGTGGATTTTATTCGCCGGAGCATTATCCCAAGCAATCTTTGGCTACCCTAACCACACATGACATGCCTACTTTAATTGGGTTTTGGCATTGTCACGATTTCGAATTAGGTAAACAACTCGGCGTTTATCCCGATGATGAAGTATTACGGGGCCTATACCACGATCGGCATAGACAAAAACAAGCCATCTTAGACACCTTGCATTGGCACGCTTCTGTGTCTGAGGAGGTGGGTAAAGACGTCGATACTACAGGTATGACAGAATCACTCAATCATGGTCTGCATCTGCACATGGCAAAAGGCTCTAGCACACTATTAAGTTTTCAGTTAGAAGACTGGTTACAAATGGATAAGCCTGTCAATATACCCGGAACATTTAATGAATACCCGAACTGGCGTCGAAAACTAACCGTCAATATAGAAGATATTTTTTCTAATTCAACGCTGCTTGAATTAGGAAAAAGTATTTCGCATTGTCGTCACGAATCTAAGGAGTAAGTATGCATCTATTCGAACAATTAGAGAGGGCGCAATGCAAAGAACCATTTTCGTATTTAGGTCCGCAACGGATCGATAACACTGCCGGTGTACGGGCTTGGTTTCCCGGCGCTGACGCAGTCACCCTGATTTTTGATGCTAAGGGCAAAAATGAAAAAATAGCCTTAAATAAAATCACTGAATCAGGCGGTTTTCAAGTCAGCCATCGCTTATTTGAGGATGCAGAACATTATTCTTTTGAAGTGACCTATGCGGGGCAGGTGCATACGGTTGTCGACCCCTATCAATTTCAAGCTGAAGCCTTTCATAGCGTTCACTACATCGACCATCAACCACAAAACCTCTATCAGCAAGGAGGTGCACACACTATTTCCTTACTGCATGGCCAACTTAGTGCAACTCGATTTGCTGTTTATGCGCCAAATGCGGGATCTGTTTCAATTATCGGTGATTTTAATCAATGGGATGGTCGATGCCATCCTATGCAAAAAACCGAGTTGGGCTTTTGGGTATTAGTCTTGCCCCAGGTGATTGTGGGCATGCGCTATAAATTTGAAATCAAAAATCAATATGGTGAATTACTGCCCCATAAGTCAGATCCTTTGGGTTTTGCCGCTGAACCGTTCCCCTCTCATGCTTCACTGGTTTACGACCACACGACCTATCAATGGCGAGATGAAGCGTGGATGTTAAAGCGTCAGACAGTGAATGTATATGAATCCCCAATGAGTATTTACGAGGTGCATTTAGGTTCTTGGCATAAACCCACTAACTCTGAGCAGAGATACCTAAATTATAGAGAGATTGCACCAAAATTAGTCGAGTACGTAAAGGAAATGCATTACACCCATATTGAGTTAATGCCGGTCAGTGAGTTTCCTTTTGACGGGTCTTGGGGGTATCAACCTATTGGTATGTTCGCACCAACAAGCCGTTTTGGCTCTCCAGACGATTTTAAATACTTTATTGATTATTGCCATCAACATGACGTTGGAGTGATTATAGATTGGGTCCCGGCTCACTTTCCTGAAGATGGACACGGCTTGGCAAGATTTGATGGCAGTTGTGTGTATGAGTACGAAGACAGCAGGAAAGGATGGCATCCCGACTGGAACAGTTGTATTTACGATTTCGGCAAGGATACGGTGCGTCAGTTCCTCGTTGCCAGTGCATTAATGTGGTTAGACTATTTCCACGTTGATGGGCTTCGCGTAGACGCGGTCGCCTCCATGCTGTACCTCGATTACTCACGAAAAACGGGTGAGTGGGTGCCAAATGTGGACGGCGGAAATCGGAATTATGAAGCGATTAGCTTACTGCAATGGATGAATAAGGAAGTGTATAGTCAACATCCTGGCGCTATAACCATTGCAGAGGAATCAACGTCGTTTCCGCAAGTTTCAAAACCCGTTTATGAGGGCGGTCTTGGTTTTGGGTTTAAATGGAATATGGGTTGGATGAATGATTCACTCGAGTACATTCAAAAAGATCCCTCCCATAGAAAATATCACCATTCAAATATAACATTTAGCATGGTGTATGCCTTTGACGAAAACTTCATTTTACCTTTGTCTCACGATGAGGTTGTACATGGTAAAAACAGTTTATTGAATAAAATGCCCGGTGACGAGTGGCAGCAGGCAGCCAATTTACGTGCCTATGTGACTTTTATGTTTGCTCACCCGGGTAAAAAATTGAATTTTATGGGCAATGAGATTGCGCAAGGAAAAGAATGGGATCACGACTCTGGTTTAGATTGGGAGTTGTTAAAATACCCTAAGCATCAAGGTATTCAAACCTTGTACAAAACATTAAACGTACTGTATCAATCATTTTCTGCATTGCATGAAAGTGATCATCATCACGATGGTTTTAATTGGGTTGATTACGGCAATAACGAACAATCGGTCCTGTCGTTTGTTCGTTATAATAAAGACAGATCTCAGTCTATCTATGTCATAGTGAATTTCACTCCTGTGCCGCGAACCAATTTTGTGTTAAACGTTCAGGAGAAAGGGGTGTTTAAGTGTATTTTTAGCTCTGACGATTCTATGTATTGGGGCAGTGACTTTCCGTTCAGTCGCCGAGTTAGCGCAGAAACTCAAAACGTGCTGGAACAGTCTCAAGCGATCTCTTTAGACCTCCCACCTCTATGCGCTCAATACTGGTTAGCAGAAAACAAACCTTCATGAATATAGAAATAGGTAAACCTTTTCCTCTTGGCTCAACGGTAACCGAGAGTGGTGTTAATTTCGCAGTAGAGTCTCAATGTGTGGAGAGTATCGAGCTGTGTGTATTTAATGTAAATACTGAAGAGTTGCTTCACTCCTCAGTATTGCCCGGAAAAACAGGCGCTATTCGTCATGGTTTTATTCCCAATGCCGAAGAAGGGCTCTATTACGGCTATAGGGTGAAAGAACGCGGTAATGAGTCTGCTTCCGAAAAGCTTTTGATCGATCCTTACGCCAAAATGTTGAGCCGTCCCATTTTATTTGATGAACGTCAGTACAACGGTGACAGCCAGTTTATGATGCCAAAGTCGGTGGTAGTGGCAAAGCGCACCGAAAAGCGACCTCCTAAACCCTACGTTAAACAATGGAAACGTATCGTTTATGAGGCCCACGTTAAAGGAATAAGCCAGTGCCATCCTGATGTCGATGTGTCTGAACAAGGCACCTATGTAGGCGCAGCTCATCCAAAAATCATCGAACATATTGTGTCACTCGGGGTGACATCAGTGCAGTTTATGCCTATTTACAGCTTCATGCCTGAGCCTTACATAATCCATAAAGGACTGACCAATTATTGGGGCTACAATCCTGTTTGTTACTTTGCACCTGAAGCGCGCTATGCCAAGCATCATCCACTTAACGAAATCTGTACTCTTGTTGACGAATATCATAAAGCGGGCTTAGAGGTGATCATCGACGTCGTGTTTAATCACACTGCCGAAGGCGACCACGAGGGTCCGCAGCTTTGCTTAAGAGGACTGTTTGGCAAAGACGTGTACCTACACGTGCAAGACAAAAATGGACAGTCGCATTACGCCAATTATTCGGGATGTGGAAACACCGTCAATACCTCACATCCTTTTATGTTTAATTATATTTTAGATGCTTTGCGATATTGGGTTGACGAAATAGGCGTGGATGGCTTCAGGTTCGACTTGGCACCGGGACTAGGACGGGAACCTCACGAATTTAATCGTTTTTCAGGTTTAATTAAGGCGATGCTTCAAGACCCGATCCTGAAAACCGCGGTTTTAATTGCTGAACCATGGGATATGGGGCCAAATGGGTATCAGCTAGGTGCTTTCCCCGTTCCTTGGCTTGAAGTCAATGATAAATACCGAGATTTGGTGCGCAGCTTTTGGCGTGGTGATGATGGGCTTATTGGTGAATTTGCGACTCGCTTAATGGGCTCAAGAGATGTATTCGCAAAAAGTGAACGGCCTATCCATTCTTCTGTAAACTGCATAAGTTATCACGACGGTTTTACATTGCACGATCTCGTTACTTACGAAAATAAACACAACACTGCAAACGGAGAAGACAACAGGGATGGCCATAACCATAATTTATCCTGTAACTACGGTATTGAGGGTGAAACCACACAGCAACACATTATTGCGTTAAGAGAGAAACAGAAGAGGAATCTTTTTGCCTGTTTACTCTTTTCTCAAGGCACTCCTCATGTTGTTGCAGGCGATGAGTTAAGTCGAACACAGCAAGGAAACAATAACGCATACTGCCAAGACAATGAAATAAGTTGGCTTAATTGGTCATTGGATAAATCCAAGCAAGATTTTTTGTCTTTTTGTAAATACGTTATTGCCTTACGTCAAAACAGTAAAATACTGGGAAATATGCAGCTCGACGACGATACGTTTTGTCACATAAAGAATGTTGCTAGTATAAATTGGTACAAACCAGACGGCACAGACAAAGCCTCAGAAGATTGGCAGCAACACCATAGCAAAGCGTTCGCAATGGATATTGTAGGAACAGGCTCGAAGTCAAACGGCAGACAAAATCCAGAAAGGTGGTTATTATGCGTTAACGCTGGCGATACCGATGTGCGATTTCACCTACCAGTGGAAGAAAAAGGGACAGGTTGGCTATTAAGGCTCGACACTCGATACAGCAGTGTTGCAGCTTTACCGCAAGTGTGTGTTAAAGAGGTGTTTTTGCAACAAAGTCAGTCTTTAGTGTTGTTTTCGTTTGAGTATGCAGTAACAAAAAAATCGCAGTAATGATATTATCCGCGCCATTCTTTTTTGTATAGAATTCTTATAACAGTTTCTTCGAGAGTAACAATGGCAACAGCAAATGCGGACAGCATAGAACAATGTGATATTGGCTTTATAGGCTTGGGAGTGATGGGTAAAAACCTTACCCTGAATTTGGCTGATAACGGGTACAACATCGCCTGTTTCGATTTGGATCAGGAAAAAGTTGACGATGTTATTGCTCAGGACGAAAAAGAAAGAGGTGATACCTCGCCTAGAGTCATAGCATGTCAGTCGTACACTGAACTTCTCAAAAAGCTGGTTGCGCCGCACCTCATTATTTTGTCTGTACCTGCCGGCGAACCTGTCGACCATGTTTGTTCTCATTTGATCGACGCAGGAATTGGTGCAGATGACATTGTCATCGATACTGGAAACAGCTTATGGACAGACTCCGTTGAACGTGAAAAACGTTATAAAGGTAAGTTTATCTTTTTTTCTACTGCCGTTTCGGGGGGAGAAGTTGGCGCTCGGTTTGGCCCATCTCTCATGCCCTCGGGTAACCCTTATGCATGGACGAGAATTGAACCGGTTTTAAGCGCTATTGCCGCCAAAGTCGATGCTGCTACAGGCAAGCCGATAGAATCGCATGTGCCTGGAAAGCCTGTTAAGGAAGGGGAGCCGTGTGCCACCTATATCGGGCCCATTGGCGCAGGACATTATGTGAAAATGGTTCATAACGGCATCGAATACGCTGATATGCAGTTAATCTGCGAAACCTATCATGTTATGCGTCAAGCCATTGGTTTATCTCCAAGCGAAATCGCAGCGATTTTTAGACAATGGAATGAAGGTCAGTTAAACAGCTACTTGATAGAAATAAGTGCGGAAGTACTTGATTGCATTGATGAGGAAACCAATGCTCCACTTGTGGATGTCATAATGGACAAAGCCGGGCAAAAAGGTACGGGTTTATGGACTGCCGTTAGCGCGCTCGAAGTCGGAAGCCCGGCACAAACCATTACACAAGCGGTGTTTGCTCGCAGCATATCCAGTTTTAAATCTGAACGAACGCAAGCGAGTCAATGCTTAAGTGGGCCGCTGTGTGATTCGCTTACGGAAGAAGAAAAACAACAATGGATAGAACAACTCAAACACGCTTTATATTGCTCTAAAATTTGTGCGTATGCACAAGGTTTCCAGTTAATGGCAATAGCGGGTAAAGAACACGGCTGGGAATTAGATTTTGCTAGAATAGCCAAAATTTGGCGAGCAGGGTGTATAATACGAGCAGTATTTTTGCAATCGATAACTCAAGCCTATGAAAACAATGAATCATTGGCTAACTTACTGCTAGATCCTTTTTTCTCAGATCAAATCACACGTTATCAAAATGATTGGCGCACTGCGTTGTCTAAGTCAATTATGGCCGGTATTCCTAGTCCGGCAATGACGTCTGCCATCGCATATTATGATGCGTACAGAACAGAAACGCTGCCAGCGAACCTGTTGCAAGGACAGCGAGATTTTTTCGGCGCGCATACCTTTGAGCGAACCGATAAAAAACCTGGATGCAAATACCATGTGCAGTGGAGTGAACCTACTCGCCCCATGGTACAAGTAAAAAAATAATTACTGAATTCTCCACAGTCCCACTCTGTCAGCATCGAATTGTCCACTATTAATGAGTGCAACAATTCGATGTGCAGTATTTTCAAGGGACGATGTGTTAGCTTCACTGGTAAGTTGACTTTCTACGTCCAATAATGCGATTTCTCCTTCTTCGTTAACTTCGCTATATACGATTGCCCATATAAACGCTGAGTTTATATAATCGTCATCAAGGTTAGCGCTTATCAAACTGCGAAAAATGCTTGGTGTAACTTCGTCGATGTCAGAGAAGAACTTGAGTGATTTGTATAAGGCCGTCCTTGCTGCTTGGTTATCATGTTTTGCATGTATGCTTGCCAGCATAATATATAGTTCAGGCGTGTTAAACGATGAGCTTTGTGCGACAAACCGGTCTTTAGCTCTGGAATCGTTCAATCTAGACCAATGAAAATATTGCAAATAGGGGTCATCAGACCCCTTTGTTTTCGCCGCAAGTGCTTTTATTTCGCGCTGCGCTGTAAGAAAACCATTTAGTCTATCCGCCTCTTTTTCTCGATACTTTATATGTCGGATTTGTGCAGCCTTTTCAACGCATTGTTCATACTCTTCAAAAAATAATAATAAAGGATAAATATGACTGTCATCGTTGCTGTGTAAATGCTCATATTTATGACGGATAATTTCAGCTTTTTCTGCGCGACACCAACCATCTTTGTTCAAGCCTTGGCAAAGTGTTGGATGTTGTTCGCAGATGCTTGCTATTGTGGGTTCAAAATACTGACCGCAACCGGACAGTGTCATTAGTAAGACGAGAAAAATAGAAAAAGCAACAGTATTTGTCATATTGATTAATGCAGGAAAATTTAGGCTGTCATTCATTAGTATTGCCTAAATTATCACGATTGCCACAGTTCCAAACGCAAGAAGTAAAAATTGAAAGCAATACTCTGTCTCTCGGGTCTTTTAGTTACTGATGTTATTCAATTGATCACCATGAAAAAAAATTCACTGTATAAATGGCTGCGAGATAGCCTTGTCGTGATTGCTGTCTTTTGGGCGGTTAACATGTGGCAGACAAAAGAAATGCTACCCACTGATGGTTCGGTTGCTGTTCAGGCTGTGGAATTAATGGGCATTGATGATGAAAATCATGTTCTGTTCGAAAATAGCAATGATATGCCTACCTTGGTTTATTTTTTTGCACCATGGTGTCAGGTTTGTAAGATGAGCATTGCTAATCTTAATGGTTTAGACACACAAAAAGTCAATGTTGTGCGGATTGCACTCGATTATAGAAATGCATCGCAAGTTATTGACTTCGCTGCTGCAACTAGGAGCGAAGGTCCTATTCTATTAGGCGACAGTAGCATTAAAAACACCTTTCAAGTACCGGGCTATCCGTCTTATTATTTATTAAATAAACATCAACAGGTGGTGGGTCGTTCAATGGGCTATAGCACTGAATGGGGAATGCAGTTGAAAACGTTTCTCGCCAAACAAGAAGCACTGAACCGAGCATCTTGAAGTCGATCAGAAATAGATTGTAAAAGCCTGTCTGCAATTCCTTTAATCTTTATAGCCGCCTGTGCTACATTAATGCGCGGAACGGCAATAAAAAAAATAACAGGAACGACAGATGTCCCCCATACATATTTCCAGTCAGTTCGACAGTGGAAACATACAAGTAATCAACGCAGAGTCAGCTAACGACATACGTTTAAAAATACGAAAAGACAATCAATCTGCATTTTATCAATGGTTTCATTTCAGGCTTTCAACTCAAGCATTCGTTGAACATACTATTTCTATTACGGAATTAGCGGATTCCGCTTATCCAGACGGTTGGCCAGGTTATAACATCCTAGCCTCTTATGACAGACAGGAATGGTTTCGCGTAAATTGTGATTTTGATGGTGATAACTTACAGTTTGCATTTACGCCTGAACACAGCATGGTTTATTTTGCTTATTTTATTCCCTATAGCTATGAGCGTCATTTAGATCTGATTGCTGATGCTCAGCTGCATAATCTTTGCAAGCACCACTTGTTAGGTGAAACGCTAGATAAACGCGATATGTCTTTATTAGTTATCGGCGAGCCCGACGAGCATAAAAAGCGCGTGTGGGTTACCGCTCGCCAGCATCCAGGTGAAACCATGGCTCAATGGTGCGCGGAAGGGTTGATCACACGTTTATTGGATGAGCACGATGGCTTAGCACGGCAGTGCTTGGAAAAAGCGGTGTTTTACGTGGTACCCAATATGAATCCAGACGGCGGGGTGAGAGGCCATTTAAGAACCAATGCAGTGGGTGTGAATTTAAACCGCGAGTGGGCAGCACCGAGTATGGAAAAAAGCCCAGAAGTAAAGCTGGTTTTGAGTAAGATGATTGAACAAGGGGTAGACATGTATCTCGATTTACATGGTGATGAAGCTCTGCCTTATAATTTTGTTGCTGGAACAGAAGGAACGCCGAATTATTCTGAACGCATTGCGGAATTAGAATCTAAATTTAAACGCGCTTTGTTAACAATGACACCCGAATTTCAAACCGAATATGGGTATGCAAAGGACAAACCCGGAGAGGCTGATTTAAGTATCGCCTGCAATGCAGTTGGTCAACGATTTGACTGCCTAGCATATACCTTTGAAATGCCATTTAAAGATAATAAAAATAATCCTGACGAAGTCTACGGATGGAGTGTGCCCCGTTGTTTAAGACTCGGAGAAGACATTCTTTCAGCAATACATTCAGTATTGCCTTTCTTACGATAAACGTTGGATAAAAATAACAAAAACGAGGAAAAAAAGTGGAAAGTTTATATCAAATTCTAACGACGATTGACGGGTATCTTGGCAGTGCAAAATGGTTTCCTTTTGTATTATTAGGGGTCGGTTTATTTTTTACTATTTATCTGAAGTTTCCCCAGATTCGCTTTTTTGGTCATGCTTGGAAAGTATTATCTGGAAAATATGACAACAGCTCAGATAAAGGCGATACCACACATTTTAGTGCATTAACCACTGCACTCTCTGGTACGGTAGGAACGGGTAATATCAGCGGTGTTGCGTTTGCTATTTATCTGGGTGGGCCAGCTGCATTATTTTGGATGTGGGTGACCGCCTTTTTAGGCATGACAACGAAGTTCGTAGAAGTCACCCTTTCTCATAAATACCGAGTTGAAACAGAAGATGGGTCTATGGCAGGAGGACCTATGTACTTCATGGATCGCCGCTTAAATATGAAATGGCTAGCCGTGGCCTTTGCTATCGCCACTGTGATCAGCTCATTTGGTACCGGAAATCTGCCTCAAAGCAACGGTATTGCTTCCAGTATTGAAGCGACATTTGGGTTCGAGCCGTGGATTGTCGGCAGTATACTTGGCATTTTATTAGCGTTGGTGATTCTTGGTGGAATACAGCGTATCGCTGCGGTGACGTCAAAAATTGTTCCCGTTATGGCTGCTGTCTACCTGATTGGTGCATTGGCCGTTATTTTTGCCAACATCGGCAATATTGGTCCTTCTTTCATGGCGGTTATTAGTGACGCATTCACAGGCTCAGCCGCCGCCGGGGGCTTTTTGGGAGCCTCGTTAGCTTATGCATTTAACCGAGGAGTCAACCGAGGTCTGTTTTCTAATGAAGCGGGTCAAGGTTCAGCACCCATTGCCCACGCCGCAGCAAAAACAAAAGAACCGGCTTCCGAGGGTGTGGTTTCTTTGTTAGAGCCGTTTATCGATACCATTATTATTTGCACCATTACCGGGTTGGTTATTTTATCGTCTGGGGTATGGAATGAAAAACATACCAACATATTTGATCGCTCAGATATGGTGTACATCGAGGGAAGCTATTCCGAAACAAGTGAAACAGATATTGCTGACCTTTATAAATATTTGAACGAAGAAGGCGAACACAGCGTAAGTTCTTATAGTGGCCCTATTACCGTGGTCAATGGGAAAGCAGTGACCGGTGGCTATACATTATTAAACGCGCGTTCTTTTGCCGAAGATGTACGTTATTACGTATCAAAAGAGGACGTCTTTACAGGACAATTAAATATTGTTGATGGAAAGCCACAAAAAGACAGCATTATTATCGAAGGTAAATCCTTGGTTCATTCGGCTCCGTTGACCGCCATAGCATTTACTCGCGGATATTTCGGTAATTTTGGTCAATACATTGTATCGATTGGTTTGTTGTTGTTTGCATTTTCAACGGCAATTGCTTGGTCCTATTATGGTGATAGAGCAATGACGTATTTACTGGGGCCGAGGTCTGTTATGCCTTATCGGGTCATTTATTGTGCCGGATTCGTGTGGGCGTCATTTTCAGACACAACGTTGGTATGGGCACTCAGTGCCGTTGCAATTGTCGTTATGACCCTACCTAACTTGTTTGGAATTATGCTTTTAAGCAAAGAAATGAAGCAGCTTGCAAATGACTATTGGTCCAAAGTAAACAAAAAGTAAGGTTGGGAGAAATGAAAAAATGGCGTTGATTGATTGCCCTTCTTGCGGCAAAAAAATATCGGACAAAGCCGAGCACTGTCCCCACTGTAATTTTGGTGTGAAAGGGGCAGATGCTGAAGCATTGATGCGTAAGCAAAAAATGCGCAGATACCAAAAACTGAGCCGCATTCAGTATCAGTCAATCATTGCTATTTTAATGTTCGTTACTGGCTTTGGTTTTATGTTTTGGGGTGGAGCAAGCCCCGGTGATTTACAGCACAATATTGCATTGGGAGTGTGTACCTTGGGTTTTATTTGGTATTCGGTTAATCGTGTCAGATTAGTGATTATTAAGCGGTTTTCATCATGAACCCAACTGATTTACTTAATACAATGAGCCCCGAGATATATCAAAAGCTCAAACAAGCGGTTGAAACAGGAAAGTGGTTAGACGGCAAACCACTGGACGAAAATCAAAAAGCGCTTTGCCTACAAGCAGTCATGCTCTATCAGTCTAAGGTAGAGCAACCTAATGAACACATGACAATCGATGCCGATGGGAACGTGGTGCATAAGAGCAAAAGAGAATTGAAGCAGGAGCTTCAAAACTCAGCCCAGCAGACAGCCCCTCACGCAGACCAACAAACGATAGCAAAATTTAAAGAAAATGATTTTTAGTCGATTTTTAACTCCCGATTACGCAAAACCGAATCCAAAGACCCGCATTAACGCTATTGCTAAACTGAACCCTGGCGATCCCAAAAACAAACAAATTTTGCATGAACTGGCGTTTAACGATGAAAACGATGACGTAAACTTACGCGCACTAGATAAATTGAATTCTTTTGCACTTTGGCAAAAGACAGCGCAGACAAGTAAAAATCAACGCATTAAGAAATATGCGATTAAGCGAGTTCATCATGCGGTTTTGAGTGAGAGTGAATTATCAGAAGCTGAGCGTAAACAGTTCATTATTGAATCTGCAGATGCTGAGCTAGTCAATGCTTTGCTAGAGCAGGGGGGTGGGCTTCTTCAAGATGTAGAGTTTATGCTTACGCTGCTACAAAAAACATCGAAGCCTGCTGTGGTCGATAGCGTGTTTTTAAAATATGCCAACACGGCATTACGCACACGTCTTATTGAAGAACAAAGCGAGTTGTCAGTATTACAGAAATGGCAAAAAAAAGTCGACGACGAACACATTAAAAGTGTGTTGAAACGCCGCATTAGTCAGCTAGAGGAGCTAAGCGCAAGGCCCCAAGCACTGTCAGCTGAACTGCGTTTGCTTCTGTCTAAGCTGTTAGCATTGTCTGAAAGCAATGATTACCTAGCTTTTGACAACGAACGCCAAGTTTTAAATAGACAATACGCAGACTTACACCAAGAATTAAATATTCTTAAAGAAAGAGAACAAGTAGAGCTTGAAGAGAAAAAATTATCCATAGATAAAAAGCTAGACTTCCGACAATCTCAACTTTTATCTGCTTATGAACAGAGTCGTGAAAAACAAAAGTTAGCGGAATCGGTAGCGGAGTTTGAAAAGCGTATTTCAGCATCGACTAAAGCGGTTGAAGCGCTTTTTTCAAAGATAGATTCAGCAACGTTAGCAGAGCTTGAGGAAACGCAATGTGTCTTACAATCACTTGCAGAAGAAATTGAAGAGAGTGCTTCACGTTTGGGCCGTAGTTTTAGCGAGCCCGCCAATCTTAAACTCAGCAGTTTAAGCCAAAAGTTGACCCGCATTCCGCAATGGCAACAGCAAACACAAGCGATAACAAGCACGCTTTCTGAACTGAATAGTAAAAAAGACGATTTACTCACGTCGCCTCAATTCATTAACGTTGCTTTACCTGAAATGGAAAAGCAATTTTTTAGTGTCTATGACACGTCTTCTCCGATTGCTAAAACTCATCTGCAACAATGGCAAGCCATTAAATCTGACTTACTGTCGGCCCAAAAAGATGACTACGCCGATATCAAGCGTCGAGTACAAAAGCTCAGAAAGCCGTTAAATATTGTCTCGCGCTTGATTGAACACGGTAAGTATCGCGCTGCAATAAACCAGTTTCGCGAAGTGAAAATGTGTTGGGATGGAGAAGAGTCGCAAATCAAAGACGAGCTTGAACACAAATACCAAGATGTATTAGCACAAGTAGAACGTCTTGAGGGTTGGCAGCGCTATTTGGCTGAACCCAGAAAACCACAGCTTTTGGAAGAAGCCCGAGCCCTTATTGATGACGAAGCTATGTCAATGGTGCAGCGAGCAGATAAGATTAAGGTGTTGAGAAGACAATGGCAATCGCTGTCCTTGCCTGCGCAAACTTTGCAAAAAAGTGCAAGCAACAAAGAACCTGAGCAAGAAGCGGAGTTTGACCAACTACTCGAATTGGCCTTTGCACCATGCAGAACGTTTTTTGCCAAGCAGGAAGCAGAGCGAAACGCTGCAGTAGCGGCTAGGCAGTCGGTGATCGATAAGCTGCAAGTTCTCAATCAAAACGAAAGTATAGAAGCCGTCGATTTGTTTCAATCGTCTACCCCGTTAATAAAACAGTGGTATACCCTTAATTCGGTACCTCGAAGCGAATATCAAACGTTAAGAGCCGCGTTTGATGCGGTTAGAACCGATATTCAACAAAAACTCACGCCTTATTTTGAAGCCAATAAGTTGGAAAAACAGGCATTGCTCAAGCGTAGTGAGAAGTTGGCTGAGCTAGAAAGTTCAAAAGACGTTACAGAGCAGGCAAAGCAACTTCAACAGCAATGGAAAACCGTGGGTTTTGCAGGTGAGAAAGCAGACAGAAAGCTATGGAATGCATTTAGAGACAAGAACGATATTGTGTTTGCTAAAGCCAAGCAGGATAAAGCTAACCGCAAAGCTGAGCTTGAAACTGAAATCAATGAGCTAGAGCAGCAAGTAGAAACCTTGCGTTTACAGTGTTGTGATATGGAAGATGAAGCGTTTGTTAATGCGCTATCTCATCTAGAACAAGCAGCGAAATCACTGCCAAAAGCCCCTCAGGAACGGTTAAAAAATAGCTTGAGACAGATCGAGCAGCAACGACAAGATTTTATTACTCAGCGCAACAATGAAAAGCTGCAGCAAGAGGTGCGTGCACTCAGCCTTGTTCTGCAAACCTTAGTAGATCAGCCAAACAAAGCTGTTACTGATTTGCCTGCTTTTTCTCAGTTACCCAAGGCTTGGCAAGGCAGTTTAAACAACCCAAAATCCGCTAAAGAAACCCTTTTACATGGGGTTGTTTTACTAGAGACCTTATTGGATTTATCCTCTCCAGAATCAGACAAAGCACTTAAAACCGATATTCAATTACAACGATTAAATGAGAGTTTTAACAGCAATACAGCCACGGACACAAACAAACAGTTACAGTGGGTTTTATCGGTGTTTGGCAATAATCCAGATGCAATATTACTCACTCGTATTATTGACTGCGTAAAAGCAGCACATTTAACCTAGGTATCTCAACTATAGCCTAACTGTATGTTTTAATTGGGTAACAGAATGAAAAATCAGATTGAGTACGGCTTTAAAACTGAGCCAGATGCTTATCGCTTTTTAAATACGGTGGCAAATTGGGACTTACCCGACTTGTCTGCGAAATTTGGCCAGTCATCGTTTCATGTACGAATCGATTATGAAGTAAAACAAAATGGTTTTGACGATACCTTATCAAAGCTAGACGATTTAGCAGAAAGAGAAAATGGGGCAGAAGTATAAGTATAATTATTAAAGCGAGAGCTCACCTCGTAAGTTTTTTAGCAAAAGGCTTTTTCGCTGTTCAAAACTAAGCGACTGACTCAATAAGTAATGCAATTTTGCAAGGGTGGCTTCAGGAGTCATATCAGCACCGGAAATTAAACCTGCTTGTTGCAACGCGTTACCCGTTGCATATCCCTCCATATTGACTTTTCCTTTGTAACATTGCGTGCAGTTAACAACCAAAATCTCTTGCTCTAATGCCAATTTGAATTGTGCCATTAATTCTGGAGATTGCGGTGCATTTCCTACCCCATAACTCAGTAAAATAAGTGCTTTTACTGGCTGTTGAAGAGTATTTTTTACCACTTCCGGGGCAATGCCGGGATATAGAATAACCACGCCAATAGCATGCTCAGTAACAGGAGTAACCGATAGCGTATCTTGTCCTGAATTAGCAAGTTGACCCGCAACCACCTTAATATCGATACCCACCTCTAACAATACAGGATAATTCGGCGAAGCAAACGCGTTAAAACCATTGGCATCGATTTTACGGCATCTGTTGCCTCTGAACAGCCTGTTATTAAAGTACAGGCTTACTTCGTGAATAGGGTAGTTGGCTGCAATATAAAGCGCATTCAATAAATTTTCCTGACCGTCGGATCGCAGTTGAGCGAGAGGAATTTGTGAGCCCGTGATAATCACTGGCTTAGATAAATTTTCAAACATAAAGCTCAAAATCGAGGCTGTATAAGCCATGGTGTCGG
Organism: uncultured Alteromonas sp.; assembly: GCA_964429915.1. Classification (GTDB taxonomy): domain Bacteria; phylum Pseudomonadota; class Gammaproteobacteria; order Enterobacterales; family Alteromonadaceae; genus Alteromonas_F. The sequence continues at coordinate 127,530 of CAYSDZ010000002.1, forward strand.
TGCCGTGTAAGACAATAAAGCCATCATACAAGGCATAATTTGTTTGAATATCGTTGGCGATATTTTGCCAGTCTTTTGGTGTCATGTTTGACGAATCCATAAGACAGTCATATTCGTGCAAAGTATATTTTGGCATTTCTTCGCGATGAAATTCAGGCATGCCTTGTAAGGTAAGTTCAAGAAAGCCTGCTGCGGGAATATAGCCATTTGGCGAAGGCTGCATACCAATGGTCCCACCTGTATATGCAATATAAATATGTTTTCGTTTTGAAGATGACAATGAGTAAATACTTTTCTCTATATTGGAGAAGATAGTATAAATCGCTTAACCTGACTTTGCATTCACAGTATTGCCGTCTACATTTAAAAATAGACGATAAAATGCAGTACAGTATAAACACCATGGCAAGTAACAATTTTCTCGAAGCGGTTATGGATACCGTATTAGATGGCCTCATTATTATTAACCAGAGCGGCATCATCCAACGCTTCAATGCCTCAGCGTGTAAGATTTTCGGTTACACAGAAAACGAAGTGTTAGGCAAGAATGTGAAAATCCTTATGCCAGAACCCTATCAGTCTTCTCACGATGGCTATTTACACAATTATCACACTACAGGGGATAAAAAAATCATAGGCATAGGCCGAGAAATTTTAGCGCAAAGAAAAGATGGAAGTATTTTTCCCATGGAATTAGGTGTTAACGACATGGAAATGAACAACGAAAAACTCTTTGTCGGAACAATCCGAGATATCAGTGAGCGCAAACAGACAGAAAAAGAAATTCATCAAACGCTTCAGAAATTAAAAATCAGTAATCAAGAACTCGATCAATTTGCTTATATCGCGTCTCATGATTTAAAAGAGCCTTTGCGTGGCTTGGCAAATAATGCATTATTTTTAAAAGAAGATTATGAAGAGCAACTTGACGAAGACGGACTGAAACGTATTAGTCGAATTCGGTTTTTATGTAGCCGTATGGAAATGTTGGTCGATAACTTACTGTATTACTCACGATTGGGACGGCATGAGTTGGCATTAGTCGAGACAGATTTAAATACAACGCTTGAGAAAGTCATCGAACTGAGTTTTAACAAAGACACCGGCGCACAAGCCGAATTCATTATTCCTGAACCCTTACCGAAACAATTCTGTGACCATCAAAAGGTCGCAGAATTGTTTCGTAATCTCATTTCCAACGGTATTAAATACAATGACAAGCCGCATAAAACAATTGAAATAGGCATTACCCAAAAACACAACCCGATGAATCAAGTGAAAGAAAACAGAGTCTTTTATGTGAAAGACAATGGTATAGGCATCGACGAACAGTTTTTTTCCGATATCTTTCGAATTTTTAAGCGCCTAAATTCAGAAAACGATGCAGTAAGAGGGTCTGGAGTCGGGCTAACATTTGTTAAAAAAATAGTAGAGCGTCATGAAGGCACAATTTGGTTAGAGTCAGAACCAGATAATGGCAGCTGTTTTTACTTTACTCTGAATTTGGAGCCCGAAAATGAATAACAATGGTTTGATTTTATTGGTTGAAGATAACCCTGACGACTATGAGGCAACCGTGAGGAGCTTGAAAAAGAATCACCTCACTAACCCTATCCAGTGGTGTCATGGAGGGCAAGAAGCCTATGATTACTTAACCAAAACGAACGCTTATGCTAACGACCCTGAGGTAAAAACACCTATTTTGATGTTATTGGATTTAAATATGCCGGGAATGGATGGACGCCAATTGCTACGTAAGATAAAGCAGATAGAGCATTTGCGTAGAATACCTACCATTATTTTAACAACGTCAAACGATCCTATGGACGTTGATGAATGTTACTCGTTGGGTGCAAGCACCTATATTCAAAAACCTGTTGGGTTTGAAGGCTTAACAGAATCGCTAAAAACAATGAAAGATTATTGGTTTGGTATTGCTCTCTTACCTGCTCATGAGGACGAGCATGACTAAGCCGGTTAAAACCATCGTCGTCATAGACGATTGTGTGGATGATCTCGAGGTCTGTGTTCGCATTTTGTCACAATCGCAGCGATATGATTACACTATTATTGCTGACACCAACCCTTTGTCAGCTGTTGCTCGATTAAAAGGTGTTGACTGTGCGATCATCGACTACCAATTCCCCAGCATGACAGGCTTGGCACTTTTAAAAAAAATTAAAATGCTGTACCCCTCTCTGCCCGTCATCGTATTAACTGGCCAAGTGAAAGAAGAAATAGCCGTTGAGTTATTAAAATCAGGCGCCGCAGATTACATAAACAAGGCAGATTTATTAAGCATTCAGTTCGACAATGCCGTGGCTAATGCGATAGATAGTATGAACACATCTAGCGTAGTAGGGAGTACGCTGCTAAACACTGCAATAAACGTATTGGTGATTGATGATAACGTAGATGATTTAGAGCTCTGCGAACGATTATTAAAGAAATTTGGGTCTAGATTCAACGTAAGCTCCAATACTCACACAGACAATTTATGCGAACAGATAAGGCATAACGATGTCGATTGTGTTGTGCTTGATTATTCCATGCCGGGTCGTTCCGGTTTAGAGGTGTTGAAGGAAGTTATGGATCAGCTACCTTATGTGGCTGTGGTAATGATGACAGGTCAAGGTAACGAAAAAGTTGCAGTAGATGCAATTAAGAATGGCGCTGAGAATTACCTGATAAAGGGGCAATTTTCATCTGATTTGTTGCATTCTAGCATCGTTCAAGCCGTGGATAAGAAACGACTTGAAAAGCATTTACTTAAGAAAGAGGCAGACTTACAAGAGAGCAGAATGCGTCTTCAAGATAGCCATAATTTTTTGCAGCTTATTTTGCGAAACATGAAGAGTTGTATTTTTGTGAAAGACAGTCAATACCGCATCGTAGAAGCTAACGAGGCATTTTTAGAATTATATCCAGAACAAAGTCGAGGTAACGTTATAGGCACCACGACCTTAGAGGACTACGACGAAAAAGAAGCCGAGGCTTTTTTGGCTATGGACAAACTTGCCTTTGAGCAAGGTCAAAGTCAAACACTGGAATGCGTGTTATTCCCTGACGGTAAAAGACGTACACTGTTTACCACAAAAACAAAATTTGCTAACTCGTACAATGAAACCTTTATACTCTGTGTTGCCACAGACGTTACCGAACGAGAAAACTTAATTTCCCAGTTGCAAAAATCGAACGCAGACCTAGAAGATTTTGCCTATGTTGCCTCGCACGATTTAAAATCACCGCTAAACGCAATTTGTAAACTCATCAATTGGATAGATGAAGACTATTCAGAGCAATTGCCTGAACAAGTGAAGGAATATTTTTCGTTGATTGAAGGTCGAGCAGGAAGGATGTCTCGCTTGCTTGAAGACTTGTTGCAATATTCCAGAGTTCAAAAAGATATTGCTAACACCGATTTGGTGAACGTCAAAGACGTTGAAGAAGAGCTACGCGCATTGGTTGACGATAGTAAAACTCTACGCATTCATATAAAAGGAGATAACGTAAGGTTACCGAAAATCGCTTTAAAGATTGTGCTCATAAACCTAATCAACAATGCAATAAAGCACCATGATAAAAATCATGTGGTCGTAGATATTACTGTGAAAAAATCAGAGCGAGATTATTTTATTTCTATTGCTGACGATGGGCCTGGTATTCTTCCGCAATACAAAGAAAAAATTTTTGAGATGTTCCAAACTTTAAAGCCTCGTGACCAAGTAGAAGGCAGTGGAATGGGGTTGGCGATGGTAAAAAAAGTGCTGAATTATTATCAAGGAGACATTGTTCTCGAACCAAGTTCAGACCGCGGTGCAACGTTCTCTATAACATGGCCCTTAATAGCGGGCTAAGGAAACAAATAAAATGAAAAAAGAGGCATTATCGTTGTTGGTAGTAGAAGATGACGATATCGATTTTCTCACAACAGTGCGAAGTTTAGAGAAGCAGCGTATTTCCAACCAGGTAGTGCGAGCAAAAGACGGCATTGAAGCACTGGCTAAGTTGAAAGAGCATAGTGTTCCCTATCCATTTATTATTTTGCTCGACTTAAGAATGCCACGGATGAGTGGTATCGAATTTCTTACAGAGTTGAGACACAACCCAGACTATCAAAAATACAGAGAGACAGTCGTGTTTGTGCTGACTACGTCTAACGATGAGACCGATGTGTTGAGCAGCTACGAACAAATGATTGCTGGCTATTTCCTCAAAGAGCATACTGGGGTAGGTTTTTTAGACGTTATCAAAGTCATTGACGGCTATTGGAAAATAGTGCAATTACCGGTTAAGGCCTAACATGAAAATTCTGTTGATTGACGATGATGTGCTTGACCGTGAAATAATTAAGCGATCGTTAATTGGAACGAGCTATGACCATGATGTGATAGAAGTGGGAAGCGCAGAGGATGCTATAAGGCTGTTGCAACAAAGTACGTTTGATATTGTGATTGTCGACTACAACATGCCGGTTATGAGCGGTCTCGATTTCGTGGTTCAGTTTAAAAGTCTACCAGAGGCTTCGCATATTGCTATTGTTGTGGTGAGTAATTCCATTACCGACGACATTATCTTAGGTTGCATAAACGCCGGTGCGCAAGATTTTTTATTGAAAGAGGAAGTCAGCGGTTCGCGTTTATCCAGAGCGATGCTTCAGGCTACAAGACGCTTTGAACTTGAGCAAAAACTATTTGAAAGCTATTGTCATGCAAAGCAACTTTCTGAATCCGACAGTTTAACAGGTTTGTACAACCGTCACCATTTTGAGGATTGTTTAAGGGAAGCGATTTCTGTTAGCGAGAGAACCAAGCATTGTGTCACTGTTTTTCTCATTGATTTAGATCACTTTAAGAAAATCAATGACAGCTTTGGGCACGAAGTGGGAGATCAATTGCTTAAAATTGTCGCTGAGCGGATCAGCAAAAAACTGAGAATTGGGGAAAAGTTTGCTCGTTTAGGCGGCGATGAATTCGCACTGATCATAGAAAACGTCGATTCAATCTATCAAGTTAAACCTGTTGCAGATCGTTTACTGAGTATTTTTGCTTTGCCTTTTTTTATTGGTGAGCGAGAAATTCACTGTTCAGGTAGTATTGGCGTGTCTATTTGTCCGCACAATGGCAATAAAATGGAAGAACTAGTCAAATACGCCGACATTGCGATGTATCGTGCGAAAGCGTCTGGTAGGAACCAATACTGCGTTTTTGAAGACAATATGCAAAAAGAGTTTTTTCGCAAGTATTTAGTCGAGCGAGCGCTTAGAAAAGCGCTAAAAGAAAACGCCTTTATTTTACACTTTCAACCTCTTTTGGCGACTAACGATAAACGAATGGTAGGTGTAGAAGCCTTAATTCGCTGGCCTGACCCCGAAATAAACTCGTTTCCGGATGAGTTCATTCCTATTGCTGAAGAATCGCACATTATTACTGAACTAGGGCGGTGGGTGGTTCAGCATGCGATTGAGCGTTTGGCTGAGCTTAGGGTATCCTTGCAACTCGACAACTTGTATATGTCTATTAATCTTTCGTCATTGCAGCTTAGTGATAGCGGTTTAGTGGAGTTTGTTTCTAGAAACTTGCTAGAAAACAAGCTCAAACCACGCGACCTTATGCTTGAAATAACAGAAACAGCGCTATTTGCAGAGGAGGCTTCATCTAAAAGTCTCATCTCTCAGTTTCACGAGCTTGGGTGTAAAATAGCGCTAGATGATTTTGGCACCGGTTATTCGTCTATTTCACATTTGTTGGAGTTTCCTATCGATGTTGTCAAGCTACACAAATCGCTGATAGATGGTTCTACGGTAAACAAACGCCACGCGACCATTATGAATGGCTTGTGCAATATGTTGAACGATCTTAATACGATTATTGTTGCAGAGGGCATTGAGGAGCTCGAACAATTTGCGCTTTGCAAAGCATGCAATGTAAGTATTGTTCAGGGTTATTACTTTTCAAAGCCCCTTCCGGAGAAGGAGCTCATGGCGTTTGTTAGTGCTAAGGGGTGAATTTTCCAACGTCTTCACCTGCTGCTTGTTTATCAGCATGATAGCTGGAACGCACCATGGGGCCGCACGCAGCGTGACTAAATCCAATTTCTTTAGCCAATGCGTCTAACTCGTTAAATTCATCAGGATGCACGTAGCGTTTTACAGGATAATGATGCCGGCTAGGTTGTAAATACTGGCCAAGGGTCAACATGTTTACATTATGTGCTCGTAAATCCCTCAGCACTTCAGCAATTTCGTCTTTAGTTTCGCCCATCCCCATCATTAAACCAGACTTTGTGGGAATGTTGGGGTGTAGTGCTTTAAACTTTTTCAACAAATCCAAGGACCATTGATAGTTCGCACCGGGTCGACATTCTCTGTATAAACGCGGTATGGTTTCTAAATTGTGGTTGAATACATCGGGAGGACAGGTGGTTAAAATGTCTAATGCGCGGTCCATTCTGCCTCGGAAGTCGGGTACAAGTACTTCAATAGTGGTAGACGGACTGTGTTCGCGTATAGCACTGATACAATCAACAAAGTGCTGAGCGCCACCGTCTCGCAAGTCGTCACGGTCAACCGAGGTGATCACAACATAGCGAAGATTCATTTCTTTGATGGTTTTCGCAAGCTTTTCAGGCTCTTCAGCACTAGGTGGTAGCGGTTTGCCATGGGCCACATCACAAAACGGGCAGCGACGTGTACATATATCGCCAAGGATCATAAAGGTCGCTGTACCATGATTAAAGCACTCGGCTAAATTGGGACAGCTTGCTTCTTCACAAACAGAATGAAGTTTGTTTTTTCTCAGCGTTTGCTTGATATGATCGATTTTATCTGTGGTGCGAGGAAGCTTGATTTTTATCCATTCAGGCTTACGAAGCATTTCCTCTTTTTCAGTAGGAATAATAGTGATGGGAATATGTTTAACTTTTTCATCATCGCGCAGTTTTACGCCTGCTTGGGGTCTAACACTATTCATCAAAACCTTCTCGTTTAACTGTATTTTCAATATTCAATAGCGTTTGCAAATGAGCGATTAACTTTTCACCTGCATCTGCCACATTTAAAGGACCACCTAGGGTTTCGCTGTTCACCATTTGCATACTCGCATAACCACAGGGGTTGATGCGCTTAAACGGTGATAAGTCCATGTTAACATTGAGAGCTAGCCCATGGAATGAACACCCTTTTCTTATACGTAAACCTATTGAACATAGTTTTTGATTGTCTACGTATACACCGGGCGCATCAGGACGAGGGTAGGCTTCTACACCATAATCGTTCATAACATTGACTACTGTCTGCTCCAATAGTGTTACGAGTTGGCGAACACCCATTTTGCTACGTTTAATATTCAGCAAAACATACAATACTTGCTGTCCTGGGCCGTGATAAGTAACCTGTCCACCTCTATCGACCTGTACAACGGGAATATCCCCTGCTGCAAGAATATGCTCAGCTTTTCCTGCCTGACCTTGCGTGAATACAGGATCATGCTCGACAAGCCATATTTCGTCCGGAGTGTCAGCGTTTCGATTATCGGTAAAAGCCTGCATAGCATGCCATGTGGGCTCATAACTGCACCGACCCAATTGGCGTATGATCAACAAGCTAAAGAACCACTCGAACCAAATCTAACTTAGACAATTCCGTGTATATTGTCTCCATTTGCTCTTTACTGCTAACACGAACACTAATTGAAAGAGACTGGTAATTGCCTTTTTTACTTGGCTTTATCGTAGGAGAATAATCGCCCGGCACGATTTCCTGAAGTCGAGAAATAACGTGATCAGGTAAATCGTCATGAGCCACACCCATTACTTTAAATGTCTGGTTAGTGGGAAAGTCCAGTAATTCATCAAATTTGGTATCCACAATTACATCCTGCGAAACTTAAAACTCAAAATTATACATTACTCGTCGGTGAGCCCCAATTGTAAAAGAATGTAGTCTTTTGCTCGACTGAAGAAACCGCCTTCATTCACTTCGTGCAAAGTGACTAAAGGGTAGGAAGCAACATCTTGACCTTCTAGCTGCAAATAAAGCGTTCCTACTACTTCACCTTTGGCAAGCGGGGCTTCTAAACGTTTATTAAGCTCAAAGTTAGCTTGTAGGTTTTTTGCTTGTCCGCGAGGTATGGTGATGGGTGTAGACTGATTAATACCAAGGTCAACGGTTTCCCGATCACCCATAAAAATGCGATGAGCCACAAAGCTTTCGCCTGCCTGGTAGGGTGAAATCGTTTCGAAAAAACGGAATCCGTAGCGAAGTAGCTTCTTGTTTTCTACTTTTCGCGCTCTTTCGCTTTCTGTTCCCATTACCACGCTCACTAATCGCATGTCGCTTTGTTTGGCAGAGGTAATAAGGCTGTAACCTGCATCTGAAGTATGGCCCGTTTTAATGCCATCAACATTCAGACTTTGGTCCCACAACAGGCTGTTGCGATTATATTGCTTAATTCCGTTATAGGTAAATTCTTTTTCGCTGTAAATGGCGTACATTTCAGGCACTTCGTTGATTAACGCGCGCGATAATGTAGCCATATCACGAGGCGATGTATAGTGCTCGGGATCTTGCAACCCATGGCTGTTGACAAAGTGACTTGCAGTCATTCCAAGTTGAGCCGCGTAAGCGTTCATCATACTGGCAAAGGCGGCTTCAGAACCAGCGACGTGCTCTGCCATAGCCACGCAAGCATCATTTCCTGATTGCACAACAATACCGCGAAGTAAGTCTTTTACAGAAACTTGCGTGCCTACCTCAATAAACATTTTTGAGGATTCGGGGAAATTTTTGGCCCACGCATTTTCAGACACGGTCACCACGTCGTCGATACTGATATTACCTGCTTCAATTTCCTTTCCAATAACATAAACGGTCATGATTTTAGTAAGGCTAGCTGGATAAATTTGCATATCTTCGTTCTGGCTAGCAATGATATGCCCAGTTGTATGGTCCATCAATACAAAGCCTTTTGCCGCAACAGAGGGAGCAGGAGGAACAACAACCGCTGCAAAAACAGAGCGCGTAAATAGGAGGATAAGTGCGCACAGGAAAAAGTTTTTAACAAGATTAAGGGAGTTCGTTCGCTTTGCCATCGTATTTCCGTTTATGATTGTGTTGTGTATCTGCTGAGTTGGGAAAGTGTCGCGAATGTTACCTTAACGCGCTTCGAAGCACTACCCCGTGTTAGCTAGATTCGACGGCAATTGAGCTAAAAAGTTTCTTATTCACTAATAATATATGCGTTGGGATAGCCATTATCTTTTACTTCTTCAAGTAAACGCTCGGCGTGGTCTTTTTTTTCAAATGGGCCAAGGTGCAGTTTGTGAACCCCAGAATGACTACTAGGATTTGCTTGAACTTGATAGAGGGAAGCAATCACTCTTGCTAAGCGTTTTATTTTTGCTTTGTCTGATGAAGCAAAGACTTGGATAAACCATTGTTTATTATTACTAGAGGAACTCTCATTGGGCGTATCAACATCATCTATGCCCATGTACTGAGAAAAAGTGAGTGTTGGCCCCTTACCAACGGTATAAAGGTTATCTTCGCTCACATGAATGACTTCTATTTTTACTTTTGATACACCGTTATCGTAAGTTCCTATTTTTTTAGCGGCTGCAAAAGAGAGGTCAATAATTCGGTTTCCGTGAAACGGGCCTCGGTCGTTTACTCTCACAATGACGGTTTTATTATTGGCTAAGTTGGTCACTTTTACATAGCTTGGCAGGGGAAGCGTTTTATGTGCTGCCGTCATGGCAAACATATCGTAAACTTCTCCGTTTGAGGTAAGGTGACCGTGAAATTTTTGACCGTACCATGATGCCTCGCCAATGGCTTCATAACCCTTTCCAGTAAAAAGTGGAAGATAGCTTTTTCCTAAGACCGTATACGGTTTTGAATTTAAAGTGCGATAGGGTTCGTATCTAGGTGTTGCATTTTTTGCAAAATCTTTATCGCTGTACTGCTGACTGTTTACAGGTGCAGAATCGATATGCTGCTTGTATCGGCCAGTTTGTTCAGTAGGTAAAAGAGAGCATCCGCACAACACAATGCCGAATAGAATAAAATGATAACTTCTACGCACGACGCTCATTTGATTTTACTTCTTTTTTATTTTGCTTTATCTGGATAGTAAACGCTTTTGGGTGCTAATCGACATAATAATACCAAAACCTGCTAGCAAGGTTACCATAGACGTCCCCCCATAGCTGATTAATGGAAGAGGCACACCAACCACTGGCAACATGCCTGAAACCATGCCGATATTCACAAACACGTAAACGAAAAAGGTTAAAGTAATGCTTCCTGCAAGTAATTTGCTGTAAGCATCTTGAGCACGGATCGCAATGTATAGCCCGCGCGCGACAATAGCAAGATATAGGATTAACAGCAGTAAAACGCCAATCAAACCAAACTCTTCACTGAAAACCGCAAAAATAAAATCGGTGTGTCTTTCCGGTAAAAATTCTAACTGGCTTTGTGTGCCTTGAAGCCAGCCTTTTCCTTGCAAACCACCTGAGCCAATGGCGATTTTAGATTGAATAATATGATAACCCGCACCTAGCGGGTCGCTTTCCGGTGTTAAAAACGTTAGTACTCGTTGCTTTTGATAGTCTTCCATAAGGAAAAACCACATGACTGGCAAAAAACTGCCTAAAAGTATGCCGACATAGAGGATTAATCGCCATCGCATACCGGCTAAAAATAAAGCAAAAATTCCACTACTAGCAATAAGCAGTGATGTACCTAGATCGGGTTGTTTGGCAATCAGAACAGTAGGTAAACAAACCAGTAAAAAACCGATGGCAATGTGCTTTGTTTTTGGTGGTAAATCAAACTTACTGATATACCACGCTACCATCATGGGCACGGCTAACTTCATAATTTCTGACGGTTGAAATCTTACTACTTGAAGGTCTAACCACCGCTGTGCGCCTTTGCTTGCTTCACCAAAAAACAACACGGCAAGCAGCATGGCTACGCCTAAAATGAAAGCATAGGTCGAAATACGTCGATAAAAAGAGGGAGACACTTGCGCTAAAATAAACATACCAAAAAGGGCGATACCTAATCGGGTGATTTGCCGTTGTATGAGTCCGATGTCTTGTCCACCCGCGGAATATATAGTGACTAAACCTACTGACATCAAAACTAATAACCCCAGTAGTAACCAAGGATCTAGATGTAATGCGTTAAAAAACTTCCTCATTCTTTAGTGAACTCCAGTACGGCTTCTTTTTCTTCTTCTGAATACACGTGCTCTTCGGGCAAAGGATATAATTCAAAAAAGTAATCCATCATTTTACGCGCAATGGGGGCTGCATTGCTGCTTCCGCCTCCGGCATTCTCTAGAACAACGACAATGGAAATGCGCGGCGCTTTGTAGGGAGCAAAACCAACGTACATCGCATTGTCTTTCAAGTGGTCTGCCACCTTATCGGCATCGTATTTTTCATCTTGTGCGACACTAAATAATTGTGCCGTACCGGTTTTTCCAGCTGAAACATAAGGCGCGGATCTAAACGCTCGAAATGCAGTACCGTGTTCGCGATTTACCACGCCGTACATAGCATCCAGTACGGTTTCCCAATGGGTTTTATTTTTTATGTCAATGGGGCGCAGTGTTTTTGGTTCATCAATGATATCTTGGTTTCCAATCCGTTTTCCGCGGATCAATTGTGGAATATGCCGTGTACCAAAGTTAATAAGCGCGTTTTGAGCTTGTGCTAACTGTACCGGTGTCGCGGTCCAAAAGCTTTGACCTATTCCTACGGGGATTGTGTCACCAATATACCAAGGTTCGTTAAAGCGAGCGCGCTTCCACCCTCTACTAGGCATATTCGCATCCGACTCTTCAAACAAATCGATCCCAGTGAAATCGCCAAACCCAAACTCCATCATATAGCTGCTTATTTTATCTATACCGGTTCGATAGGCGAGGTCGTAGTAATACGTATCACAGGAGACTTCTATGGCCTTCGTCAAATTTACCTTACCATGTCCCCATTTTTTCCAATCTCTCCATACATGATTGACATTGGGTAAGCGGTATCGTCCACCGTCTCTTATTTCGTCGTCAACCGTTACAATATTCTGTTCCAAGCCAAGCAAGCCAAGTAGGGGTTTTACCGTTGATGCAGGCGGATATTGGCCTTGCGTTGCGCGATTGATTAAAGGGCGACTGCTTGAATTGAGTAAGGCAGAATAATTTTTTGAGCTAATTCCATGAACAAATAAGTTGGGGTCGTAGCTTGGATTAGAGTAGAGCGTCAGCAGGCCGCCCGTTTGCGTGTCACTGATCACAATCGTACCTCTTTGCTCACCTAATAGTTCAGCCGCTTTCTCGTGCAAGCGCACGTCGATATTTAAAATAATATCTTGGCCGGGAGTTGGTGGGTCGACATCCAAAACGCGAATGATTCTGCTGGCACTATTTACTTCAACTTGCTGATAGCCGACTTTTCCATGCAATAGATCTTCGTGAAAGCGCTCAACACCTAACTTTCCAATGTCAAAGGTGGCGGCATAGTTTTCTTCTTGTCCTGCTTCTTCTAGCTTCTGCAAGTCTTTTTTGTTTATTTTTGCTACGTAGCCCAAGGCATGGGTCAATAGCTCTTTGTAAGGATAATAGCGAGATAGGCGAGCCTCTACAGATACACCGGGAAAACGGTGTTTATTGGCCGAAAAAATAGCGACGTCTTGCTCATTTAACTGAGATTTAACAGTGACAGGCTTGAATCTTCGTTGTCGTTTTCGCTCGCGCTGAAAACGTTTTATTTCATCGTCACTGATCGCCAATAAGTCTTGCAGTTGTGTCAGTGTCTCTTCGATGTCTGCCGTTTCTTCCGGAATGAGCTCTAGACTAAAAACAGGGCGATTTTCGGCAAGGATGATACCGTTTCTGTCGTAAATGAGGCCGCGGTTAGGTGCAACAGGAACTACCTTTATCCTATTTGTATTAGAACGAGTTTGAAAAGCGTCATGTTTTTCAATCTGTAATACATACAGATTACTTATCATCGCTGCCAAAATCACCAGTACCCCGAGAAAGGCAAAAAAGGCGCGACGGGTGACCAAGTTTGCTTCAGCAGTATGGTCTCTTATCGTTTGTTTTTTGATGGGCATCAATTATTCCCGGTGGTAGGGATGATTCTGAGTAACAGACCACGCTCTATAAAGACTTTCCGCCACCAAAATTCTTACCAAGGGATGAGGAAGTGTTAAATTAGATAGCGACCAGCGTTGATCTGCTGCGGCTAAGCAATCACTAGATAAGCCTTCTGGCCCTCCAATTAGCAATGCAACATCTCGACCATCCATTTTCCAATTATCGAGTTGCTCTGCAAGTTGAGGGGTGCTCCACGGTTTTCCTAACACTTCAAGCGTTACGACGCGCTTTCCATTTCCTACTGCATTGAGCAGCGCATCGCCTTCTAATTGTTTGATACGCGCTAAATCTGCATTTTTTGAACGCTTGGACGGGGCGATTTCTTTAAAGGTGACCGGCATATCGTTAGGAAAACGTTTGATAAAGGTATTTACCCCTTGTTCTACCCATGTTGGCATTTTATTGCCTACTGCGAAAATCGTAATCTTCATGCAATAACTCTAAGGCTGGCAATTAGGCCCATAGCTTCTCTAGCTGATAAAAGTCACGAGTTTCATCTTGCATAACATGTAATATGACTTCGCCTAAATCAACTAATACCCACTCTCCTGAGTCTTTCCCCTCAACGCTAAGTGGTGGAATGTTCGCTTGTTTACTTTTCACAACAACGTTGTCGGCAATCGACATAACGTGTCGCTTAGAGTTGCCCGAACAGATCACAAGGGTGTCAGTGACGGTTGATTTTTCGCTGACGTCTATCGTGACTACGTCACGCGCTTTCATATCTTCAATGTTATCTATGATAAAGGTTTTTAAATCTATTGACTGCAATGTTGCTCCTCACTAAGACAGATATAGTTTGTTTTCTTTAATGTATTCGCTCACTACTGGATGAAGCAAAGGTGATTCCCAAGGTTCGCCTGACAAGGCTTGTTTTGCAATCATAGCTCTTATTTCACTTGAAGAGATAGTAATGAGTGGCGTTTTAGCAAAAAACACTTTTCCATAAGGCTGTGTTTTCAATGCTTCGATGTGGGTTGTAACAGCATTGCGCGACCATTGTGCAAGCGTTGACGACATCGTATTATTTTCAGTTTCTCTTGGCATCACCACCAGATGACAATATTGAATGATATGCTGCCAGTCTTTCCATTTTTCTATCGAAAGAAATGCATCATGCCCGAGTATAAATAGTATGGGGGTATTGGTGTCATTATGATGACTAAGACGATGGCGAAAGTGTATTAATGTGTCAATGGTGTAACTAGGCGATGGTAACCTTAATTCTGTATCGTCGATGAATAATTCTACTGAAGTACTGGGTTTTACCGCATCAGTAAGTAAATTCAGCATAGCTATACGCTGACTTTGTGTTGCCCCTGTGCCGGGCTTGAGCGGCGACTGCGCACAGGGCAATAGATGCACTTTTTCTAAAGCGAGTTCTGAGGCAAGGTTAAGTATGCTTTGAATATGACCATGATGAGGTGGATCGAAACTGCCACCGAACAAGGCTATCATTTACACTTCCCAATCAAAGTGATGAAGCGACGGAAAAACAAAGAGAAGACAAAGATGGCAGAGCACTATATAAGGCCGAGTAATGGTTTGTTGTTTGAAAACGCTATCCGCATATACTAGCTTTTCGCCAATTACCTGTAAATCGTGCAAAGATACGCGTGACAACGCTGATTCATAGTAGTTTTTTTTCGCGCCCCATATACGAAATTGGTTCCAATTAATGGCCCCATGAATTGATTTAAGTTCAATTAACGTTTGCCACTCTTTTACTAAGGCCCATAAGATAATGGCGGGTTCTAATCCTTCGCTCTCGAGTGAATGAAGCAATTTAGTGGTCTTTTTACTGTTCCCAGCTAAAAGAGCATCAACAAGCTGAAACACATTAAAACGAGACTGGTTAACAACGACGCGTTCAATGTCTTTTAGCGTGATCAACTGATCAGGAAAATTCAACACCAGTTTTTCGATTTCTTGTGCGCCTGCCAGCATATTGCCTTCGCTGTATTCTGTCAGCAGGGCCAGTGCGTCGTTATCGAGTTGACACTGTTTATTATTGGCTAGATTTCGCAACCAGTTCAATAGTGCTTGTCCTTCAAGAGGAAAACAGGGTATGTAAGAACCTCGTTGGTTTATCGCTTGAAACCATTTACTATTCTGAACATCTTTACCGATACGTGGCCCATGAAGAATCAATAAGGTGTCATCGGTCAGCGTTGCCGCTATGTCTACAAGATATTTCCCCCCTTCTTTACCTGGCTTTCCAGTAGGTAATTCAAGCTCGATAAGCTGCTGTTGACTAAATAGCGAGAGACTTTGGGTTGCTTCGTTCAATTGCTCCCAATTGAACGCTTGGTCAGCAACAAAAGACTGACGCTCATGGAAACCACGTTGCTGAGCTTGTTTGCGTATGGCGTCAAGGCTTTGGTATTTCTGATAGGGCTCATCACCAAACACACAATACACCGACGATAAGCTGCGCGATAGGGAGTCTGGGAGTTTGTCTGGGTATATTTGCATGTAAGGCGAAGTTACCGAGCTTGGCTAGGGAGTAGGCGAATCATTCTATCGGCGGCTTCTTTTCTCATTTCCGATAATACAAGTTCCAACTCGCGTGATTTTGCAAGCACTTGGTCGGGGTCATCTTGATATTCTCTGAGTACCTCAACATAACCATCCAAGGGCGCGGACTCTGGATAGGTAACTGTGTATCGAACTGAATAAATTAACTCGTATTCAGCGACTTGACCGGTTGGAAAAATACTCAACAGTCGTCTTTCTAAGTTTTCGGGTTGCAAAGTAATGAGAACAGCATTTTCATGAGTTAAACTAAGCGCCTCAATTTGATAAATTTTCAATTGAGATGACAAAGCGCGTGCCATTTTAGATTGAACACTCGGTGCTTGTATTACCACGCCTTTTACAGAGTCGGGTAAAGGAGGAGACTGCCTGAGATGAAAACCACAGGCAGTCAATAACCCTATACATAGCGTAAACGCAAGCCATCGCGAGACAAAAGAGCACTTCATGGCTAATTAGCTACAATGTTCACAAGCTTTCCTGGCACGACGATGACTTTGCGGATCGTTTTATTATCAATAAATGTTTTAACGTTGTCTTGGTCTATCGCCGCTTTCTCAATATCTTCTTTCGCAGCATCAGCTGCAACGGTTATTTTCGCCCTTACTTTACCATTTACCTGCACAACGATGAGCTTTTCGCTGTCTTTCATTGCTGCTTTATCCGCTGTCGGCCACGGCGTGAGTTCAAGCGCTTGTTCATACCCCATAAGAGACCACATTTCATGGCAGATGTGTGGTGTAATGGGGTTGAGCATTTGAATCAGTGCAGTGAGTGCTTCATCCATTACCGCAATATCGGACTCACTGTTCACCGAGACTTTTTGTAAATGCTTGAGCAACTCCATAATGGCTGCAACTGCCGTATTGAAGGTTTGTCGTCTGCCTAGGTCGTCACTGACTTTAGCGATGGTTTTATGCAGTTCACGACGCAAGTCTTGCTGTGCGGTCGTCAATGACGAACAATCCAATGGCATTGGCGAGACAGATTTTCGTTCAATATGCTCTTGAACCAATTTCCATACTCGTTTCAAAAAGCGGTTAGCGCCTTCTACGCCCGAATCAATCCATTCCAAGGTTTGTTCTGGTGGCGCTGCAAACATCGTAAACAAACGCACCGTATCTGCTCCGTATTCATTGATCACTGATTGAGGGTCGATACCGTTATTTTTAGATTTTGACATTTTGGTCATTCCGCCATGTATCACAGCTTGACCGTCATTCTCCCAGACCGCTGAAACAACGCGACCTTTGTCGTCTTTAGTGGTAATCACTTCTGATGGTGGTATCCATGTTTTCTTACCCGTTTCATCTTCCCTGTAAAAAGAGTCGGCAAGTACCATACCTTGACAAAGTAAACGCTTAAAAGGCTCATTGCTAGATACTAAACCTTCGTCTCGTAATAGCTTGTGATAAAAACGTGAATATAATAAATGCAATATGGCATGTTCTATACCGCCAACGTATTGGTCGACCGGAAGCCAATAATTGGCTTGTGCGGGGTCTAACATTGCGCTGTCGTTTGATGCCGAGCAATATCTAGCGTAATACCAAGATGACTCCATAAAGGTATCGAAAGTGTCAGTCTCTCTTGTCGCATTCATTCCTTGGTAAGTGGCTTTAGCCCACTGTGGATCAGCTTTGATAGGAGAAGTAACGCCATCCATCACGACATCTTCTGGTAATTCCACTGGCAACTGTTCTAGTGGCACTGATACTGCTGAGCCATCTTCCAAGTTCAACATAGGAATCGGTGAACCCCAATATCGTTGACGACTGACTCCCCAATCGCGTAGTCGGTAATTGACCTTTTTCTCACCGCAACCTTTTTCACTAAGCGATTGAGTGATGGCATCAAACGCTGCTTGGAAGCTTAAACCGTTAAATTCTTCAGAATTGATCAACCGTCCTTTTTCAGTGTAAGCAGCTTGACTTATGTCGCAACTGTCACCGTCATTTGCTTGAATGACTTGTTTGATAGGAAGTTGATACTTAATAGCAAATTCCCAATCTCGTTGATCGTGACCAGGAACAGCCATAACAGCACCACTGCCGTAATCCATCAATACGAAATTGGCTATCCAGATGGGGAGTTTTTGCTTAGTAAGAGGGTGAATAGCGAATAATCCGGTCGGTGCGCCTTTTTTCTCCATAGTGGCCATATCCGCCTCAGCCACTTTGGTATTTTTGAGTGATTCAATAAAAAGTGCTAATTCAGGGTCTGTTTGACTGGCGTGTAAAGCAATAGGGTGCTGCGCGGCAACAGCCAAGTAGCTAACGCCAAATAAAGTATCAGGACGGGTAGTATATACCGACAAGGTGTCGACACCCTCAAGCTCGAAATCTAAAGCGAAGTTAACCTGAGCCCCTTCAGAGCGACCAATCCAGTTTGCCTGCATAGCGCGAACCTGCTCAGGCCATTCTTCAAGTTCTTCTAAATCGTCGAGTAACTCTTGCGCATAGTCAGTGATTTTCACAAACCACTGTGGGATTTCTTTTTGTTCGACTACTGCGCCCGAACGCCATCCTTTGCCGTCAATCACTTGTTCATTGGCCAACACAGTTTGATCGACTGGGTCCCAATTTACGGTTGATAATTTTCGATATACTAAGCCTTTTTCAAAGAGACGGGTGAAAAACCACTGTTCCCATTTGTAATAATCAGGTTTACAAGTAGCAACTTCGCGAGACCAGTCATAACCAAACCCAAGCGATTTGAGTTGGCCTTTCATATATTCAATGTTTTGGTATGTCCATTTGGCAGGCGCCGTATTGTTATTTATGGCTGCATTTTCTGCGGGTAAACCGAACGCGTCCCACCCCATAGGTTGAAGTACATTTTTGCCTTGCATACGTTGAAAACGGCTTATTACATCGCCAATGGTATAATTTCTGACGTGCCCCATATGCAAACGACCACTTGGGTAGGGAAACATTGAC
Organism: uncultured Alteromonas sp.; assembly: GCA_964429915.1. Classification (GTDB taxonomy): domain Bacteria; phylum Pseudomonadota; class Gammaproteobacteria; order Enterobacterales; family Alteromonadaceae; genus Alteromonas_F. The sequence continues at coordinate 146,170 of CAYSDZ010000002.1, forward strand.
AAGCAATAAAATTTCTCTTTGCTTGCATCCTCGTTTGCTTTGAATTGTTGTGAGGTTTCCCACTCGCGTTGCATGCGCGTTTCTATTTCTTGGGGATTGTATGGATGTTCAGTCATTAATTTTATGTTTCCACAATGCTGTGTATTCGAATTTTTATACTTATAGAATAACCTAGCACAGCGGTTTGCCTCAACGGTTTTCTGATTTCTGATTGACAGTATTTCGTTTGTAGGTTTCACTGTAAAAAAAAGCACGCGATAACGATACTATAAAGCAATGCCAAAAAGCCCGATGCTTCCAAGACTGCCAGCGAACGCTGTTGCCCCCAAACTTCCAAAACGTCAAATTCAACAAGCTATGCGCGAAGAGAGCGTACTCGATGCTACGTTTATTGGGCAGCATCGCGCACGAGAAGCGCTAACCTTCGGACTCGACATTCAATCTGTAGGGTATAATTTATACGTGATGGGTGAACAAGCCTCGGGACGCCATACCCTAGTACTCGAGCATATAAAAAAGCACGTTGCGACATCGGTATCACCCGATGATTGGTGTTATATCAATAATTTTGATGAACAGCGAGAGCCCTTAGTATTACGAATGCATTGCGGCGAGGCCAAAGCCTTCGCCAAAGACCTAACTCAACTCATTGACGAGTTGCTCGATACCTTTCCGGCTGCGTTCGATAACCCCAGTTACCAGAGACAAAAAGTGTCTTTAGCTCGTCAGTTCGAGCAAAAATACAACGAGGCCATAGACGAAATTGAAGAGAAAGCATTTGCGCAAAATGTGGCCCTTAAAGAAGACGAAAGCGCGGTGTCATTTTCACCCATTGTAAGTGGTGAAACACTCGATGATGAAGGGTTTTCTTTGCTGCCTGACGAGGTCAGAGAGCAATTTATCGCTACGATCAGTCAGCTTGAAGCAGATTTAAATGAACGTTTAATTGCTTTACCCGTTTGGAAACGCGAGCTGTCTGAACAGCTTAGGGAGTTGAATAAAACGACGGTAGAGCTGGGTATAAAACCTTTGCTCAAAGAGCGAGAGCACCGTTACAGCAGCGATTTGGGTGTCTTGAAATACCTGCGACAAATGCGCACCCCACTTATTGATGCCATCATTAACTTAACCTTGGAAGAAAACAAGGAAGATAAGCTTGATGACGCAGATAAGCGCAGTCTGTTGGAAGAGCACTTCCTGCCGAATGTCATTGTATCAAACGCAGCTAATATGGGTGCTCCGGTTATCTATGAAGCTAATCCGACGTATCAGAATCTCTTTGGGCAAATTGAGTACACTCATGTAAGCGGATCTGCTTTTACCAACCACCGGATGGTGCGCCCAGGTGCATTGCATAAAGCGAATGGCGGTTTTTTACTGATTGAGGCAGATAAGCTTTTAGTTCAGCCTTATGTTTGGGATGCATTAAAGCGAGCGATAAAATTCGGCAAACTAAAAATTGATGTCAATCAACATGAGTTGGGAATGGTTAACGCGATTTCACTCTCTCCTCAAGATATCGATTTGAATGTCAAAGTGGTTTTAATGGGCTCCAGAGAGTTGTATTACAACCTACAAGATTTTGATCCCGAATTTGATGAATTATTTCGTGTTTTAGTCGATTTTGATCACGAAATACCGTTGACTCGAGAAAATGTAAGAGATTTTGTAGGACGCACTCGCTTACACGCAAAGAATATTGGTTTTGAGAAAGTCGAAACGCAAGCAATGGCCAGATTGGTTGAGTATTCTTTAAGGATGGCCGAGCATCAAGAAAAACTATCGGCTCGGTTTGCCGACGTTATTGAATTGTTGAATGAAGCCAAGGTGTTTGCTAACAAGGAGCCTAACAATACGCTAAAGCTCACTCATATTGAAACCGCCTTATTAGCCAAAAAACGCAGGACAGGCCGAGTTAGCAATAGTTTGCTTGATGACATCAAAGAAGGCCATGTTCTTATTGCAACGGAAGGTGAAGCAGTTGGGACGGTGAATGGCTTAACGGTTTTAGAGGTGGGTGACACTGCATTTGGAACACCCGCAAGAATTACTTCTACCGTATATGCGGGTGCAAACGGGGTGGTTGATATTGAGAGGGAAGTCGAATTAGGTCAATCTATTCACAGCAAAGGCGTGTTGTTGTTGACTGGCTATTTAGGTTACAAGTATGCACAGCATTTTCCACTAACGCTTTCAGCAAATATTGCGCTTGAGCAAAGCTATGGCTATATCGATGGCGATAGCGCTTCTCTAGGTGAATTAGTGGCATTGATTTCTGCCATCACTCACATTCCTACTTCTCAGAATATGGCGGTAACAGGCTCAATTAATCAATACGGTGAAGTTCAAGCCGTCGGTGGTGTAAATGAAAAAATTGAGGGCTTTTTTGACCTTTGTTTACATCGAGGTTTGAATGGGAAGCAAGGCGTAATCATTCCTGCTTCAAATCAAATTAATCTGGTGCTAAGTAAAGCGGTTGTCAATGCAATCCGGCAGGACGATTTTCACATTTATGCTGTGTCTACCGTCGACCAAACCTTGCAATTACTGATGGGTAGAGAGGCAGGTAAACAGTCGAGTAAAGGCCGTTATCCCAAAAATACGATTAATTACCACGCCGTAGATAAATTGTATAAGATCGCAACTATTGTCAATGGCGCGGAAGAGTAAGATTAGTGGAGTAAGGTTATTTTTTTGGTAGCACTATTTTTTGTTCTTCGCTTTGTCGGTAAAGAATGAGCACATGCCCGATAACTTGAAGTTTGTGTGCTTGTGTTTCTCTAACAATCGCATCCATGATCAAGGCTTTTTCTTCTCGATCATCGCTGGGAACTTTTACCTTTATTAATTCGTGATGAGCCAAAGCGTTATCAATTTCGGCAAGTACGCCTTCAGTAAAACCGTTTGCGCCAAGCTGCACGACGGGCTTAATGGAATGAGCCAAGCCTTTGAGGAATTGTTTCTGTTTTGTTGATAATTTCATTTAGTGTGTAAAATACTCGCTGTACTTCCCTTGAAAAACACTATTCTACCGCCATCTTCTAAAGAAGCCTATTAGCAAAGCAAAAGATTTTACTAAAAAAGAAACGTTTTTTTTGCGATGAGCGTATAAATTTGCAATTAGTTACAAAAACGTGTGGATTGAGCACGAAAGTTGATTATAAACTCGCTATAATCAAGGGTGTATTATTATGATTATTAGAAATACTAGAGGTCAATAGCATTGAGCGACATGGCAAAAAATCTCATTTTGTGGCTAGTCATAGCTGTAGTTTTAATGTCCGTTTTCCAAAGCTTTTCAACGAATGAATCGTCAAAAGCCGGAATGGATTACACCACTTTTATTAAAGAGGTGAAGCAAGGGAGAATTAGAGAGGTTGAAATAGACTTAGACTCCCGCGAAATAAGAGGTAAAAAACAAACCAATGATAGTTTTGTTACCTTGATCCCATACCCTGACGACAATTTAATGGATGATCTATTAAATGAAGGTGTGAGAGTTAAAGGGGTAAAACCTGAAAGTCCTTCACTATTAGCCAATATTTTCATTTCTTGGTTCCCAATGTTGCTGCTGATCGGCGTGTGGATTTTCTTTATGCGTCAGATGCAAGGCGGTGGTGGTCGTGGAGCGATGTCTTTCGGCAAAAGCAAAGCGCGTTTATTAAGTGAAGATCAAATTAAAACCACCTTCGCAGACGTTGCGGGTTGCGATGAAGCAAAAGAAGATGTGTCTGAACTAGTCGACTTTCTTAGAGACCCGTCAAAGTTTCAGAAATTAGGCGGTAAAATACCCAAAGGCGTACTGATGGTCGGCCCTCCTGGAACAGGTAAAACCTTACTGGCCAAAGCTATCGCAGGTGAGGCCAAGGTCCCATTCTTCACGATATCAGGGTCGGATTTCGTTGAAATGTTTGTCGGTGTCGGTGCTTCTCGTGTTCGTGATATGTTCGAACAAGCAAGAAAATCAGCTCCTTGCATTATTTTTATTGATGAAATAGACGCAGTGGGTCGTCAACGTGGAGCTGGCCTTGGTGGCGGCCACGATGAGCGAGAGCAAACGCTCAACCAAATGTTAGTTGAAATGGACGGGTTTGATGGGCATGAAGGGATTATTGTTATCGCTGCCACTAACCGACCTGACGTTCTCGATCCTGCTTTACTTCGTCCAGGGCGTTTTGACCGTCAAGTTGTGGTTGGTTTACCTGATATTCGTGGACGTGAGCAAATTCTTAAAGTCCACATGCGCAAGGTTCCAATTGCAGACAACGTTGAACCAGCGGTAATTGCACGAGGTACACCGGGATTTTCGGGTGCAGATTTAGCAAATTTAGTGAACGAAGCGGCATTATTTGCTGCTAGGTCAAACAAACGTCTCGTTGCTATGGAAGAGTTCGAAAAAGCTAAAGACAAAATAATGATGGGCTCGGAGCGCAAGTCCATGGTGATGTCTGAAGATGAAAAAGCCATGACTGCCTATCACGAAGCGGGTCATGCCATTGTGGGACGATTAGTCCCAGAACACGACCCTGTTTACAAGGTTTCTATTATCCCAAGGGGCAGGGCGCTTGGTGTTACCATGTATTTACCTGAGCAAGATAGAGTGAGTCACAGCAAGCAGCATTTAGAAAGCATGATTTCTAGCTTGTTTGGCGGTCGTATTGCTGAGGAAATTATTTATGGTCAAGATAAAGTGACTACAGGTGCATCTAATGACATTGAGCGAGCCACCGATATTGCGCGCAAAATGGTGACGCAATGGGGGCTGTCTTCTAAAATGGGTCCGCAACTTTATGCAGAAGAAGAGGGCGAAGTATTTTTGGGACGCAGCATGTCAAAAGCATCGAATATGTCAGACGAAACTGCACGAGACATTGATGCGGAAATAAAGCTTCTCATCAATAACAACTACCAGCGCGCCTACAAGATATTGGAAGAAAATAGAGATATCCTTCATACAATGAAAGACGCACTGATGAAGTACGAAACCATTGATGCCAAACAAATCGACGATTTGATGGAGCGAAAAACAGTACGTCCACCGGCTGATTGGGATGACCGATCTTCAGGAGGTAATGACAATACAACAGGTGGGACCAAAGTGAGCGAAGGTGATATGTCGGGCGACTCCGATAAGCCGGCCAACGGAAAACCTGGAGATATCACCCAGTAATACTGGGTTGAAAATGCAAAAGGCGCTTTAATAAGCGCCTTTTTTCGTGGCTTTAATGAGTAAATTATTGGTCAACAAGGTGTTAATATGCAGAAAAACGCGTTTCCGCAGATAATGGGTATTGTCAACGTAACGCCTGATTCATTCTCAGATGGTGGAAAGCATTTCCACCTTGAAGATGCAGTAAAAGCTGCATTAAAAATGGTAGAGCAGGGAGCAGATTGGCTCGATATAGGTGGTGAATCGACTCGTCCTGGTGCACAAGAAGTGTCGGTTCAAGAAGAACTTGACCGTGTTATTCCAGTGATCAACGCAATTAAAACAAAAACTAACGTTCCCATTTCGATTGATACCAGTAAAGCTACTGTTATGCGTGAGGCCGTTACAGCCGGAGCGTCGATGATTAATGACGTTTTCGCTTTGCAAAAAGAAGGGGCATTAGAAGCAGCAGCTGACGCAGGCGTACCCGTATGTTTAATGCATATGCAAGGCACGCCTAAAACCATGCAAAACAATCCTGTCTATACCAATATAATAAAAGAAGTGTTGGCTTTTTTTGAACGAAGAATAGAAAAATGTCTTCAAGCAGGAATGGATAGAAAAAATATTATTCTTGACCCTGGGTTTGGATTCGGTAAAACACTCGAGCACAACTATGAAATGCTTTGCAAATTAAACTATTTCGTCGATTCAGGGCATCAGATTTTAACCGGGCTTTCACGAAAAAGCATGATCGCAAAGGTAGTAAAAAACGATCAAGATTGCCGATTGGCTGGAAGTATTGCAGCAGCAACACTTGCAATGAACGCGGGCGCTCACATAATAAGGGTTCACGATGTACCTGAAACCGTGGATGCGAGAAGCGTGCTGTGTGCGATGAAAGCCACTCAGTTTAATGGATAAAATAGAGAACACTAGACTATGACAGAACGAAAATATTTTGGCACTGATGGGATCAGAGGCAAGGTCGGCGAAAGCAACATCAACCCTGAATTTGTAACAAAATTAGGCTGGGCCGCAGGGCAAGTGCTTGCAGGGCAGGGTACCAATAAAGTGTTAATAGGAAAGGATACGAGAATATCTGGGTATATGCTTGAGTCTGCTTTAGAAGCGGGCCTGTCGGCTGCGGGGATCAATATTGGATTACTAGGCCCAATGCCGACACCAGCAATTGCGTACCTAACAAAAACCTTTCGTTCTGAAGCGGGTATTGTGATCAGCGCTTCTCATAACCCTTATTACGACAATGGCATCAAATTTTTCTCATCAACGGGCTACAAGCTTGATGATGCAATTGAACTTCAGATTGAAGCAATGATGGAAAGACCAATGACTTGCGTTGCTTCGGACAAACTAGGAAAAGCAAGTAGGATCACCGATGCTGCGGGTCGTTACATTGAGTTTTGTAAAGGGACTTTTCCGTCGGAGCTTTCATTGAAAGGCTTAAAAATTGTTGTAGATTGTGCACACGGGGCAACGTACCACATTGCGCCCAATGTACTGGCTGAGCTAGGGGCGGATGTCATAGAGATAGGCACCGCGCCTGACGGCTTGAACATAAACCGAAAAGTGGGTGCAACATCTATGAAAGCAACAGTAGATGCAGTGATAAAACACAAGGCCGATGTCGGCTTCGCCCTAGATGGTGACGGTGATCGCATTATGATGGTCGACCACAAAGGCAATGTACTCGACGGTGATCAATTATTATTTATCATTGCACGTGACACATTGATGCGTGGAAAAATGCAAGGTGGGATCGTAGGTACGCTTATGAGCAATCTTGGTCTTGAGTTGGCCCTGAAAAAATTAGGCGTACCGTTTGCAAGAAGCAAAGTCGGAGACCGCTACGTGTTGGAGATGCTTCAAGCGAACGGTTGGTTAATTGGCGGTGAAAATTCGGGTCACATTTTAAATTTAGCAACATCATGTACGGGTGACGCGATTGTTGCCGGCCTTCAAGTTCTGTCTGCAATGTTGAAGTCTCATATGGATCTTTACAGTCTTTCAGCTGGGTTTGATAAATTTCCACAAAAACTGATTAATGTCAGGTTTAGCGAAGGCAAAGATAACCCTCTCGATTCAAAAGCGGTCATAGATGCGCAGAAAGATGCAGAGCAGGCGCTAGGAAATACCGGTAGAGTGTTACTAAGAAAATCAGGAACAGAGCCTCTCATTCGCGTTATGGTAGAATCAGAAAACGACAGCGATACGATTAAATGGGCAGAGCACATAGCGGAAGTGGTTAAAGCTTCATCGTAATGCGCTAATAAGTGGATGGTTAAGCACTTTTTGCTTGTATGTTGGTCCGGATATCGTTAATATCAGCGCCGATTTTTCTACCAAGGGTTCGCTACGATTATTGTAAACAACGTTTGGTATTACACCGATATGGTTGCGATAAAACACTGACATCGCATTGGAGATTAGATTTATGCTTTACCAAGTTTTAATAGTGGTTTACTTGCTTGTAGCGCTATTACTCATTGGATTTGTACTTATTCAGCAAGGCAAAGGCGCAGACATGGGTGCGTCTTTCGGTTCGGGCGGGTCAAACACGGTTTTTGGTTCATCGGGTTCTGGCAATTTTATGACCAAATCTACAGCAATATTAGCAACGGGTTTTTTCGTTATCAGCTTAGTGCTAGGCAGTATGACAGCTAAAAAAGAAAAATCAGTTGATGAGTGGGAAAATTTGGAAGTGCCAGCGACTCAGTCTAAGCCTGTGACTATAGAGCCTCTTCCTGCCAGCGAAGATGTTCCCGTTGTTGAAACTACCTCTGAATCACAAGATGAGAGTGGTTCAGACGTTCCAAATTAGTATTAAATTAGCGGAAGTGGTGGAATTGGTAGACACGCCATCTTGAGGGGGTGGTGAGCTATGCTCGTGCGGGTTCAAGTCCCGCTTTCCGCACCAAATAAAAAGCTGTAGTAACGTGTTACTGCAGCTTTTTTTTATCAATTGAATTACATCGGATCTAAGGTCAGCAATACTCGTTGTTGCATCCCTTCAAGCTGACAAGAGCGGTGAGTAATCGCCATACCATTGTGTCCTTCCCATGCACTTCCTTTTAGTAAGGCAACATCAAACTTAGCCATTTGCTGAACATCGGTTTTTGGATCTGCATGTGAGCTAGGTAACCATTCTGTTGCTGGACCCATATAGGTACATATCATACGTACTGGGATGTGATCAGTATGGAATTTAGGACACATCGCATTCGTCAACGGGACTAAACGAAGCCCAACATTGTCGCAGGAAAATAAGCACGTCAACATATCGGCAAGCAAATATATATCGTCGATCACGTCTTTTTGTCCAGAGGTAGAAGGCAATACTCTTTCAAGCTCTTTTTTCATGGACTGTAATGAAAACACACCTCGTACGCCTAAACCTAGTGATGAAAATGCGTGTTTAAAGTAGCGTTGAATATGTGTGTCTGTACCCCGTTGCCAAATAGCAATACTTTTATCTGCTGAGCATATTTCTCCAAGGATTAAAGGCGATGAATCTATGGCCCAAGGATCTGTGGTACAAAGAGTGTCAGCTAGCATTTTTAGTGGTCCCACGCAGGAAACGGATCGGGTAGTTGTGACCATGCGTCTTTACCTTCAAGTATTTGCTCATCGGTTAACAAACACGCATTTAAACGATCGAGAATATCTTGCTTCTCCAAGCCCTGACCAATAAACACAAGCTCCTGACGCATATCACCAAAAGGCTCGACCCACTGCGCTTGTATGGCTTCAAGATACTCAGGATCGTCAGGCCATTGTTCTTTTGGCACCGCTTTCCAAAAAAGACCCACAGCTCCGTAACGAGCCATGCCTCCTGCTTGACTCCAACTGCCAGCAAAATGCGGGCGAGTCGCTAACCAAAAAAAGCCTTTTGAACGCAATAACTTACCTGCTATTTCCTTACTATGCAGGAAGTTGTAAAACTTTTGTGGATGAAAAGGTTCCCTTGCGGTGAAAGTGAAACTACTGATGCCAAATTCTTCGCTTTCTGGTAAGTGCTCCCCACGCATTTCTTTTAACCAACCGGGCGCTTGCTGTGCTTTTTCAAAGCTAAATTTGCCTGTGTTTAAAACACGTTTAACAGGCACATTGCCGTTAGCTATCTCAATTTGCTCAGCATCCGTATTTAACGTTTTTAATATACTTTTAAGGCGTAAAAGTTCTGTTTCCGATATCAGGTCTATTTTACTGATCAACAAAATATCGGCAAACTCGATTTGTTCCACTAGCAAATCAGCGACGCTTCGCTCATCGTCTTCGCCTAAGCTCTCGCCAACTTCTTGTAGCGATTTTGCTTCGTCGTAATCTTTCAGGAAATTTAATGAATCGACTACAGTTACCATGGTATCAAGGTTAGCAACATCAGAAAGGCTTAGTCCCTCTTCGTCAATGAAAGTAAACGTTTCGGCAACAGGCAAAGGTTCGGAAATACCCGTGGATTCTATGACTAAGTAATCATATTTACCTTCTCTGGCCAATTCGTCAATTTCCAAAAGGAGATCTTCTCTTAAGGTGCAGCAAATACATCCGTTGCTCATTTCTACTAATTTTTCTTCAGCACGGTTAAAGCTCACTTCATTATTGACGGTCGCAGCGTCAATATTAATTTCGCTCATATCGTTTACTATAACAGCGACTTTCAAGCCTTCTCTGTTGGTTAAAATATGATTAAGTACAGTGGTTTTTCCCGCACCTAAAAAGCCAGAAAGTACGGTTACGGGAAGTTTTTTTTGAGGATGAGATGGAGCCTTAGTCGATTGCATACTATACCCTGACGATGAAAATTCACATATAAAATGTTATATTATAACACGTGAAAGTGATGGTATAGCGTTATCGACGTTGTTTTAGGTAAATCAAAAACCCTGTAGCCCATTGTTGATGATTTCTGTTTGAAACGTAAATTAAACTAGCTTTTTTTCTTTCAGCTTGTAACATCAGCAGAGCCAAGGGTAGTTTTTAAGGGTAGTTTTTTATGGCTAACACAATTTGGATACGCTATGGGCCTTACGCTTAGACAAAGCCTTTTTAGGCTGTTGTTTTTTAGCATTGTCGTAACGGCTATTGTCATTCTTATCAATGTTTGGACAGCAACGTCTAAGCTTGTTGAGGGGCAATTACAGGAAAGATTGCTTATCGCAAGCAATGTATTTGAGCGATTCCAGCGAGAAAGGCAAAGTGATTTAATTCGATCAGCTACTGTGCTTGCTGCCGATTTCGGTTTCAAACAGGCGGTAGCGACAAACGATATTCCGACTATTAATAGTGCGCTTTTAAATCAAAGCAATAGAATTAACGCTGATGTGATGGCTATTTTCGATTTGCAAGGCGTGCTTCAAACCAGTCAACCAGCCTCGGCTATCGATGCACAATTTCCCTATCCCCAATTAGTTGATTTGGCGCTAAGAGGCACGGTAAGCCAAGCAATTGACATTATCGATCAGCAAGCTTTTCAGATGATTCTTTTACCGGTCAAAGCGCCCACTGTAAAAGGGGCTTTGTTAATTGGATTTAATATTGATAGCGATTATTTGAGTGACGTAAAAGCCGTTATTCAAGCCGATTTGATTTCTTATGAAAAGGACGCGAGTGGTTCGCCAGAACTGTTAGCCTCAACGCTAGCGCCATCGACTGCGAGCCGAATATTGTCAAAAAGGGGCGAGTCTTTGACGTGGGCCGAGGTGACGTTTAGCAGTGACATCCCCTATGTGTCGAGAGACTTAATGCTATCGACAACTAAAGACAATGAAATTCATCTGACTATCGCGGCAGATGTTACAAACCAATACCGTAGTTTTAACTATCTTCAATTCAGTGTTATCACTATTTCAGTGATTGCAATATTGGTTTCTCTTGTGATTACTTTGCTGGTTTCTCGAAGGATAACCCAACCCTTGTCTTCCCTCATAGAAGGGGTTAAACATATTGCTGCAGGCGACTATGGTCAGTCTTTAGACGTATCTGGAAAACTACAAGAAATTAAGCACCTTGGTCACGCGTTTGCCACCATGCAGGAAAGCATCGCGAGTCGGGAAAAGCACATTCGATTTCAATCTGAACATGATAATTTAACCAACCTATTTAACAGAAATTATATGAAACATGCCATCGATGCAAAAATTGCATCTGGCGCTCATATTCAAGTGATAGGGATCAACCTTATTGGTTTCAGACAAATTAATGATTTGTATGGTTATCAAAATGGTGACGAGTGTTTAAAGCGCCTTTCTGAACGTCTTACGCGATGGCCTGGCGAAGCCGCTCGGCTTGCTGGTAGCAATATGTATTGGGTTCCTGACTCTCCTCTTGATGAAATTAAGTTAGAAACACTTAGATTCATTCTTGAGCAGCCTATCGAAACGAATGGCTTGTCTATACCCATTCGTATCAGTCTAGGTGTCATGGATCTGCCTGAGGATGCTGCAGACGCGGAACATTTGTTCAGAAGAATGAATATCGTTAAAGACGAGGCATTGTCCACGAAACAATGGTTTGTAAGGTATACGAGCGAATTGGAAAAACGTTATTTACGTCGTTTAGATATCGTTACTGAACTCAAACGAACGTTGCTTCAGGAAAAATCTGATTTAAGTATGGTGTATCAACCTAAAGTCAATCTGAAAACCAATAAAGTAGCGGGCTTAGAGGCACTGATCCGATGGAATAGTTCAGTATTGGGCTTTGTTCCGCCCGATGAGTTTATTCCCATTGCCGAGCAGGCAGGCTTAATTGAGGCAGTGACTGAATATGTGATGGGGCAAGTTATTTTTGATGTGAGCCGCATTAAAAAGCAAGGATACGATATTTCAGTAGCGATCAATTTATCGTCGCAAGATATAGAAAATACAGAATTAATAACACGTTTTCTTGATCGTTTAGAATTTTCAGGCTTAACGTCTGCCGATGTTGAACTGGAGATGACTGAAAGCGATTTTGTTGCTGATCAATCTCGCGCGCTTGAAAACTTACACTCACTGCGTACATCGGGTTTTAATGTGGCCATCGATGACTTTGGTACGGGGTATTCGTCATTAGCTTATCTGAAAAATTTGCCTGTAGACACGTTAAAAATCGACAAAAGTTTTGTAATGAACTTAGCCAAAAATCATGACGATCAGCAAATTGTGAATATCGTTTTACAACTCGCCTACTCGTTCAACTTAAAAGTCGTGGCGGAAGGAGTGGAAGATGAAATTGCCATGATGTTGCTTCGTGAGTGGGGCTGTAACCTTGCTCAAGGGTATTTTATTAGCCGACCACTCCAATACGATGCACTGATAGATTGGTTTAACACCTGTGATTATTTTTAAGCTGATTACCTTTGAATTAGGGTGCGATAATAGGAGTTAGCTTCTGAAACATGAACTCAGTTAATATTGGCTGTGCCAAAGCGTTGGGATGGATCCGGTCTTTTTGCATAAGTGTTGTATCTAGCGCGATATCGCGTAGAAAAAACGGGACCAGATGCACTTTGTATTCGTTGGCGAGCTCGTTGTAGGTAGCAGTAAATAAATCGGTATATCGACGGCCATAATTCGACGGAATTTGCATACTCTGCAATATAACCACCACTTCTTGTTCTTGGCTTAAGGCGATCATGCTGGCTAAATTCGCTTTCATATCTTTAATAGGTTGACCACGAAGACCGTCATTACCACCTAACTCAATGTAGATATGAGTCGGTGAGTGCTGTTCAAGCAAGCGCGGTAATCGAGCTAAGCCGCCAGAAGTGGTATCGCCGCTTATCGCTGCATTCACGATATCAATCGCATATTGCTCGTCTTGCCATTTGTTTTCTAGCAATGATACCCATCCTTCAGATTCAAGTAAGCCATAGGCAGCGCTCAAGCTATCGCCTAGAACAAGAAGTTTGGCGCTCTGATCTTTGGCCGCTACACTGGGTATTAACCACAGCAGTGAAAAAACAACAAAACAGAAGACTTTTACATGGTTCATGACAACAACATAGGCTCCGAGATAAGTATAAACGTAAATAAGGCAACAAAAACGGTAACAACCGACGAGGGGGCTTTGCAAATACTCCAACCAATCTCGTTTGAAGTCAACTCGGGTGAGTCGATTGCCATTATTGGTGCGTCGGGTTCAGGGAAGTCTACTTTACTAGGGTTGTTGGCCGGGTTGGACGAGTTAAGTACCGGTGAAATTTGGTTGCAAGGCAGCCCCTTACATTCAATGAGTGAAGAACAACGCGCTCAGCTTCGTGGTGAAACAGTAGGATTTGTTTTTCAAAGTTTCATGTTAGTTCAAAGCTTAACTGCGTTAGAAAACGTTATGCTACCTGCACAAATCGCGGGCTTAGACAATCCGCTTGAACAGGCTAAAGCCATATTGGAAAAAGTGGGCTTATCTCACAGAAGCAGTCATTTCCCCAATCAATTGTCGGGAGGAGAGCAGCAAAGAGTCGCCATCGCCAGAGCATTTATCGGTGAGCCCAGCATTTTATTTGCCGATGAACCAACGGGTAATTTAGACGCAAAAAACAGCGATAAAATTGAACAATTGTTGTTTGAGCTAAATAAAGATAAAGGTTCAACGTTGGTCTTGGTAACACATGATGATGAACTCGCCTCGAAATGTGATCGCCAATTAAGAATGCAGGCAGGTGTTTTGACTGAGTTAACTCACTAGGAGTAGAACGCATGGAGTTAAATTTAGCGTGGCGTTTGTTTCGACACGAAGCGAAACGCGGTGAACTTACAGTGATTTTATTTGCCATCATCTTATCCGTTTCTGCGGTGTTGTCTTTAAGCTTGTTCAGCGAACGGTTGCGAACTGCGCTCGTCGAACGTTCAGCTGCATTTATGGCTGCTGACACACAACTTCGATCAGGAGAGGCGTTCACGGACGACTGGGAAACCTACGGTAATGAGCTTGGCTTAAGTAGCGCAAGGCAAGTCAATACGCGTTCTATGATTTTCGGCGAACAAAACATGGCGCTTGTCGATGTAAGGGCAGTGAGTTCTGCCTATCCGCTCAAAGGCACTGTTAAAATTCTAGACAAACCTTTTGGTGAAATTACTGAAGTGGATTTCCTCCCCAATACAGGAAAGGTCTGGCTAGACTCTCGTTTGTTTCAGTTGTTAAATGTTGCCATAGGAGAGCAGGTTTATATAGGCGAGGCCAGTTACACAGTAGAAAAAGTGTTGGCTGAAATTCCCGACGCAGGGTTTGGACTATTCAATACTGAACCGATTGTATTAATGGGCATCAGCGATTTAGAGCAAGCCGAGATAACGGGGTCGGGTAGCCGTGTACTCTACAAGACTTATTTTGTTGGAGAGTCATCCACCTTAAATCGTTTTTACGAATGGCTTAAACCGCAATTGGACGATGAAATACATGGCTGGCGTTCGGTTGAAGACGATGATTCGCCGCTGAGTAATTCACTGGACAAAGCGGAGCAGTATTTTTTATTGGCAAGCTTACTTGCTATCATCCTTGCCGCCGTGTCTATTGCCGTGGCTGCTCAACGATACAGTCAACGACATTTCGACCCTGTTGCGATAATGAAAACCTTAGGCGCGTCTAAACGCAGTATTCAAAAAGTGTATGCGCTGCAAGTCATCTTTATTGTATTACTCGGTGTCGTGTTAGGACTAGTGATTGGATTCGTTATTCAGCATCTTGTTGTTATGGGAATACAAGGTTCAGTCGATGTATCTTTGTCGGTCTGGCATTGGCGTCCGGTGTTCATTGCAACCTTCACGGGGGCTTTGTGCGCTTTTATGTTCTCCATTTATCCCTTACTTCGTCTATTTTCTGTTCCTCCTCTTAGAGTGTTGCGCAGAGATATCACTTCTAGTCTTTCAGCACGCTGGCTACCTTTTTTAGCTGCCAGTACAGCGATTTTTTCATTGATGTGGGCGTATAGCGCAAACTTAACATTGAGTATGATTATGTTTGTAGCCGGTGTCACACTAGTCGCCGCTTTGGTGGTAGTGTCTTATGGATTAATCGTATTGGGAAGACGTTTGGGACAGGGGCAAATAGGGCCTTGGCAATTGGCATGGGCCAGAATCCGCAGAAGAGCCATGGATAACAGTGTACAGCTGATTAGTTTTTCTCTCACTATCATGCTTTTGTTAGTTGTTTTGGTTATGCGTAACGATATGGTGGAACAATGGCGAAATCAATTGCCTGAAGGCACGCCCAATTACTTCATGTTGAACATTACTGATGATCAAAAAGGCAATTTATACCAACATTTTGACAGTATGCAGGTGAATGTAGAGCGACTTTATCCCGTGGTAAGAGCGCGGTTTGTAAGTATTAATGATGAAAAAATAAATACCCAATATGCAGATGATACCGACGATAATCCTGAAAAAGAGCGCGCTGGTAGAGAAGGATTAGGCCGTGAAGCTAATTTAACGTGGGATAACGTGCTACACCCAGAAAACGAAATAGTAGCGGGAGAGTGGCACGATAATTGGAAACAAACTGATAACGCAGAGCATTACCCTGTCTCGGTCGAAGAAGGGCTTGCTAAACGTATTGAACTTAAGTTGGGTGATGTTTTAGTGTTCAACGTAGGAAGTGAACAAGTGACAGCCCAAATTACGAGTTTGAGGAAAGTAAACTGGCAGTCTATGCAGCCCAACTTTTTCTTTATATTGCACCCTCAGGCCCTAACAAACTTTAAGCCAACGTACTTAACCAGTTTTCATTTGCCAGCAGAAAGAAAATCCGAGCTCACGCGTTTGCTACAACCGTTTCCAGCAGTAAATTTAATTGATGTCGACGCACGAATTAATATACTTCGAAGTGTCGTCGACCAAGTATCACTGGCGGTAGAATTTATTTTAGTGTTGGTACTGGTTGCAGGTGCGTTGGTATTAATTGCGCAAGTGCAAGCTAGTATGGACGAACGTCAACAAGAACTGGCTATATTAAGAACGCTAGGTGCAAAAGGGCGCTTAATTCGTCAAAGCGTGATATTTGAATTCGTCATTATTGGTGTCGTCGCTGGTTTAATGGCTGCCTTCGCAAACGAGTTCGCCCTATTTTTGTTGCAAACGCAAGTATTTGATATGTCAGCGCAGCTGCACCCTGAATATTGGGTTATCGCTTCGCTTGCAGGAGCATGTGTCGTAGGGATACTCGGAGCGTTAAGCTGTCGTAGTTTACTTGCAATGAATACCGCTACTCTGTTGAGACGAATTATGTAATTAGCGAGTGCAATGATGGTTAATATCCAATCGTTGCATGTTTTTCCAGATAGCATTACATTTATATTTGTGAGATTTTCCCGAAGCATTGTGCGTAAGGGCTAAAAGTAATTAAATGCTAAATGGGAAAAGAAGACTATGCCAGCGTTGGACTTTTTGGAAGGGCTTTCCTTACCTCCGTTAGGAATAGCAGCGACGATCTCACTGCTGTTTCTATTATTCGGTTTAATTGTTAAAAACATCATACTCAATCGTCTTATTCGAGCCGTAAATAAAACCCCGTTTCATGTTGATAGCTTATTTCTTTTATCTTTAAAGAGGCCGCTTTCTATCGGCATTGTGGTGTTGTCGTTACTCGTATTTGAGCAAAGTCTAGTTGCTTTTGATCTGCCGTTTGAGCGGTATGCGAGCTATATCAATACTGCAATCAAGATACTGGTTGGCTTGGCATTCATTCTATTAATTGACCGTTTTGCGCTTGGCACTATTGAAAATCATCAATCAAAATCGGGCGTATTAAAAAGCAGTTCGCATATTTTAAAAGGCATTGTGCGTGGTGTTGTAATAGGGATTGGGGTACTCATTTTGCTTAGTACCCTAGGTATTTCAATTACTCCCGTATTGGCTTCTTTGGGAATAGGATCATTGGCTGTGGCTTTAGCTTTGCAACCTACACTGGAAAACTTTTTTTCAGGGGTTCAGCTTGTTATGGACAAACCCATTCGCGTTGGCGACTATATTGAACTCGAATCGGGTGAACAGGGCTTTGTCGAACGGATCGGCTGGCGTTCAACTTGGATCAAAATGTTGCCAAATAATGTTGTGATCATGCCCAACAGTACCTTGTCTCAATCTAAAATAATCAACTATTTTTACCCCGAAAAAGAGTT
This sequence comes from uncultured Alteromonas sp., assembly GCA_964429915.1. GTDB lineage: Bacteria > Pseudomonadota > Gammaproteobacteria > Enterobacterales > Alteromonadaceae > Alteromonas_F. The sequence goes on from CAYSDZ010000002.1 coordinate 163,437, forward strand.
GTCGGTTCCCGTTGAAGTGGGGGTACATTACGATTCGGACTTAGGCAAAGTAGAGGAAATTACGCTCGATGTTGCGCGCCATATATTAAAGACCCATAAATGGGGTGTTCCCGAATACGATACCTTTGTTGTTTTTCACACTTTTGACAGCTCAAGTATAAACTTCACCGTTATGCTTAGAACGCGTGAATACTTTAATCGTTTTTTCATTAAATCGGCATTTATCAAAGCGCTTCATGCTCGTTTTAAAGAGGAAGGTATTGTTATTCCTTACCCTATTCGTGCCATTAATACTGAACAAGAATCAGCTAGCTTCAATCAACACAATAATGACTCGTGATTGTCGTTTTATTTTTCGGTGAGTAGGTTAGTTAGTGCACCTTTGAGGCTCGGAAAAGAAAAAACAAAGCCTGCTTGCTGGAGCTTTTCAGGGAATACGTATTGGCCCGTTAATAATAAATCGGCGCTTTCACCCATGAGTAATGTTAATACCGGTGCAGGCATTGGAAAAAAAGCGGGGCGGTTTACGCTATTAGCCAGTGTTTTTACAAAGGTAGCATTAGATTCAGGTTGCGGTGCCGTGAAATTAAATGGGCCGTGTAATGAGGGTTGTGAAATAAGAAAATGAATGCCCTTTACCATGTCATCGAGATGGATCCACGACATTCCTTGATCACCATTGCCTATTCTTCCGCCCAAGCCCAGTTTGAAGGGAAGGGTCATTTTTCCTAATGCGCCTTCGCCTTTTGCGAGCACAATGCCAGTACGCAATAAACAGACCCGTGTAGATTCACTTTGCGCCCCTTGAGCGATAGATTCCCACGTACTGCACAGTGAATGTGTAAATTCTTTATGCACCTCATATTGACTCTCGGTGATTCGCGCTTGCCCCTGACGGCCATAGAAACCAATCGCTGAACCCGAAATGAAAATATTGGGAGGTGTCGAGCTAGCTGCTATGAGCGATACTAATCCTGACGTGGTAGACCAGCGGCTGTGTTGTATGTGGTGCTTTTGCGAGCTTGTCCAGCGCTTATCGGCTATAGGCTCTCCAGCCAAATTTATGACGCAATCTACGTGATTTAGATTATCAAGTGCGCTCAGTGAACTGACATAAGTGATAGAACAGCGCGTATCCTTTAACACGGTTTTCGCTTTCTCTACATTGCGAGTCAGTATAGAAACAACGGCTTTTTCGTCAAGAGAATGAATAAATGCACTACCAATTAATCCAGTTGCGCCAGTGATAAAATAGTGCATCGAATTGTTATCCTATTTATTGCAAGACAAAGTAAGAGATACAGAATCAGAGAAACGCAACGCATGAGGTTTATCCACTTCTACCTGCGCGAATTTCACCCAAGGGTGTTCGGCTGCAATCGCCAAGACATCGGCGGTTAACTTTTCTAACAAATAAAACCGATTGTCTTCTACCAGTTTGATAATAGCCTTGGTGATGAATTTATAATTTAAGGCGTCATCGATTTGGTCACTATCGGTGGCTTTTGCACCGTCGTAATGGATAACCACGTTAACAACAACATCTTGCTTATTTTTTATTTCGTCTTCCTTTATTCCTATGTAAGTGCGCAGTCGGAGGTTCTTAATGCGTATAGTTGCATCATTCAAAGTCATGAGCTTTCCTGTTGGTTTATTTTTTGTTTTTGCTACTCTATTCAAATCATATCTACTGTAGGGTGACATTCTGAATGGAAGTCAAATCGACCGTCGCAAAATCCTTATTTATTTTTGCATGTTTAATTATCATTATGGCTGGGATCAAAGCCGCCGATACCATTGTTGTGCCCTTTTTCTTATCCATTTTTATTGCTATTGCCTGTGGGCCCATCGTGAAATGGACAAATGCACGGGGAATTCCTAAATGGGCGTCAATCCTGCTAATTATACTGCTTATTTTAGTTTTTGGATTTTTAATAGCGGGTTTGGTGGCTCAGTCTATGGCCGAATTTAAACAAAACTTACCCACTTATAAGCAACAATTATCGGGTCAGTTTACTTGGTTGATTGAACAACTTGCTAGATTCAACATAGAACTTAATCAAGATCTTGTGAAACAGCATCTAGATCCGGGTTTTGCGATGTCGATCGCGACCAATTTTTTAAGTGGCATGGGTGGGGTGTTATCAAATTTACTACTTATTTTGCTCACGATTGTATTTATGCTGTTTGAAGCAGATTCTATCCCCAAGCGCATACATCTTTCTATGTCTAATGCAGAATCGCAAATAAAACACATTGACCGTTTCATTGAATCGGTTAACAGCTATCTGGCAATTAAAACCGTCATTAGTTTGTTCACAGGCTTAGTCATCGGTATTTATCTTTACGCTTTAGGCGTTGATCACTTTTTGTTATGGGCGGTCATTGCATTTTTATTAAATTATATCCCTAATATCGGCTCAATCGTGGCAGCCATTCCGGCTGTCATGATGGCTTTTATTGAGCAAGGGTGGGGAGTGGCAGGGTTAACTGCACTAGGTTTTGTTGTCGTGAATACCGTAATGGGAAACCTGATAGAGCCACGGTTTATGGGCAAGGGCTTGGGGCTTTCAACTTTAGTGGTATTTTTGTCTTTAATTTTTTGGGGTTGGCTGCTGGGAAGTGTAGGCATGTTGCTTTCTGTACCACTCACGATGGTGGTGAAAATTGCCTTGGAATCGCAAGAAGAAAGCAAATGGATTGCAGTATTGCTATCGAGCGAAGGTAACGAAAGGTAACGATGGCCGTTAGTTTTTCAGGGAATTAAGAGGGAGGTGTAAGGTAATTTTAGCTCCTTTTAACGCTGATGCTTCGATAACTAAGGTACCGCCATAGCTTGAAATAATATCTAGCGTTATCGCAAGGCCAATTCCCTGACCTTCTTCATAGGTATCTAAACGCTCTCCTCGGGTTAATAAATGTGTGCGTTGTTCTACGGGTATTCCCGGCCCGTCGTCTTCCACACTAATCAACAGGCTTGTTTGTTGGGTTTGAGCTGTAATGGCAACCTCTTTCTTGGCAGCTTTGCAGGCATTATCGACAAGATTCCCCAAACACTCTAATAAATCTGTTTGTTCCATATTGACGATGGTTGTCATGGGAATATCTTGGGTCAAATGCAGTTTTTTTTCAGCGTGTACTTTCGACATAGCGTTCAGAAGTTTCTGAACGACTGGTTTTAGATCAATACCTTTGTGGAAGCCTGAAGAGGTGGCAGAGGCTCTTTTTAATTGGCGGTCGATGATGGCCTTTATTTCGAGTAAAGGGTGTTGTAAGTTTGCGTTTTCTTTCGTTTCTCCTAGCGCCACGGTTAAGGGGGTTTTTAAGCTGTGCGCTAAATCACTCAAGCTGTTTTTATATCTTTTTCGTTGGGCATGTTCGGTTTCAATTAGCGTATTGATACTTAATGTAAGTGGCGAGAACTCCACAGGGTAGTCTTTTTCAATCAATGTTTGTTCACCAGAAATTGTGCGCTTAATCTCATGGCGAAGTCGAGTTAAAGGTCGTAAAAGCAGTGCGATACCTAATAAGAGACAAACAAATAACCCCACATTTAAGACACTCATCCATCCCCATAGGGTTTTCAAAAAGGTGCGTCGAGCCAATAAATAAGGCTCCTGCTCAAACACCACAAAGAAGTGTACCGGTGAAAACCCCCAGTCTGTTTGAAACTCAGCGGTAAAGGCGTAAACGAAAGTGGTATCGGTTTCTACAAATGTTTCTTGGCCTGACTCAGGCGGCTCGGGTAAGACGTACAGCGGCATCCCGTCGCTTGATGATGATTGCCAAACGAGCGTGTTTTTCCATCTTATGAAACCATAAACACCAGATTCACTGACATTAAGCTTTTCGTCATAAACAAAAATCGGCATGGTGGGAGCATCATCAATAAATTCGAATTCACTGATTAACATAAGTGCAGTTAACTTTAGCTGGTCAAACACGGCATTTTTTAACGTAGCTGCATACGCTTTATCAATCGCTAATATGGCAAGCGGTGTAAATATCGCTAATGCCAACAATGTAATGATGGCACTTCGGGCTTTAAGCGAAAGGGTGTTTAAGCCCATTTTGCGAGTCGATATCCACGTCCGCGTAAGGTTTCAATCGGTTGTATTACGCCTTCTGGATCGAGCTTTTTACGTAGTCTACCTATAAATACTTCGATAACATTGCTGTCTAAATCAAAATCTTGATCGTAAATATGTTCGGTCAGTTCGGTTTTTGAAATCACTTTTTCTGAATTCAATAAGAAATATTCAACCACTTTGTATTCATAAGCAGTAAGGGATATTAACTTGTCGTAAATCGTGACTTCTTCGCTAACGGTATTTAATGAGATGGGCCCATGGGTAAGTAGAGGACTTGCTTGACCCGATGCTCGTCGGATAAGCGCCTTTAAACGAGCCAGTAATTCTTCATTTTGAAAAGGCTTTGTTACGTAGTCATCTGCACCAGCATCGAGCCCTTCTACTTTTTCTTGCCATCTATCTCTTGCTGTTAGCATTAAAATGGGCATGGATATATCTAATTTTCGACACTTTCGCACAACTTCAAAGCCATCTATTTTCGGTAAGCCTACATCAATAATGGCCGCGTCGTAGGGGTATTCGTTGGCGAGGAATAGGGCTTTTTCGCCATCATCGGCAAGGTCAACGCTGTACCCTTGCTGTTGTAGCATTACGTCTAGTTGTGTGAGTAAACGACTATCATCTTCGACTACCAATAAACGCATACGTTTGTCCTTTTATTGCTTCAAAGCCTTGGCGTTCTCAACCTTTCCTGTGATCCGATTCACTGAGACAGACACGACTCGACCCGACGACTGTAAAATTTTGATTTTGTAACTCTGTGTGGTTTTTTCAACGCGCAGCACTCGGCCTTCAACCAAATTGCGAGCAATCTCGATTGCTTTGGTCTGGCTGATCCCATTGGCGTTATACGCGTTGCTTGTTTGTAAAGCATGACTGACTCTTATTTCAGTGACGCTCAATAAGCAAACGACTAATAATAGCGCTTTAATTACCTTTAAAAACCACATAAATCACTTATCTAATAAACTAGATGTAGTGTATATTCTGCATCTGAATGCTTGCTGAATGCAACTGTTCACGCACTAGCACTTCATGTGCTTGGTATTTTTAGTTATTTAAAAAATGAATTGAAGCCCTATCATGCACGAGTTTTCTTGGCGCTGTCCTAGCTGCTCATCACGTCTTAATCTAACTTCTGCTTCTTGGCAGTGTGAGAATGGCCATACCTTCGACAAAGCCAAAGAAGGCTATGTGAATTTGCTTCTTGCACATCATAAAAACAGTAAGACGCCTGGCGATAGTAAACAAATGGTAAACGCAAGGCAGGTTTTCTTGCAAAGTGGTGCTTACATGCCTCTTATTGAGACCATGAGCGCATTACTCGTTAAACACGCCTCTTTTGCATGGGAACACGCTTACGTTTTAGATGCAGGCTGTGGAGAAGGGTATTATTTGCAACAACTTGCCCGTTTGCTTCATAGTGTGTTTGATAGAAAACCAAATTGGGAAAAATTCTGCGGTATTGATATTTCTAAAGACGCTGTCCGTAAAGCGGCCAAACGATTAAAGCAGGCTCAATTTGCTGTGGCTAGTACGTTCTTTATTCCTCTGGACGATGACAGTCAAGATACGGTTATTCAAGTGTTTGCACCCAGTGCGACAAGCGAAATCGCAAGAATATTAAAACCTAAAGGCTTATGGCTGACGGTTTCGCCAGCAGACGAACATTTGTTCGAACTCAAGCAACACATTTATGACAAGCCCGAAAAGCATCAGCTTAAATCCTTAGCACCGGAAGGACTGACACTGATTGCTGAACAACAGGAACGTTTTTTAGTAACTTTGTCCAATCCGGAAATACGTTTAGCTTTGTTAATGATGACGCCGTTTTACTGGCAAGCATCAGAGCAAAAAAAAGACGCCTTAAAGGCGTCTTTAGAGAAAGTAACGGCACATTTTCATTTACAGCTTTATCAAAAAGTGTAACTCAAGATGTTGTCGGCAGGGCGACTTCGAGCGCAGAGCCAATCACCAATTTATAGGGTTTTACTTCCACGTTTTCATACACACCTGCCTTTACATAGGGGTCTGCTTCAGCCCAGCTTTTTGCATCATTTAAATGTTCAAATGCAGCGATGATCACTGAGCCTGAGAAACCCGCACTTGTGTTTGTTAGGTCTTCACTTAACGGGCAGGGACCGGCCACGAGCACGCGACCTTGTTCATGAAGAGTACCTATGCGTTCTAAATGTGCTGGCCGAGCTGCAAGGCGCTTTTCGAGTGAATTCGCTATATCTTTAGCGATAATAACAAAATATTGCATACTTTATTCCTTTCTTGTGTCGCCCGTTAACGTTGTGTCGCCGCTTTCATCGAAGCAACAAACTCAGCTAACTTATTCAACATGGTTTCGTGGTCGCCTAGATTTGCAGCAATAATATTCACCGTGGCTGAGCCTGAAATCGCGCCTGCTGCTCCTGCTGTAATCGCTTCCTTCACTTGTTCCGGTGTGGAAATACCAAAACCCAGCAATGGTCTAGCTGCACCCACTTTTTCAAGGTTGTCGATCAATGTTTTGGCGGGAATATCGGCTTTTGTTTCAGCCCCAGTTACGCCAGCTCGTCCAAGCAAATACGTGTAGCCGGACGATAAATTGCCAATTTGAGTCAGCGTTTCTTGTGTTGCATTAGGGGGCGCGATCAAAATTTGATCTAAATGGTATTTATCTGCAACGTGTTTAAACGAAGCGGCCTCTCGCAAGGGCACATCGGCAATCAAAATAGAATTTACACCACAGCGAGCCGCTTTTTCATAAAAGTTATCGATCCCTGCTGCTAACACTAGATTACTGTAAAGTAATAAGCCGATAGGGATATCAGCGTACTTCGCTCGAATTCGACTTAACATATTAAAGCAATCATTTGGCGTAATGTTACTGTCCAATGCACGAATGCTTGCGGCTTGAATGGTGGGGCCGTCTGCAATTGGGTCTGAATAGGGAATGCCGAGCTCTAAAGCATCTGCACCGCTTTCAATTAATTGACAAATAATCGCTTCCGACTGTTCGATATTCGGATCGCCTATCATAACAAAAGGAACAAACGCGCCTTGATTGTCTGCGTCGAGCTTATCAAACATGGCATCGTATAGATTGGTATTGTGATTATCAGATGCATTAACCATTAAGTTTGTCTCCCAATACCGAGATAACGTGATTCAAGTCTTTATCGCCGCGACCAGATAAATTCACAACAATAATCATTTCTTCTTCAGCCTCATCTGCCATATTCAGCGCATGGGCTAAAGCATGCGAGGACTCTAATGCCGGAATGATGCCTTCTTTTCTTGCCAAGACTTGAAACGCATTTAAGGCCTCCTCATCGGTTGCCGCAACGTATTCTGCTCGGCCGATGTCAGCTAAATAAGCATGTTGAGGACCGACTGCTGGGTAATCCAACCCGGCAGACACCGAATAACTCTCTTCAATTTGCCCGTCTTTGTCTTGCATAATGTAGGTATAGGCACCGTGTAAAATTCCCTGAGTGCCTGTAACAATGGTTGCACCGTGTTCTTTGGTATGCACCCCTTTACCTGCTGGTTCTACGCCAATAAGACGCACGCTTTTATCATCAATAAAATCGGAAAACATGCCGATGGCGTTTGACCCACCACCCACACAGGCGACGACGGCATCGGGTAGACGTCCTTCGCGTTCCAGAATTTGCTGTTTCGTTTCTTCGCCAATCATTTTGTGGAATTCACGAACAATGGTAGGGAAGGGGTGAGGGCCCGCTGCCGTTCCCAATAAATAATGCGCTTTGTCATACGTTGCAGACCAATCTCTCATCGCTTCGTTAACCGCATCTTTGAGGGTGCCTGAGCCAGCAGTAACCGGAATAACCTCAGCGCCCATCAAGCGCATTCTAAATACATTGGGGGCTTGGCGCTCAACGTCTTTTGCTCCCATGTAAATGCGCGCTTTTAAACCTAACAAAGCACAGGCTAGTGCTGTTGCAACACCGTGTTGACCCGCGCCTGTTTCGGCAATCACTTCCGTTTTACCCATACGCTTGGTCAATAAGGCTTGACCGAGCACTTGATTAGTTTTGTGAGCCCCGCCATGCAGAAGATCTTCGCGTTTTAGATAAAGTTTAACCTTAGGGTTACTCACTAAGTTACGCGTAAGAGTAAGTGCAGTAGGACGCCCTGCATATTCAGTCAGCAATGCATGAAATTCTTTTTGAAAAGAAGGATCTTCACTGGCTTTAATGAATTCCTCTTCTAGCTGATCTAAGGCTGGTATTAGCAGCTCAGGCACATACATGCCGCCGTACTGTCCAAATCGACTTTCCAGTTTATTCATACAACTCTCTTTTCGTTAACTTATTTCATGGCTCACCGCTTTGCAGCGAGCTTTTTCAAAGATGTGTTCAAGTGCTTCGTTACTTTTCACACCCGGAGCACTTTCAGCACAAGAATTTACGTCAATAATGTGGGGAGAAAGCCGTTTGGCTTGTTCGATATTATGTTTGCCAATACCGCCCGCAATGATCCATTTTTCTGTATTGGGTAATTCGGATAACACCGACCAATCAAAGGTTTCACCAGTGCCCCCTTCTTTTCCCCCCACTTTGCAATCAAACAGTACCCTGTGGCAGCTTTCATCACCAAGCAAGGCTTTGGCAGACTCAATTTGCGCCTCTGTAGGCTGTTTTGACATGGGTGTGGCCTGCCAAATTTCAATATGTTCAGGTAGCTGCTTTAACAGCGTTTGTCTAAATGTTTCCGATTCATTGCCGTGCAATTGAACGACTGACAAGGGAAGCAACGCTACATGTGCGAGGATTTGTTCCACGGAATGATTACGAAATACCCCTACAAAATCAGCACTCTGCTGTGTGGTCTGTTTTGTGCTCTGTTTTGTAAGAGCTTGTGCATCTTCAATAGATATAAATCGAGGTGACTCTGGCACGAAAATTAAACCTATGTAGCTTGCACCAGCGCGCAAGGCATTGGCACAATCTTCTACTCGGGTAATGCCACATACTTTTACTCTACCAAATACCAGCTGCTTGACGGCTTTTGCTAGGTCAGCCTCAGCCATAAGAGAACTTCCCACCAAAAAACCATGGCTTACGGTAGAAAGCCGCTTAACATCGTCATGTGTATAAATACCCGATTCAGATATAACAACATGATCGTGCTTGGCTTCTTTGAGTAACGGGATAAGACGTTCAGTCGTCGCTAAGTCGGTAGACAAGTCGCGCAAATTACGATTATTGATGCCAATAATGTTAGCCTGTAAATCAATGGCTCTGACCATTTCTTCTTCGTTGCTCACTTCGGTTAAAATATCTAAATGCAGTGATTTAGCAATCGTTGCGAGCTGTCGGTATTCACTGTCTGATAGTACTGAGAGCATCAGCAATACAGCGTCAGCATGATAATAACGCGCTAGATAAACTTGATAAGCAGAAACAAAAAAGTCTTTATTCAAGACGGGTACAGTACTTCGCTCGGTCGCATAAGCGAGATACTCATAGTTGCCTTGAAAGTACTTTTCGTCAGTTAACACAGAAAGACCAGCAGCGTAGGGTAGGTAGGCTGCTAGAATTTCGTCAAGGTCAAAGTTTTCTCTGATAAGGCCTTTAGAAGGAGAGGCTTTTTTACACTCAAAAATAAACCCTACTCTAGAACGGTTTAGGCTATCAAACAGTGACTTTTCAGAAGGCAACAGCTGATCTTTAAAACGCGCTAATGGAAAAGCCAACTCGCGTTCAGCCACTTCTTTGCGCTTATTCTCTACTATGGTCTCTAGTACATTCACCATTAATTATTTTCTCCTACGCTGATTTCTGCAGTACGCGTTAACAGCGATAATGGCTTACCTTGGCGCATCACTTCCATTGCCATTTCTGTACCCTGTTTAAATGATTCTGCTTTTTCGGTAAGAACAAGCAAGGCGGCACAATTCATTGCAATAGCGGCACGATGTGCTTCTTCGCCTTCTCCGTTTAACGCATTCATGATCAGCATCTTGTTGACATCGGGTTCACCGCCCGTAATGGCACGAATGGGGTAACTAGGTAAGCCGAAGTCTTGCGCGTTCAACGATAATTCTCTTACATCGCCATGATCAAGTTGCAGGACTGTGCTTGTGCCGTGCAAAGCTAATTCATCCAGACCGTCGCCGTGAACGATCATGGCTTTGTGTTGGCCCAACAACATGAGCGTTTCAGCATACATGTGTAATAAATGTGGCGAATAAACCCCCATCAAACTGTGTGACGGGGCTGCCGGATTAGCGAGCGGGCCAAGAATGTTAAATACGGTACGTGTTTTCAGCGTTGTTCGAACCGGCATAACGTGTTTCATACCCGTGTGATAAACCGGTGCAAATAAAAAGCATAATCCCGTCTCGTCTAAACACTGTCTAGCTACAGCGGGAGACATGTTTAAATTAATACCGAACGCTGCAAATAAATCGGCAGAACCCGATTTACTCGACACACTTTTATTACCGTGTTTCGCGACCTTGATACCACAGGTTGCAGCAACAATAGCCGCGGCACTCGAAATGTTAATGGTGTTGTGGCCATCACCTCCGGTTCCTACAATATCGACAAACGGATAATCGGGTGAAGGGAAGGGGGTTGCATTAGACAGCATGGCATTTGCTGCGCCTGCAATTTCATCGGCCGATTCCCCTTTCATTTTTAAGGCCGTTAACAAGGCTGTCGTTTCGATATCGGAAATTGAGCCATGTAAAACCTGATCAAATACGCTGAACGCTTCAGGTTGAGTGAGGCTTTCGCCTTCAAATAATTTACTCAAAAGAGTATGTATATTCATTTATTCGCCCTCTTGGAGCGTTAAAAAGTGTAATGTATTTAACAGCAATTTGCTGCCAGCTGTCGTTAGTATGGATTCAGGGTGGAACTGAAAGCCCATCATTTTATCGTCAGGATGCCAAATTGCCATTACTTGATCATCAACAGTTGCTAGTGGCTGTAAACATTCTGGTAAAGAGGTGGCCACTAATGAGTGATAGCGAGCAATGGGAAGTGGGTTCGGAAGGCCACTGAAAACGCCTTCGCCCGCATGAGAAAGTAGCGACGCTTTACCATGCATCACATTTGGCGCGCGACCAACACGCCCTCCGTAATGCTCAACAATGGCTTGATGGCCTAAGCATATTCCCAATACCGGAATGCGAGCGCTAATGGCCTTTAATAGCGCCGGCATACATCCCGCATTCGCTGGCTCACCGGGTCCGGGTGAAAGCACTACGACAACTCGATGAGTGTCTTGTTTCGTTTTGATTGCATTTAAAATTGTCGATACGGTAAGCGTATTGCGAAAAACACTGACGGAATCACTTACCCTATCCAATTCATCAACCAAATTATACGTGAAGGAATCGACATTATCTAAAAGAATAACGGCAAGAGGCTTATGGACTGAACTCATTTCATCACCTCATTGCTTTCTGGTTTTTTAGCTTGAACCATTGTGTTGGCTAACTGAATCGCACTGATCACCGCCTGTGCTTTTCCTCTTGTTTCATCCGCTTCTGCTTGAGGGTCTGAATCATACACGACACCTGCACCTGCTTGAATGTAGGCAATATCATTTTTGACAAACGCAGATCGAATAACGATACACGTATCCATATCGCCTGTATCATTAATGTAACCTACGGCACCGCCATAACTTCCTCTACGCTTCTTTTCAATCTTGCGAATTAAGCTCGCTGCGCTCACTTTTGGTGCACCTACCAGTGTTCCCATATTCATGCAGGCTTGATATGCATGAAGCGCGTCTACATCATTTCGCAATTGACCAACCACTCTCGAAACCAAATGCATGACGTGCGAATAACGGTCTACGTTTAAAAGATCTTTTACATACCTTGTACCCGGTTGGCTGACTTTAGCAACATCATTCCTAGCTAAGTCGACCAACATAATATGCTCGGCTTTTTCTTTGTGATCCTCGCGAAGCGCTAATTCTAAGCGGCTGTCTAAATCGGGGTTAGGACTTCCATCTGAGTTTTTTCCGCGAGGCCGAGTACCCGCAATGGGATAAACTTCAACTTCGTTGCTTGCTTTCGTGTATTTTAATGCTGATTCAGGAGAGGCGCCAAACAGTGTAAATTCAGGCGTCTGCAAATAAAACATATACGGGCTTGGATTTTGTTGCTTCAAACACCGATACGCTTGCCGTGGTTCAGGGCAGGTTAGCGAAAATGTTCTTGAAGGCACCACCTGAAAAATATCGCCGGCGAGTATATTTTCTTTTAATGTAAGTACGTCTTGTTTGAATTCCTCATCGCTCTTATCTACGTTCACAGTCTCGTTTTTTTGCGATGCTTTTACATTTTTATGCTGAGGAACTTGATGCTGAGGAACGCTAAGATTTGTTAGCGTTTGTCTTAAATTATCGACGTGCTGAGACACAGCAAAGTAATTTTCAGCAACGTTTTCACCACTGAAAACACTGCCTGAAATCACCGCTGTTTTTTCTTGATGATCAAAGATAATTAACGATTCGGCCAAATAAAACAAATAATCCGGACAGGTATTTTCTTTTGTTTCAACATCGGGCAGTGTTTCATAAGTAGCAAATACATCATAGCCGAACACGCCGCCTAAAAAAACAGCGTTGTCTATGGTTCTAATGGGCTTTAAGTGTGTTGAAAACACCCTAAGTACGTCGAAAACACTTAACGCTTTCAATCGTGCATCTTCATCTAAGTTCTCTGGTCTAGGCGGGACAATAATCGATACGCTGTGCAACGTTTCAATTAGTTCACAGCTAGATTCAAATGCCGCCTTAATCAAAGGCAAAAGAGACTGTCCATTAGGGCTTAAGGCTTCAATCTCAACACGATTGTTCCAACACTCTATTTTTAAAGCAGCGCCGACCATCAATAAACTTTTTAAATTGTCTTTGCTGTCAATTTCAGCCGACTCTAAAAGAAGTGCAGGTTTATTTTTGCTGCAAAGCTGTTCCATAATTGAAAGCGGATCGTGGTGGTAAGGCACGGTGTGAACAATGCTTTCAACTTGTCCTGCTTGCTTACCGAGTGTTGCCAATGCCATGGCATACCTCTTTGTTAATAAAAATGATTAAAAAAAAAGCCCGTTTAAAACGGGCTTTGATATATTTTGCGCACACACGCACCTGCCCGTTAAATTAGGACATCCACCACCAGTTAGCTTTTTTGTTTACCAAAATTTGATTAAACATTAATTTAACTCTCTTACTTACATCGACTATCTAAAGGTATTGTTGCCCTTAGAACATTAAAACATTAATGTGATGGCGCGTTTTGCTGTTACAATACGCATAGGAGACAAAAAAAACACGCAAGAGTCAAGATAAATTTGAAAATAGACCTACATTCTCAAACTTCTCTGCGAGCATTAACACACCAATAGAGGTATACAACTTGGTATTGTATCCAATAGGGAAAATTCATCAGTAGTTAATCGTCTTTCCAGATTATCTAAGATTTGATTCATTGCGGCATATCTCCAACAACAACGACCTTGTTGTCATCTGCATTTACCGATAAATAAAAACAATTTGGGCGGCCTGTATGACAAGCTGGGCCAGCCTGATCTACTAAGCACAAAATGCAATCTCCATCGCAGTCAAATGACATGGATACCAATGACTGAATATGGCCACTACTTTCGCCTTTTTTCCACAGTTGTTGACGAGATCGAGACCAATATGTCATGCGCCCGGTATCGAGTGTTACCTCCAGGGACTCTCTATTTATCCAAGCGAACATAAGCACGTTTTTGCTTTCGGCATCCTGCGTAATAACCGGGATAAGACCATCTTGGTTAAACGCAAGTTCGTTGATGTCACAAACCAAGTTTTGGTAATACGCGATTGCCTAAGAAAATGCGATACCTCCTCAATCGGTAGTATAGTTTTGGAGTATTCGTGTGATGGCCCGTTTTACTGTTACAATGCATACAGTATAAAAAACTCAAGATTAAAGAAAAGTTTGAAAATAGATCTACATTCTCACACTACTGCATCAGACGGAAAATTAACACCAAGTGAGTTAGTTCAGCGTGCTGCAACGATGCAAGTAGATATGTTGGCTATTACTGATCACGATACCATGAGCGGGATCGCATTAGCTGCCCAAGCAATAGACGAACAAAAGTTAAGTTTGCGTATTATACCCGGTGTTGAACTTTCAACACGTTGGCAGAGTTTTGGTATTCATATTGTCGGATTGAATGTCCACTCAACCTGTGATTCATTTCAATGCTTTTTGAAAAATCAACAAACTATTAGGCAAGAACGTGCTGAGCGCATCGCTGAAAAACTCGAAAGGACGGGCTTTAGTGACATTTTGCAGCAAGCCGCTAGTTTAGCCAATGGCGGAGAGTTAACACGCGCGCATTTTGGTCGTGCTTTGGTTCTTTATCACGGTTTAGCGTCTATGGATGTAGCTTTTAAAAAGTTTTTGGGTAAAGGAAAAGTAGGAGACGTGAAAGCGCAATGGCCGACGATGGAACAAGCCGTTGAGGCAATTCATCAAGCCAAAGGACAAGCAGTATTAGCGCACCCGTTAAAATATGAACTTAGTACAAAATGGCTCAGGCGCTTAGTGGTAGATTTTGCTGAACATGGAGGAGACGGGTTAGAAGTCGCAGGACCGGGTGTAGCCGGACAGAAACAAGCCTTATTGTTCGACATAGCGAAAAACGCGGGGTTACGAGGCTCCGTGGGCTCAGACTTCCATAGCCCCGGCCGGTGGACTGAATTGGGTCGATTTAATTATAACTTGGACCTATTACCCCCTATTTGGAATACTTGGGCGTGAGATTCTGTGGCTGCGTATTTGCATCAGTTTGTTAGATGGCGTATTAGGTGGGCTCAGTGAATGAAATAAAGCGTCAAAAAACAGGACGTTTTTTGCCGAGCGCCCTAGGGATATGCTCGCAGCGTCTTTTTTTCATTCACTGAGCCCACCTCATAAAGCCTGCGCCAAAGCAAAATAAAAGTACGTGGCTTTTGTTTCTCCAACATCATTAACTGTGTCATAATCTTTACCATTAGCAGAGATCTATTGAGATAATTTTGAGTCAGTTTTTTTATATTCATCCCGACAATCCTCAGCGACGGTTGCTTAAACAAGCGTGTGAACTGATCCTCGATGGGGAGGTTATTGTTTATCCAACCGACTCTGGCTATGCAATAGGCTGTCAGATGTCTGATAAAAACGCTTTGGATAAAATAATCAGAATTCGTAATCTCGATCAACGCCATAACTTTACGCTGATGTGTCGCGATATGAGCGAGCTGTCTGTGTATTCTAAAGTAGATAATAGTGCATTTCGTCAAATCAAAAATAATACGCCAGGGCCGTATACCTTTATATTGAAAGCGACCAAAGAAGTGCCGCGTCGAGTGCAAAATGCGAAACGCAAAACCATCGGTATTCGGGTACCCGACAATATGATTGCGCTGCAATTGCTTGACGAGCTTAACGCGCCGTTGTTATCAACGACCTTAATCCTTCCCGGTGAAGATGGTGCTGAATCAGACCCTGACGCCATTAGTGAAAAAATTGGTAATCAAGTAGGCGCTATCATTCACGGTGGTTATTTAGGTGAACAGCCGACTACCGTTATTGATATGAGTGAAGGGGACGTCACAATTATCCGCGAGGGTAGCGGTGATCTCTCACCGTTTCAGTAAATTTCACGATTTGCCAATAGATTAATGGAACAGATCAATGTTCAGCAACCGCTCCCATTAGCTTTTGTTAATGGCGAAGCGCTAATCGAAAGACCGCAAGATTTGTATATTCCTCCCGATGCGCTTGAGGTAATATTAGAATCGTTTGAAGGGCCACTAGACCTTCTTCTGTACCTTATTCGTAAGCAAAAAGTGGATATTCTTGTGATGCCGATTGCCGATATTACTCGTCAGTACATGGAATATGTTGAGGTGATGACCGAGCTGAAATTGGAATTGGCAGGTGAATATTTGTTAATGGCGGCTATTTTGGCGGAAATAAAATCGCGATTATTGTTGCCAAAGCGAGAAGAGGAAGCGGAAGATGAGGACGACCCTAGAGCAGAGCTTATCCGCCGTTTACAAGAATATGAGAGGGTGCAAAAAGCAGCGCAAGATTTAGACAATCAACCACGTGTAGAGCGCGATGTTTTTATTGTCACCGGCGATGCGTCTGCCATTCCAAAAGTACAACGTTACCATCCAGAAGTATCACTGAAGGAATTGGTGTTGGCGTTTGGGCAAGCATTAAAGCGTGCCGAAGCATTTGAACATCATCAAATAGCGCCAGAAAAACTAAGCACTAGAGAACGAATGAGTGCCATTTTATCTTCACTTCAAAACATGCCACGCGGCCAGTTCGTGAGTTTTTTTAGCTTATTTAATAAACAGGAAGGCAAGTCGGGTGTAGTGGTGGCTTTCTTAGCCACATTGGAGTTACTGAAAGAACAGCTTATTGTGCTAGTTCAGGGAGGGCAGGCAAATGAAATTCACATTACACTCTCTAATGAGGCGAACGAGTAGAGTAAACAATGAATACTTCAACGGTTAGAGATGCTAAAATAGCGCAAGATCAACTAAAGCCGCTAGTTGAAGCGGCCGTTTTTGTGGCGGAAACACCGGTTAGTATTGAACAATTAAAAAATACAGTGTTGACGGGTTTCAGCGTCTCAACTCAAGCCCTTAACAAAGTGCTAGCCGAGCTTGAACTAGATTATGCACCAAGAGGGATAAACTTAGTAAAAGTGGCATCAGGCTGGCGATTTCAATCGGCTGACAGCCTAGGTCCACTACTCGGAAAAATGTGGCAAGAAGCGCCTCCTCGATACTCTCGCGCGCTAATGGAAACTTTGGCGCTGATCGCATACCGGCAACCTATCACCCGAGGTGAAATAGAGGATGTGCGCGGCGTTGCAGTAAGCAGCAATATTATTAAAACACTTACAGAGCGAAATTGGGTTAAAGTAGTAGGACACAAAGAAGTGCCAGGGCGGCCTGCGCTCTATGCAACAACTAATGAGTTTCTCGATTATTTTTCATTAGCCACTTTATCAGAGCTTCCCAGTAACGCACTGTTCGAACAAGCGGACGCAGTAGGAATAGAATAATGAAATCCCGTACAACACCATTAGTACAAGCCAGTGATAAACTTCAAAAAGTTCTGGCAAACTTAGGTTATGGCTCGCGCCGAGAAATAGAACGGTGGATCAGTGAAGGCCGAGTGTCTGTAAATGGCAAAACAGCGACATTGGGAGATAGGGTAGAAGCCAACGATCAATTACGTGTTGACGGTAATGTCGTTGCTCGTTCTAGCACAAAAAGTACGTGCAGGGTGCTTATGTACAACAAACCTGAAGGTGAACTTTGCACTCGTAAAGACGAGGAAGGAAGACCCACCGTTTTCGACCGCTTACCGCGTTTGAAAGGCGGTCGCTGGATAGCGGTAGGGCGCTTAGATCTGAATACCAGTGGCTTGTTATTATTTACTAATGATGGCGAGTTAGCGAATCGCTTGATGCACCCTAAGCACGAAATTGAACGTGAATATGCAGTGCGTATTTTTGGCGAAGTTACCAAAGACATGCAAAAAAATGTATTGAAAGGCGTGGAGTTGGACGATGGCATCGCCAAATTTACCAGTTTGCGAGCGCGAGTGGGAGAAGAAGAAAGCCTGAATCAGTGGTTTGATGTTACCTTGTCAGAAGGCAGAAACCGCGAGGTCAGGCGATTGTGGGAAAGTCAGGGCCTACAAGTGAGTCGCCTAATTAGGCTGCGCTACGGACCACTCACCCTGCAAAAAAGATTGCCGCAAGGTGGGTGGCTTGAACTTGAGCTTGAACAGCTTAATACCCTGCGACAATCGGTTGGACTCGCGCCCGAAACCGAGACCATGGTAGATAAAAAACAAAACAAGCTTGATCATGTAAGATTAAGCAGAATGCGCCGCTCGGTAAAGAAGCACAAAGTAAGGCGCGAAACGGCTAAGAAGAGCAAGCGATAGATTAATTCTGATGGATTAAGTTTGGCGTTAGCATTTTTTTGGTGGCACTAAAGACATGGCTCAACGTTTACTGGAATAAAAAGAGATCGA
>CAYSDZ010000002.1:181713-187317 GCA_964429915.1 uncultured Alteromonas sp.
TTTTATTTTCTGGTAGTTTTTCAAGTAAATCGGCGGAGTAATTAACACTCATTAGCGGTACCGTACTTTGAATGCTTGTGTTTGGCAACTTATAAGAAATATCGGTTCCCGCGGTAACAAAATGATGCGAACCACCTACGGTTTCACCAACGATTGTTCCTCGGTTTTCGCTTTTAAATATTGCGGTAAAATATACAGACGCGGAATAGCTTCGCCCCCCAACAAGCAAGTAAACGTTGCCTGTAAAAGTGTGCTTTTTCGGTTGATGTTGCTTACTATTGACTAATTTCCAAACATATCCATCTTCTGTTTTATCGAATTCGCGTTGATATTTTTTAATGAATCGTTTTATATCCCTTTCATGTTTCACCTTCTCTCCGTTTAAGTGCGTAATCAAATGAGAGTGTGGTAAATCAAAATCTTGAATTTCTAGCTCAATATCTTCAATAAACGGATCTTTAGCCAACTAGCTAAACAAAATAGCAGGAACGTTTAAATTGCCCCCTCCATTATGACGCAAATCTAAGACAAGCGTCTGCGCATTTGAATCTTCAATCTTTTGAAATATTGTTTTAAATTTACGGTCAAATTTCTTGAGCTCGCCTTTGAACCAGCCAAAAACGCTGTCTCTGCCACCATCCCAATTAAAACTGTTTAGTTGGAGATAATAAGTATTAAGGTCGGGGTAATAATGGGTATTAATTAGTTTACGAAGTGAATCACTATCAAGGGGATATACCGATTGCCTGTTCGACGCATCACCCCATGATCTTGCATCCACGCCTTTAATTGTCGTTTGGGTCAATTCATCCGGAGTAGAGATTTTTGTGTATTCAACATCAAACGTGCTGTATCCGCCTCGATAGAGCCAGTACGTTATACCAAAGCTAACCTGAAGTTCTCTTTCCTTAGATGTTGTTTGTTCACTGTTAAGTTCATTTAATAAATCGTCCACCGACTCCCCATTAATCGAATGTATGATACTGGCAAATGGGATATCGGCATGTTGCGAGTTAACTAACATTCGGTTTTTGAAAATTTGAATTGGTATGGGAAAAAGTATGGGTTCTTTGAGAAACTGCTTAAGAATGTCTTCTCCTACAGACAGACTGGCGTGTTCATCAAAACCCGTTTGCATATCAAAACTGGATAAAAATCGGATGAATTCAATGTGAGTCAAATCGCGCCCCGCTAAGGCATCGCTTTTTGCTTTTATTATTCGTTCAATTGTTAGCTTTTCCTGTTCACTTAGCTTGGGAGAAGTGCCTATTGCTATATCTTTAAGAATCTCAAGGTCTTCCCGAAGAGCAATCGCACTAAGCTTTTCTGCGCTAGTAACGGGAAAACAAATAAATGAAAGAAATAAAAAAGTAAACAATGATAAGTATTTAAGCAAATGGACGCTTGTTCAGTAGCACATAGTAGAAACTACTTAACATAACGCGTGCCGTTTATCAATTCATTGCAATGAAACTAGGCTCGGCAAGGTCAACCTTTTACTCAAAACAATCATAGTCGTTAACATAGCCAACCAGTATCTTTGCCATTCTTCCGCGCATTTTCCAAAATTGGTCGGGTACATAATTAGTTGCAAATGAAATAGCAGCATTGCACTGAGGAATAACGAGTAAATACGCTGTTGATGCTTTATCAGTCACGCCTCCATGGTGAAGAACGGTAAAAACGTTTTCATCTGCTCCATCAAGTTTTAGCTTACCTACTCGCCATCCAAGGGAATAATTATCCTCGTTTATCTCTCCGTTTCTTAACTTCACAGGAGCAAATAAATGTTGTTGTGTTTCTTTAGTGATAAAGCTTGTGTCAAACGTTGCGCGTGCCATATTAACTAAATCTGTTGGCGTCGAAATAAAACCGCCGCCACCAAACAAAAAGCTACGATCTCTTTTCTTTACCGACTCGATATAGTGCTGATTGTCTTGGTAGTCCTGATAATATGTGGCTTCGTTGTCTTTTCCGGCAAAAGAAGTATCGTGTTCAGTGTTCTTCATACCATAGGGTTGCCACAAAAACGTGTTGAGAAAACTAAGGTAGCGTTGCTCAGCTGCGCTTTCTATTACAGCAGATAAAAGAATGTAGCCATTTGAAGAGTAGTGAAATTCGCTTCCTGGGCTAGTTAGTAATGGATGGGAATCGAAAACATAAAATGCGTCCTCAGGCTTTTCGTGATCTTTCACTTTTTCAAATTCGGCGATAGCACGTTCTGGCGTATTGTGAGGAATACCAGCCGTATGAGCGGCAAGTTCTTTTACGCTAAATGAATCTGTGTATTCAAGGGTATCCACGTAGTCACTAACAGGGTTAAGTAAGTCTATTTTATTAAGGTCGACAAGTTTAGCGAGGGCTAATCCAGTCATGGGTTTAGCCAAACTTCCTACGGAATACTGCGTTTTTGTGGTAGCTAGCCGTGATGTCTTGATGTCAGAAAACCCAATTGCCTGCGCGAATGCTACTTCGTTGTTTAACGATATAGCAATAGACAGTGATGGTAGCGTAAATTCATTCTGCAACGCTTGCATTTCTTTTACGGTACTATCGTATAATGATTCACTACTAATGCTGGTAGCCGAATAGATAATTGTGCATGTAAACAAAAATAGAGCAGCGGTTTTCATTGTGATTTTCCTTTTGGTTTTATGTTTCTGCAGCTTTGTTTTGATAATTGAAAATGTTTTTAAGTAGTATGCTCTGCTTTGCAGGGAAATCGTTCGGTAAATGATGAATCGCTTAGGAAAATGATGAGTAGCTCAACTATTAAAACCAAAGGCTCAATGAGCATTTGGGTATTTTTACTCTTAATCACGGTGGTTTATGTTCTTGGTTTACTGATTTCGCATCAAGTTACCAAAACGGAGGCGGTTTTTTGGTCTGGCACACAACTTCAGGTCAAAAATAAGGAGGGAGAATGGGTTAACAAACATCGACTTGAAGTTGAAAGTGAGCCTTATATTCAGCAGGTTCGTTTTATTGTGGATATTGATGATTCAGATATTTGGAGACAACCCATATCTCTGATTCTGGGAGGACCGTTTTCTGCGCAAATTCTGTGGGATGATGAGCTAATAGGAAGTAAAGGCACTATTGGCCAGACGCAAGAACGAGAGGAAGCAGGTTCAATAGACTATTCCGTTCAAGTACCGCAAGAAAAGCTAACGCAAAACCAGCATGTTATTCACCTGATCGTTTCTACAGCGCATATCACTATAAAAGACAACTCAGTGTTACATTATGTCTGGTTGGCCCCGTATCGAAAAAATGGTCAGCGCGACATGCGATATTATCTAATACCTATTTTAATCAGTAGCGGCTTATTAATTTTAAGTCTCCAAAGCTTACGGATAGGTAGAAGTGAAAATGATGTGGAACGCTTAGGGCTAGGTATTTATGGCTTATTCATCGTTATAGCTCTGTTGTCAGAAGCTGCCCGAGCCGGAATAAACTACCCATACAACTATCATGAGCTTCGAGGTTTCGTAGGCTGGTGTGGGGTAATAGGCAGCGCACTTACACTGAATTATATAAGTTATCGAATCACTCACAATACTTTATTGAAAGCCGTGTTGTGTCTGGGTGTTTTGACTGTACTGTTAATACATCTAATCCCATTTCAAAGTGAAGATGCTCAATTAGCACTCATATTTATAGTTTTCCTTTTTGCGCCTTCGGTAGTTTTTGTTGCGCAATTAGGTAAAAAACAACACACGTACTTATCAACATTGCCTGTTTTTTGTGTTGCTAGCGCCTTGTCGATAAACCTTTCAGTAGGTGTGTTTCTTGATAGTTTTTTGTTCGTAGGTTCGCTTATCTTTGTAGGTGGGGCGTGGATGTGGGCCTGTGTTGCGATTGAAATAGAGCATCAAGAGACAACAGCGGATGATGAAGTTCATTTTCTTTACGTACTATCGAACGGGAAAGAGCACCAAGTTGCTGTGTCTGATTGTTACGCTCTGAAAGCGGAAGGGAACTATACAGCAGTACATTTACAAAGCGGTGAAAGCACGCTTCACCAAGGTGGTATAGGCGCAATGTTAGAAACTGGCCCATCTGATTTTCTGAGAATTCATAAGTCTTATGCCGTGAATATAAATGCAATATCGACACTGAAATCGTCGACTGGCAGTAAGTATTGGGTAACCATGAAAAATGGACAGCGTATTCCTGTAAGTCGGTATCGTGTAGCTGAATTAAGGAGCAGGCTATGCTTATTAAACAACAATTAACAGTCCTGATTACGTAAATCTCCATTCAACTACAATTCAGTTTATCGCCACCAACTAATTCCTCTGCGATCAAACAATGCACGTTTTGTGCTAGCCAAAAGCCGTTGGAGCTATTGGTTAGAATAACCAATCCGTTTTTTGATTTTGGATACATAATAAAGCGAGAATGCCAACCTCTTCATGGAGCACACTGATTAAGGTATCTCCATTAACTTCCATATACATTTTTCCTATGGTTTACGCGTAATACTAGCACTACCAAGTTGCCGTCTTCGATATTGCAGATCAGCCGATAATCTTTTATGCGATAACGCCATAGACCTGCTTTGTCACCAACTAAGGCTTTACCGAACCGCCGGGGTGATTCCTCTGTCGCTATGCGCGACTTGAGGTAGTGGATTATATCTTTTTGCGTTTGCTTATCGAGCTTTTTTAATTCTTTAAGGGCACGCTCATCCCATTCAATTCGCCACTGCTGCCCCATCTTAGTCGTCTAAGCCCAGCTCTTTTTCCACGTCTGCTAACGACACGCGCTTCGCTGGCTTTTCCAACCTGTTTATTGCTATATAGGTATCTTCCATCTCGTCCAGATACTTAACGATGGCTTCTTTGGCGTAAAACGATTTGGTGCGGCCTGTTGTTTCGGCCAGTTTACCTAAGCGCGTTTCTATATCATTTGAGAGTCTAAGGGATAACATTTTTTCACCTTCGCATTACATGTCATACATGTACATCATAGTCCATTTTTTCGGTTACCGATAGTCCTTGTGTATTTATTGTTCAAACAGTTCGGACTGAATAAGAGGGGACAAAAGGGGGCAGAGCCAAATTGACTCCTTTATTTATGACTTGCCGATTGGTTCCTAGTTGAATAAGGTGTTTTGCTACCCTAGATATTCTTTGCCTTCTAGCCATACCTATATTTCATTTAGTTAACCGTAAATTGAGTATAGTGCAGTTGATTTTACTCTGACCCTTTTTATTTCGGTAGTGTAACAGCCAGAAAGGGTTTGGCAGGTGAGATATTTGAAACACCAAGTGGTAATAGGTCTGCTTCTCTAAAATTTGGAGGACGTGAAATCCATAACCTGTCGTCGACCGAATATCAACCGAAAGAATAAGCAGGTTAGCTTTGCCACTTGTTAATTCTGGTAAGAATTTCAGTTTTGCTCTGATGTAATTTGGATACGCTCAATATAACGGCCAAACCAGTTTTGCTTGCCTTTTAATATTAAAGTGACGCCAACGCTTATTCGTTGGCTGTCATTTGTTGGCCAGTGCAAGTTATAGGTTTGTTGCGTGGTGATATCGCTTACATAGATCTTGGTTCTACCGCTTCTACTGAGTTTTTTTAATTCAATAACTT
>CAYSDZ010000003.1:0-148823 GCA_964429915.1 uncultured Alteromonas sp.
GCCGTGAAGCACTGGAACCTAAATCCAGCGTGTCTACCAATTCCACCACTTCCGCTTTGCTATCTTTTTAGAAAGAAATGGGGTGGACGATGGGATTTGAACCCACGACAACCGGAATCACAATCCGGGGCTCTACCAACTGAGCTACGCCCACCACTGATTTTTAATGCCTGACTCGCCGTCGCTGTCCATCGCTATATAGTGGCGCGTCCGGCAGGATTCGAACCTGCGACCCACGGCTTAGAAGGCCGTTGCTCTATCCAGCTGAGCTACGGACGCTTAACGAATCATGCAATAAAATGGTCGGTGAGATAGGATTTGAACCTACGACCCCTTGGACCCAAACCAAGTGCGCTACCAAGCTGCGCCACTCACCGACATGTATCGCCAATCACCTCATTACCGAGCATTGAATCTCGTTACTAAGGTTAGTGCCGCTACGGGTGGCGCATATTACCGACTTGATATGTTTCCGTCAAACACTTTTTACGGACAATTTTTCAAGTGCTGTGAATGTGTTCAAATATGTAAATTCAACATCCCCAAACTTCGCTTGATATGCGACAATATTAATAACTTACTTATTGTCGTGGAAGTATAGATGTCTGTAAAAGCTCATATTATTGACGGAAAGCAAATAGCAAAGCACGTAAGGGCCAATGTCGCGAATTACGTTGAATCGTTGATTGATTCGGGAAAAAGAGCACCCGGTCTCGCTGTTGTTTTAGTGGGGAACAATGCTGCTTCGCAAGTTTATGTCGCTAATAAACGAAAAGCGTGTGATGAAGTGAAATTCGTCTCTAAATCTTTTGATTTACCAGCTACCACGTCTCAACAAGAACTGTTAGAGCTCATTGATACGCTCAATGAAGATGCTGAAATCGATGGGATACTGGTACAACTCCCCTTACCCGCAGGGTTAAATAGCACAGAAACACTTGAACGTATTCATCCACATAAAGACGTTGACGGCTTTCACCCGTATAACATTGGTCGTCTGGCTCAACGCGTGCCTGCACTCAGACCCTGTACGCCAAAAGGTATCATGACCTTAATCGAATCAACTAAGAAAAACACCAAAGGAATGGATGCGGTTATCGTCGGCGCTTCGAATATTGTGGGTAGACCGATGAGTTTAGAATTGTTGCTAGCCGGTTGCACGGTGACAACGTGTCATAAGTTTACACAAAATTTAAAAGAACACATTAATCGTGCAGACTTGTTAGTCGTAGCAGTGGGGAAAACGAATTTTATTCCTGGCGAGTGGATCAAACCGGGAGCCGTGGTGATCGATGTGGGCATTAACCGTCAAACCGATGGTTCTTTAGTAGGCGACGTGCACTTTGATACCGCCGTTCAAAAAGCCAGTTGGATCACCCCCGTGCCAGGTGGTGTAGGTCCAATGACAGTGGCAAGTTTGATTGAAAACACGCTTGAAGCCTACGTAAAGTTCCATTCTTAACGCAGGCTTAGACCAAAAGGCATGACAGAAAGTATTGTTCAAGTTATTGAAGAATGGATGAGCGAATGGATTGTAAAAGAAAATTTTTGCCCCTTTGCTAAACCTGCGTTGCAACAAAACCAAGTAAAAATTCAAGTGTGTCATAGCAACAGCTGGTCACAGGTGTTAGAAAGTTTATCGGCAGAGTGCAATGCGCTACTGGAAAGAGAGCAGTATACGACTTGCTTATTGGTACTCACTGCTTGTGCAGACGATTTTTTTGATTACCTAGCGCTATTAGAAGCTGCGCAAAAACGCATAGAAAATGAAGGCTGGTTGGGTGTGTTTCAGTTAGCAAGCTTTCATCCCGATTATTTATTTGAAAGCGAAAGTGTTGAGAGTGTTTCTCACTTTACCAATCGTGCTCCTCTTCCAATTATCCACATTTTACAAGAGCAGGAAATAGACAGAGTCATGCCGCGCGAGCAAGCTGCACAAGAATACGCCGAACGTATTGTCGAACGAAACATTCAGCGTCTTGAACAAATAGGAATCGAAGCAGCAAAAGCACAACTTGACCAATGGCAGCGAAAGATTGCGTCTATCACTCAATCGGCATCATAAGCGAATTAGCTGTCTGCGGTGAAAGTTCAAAGGCCCAATGTTGTTGCCATAACTCTGCCTCGCTATCGACAATAAACCATACTTGCTCCGATTCGTTGTTTTTAAACAGGGAAAGCCTTAGCACATCGTCGTCAGTAGTCAGCGTAATCACTCTCACAGGGTTTTGAGTAAACCAACTCAACAAGGCACTTTGCCGTTCAAGAACACTTAAATAATCTATCTCTGTCAATGCCGTTGTCAGCGAGGCCATAAAGTCAAACGTTTGCCTGTCTATTTCTTGACCGTCGATGTCGATTGCCTTTATATTTGTCTCCTGCAACGGCAATATAGGCCTGAGCAACCATTGTTCTAAGGTATCCGGTAATTGAATCACCTTATCTATCAGCATACTTTGCTGCTCACTTTGTATGCGAACAAAACTCGCATTTCGATGTTTTGAGGTATGCCCAATCAGCAATGCTCGCGTGGATGTAGGCGTTTTGAGGGTGACTAAACTTGAATCAGAGCCGACACCTGAAACATCGTCTAGGCCAAGCATTTTATAATTCGCAGCATTCTGTGTTTTTAACGCGTCAATGTGGGCTGAGGCCAAGTCGTTAAGTAAACCTTGCAGCATGGAAGCATCAACAGGGAAAAGGCGAGTATCAGACAACAGAGGTGTCATCCATTGACCTTCAACACGCGCTGCTTGTAACACCTGACCAGTAGCCCGATGAATAGATACCGTATTTACTGCGTCTAATTCTTTTACTAAGTCAGGAAAAAGCTTGCGCTCTTTTTCTTCAATAGTTGCAGGAGATGACCGATCAGAATAATAAAACGCCAATGATAGAGAAACGAGGGTTAAGCCAAATAAAACATAAGTGCGTACCATAAAGCCTATCCTGCCTCGCTTATATTATTTTTATGATTGTTATTTTCTTCCATTATCCCCACCATGAGCTTTCGCGGCGCTCTGGTTCTAAATAGCTTATAAAATAACGAAATGAGTACCGTCATCAAAATAGGAAATATCATAATGTTGAGCAGTTTTAGCTGGTTGCCTAAAGACGCAATATCTTTTTGCAATTGCAAGCGCACTCGGCGCAAGGCTTGACGTATTTCTATTCTGCGCTCAATAAATCCATCAAGCGCAGTTTGTTGTTGCGGCGTGACGACTGCAGACTGCTCAGATGCTTGTAGCTGCACTAACTCTTGTTCAACCTGCTCTAGCTCAGATTGTAAGCGCTGCTCCTGCTCGCGAAATTTAGCATCAGCAAGCGCTTTGAGTTCAGCAACCGTAGTAAACGGACGATTGTAAGTTCCGCGACTGCGAATACCGATTAACTCTGTGCTGCCACTCAAATTATCCACGCTGTTTATCACTAAGTCGCCATTGTTGGCAAAAGGCGTAGAGATATTCTGCCCAAAAAATTGACTATGCTGTATCCAAAATCGGTCAGTCAACATATCGACATCTGCGTATACGAGAAAATTAACGGCTTTCGACATACCGTCTACATAGGCTGAGTTAACCGTACCAGACAGGTGTGCGCCTAAGGTAAAGGTTGCTGCATCTTGAGTGAGAAGCTGAGAAAACTGTTCAGGCGATTGAATCTGTACAACCTTTTCCTTATCTATTACTTGCCCAAAAGCACTGCTTTTTAATAGCGGGGTGAGGCGCAAGTTGCTCTCCGTTTGAGTATTTATCCTACCCACAGAGGCCATGTTAATACTCTCGAAATCCCGAGTGATCACTTCGTCTGAGTTAATTTGGGACGGTCTCAGACCTAAAATACCGGGATGATTCACAATCTGGCCTTGCTGACCTTGCATATCTAAGCCCAATTGGGGATCAAATACCAACAAAGACGCATCTACCTGAATGCCATACTGTGATAACACACGCATATCTGACCCTTCACTGCTGGTGCCATTTGGGTTGCTTTCAAAGTACGGGTCGACAAAAGCAATCAGCTTTCCTGTCTCCATGACATGCTGATCGATGGCTTGCATCAGTTCATCATTCAGATTCTTTGGATGCACCAACATCAGCAAATCAATAGACTTTGGCAATGCGGTATCTTGCGCACTTATAAGGGTGAGATCGTAAAACGCTTGTAGCTGAGTGAAAAACGCCATTGCAGGTTGAACTTGACCAGTAAACGGATTTGGCCCCCCAAGTAAAGGCAAATCACTGATCACACCTATTTGCAGCTTGTTCACATGAGAGAGCTCATAAACCAGCTTGCTGAGTTCATATTCGAGAAAGCGTTCATCGTTGGGATTAAAAAATGGAATCACCTCTTGCCCATCGAGGAGATTAGTGCCAGCAAGCCCAAAATAGATGAGTTGCTCGTCGGCATTTACGCCTACCCCTGCCAATCCGAATTGACTCGCGTCATCTTCCGACTCAGAAAAAGGTTCAGGATCAATAATACTCAGACTTATCATTCCATTTGATAAAGCCTCGTAGGTTTTTAACAGTCGTTCAACGCGTTGAGCATAATTGCGAATTGAAGTCATACCTTTCGTTGCGGAATCAGAAAAGAAATAATGCAGCTCGATTGGCTCTTGCAACGAAGACAAAATAGATTTCGAACCATCAGAAAGTGTGTAAACATTATTTTCGGTTAAATCGACTTGAATACCACTCAAAAATCGACTGTTAAGTACATTCAGTGACACCAGCAAAATGGACAGTAAGCATATATTAATGAATATCAAAACTGTTTTTTTCATAATCAGTTTGCCTTGGTATGTTCTATTATGAGTGCGCTGATCAACAGGAAAACAAGCGCAAAGCTAACAAAGTACAAGCTGTCTCCCAACGACAAAATACCTTTAGAGATGGCTTCAAAGCGCACCAAAAAGCTGAACGATGCAAGCGTGTCTAACACAGCAGCGCTGACAAACTGCGAGATAAGGTCAAGCACAATGTTTGAACCTAGAGCCACAAATAAAAAACATGTCACGACAGACAAAATAAAGGCTGTCACCTGATTTTTCGTTATTGCTGACATACAGGTACTCAATGCAAGGAAAGCGGCCGACATCAACCATGCGCCAATGTATCCGGCAACAATGATTCCGCGATCTGGCTGACCTAAGTATTCGAGCGAAAGCCATAAAGGAAAAGTCATGCACAGTGCTAAGCCAACAATGATCCAAGCAGCAAGAAACTTTCCTAACACACAGGAAAAATGCGACACAGGCAAGGTCATTAATAATTCAATCGTGCCATTTTTTCTTTCTTCAGCCCATGTGCGCATGCTGATTGCAGGGACTAAAAATAAAAACAACCACGGTTGAAAACTGAAAAAAGGTGATAAGTCGGCTTGGTTGCGTTCGTAAAAATCACCTAGTACATAAGTAAATACGCCATTTAACACCAAGAAAACACAAATAAACACGTAGCCCACAGGCGTAGCGAAAAAACTACCTAGTTCTCGTTTAAATATATAATACGTAGCGTTCATTCATCCTCTCCCTCATCATCGGTTTCGTTATCGGTGAGTGTACGAAACACTTCATCGAGATGGCCTTGAGCAATGGTCATTTCATCGACTGGCAAGCGTCTTTGAAAAACGTATTCACTCACTAGATGAACAATACTTCTTCCTTCTTCGGGATAAAGCGTGATTTCTCCCGTTTTTGGATCAACATTAAAATCAGCTACACCCTCTATATCTTCTAACCCAGATATGTCTGCGGCATAACTTAATTTCAAACTGACTGCGTTATACGATTTTGACTGACGTTGCAATTCGGCTGGTGTGCCGTCGTAGCGCAGTTTGCCTTTTGCAATAATCATCGTGCGATTACACAAGGCAGTGACCTCTTCCAAAATATGCGTCGAAATGACGACTATTTTATCTTTCGATAGTGCCTTAATAAGTTGACGCACTTGGAATTTTTGGTTCGGGTCAAGTCCGTCGGTGGGTTCATCAAGCAACAAAATTTTGGGATCGTGGATTAAAGCCTGCGCAATCCCTACCCTGCGTTTAAAGCCCTTAGATAAGGTTTCAATTGTGCTGTTCAAAACCGACTCTAAATTTACTTTAGCCACCACATCAGCAATAGCATTTACCCGTTGCTTGCGCGAAACACCTCGCATTTTGGCAATAAAAAGCAGAAACTGATACACCGTCATTTCTTCGTAAGCAGGCGCACCTTCTGCCAAATAACCAATGACCTTACGGGCTTTTTGCCCTTGCTTAGCGACATCGATGCCATCAATCAGAACCTGACCGGAGCTGGAAGACAAAAAGCCGGTTAACATTTTCATGGTAGTCGATTTACCTGCGCCATTAGGGCCGAGGAATCCGACTATATCGCCAGCATTTAGGGTGAAATTTAAGTCATCAACCACACGTCGCTGACCAAAGGTTTTAGTTAAATGATTTACTGATATCATATTGATTATATTTTTATTTGGGTAAGTCCCTACCCTACACTCGTGTTGTATGTTTTAGTCCGACAAGAAATATACGTGCGAAAGGACAAATTTCATAGACATGTCAGAGATTTTTATTCAGCCCATTGCCATCGCCCGTACTCCGTTTAAGCAAAAATTTGCAATTCCTCGACAGCCTAATCTAGCTCAGGCTCCCGGAACACTAATAATGAACACGGGGTATGATTCTATTGACTGCTTTGATGGCATAGAGGGGTTCAGTCATTTATGGTTAATATTCCATTTTAATGAAACGGCGTCAGCCGGATGGAAGTCAAAAGTGAAAGCGCCCAGACTAGGCGGAAATGCGTCATTGGGGGTGTTTGCTAGTAGAAGTACCTTTAGACCCAATGGCCTCGGATTGTCGGTGGTTCAAAATAAAGGAATTCGAAAAGCGAACGGTCGTGTCATGGTAGATATTGAGGGCGCAGACTTGCTTGATAACACCCCCATTATCGATATAAAACCCTATCTTCCCTACGCGGATGCGATACCAAGCAGTTCAGCGCAAATGAACCGTTGCCCGCTAGATACCCCCACACTGGTGCCTGTTGAATTTAAACCCAATCTCTGGGGAGAAATTAAGCATTTAGAGCAAAAGTATGCCGGTTTTACAGATTTAGTGACAAAGGTGTTAGCTCAGGACCCAAGACCCGCCTATAAGCGTTCGCTGACAAATGACCCTAAACTATACAAAGTTCAGCTCTATGATGTGGACATCGCATGGCAATGGTTGAATAACAAAATTATTGTTGAACAATTCACGTTGCTTCCATCGAGCTAGTGTTGCGTTTAGAATATCGGGTTTAAACACTATCAGGTAATCTGCTTTCATGCGTACTAGCCACTATTTACTTGCCACACAAAAAGAAACACCTGCTGAGGCAGAAATCGTAAGCCATCAACTTATGTTGCGGGCTGGTCTTGTCAGAAAACTGGCCTCTGGATTGTATACGTGGCTTCCCTCAGGGCTTCGAGTACTGAACAAAGTGGCCAATATTGTTCGCGAAGAGATGAACCAAGCAGGCGCCATTGAAGTGCTAATGCCCGTTGTTCAACCCGCTGACTTATGGGAAGAATCGGGCCGTTGGGAAGATTATGGTCCTGAGTTGTTGCGTATTAACGATCGCCATCAGCGCGATTTTGTACTAGGCCCGACACACGAAGAAGTCATTACTGCCTTGGTTCGAAATGAAGTAAGTAGCTATAAACAGCTTCCTCTCAACCTATATCAAATTCAAACTAAATTTCGCGACGAAGTGCGCCCTCGTTTTGGCATTATGCGAGGCCGTGAATTTACCATGAAAGATGCGTATAGCTTTCATACCACAGACGAGTCTCTCGCTGACACTTACCAACAAATGTTTACTGCTTATTGCAATATTTTTACGCGCTTAGGTTTGGATTATCGCGCAGTAATAGCAGATTCAGGCTCTATTGGCGGCAGTACCTCTCATGAGTTTCATGTATTAGCAGATTCAGGCGAGGATGCCATTGCCTTTTCAGATAGCAGCGATTATGCCGCCAATGTAGAGATGGCGGCTACGCTACCTCGCCAGCAAGCCAGCAGTACAGCCTCTTTGCAAGTTATCGCAGTGGCAGGCGAAGATGATGCAGACAGCGATTGGTATGCACTCGTATTACACTCTGAGCATGTTTTGAACGAAATTAAAGCTGAAAAGCTTGTTGGTGTCGCGTCTCCGTTGCGTGTAGCATCAGAAGAGCAAGCTCGCTCGCTATTAGGCGGTAATGCTGACTCAGTTAAGCTTGACGATTTATCCATTCCTGTTGTTTATGACCACAGCGTAGCCCCTAACACTAAAGTACAAACCGCTGACTTACGCAATGTAATCGAAGGTGATGCCTCTCCTGATGGAGAAGGCAAATTAGTCATCAAGCGTGGTATAGAAGTGGGGCATATCTTCCAGCTTGGCGATAAATATTCCTCTGCCATGAATTGCGGCGTGCTGAATGAAAATGGCAAACATCAAACCTTGAGTATGGGCTGCTACGGTATTGGGGTATCGCGTATCGTGGCCGCGGCTATCGAACAAAATCACGACAAATACGGCATTATTTGGCCTGAGACTATGGCACCGTTTCACGTTGTGATCATCCCAATGAATATGCACAAATCACAACGCATCAAAGAAGTGGCAGAAAAACTGTACGCCAGCTTGATTAATCTGGGAATAGATGTTTTATTTGATGATAGGAAAGAGCGACCCGGCGTTATGTTTGCAGATATGGAGTTGCTTGGTATTCCCCACAGTATCGTTGTAGGTGAACGCAACTTGGATAACCAGCAGGTAGAATACAAGTACCGAAAAACGGGCGAAAAACAGTTGTTGGCTATTGATGAAGTTGCTGAGTTCATTTCGTCAAAATAGGATCAGACTGAGTCTTTTACTCATTCAAAGAGGACAAGTGTGAAGGTAACCTTTTATGGTGTAAGAGGCTCTATCCCTACCCCCGGCGCAGATTTTGTGCGCTACGGGGGTAACACAGCTTGTGTTCATGTTGAACTCGACGATGGCACAGATGTAATTTTAGATTCCGGAACCGGCATTCGATTGTTAGGTAAAGAACTCGCTAAAAAAACCTCCCCTATTCATTTATTTCTAAGTCACAACCATTGGGATCACATTCAAGGCTTTCCATTTTTTGTACCCATTTATCAAAATGGCAGAAAAATTATTATTCATAGCGGTAAAACCATTTTCGACGAGCCCGATGCGGTGATTGAACAAATGCGTGGCTCTACCTTTCCCGTTCACCCAGACCATCTACCCAGCGATATCTCATTTCATGTCATACCCGAAGACCAACATAAATGGCACCTTGGGAATGCTAGCTTTGAGCGCATCTCAATTAATCACCCTGGTGGAGGTAGCGCGTATAAAATTACCGAAAACGGCGTTAGTCTCAGTTACATCACCGACAATGAACTTTACCCTCCTTACAAAAAAGAAACCGAATTTTTAGCCTTTACCGAATTTGCCAAAAATACCGATTTACTGATCCACGACGCACAATATTTAACTACTGATATGCCGGCAAAATCAGGATGGGGTCACTCCCTTGCTGATGAAGGGGTACGTTTAGCCATTGCATGCAAAGCAAAACAATTGGCGCTATACAGCCACGATCCTGAGCGAACTGACAACGAAATCGATGTTATTGTCGAACAGTGCGAACAATTTATTGCGACTGCCGAATCAGACCTCAAGGTATTCGGTGCGTTTGAAGGTTTATCGATCACGCTGTAAGTGTGAAGCGGGATAGTTTTAAAAAAATTTAAACACCTTTGTTGTACTGGAGGGTATTGTACAGGGGGGTGAACTAGGGGGTTGAACTAGCTAATAATATCCGCAGCTCTAAATAGCTGTAAGTGTACCTCAACTAAGGCATCAATATTTCGCTGGTAGCCTCCGCCAATAACGCAGGCGATAGGTAAGTTCTTCGCTTTACACATATCAATCACTAAACGATCGCGCTCGAAGACTCCCTGTGTTGTGACTTTTAATAATCCTAAATCGTCGTTTTCGTGAATATCAACACCCGCATCATATATCACCGCATCGGGTTGATACTGTCGAAAAGCCAAATTCAAGGCTTGCTGCACTTCGTTTAGATAAGCATCAGAAGATAACGCTCTATCAAGCGGAAAATCCATATCGGAAACTTGCTTGCGAAAGGGAAAGTTTTTTTCGCAGTGCATGGAAAGTGTAATAATATTATCGCTTGATTCAGCCAATTTGGCTGTTCCATCTCCTTGGTGTACGTCAAAATCTATAATCAAAACCTGATCGACACTCGCCTCTTCGAGCATGACTTGAGCAGCAAGATATAGGTCGTTAAACAAACAAAAACCCGAGCCAAAATCAGCAAATGCGTGATGATAGCCGCCCGTTAAATTAAGCGAAATGCCGTGTTGCAAAGCTAACTTTGCTGTTAGACACGTCCCTCCGACTGCGGTAAGGGAACGTTGAATAAGTTGCTCAGACCAAGGGAAACCGATTCGCCGCATAGCTTTTGCATCTAAGCTCCCATCGAGCAAAGCTTCAACATATTGCTTATCGTAATGCTTGCAAAGCGCCGTTTTCGTGATCGGAACAGGACGTTCAAAGCGATCAGTATCGACTCCGCGTTGAATCAACGCGTCGTAGATACCCTGATATTTTTCAATAGGAAAACGATGCCGTTCGGGCAAGGTTAACTGACTGTAAATAGGATGAAAGACTAAGTTTTTCATCGGGTTCGGTTTAGTCTTTCAAGCTAATGCTATTCCCACTCAATCGTGGCAGGCGGTTTGCCTGAAATGTCATAAACGACTCGAGAAATACCATCAATTTCGTTGATAATACGATTCGACACCTTGCCAAGAAAATCATAAGGCAAATGCGCCCAATGGGCTGTCATAAAGTCGATGGTCTCAACGGCTCGTAAGCTGACTACCCAGTCGTATTTACGCGCATCGCCCATGACTCCGACAGAGCGCACGGGTAAAAACACCGTAAAGGCTTGGCTGACTTTGTGATACAAATCGGCAGCATGAAGTTCTTCAATAAAAATAGCGTCGGCACGTCGCAATAAATCACAATATTCCTTCTTAATTTCGCCTAACACTCGCACACCTAAGCCAGGTCCGGGAAAGGGGTGACGATATAGCATGTTATATGGCAAACCTAACTCAAGACCTATTTTTCGTACTTCATCTTTAAACAATTCTCTGAGCGGTTCAACCAAACCCAGTTTCATATCTTTAGGAAGGCCACCCACATTGTGATGTGATTTAATGACGTGCGCTTTACCTGTCGCTGACCCCGCGGATTCAATGACATCTGGATAGATTGTGCCTTGAGCTAACCATTTTGCATGACTGAGTTTTGAAGACTCTTCATCAAACACTTTAATAAATTCACCGCCGATTATTTTGCGTTTTTTCTCTGGGTCGCCCTCGCCTTGCAAGGCCTCTAAAAAACGTGATTCAGCCTCCACTTTAATGATATTCAAGCCGAAATGGTCGCCAAACATATCCATTACCTGCTCACCTTCATTAAGACGAAGCAAACCGTTGTCAACAAATACACAAGTAAGCTTATCGCCAATGGCACGGTGGATAAGCATAGCAACCACTGAGGAATCCACGCCACCCGATAAACCGAGCACAACCTCATCGTCGCCTACTTTTTCTTTAATACGGGCAATGGCATCTTCGATGATAGCGGTAGGCGTCCATAATTTTTCACAACCGCAAATATCCATTACAAAATGCGATAAGACACGCTCACCTTGTTTAGTATGCGTCACTTCAGGGTGAAACTGCACACCGTAAAATTGTCGCGCCTCGTCAGCCATTGCCGCATAAGGACAAGAAGGGGTCTGTGCGACCGTAACAAAACCGTCAGGCAAGCTCGCCACTTTATCACCATGACTCATCCACACATCGAGCATGGGACGGCCTGAATCGCCAATGGTATCTTCAATATTGGCAAGTAACGCCGACGGCGTCTTCACTTCAATTTGAGCGTAACCAAATTCTCGCTTATCGGAGCCTGAGACCGAACCGCCTAATTGCGCTGCCATGGTTTGCATGCCATAGCAAATACCAAGCACGGGTACGCCTGCGTCAAACACATATTCTGGCGCTCTGGGCGAATTAGCCTCGGTGACCGATTCTGGACCACCCGACAGAATGATGCCGTTGGGTGCAAATGCCCTTATTTGCTGTTCAGTAACGTCCCATGCCCATAGCTCGCAATATACGCCAATTTCACGTACCCGCCGAGCAATAAGCTGTGTATATTGAGAACCAAAATCGAGAATTAAGATTTTTTGCGAATGAATATTTGCGCTCATAGCCTTTTGCTTACCCCATCCTGTAATTTGGTGCTTCTTTGGTAATACTAACATCGTGAACGTGGGATTCACCCATGCCTGCAGCGGTCACCTTAACAAATTGTGCTTTGGTTCGAAGAATATCAATAGTCTCGCAGCCTGTTAGCCCCATAGCGGAACGTAAACCGCCCATTTGTTGATGGATAATATTGGCAATGGGACCTTTGTAAGCCACGCGACCTTCAATACCTTCAGGCACTAATTTTTCAGCATTGTCAGATTCTTGGAAATAACGGTCTGAACTCCCATGACTTTGATTCATCGCCCCCAAAGAGCCCATTCCACGGTAAGATTTGTAGTAACGCCCTTGATACAACTCTACCTCTCCCGGTGCTTCTTCTGTTCCGGCAAACATACTGCCAACCATCACACAGCTTGCTCCTGCCGCCAAGGCTTTTGCAATATCACCTGAAAAACGAATACCGCCATCAGCAATCACGGGAATACCCGTATCGGCCAATGCGGCAACGGCATCAGATACGGCGGTAATTTGTGGTACACCGCAACCTGTTACAATACGAGTGGTACATATTGAGCCTGGGCCTATCCCTACTTTCACTGCGTCGACACCGGCATCTGCTAATGCTTTAGCGCCAGCCGCCGTTGCGACGTTTCCAGCAATAATCTGAATATCGGGAAATGCATCGCGTATACGTTTAACGCTGTTAATGACACCTTCTGAGTGACCATGGCTAGTATCTATAAGCAGTACATCGACACCAGCCTCTACCAGCAATTGAATCCGCTCATCAGTACCTGCACCTACGCCAACCGCAGCACCCACACGCAATCGTCCCAGTGAGTCTTTGCAAGCATTGGGTTTGCTCTCTGCTTTTTGGAAATCTTTTACGGTAATCAAACCTGACAACTTAAACGCATCATCAACAACGAGAATTTTTTCAATCCGATGTTCATGCATCAAATCAAGTACTTGTGTTGAATCAGCCCCTTCTTTTACGGTGACTAGGCGCTCTTTAGGTGTCATTACATTGCTAACGGGCAAATCTAGGCGATTTTCAAAACGCAAATCTCGGCCCGTCACAATACCGATTAAATTATTACTGCTATCGACAACCGGAAAACCTGAGTAGCCCAAGCGTTTGCTTAATGCCATCACTTCGCCTATTGTTGCGCTTTGTTCAACCGTAACAGGGTCTGATACCACACCACTTTCGTATTTTTTCACTTTCAGTACGTGACTTGCCTGATCTTCAGGAGACATGTTTTTATGAATAAAACCAATGCCGCCTTCTTGCGCCAAAGCAATCGCTAAACGCGCTTCCGAAACAGTGTCCATTGCGGCTGAGGCCATCGGGATATTCAAACTGACACCACGAGTCAGCTGGGTGTTGAGTTTTGCAGTGTGGGGTAAAACAGAGGAATGGTCTGGAACAAGCAAAACGTCATCAAACGTTAGCGCTTCTTGAATAATTCTGAGCATGCAATTACACCTAGCAGTAGAGACTTAATTGCGGCGCAATTGTAGTGTTTTTTAAGTTTAAGGTAAACTCTAATCTTTATCTGTTGACGTAAATTATTATGATACCCACTGCGCCAAGCCAATCAAGACACATTTTAACGCCTACTAAACTCAATCGGCTCGCTCGTACCTTATTAAATAGTGAGATTGGCTTAATTTGGCTTCAGGCAGAAATTTCGAATTTTGTATCTGCTGGATCAGGCCATTGGTATTTCACTCTCAAAGACAACAAAGCACAAATTCGCGCCGCGATGTTTAAACAAGCGAACCATAGAGTTAAACAGCGCCCTAAAGAGGGCGATAAAGTGCTAGTGCGAGCAAGTGTAAGCCTTTATGAACCGCGGGGTGACTATCAGCTTATTATTGAACATTTGGAGTTCGATGGTGAAGGTGCGCTGAAACGAGAGCTTGAATTATTAAAAACCAAGCTTAATGCAAAAGGCTTGTTTGATAACGATAAGAAACGAGCAATACCCGCAGATATTAGCACGGTAGGCGTCATTACGTCGGACAGTGGTGCAGCACTGCATGATGTGTTGTCGGTTTTACAGCGCCGTGCACCTGATATCAATGTCATTATTTATCCTACCTTAGTGCAAGGCGAGCTTGCGCCACAAGCGATCAGGCAGGCTTTATCAAAAGCCAATCAACGAAACGAAGTCGATATACTTTTGCTCACGCGAGGTGGTGGTTCATTGGAAGACTTATGGGCGTTTAATAATGAGCAACTCATTTACGATCTTGCTAACACGGTGATCCCTGTTGTCAGCGCAGTGGGTCACGAGATTGATTTCACTTTATGCGATCTAGTCGCGGATGTACGCGCTCCTACTCCTTCGGCAGCCGCTGAGCTAATCAGCCCCGACAAACAGCAACGTAATCAACGCCTTACTGCCTTGACACATCGCCTAAGCACTGAAATGACAGCAAAGTTGACTCATCTGCGAAATCAACATTTAGCCGTGTTAAAAAACCTTCAACTACTGCACCCAACCAAGCAGCTACAACAACACAGTCAACACCTTGATATGCTTGCAAACCGCTTAGTAAGGAGCACGCAACATCATGTGCAACGAAAACACACTGAGCTTCATACCCGCATAAACCGATTGCAACGTGTTCATCCCGGAACCCATATTCAAGCTCACTCTCATCGGCTTTCTACTTTATCAGCGCGTTTGCAACGGGCATGGGACAGTAGTTTTAAACAAAAAACACAGGAATTTCGTATACAAGCTGGTCACTTACAAGCACTCAGTCCCTTAGCAACGCTATCTAGAGGGTATTCCATTACCTATCAAAACAACCGTGCGCTAAGTTACGCAAAAGACGTAAACCCTGAACAGCCTCTGGTAACGCGGTTTCAAGATGGTGAAATCGTTAGCAAGCCAGTGCAAAACAACGATACTTAGAAAACGATAGTTAAAATCAGATACAAGGAACACACCATGCCAAGTGGCATTGAATATCGCTCATTCTTTAGATAAAAACCATTACTTTCTGTTTTTACGAAAATCCATCAAGCGCTTGCGTCTGCGTTGTTGAGCAAGGGTGAGTTGGTTTTTCTTTCCTTCAAATGGATTGCTTCCTTCTCGGAACTCAACTTTAATCGGCGTGCCCATTATATTCAGTGCTTTTCGATAGTAGTTGGTCATATATCGCTTGTAAGCATGAGGAAGGTCTTCAACCTGATTACCATGAATGACAACAACGGGTGGGTTGTATCCGCCTGCATGAGCATATTTCATTTTAACTCGTCGACCACGCACAAGTGGCGGTAAGTGATCTTCTTGTGCGAGTTCCATAATTTGAGTCAGTAACGCAGTATTGATACGCTTTGTCGCGCTCTGATAAGCTTCTTGGACGCTTTCAAACAGGTTGCCAACGCCACTGCCGTGCAAGGCAGAAATAAAATGGACGCGAGCGAAGTCAATAAAACCAAGGCGTCTATCCAGCTCTCGTTTTATGTCATCTTTTATGTCTACCGACAGGCCATCCCACTTATTTACTGCAATCACAAGCGAACGACCGCTGTTTAGAACGAAACCCAAGAGACTTAAGTCTTGATCGCTTATTCCTTCTCGTGCATCGACAACCAAAAGTACAACATTGGATTCTTCGATAGCTTGCAGCGTTTTTACAATAGAAAATTTTTCTACCGCATCAGAGACTTTTTTTCGCTTTCTTACGCCTGCGGTATCAATAATAACGTAATCGCGCTCTTCTCGTTCAAAAGGAATATAAATGCTGTCTCTAGTGGTACCCGGCATATCGAACACAACCACGCGTTCTTCGCCTAAAATTCGGTTAGTTAAGGTAGACTTTCCTACATTTGGTTTTCCTACAATAGCCAGTTTTATAGGTAGGTTTTGTAAGCGTTCAAGCTGCGCCTGTGCGTCCTCTTCTTCATTAGCAGTCTTTAACTCCTGCTCGATGACCATATCGGGGAAACGTTCGGCTAATGGACCCAAACTCACTGACAGTAACTGACCTACACCTCGCCCGTGAGCCGCAGCAATTTGATGAACTTCTCCCAGACCGAGCGAGTAAAATTCCGCTGATTCACTGTCGCCATCGATGCCGTCAACTTTATTAGCAACAAGGAAGACCGTCTTTTCTATTTTGCGTAGATGTTCAGCAATAGCAATATCTGCTGGAAGCACGCCCGCTCTCGCATCAACAAGAAACATAACAACATCGGCCTCATCTATCGCTTTGAGAGACTGATCCGCCATATGGGCGTCAATACCCGCTTCGTCACCCGAAATTCCGCCAGTATCAACCACAATAAACTGCATATTGTCTGAACTTGCTTTGCCGTATTTTCGATCTCGAGTCAGCCCAGGAAAGTCGGCGACTAAGGCGTCACGAGTATGCGTAAAACGGTTGAACAAAGTAGATTTGCCTACATTCGGCCGCCCAACAAGTGCCACCACAGGTAACATGCTATATCCTTAATGAGGAATTAATTAGGAAGTTGCGGCTTGAGCGCAGCAATGTCACCATCGCGAGTGACACTTACTAATGTATCACCCACGACAATAGGATCGCTGTAAACCGAGCTTTTCTTACTGTCGCCACCCAAATCGTAGCGAGATTCGACCACTCCGGTTTCTGCGTTCAACCAATGTAGGAAGCCATAATTATCGCCCACCACAACATGATCGCCATAGGGCGTTGCCGCGGTCAAACGACGGCCTCGCAGTGCACTTTGCGACCATCTTTCTACGCCATTGCGTCTATCCAGCGCGAGTACATTTGAATTTGAATCAACCACAAACAGGGTATTGTCTTTAAGGGTGATATTGCGAAAAGAACCGTACTCACGTTTCCAAATAATGCGTCCACTACGTAATTCAACAGACGCAAGCGTTCCATTGAATGAAATAGCATAAATGATGCCTAAATGAACCAAGGGAGATGAGTCGATATCGACAATGCGCTCTAGCTCTGTTGCTCCCGAAGGTTGTGCAATAGATGTTTCCCACGCAGTTAAACCACTGTCGAGAACACTCACTTGTATGTAACCAGTCGGTGTACCCACAATAACGCCACCAGCTTCAGCATGGGGCGCAGAGATACCTCTTAGTGTTAAGGGGGGAACGTCTGAGTCTGTTTTCCAAAGTTGTTCTCCAGATTCTTCGTCAAAAGCGAATAGAATGCCTGCTCCGGTATTCACCACAACAATGCCATCGTCTTCTGTTGCTGGTGCTAGAATCTCTCCGGCGATCTGAGCGCTCCACAAAACAGACCCATCTTCAGGGCTGATAGCGTGCAAATCGCCATTTTCTGAACCTAAATACAGTTGATTATTGTGAATAGACAAGCTTGAAAGGCGTGCCGTTTCGCCACGAGATATCAACTTGTTAAGTCCTGACAACCAGCCTTTTTCAACATAGGTCGCAAAATCTTTGCGCCATTTTCTCTTCCCAGTTTGAGCATCAAATGCGGCCAAATAGCCTTTTCGGTCGGCTACAAACAGGGTGTTATTTGCCTGCACAGGCTGCAAGCGCGAAAAATACTTAGTGATGCCACTGCCAACAGACGCGCCCCATACCTCTTCAATCTCAAACTGTTGTTCGATAGGCTGTAATCGACGAATAGCGATTTCTTCGTCATCTTTAAACCAATCGCTTATGGTGGAACACCCCGTGGTAAGCAAACCGACAAACATCAATATTAACGTCGGTTTTTTTGACATCGTGATCACCTTACACCCCGCTGCTAAACGCTAGGTTGTCTAGTTTCATCTTA
The DNA here is from genome assembly GCA_964429915.1 of uncultured Alteromonas sp. Classification (GTDB taxonomy): domain Bacteria; phylum Pseudomonadota; class Gammaproteobacteria; order Enterobacterales; family Alteromonadaceae; genus Alteromonas_F. Next base: position 18,136 of record CAYSDZ010000003.1, read on the forward strand.
ACCTGCTGATTATCAGGTGCTTGTTTCAGCGCTTCGGTATAAGCTTCTTTCGCTTCTTCATTACGAGTAAGCGCCACTAATGCGTCGCCTTTCAAAGAAGATGCCTGTGCAGCAAAACTTTCCTGTGTGACATTACCTAGCGTGCTCAATACGGAATCGTACTGGCCCTGTTGCATCTGCACAGCGGCCAAACGAAGCGCAGCAACAGCTGCAAGGGGTGAGTCTTTTTCAGCCACAATAATATTTTGTAGCACATCCACCGCAGCACTTAGCTCGTCTTGTTCAACATATTGTTTTGCTAATACAAATTGGCTTATTACTTTGTAACCTGATTCACTTGTCTGCTCTACGAAATCAGACAATTCATCAACGCTCTCTGATGATGTCGTGCTTTCCACCGCCACTTGATAGTTTGCCGAAGCGGCTTCTTTTGAGGCGATTTGCGAATCGGTGTAATAGCGCCAGCCGCCCAAGCCACCTACTCCAATTACGCCTCCTGCAATAATCGCTACGCCATTTTCTTTCCAAAAGCGCTTTATCGCTTCTACTTGTTGTTCTTCTGTTGCAAATTGATCCACGATGACTCTCTTCTTTTTTTCTAAAGCGACGCTTACTGAGTAAAATAATCAGATAACGCGGCTAAATTAATCTCTGTTTGCTCTGCTTGCCCTCTCAGAGGCTTAACGACAACGGTACTATTTTGTTGTTCATTTTCACCAACAATTACAGCAAAGTTGGCACCCGCTTTGTCTGCGCGCTTCAATTGTTTCTTCATATTGCCCCCTCCGCAGTGCATAAGCACTTTTTCGTTGGGTAAACTATCTCGCAAATATTCTGACACCTTCAGGCCATAATCAATCGTTTCGCTACCCATACTTACCACAAAAATGCTGGCTTGCGCACTGTATTCATCGAAACCATCCAGCGTATCTAACAACAATATAAGCCGCTCTATACCCATTGCGAACCCCACTGCGGGTGTTGGTTTTGCCCCCAACTGAGCAACTAAGCCGTCGTAACGACCACCTGCACATACCGTTCCTTGCGCGCCAAGGCTGTCGGTTATCCACTCAAAAACGGTGCGATTGTAATAGTCCAATCCCCTCACTAAACGAGGATTAAGTTCGTATTCGATACCTGCTTGTCTCAATCGTTCACATAAACCATCAAAATGTTGTTTAGCGTCTTCATCTAGAAAGTCAGATAAAATGGGGGCATCAGTCAGCAGACGCTGTACTTGTTGATTTTTGCTGTCAAGAATACGTAAAGGGTTAGTTAACAGGCGCCGCTGACTGTCTTCGTCCAATTCAGACTTGCGAGCTTGAAGGTAATCAACCAAGGCAGCTTTATACGCCTCCCTTGCTGACGACTCACCTAACGTATTGAGCTGCAATCTAACCTTGTCAGCTATACCAAATTGCTTCCACAAACGCGCCGTCATGATGATTAATTCAGCGTCAATATCTGAACTTTCAATACCGAAAGTCTCAACGCCAAATTGATGAAATTGCCGGTAACGGCCTTTTTGTGGTTTTTCATGGCGAAACATCGGACCCATGTACCATAAGCGTTGTTGCTGGTTGTACAGCAGGCCGTGCTCAATGCCTGCTCGTACACAACTGGCCGTTCCCTCGGGCCGCAAGGTTAAACTGTCTCCGTTAAGGTCCTCAAAGGTATACATTTCTTTTTCTACGATGTCTGTCACTTCACCGATAGAGCGCTTAAATAAATCGGTGCTCTCCACGCTCGGAGTACGAATTTCTTGATAGCCGTATTGCTCCACCACTTGACGCAGAATCGACTCAACATATTGCCAACGATGAATGTGCTGCGGAAGGCAGTCGTTCATACCGCGAATGGCTTGCAATGACTTTGACACAAAGTTCCTTTAGACGAGTTAGTGTTTACAAAAGCGGCGTATTATAAAGAGTTATGTTAAAAACCACTAGCCCTTTTGCACGATTGGAATACGGCTATTTTCGTCAAGCATTTGAGCTTTTGCACGTATTTTACTCTCAAGTTTTTCAACAAGTTCATCGTTGGCAATACGTTCTCGTTGCCGCTTTCCGTCTTCGTAATAGCCGCTCATGTTTCGCGCTCCCGTTAAGCCAAGATCAGACACTTCTGCTTCGCCGGGACCATTAACAACACAGCCAATAATAGACACATCCATAGGAGTAACAATGTCTTCTAAACGCTGCTCTAGTGCATTTACAGTGGCAATCACATCAAATTCTTGACGTGAACAACTGGGGCATGCAATAAAATTTATCCCTCTTGAGCGAATACGTAACGATTTCAAGATATCAAAACCCACTTTGATTTCTTCAACAGGATCAGCAGCCAAAGACACGCGAATAGTGTCCCCTATCCCCTCAGCTAACAACATCCCCAAACCGACGGCGCTTTTCACCGCACCGGTACGAAGACCACCTGCTTCTGTAATACCTAAATGGAGCGGTTGATCAATTTGCTTCGCAAGCAATCGATAAGCACCGACAGCAAGAAATACATCGGACGCCTTTACACTCACTTTAAAATCGGGAAAGTTAAGTTTATCGAGAATATCAACGTGACGCATGGCAGATTCGACTAAGGCCTCGGGTGTTGGCTCTTTGTATTTTTCCTGCAGATCTTTTTCTAGTGAGCCACCGTTAACGCCTATACGAATAGGGATATTTTTATCTTTTGCACAATCGACAACCGCTTTGATTCGTTCCATGTTGCCTATATTGCCAGGATTAATTCGCAAACAGTCTACACCGTAATCAGCGACTTTTAATGCAATACGATAGTCAAAATGAATATCGGCGACTAAAGGAATGTCAACTTGTTGTTTTATTTGTTTGAACGCTTCTGCGGCATCCATGGTGGGTACAGACACGCGAACAATATCGGCACCGATATCTTTAATACGATTAATCTGAGCGACTGTTGCCTCTACATCGGTCGTTAGGGTATTGGTCATGGATTGCACTGCGATAGGTGCGTTATCACCGATGGGCACATTTCCCACATAGATTCGTCTCGAAGAACGGCGTGTTATAGGAGTTTCTGAAAACATAATTAACCTTGTGGAGGTAATACTAATTTACCAATTTCGCGCCCTGAAAAACCAGACATATCAACCTCTTCACCGTCATAAACAATCCTGACTACCTGAGGCAAACCCAAGGTAATATTGAAAGGTGGAACACCTTGAATATCCATGACTCGGCCTGCTTTTTTGACACCATATGCGATAGCTTCTCCGCTGGCATCAACAATGTTTACCCAACAGTCTTCTTCGAAAGTAAACACAACGGAAACGGTTGAGGTGATCGTATCTTGCGGTTCAACGGGCTCAGACAAATTAGAGGCATCAATGGGCTGAATATCCACTGTTCGCAGGTTTTGCGTTGTGTTTGTTTCCGACTCTTGCTCTGGCTCAAGGGCGGTGGATGCGCTGATTTTGTTTTCTTCAGCACTCGCCATTTCGCCACTAACAGAGTTTTCTAGCAAACTTGTAGCCTCTTTATCTGAGATGTTACTTTCTGTAGCTGATCTTTCAGGAATAACACCGTCTAGATCAACGCTCTCTGAAGGAAGAGTAGTAGATTGTAAAAATGCGGATTCTGGTTCTCCAAAATCGGGGGCTTCTTCAGGCGGTTCCTGCTCTTGTGTTTGATTATCGTCAGCTGAATCCGCTGCTTGACTGAAAGAAAGATCGGGCTGTTGCATGTACCATAAAACAAACCCGCCAATAAATAAAAGTAGGATAAAGTACGTCACCATCATCCATCGGTTATCGTTGGCTTCTTTCGCTACTCGTTTCGAAAAGCTTTGTAGCTTTGCACTGTCCGGCTGTGTATCACCGCTTTTGTGATAAGCATCAAAAGCGTGACTCAATTCAACCACATTTAAACCAACGGCACGAGCGTAATTTTTAACATACCCTTTGATGAAAGTACGAGACTTGTTGCTGTCCAGTAGATCATTTTCTATCGCCTCTATTTCAGCAGGCTTAACATATAGTTTTGTTGCAAGATCATTGAGCGATAGGCCAGCGGAAAGCCTAGCTTGTTTTAGAGTAGCTCCTGGACTCACTTGTTGTTCGGATTCAGGTTTTATTTCTTCTGTCATTGTGTTTTCCTAACGAGCCTCCGGTTCTGATAGTCTTAATGCCATTCCTTCTTGGATGGCGCCGGATTCCTCTAGTTCATTCCATTCGATCAGTTTACGCATAGCAATATTATATAGCACGGAAATACGAAACAGGTTTTCCCCCTTTTGAACAATATGCTCGTCGGGAGCGGTTTTCAGCTTTGATTTCGGTATAGTTATTGGATTACGGGCATATTGTTCGGCAAATGTACTCTGTGGATACACGGTTAACAACATAGTGCCATAGTCTTTTGCCTGCTCAAGTTTATGCTGTTGTCGCGCAACGTCCATACGCAACCATAAGAATTTTGCGTCAATTCGGCCATAACGTTCGAGTGTATTGAGCGTTCGTTCAGCGTTCAAAAAGTCGCCCTTTTTTGCATAGAGTTCTGACAACAAAGCGAGAGATTGTCTCCTTCCCGGTTGATGATTTAATGCTGAGCGGAGATATTCAATAGCGTCATCATTTTCACCTTCCTTCTGTGCGCAAATTGCCATATTTTCGTACGTTTCTGCACTGTTAGCGTAGTGCTTGTTGTTGACTGCTTTAAGGAAGTACTGTTTGGCATCATCATATTGACTCTGTTGGCACAAAAAAGCGCCATAACTATTCGCTATATCTGCATTTTGTGGTTCTAAGCGCAAGGCATTTTTGTAGTATTCGGTTGCGCGCTCTACTTCACCCACACGCTGAAAATAATAGGCTAAGCTGAAATGCGCGTTGGCAAAACGAGGAGCAAATTCCAGGGCTTGATCCAAATTTTGCTTTGCTTGTGAATAATTCCCGTTTTTTAGATAAGTCAGGCCCAAGGAAATTCTTGTTTTCGCTGCTTCTTCGTAGTCAACATTTTTTTTATTCACACTACTTTGGTTTACGCATCCTGCCAAAAGTAATATGAAAAAAACGAGTAATGAGCGCATGTAATTCACTTACCGAATTTTGTGTTAAACATTAATGACTTATTTTTACTGAAATTGGCTCGCCCTTCACCTGTTTTTTCAACATTCTTTTAGTTCTGTCCACGACATCGCCAACTAGCTGTCCACAAGCTGCATCGATATCATCGCCTCGTGTCTTTCTTACCATGACAGTGAAACCATAGTCCATAAGCACTTTAGAGAATCGATCAATGCGAGAGTTGCTTGAGCATAAATAGGGAGAACCTGGGTACGGATTAAACGGGATCAGATTAATTTTACACGGTGTTTCTTTCAACACTTTTGCGAGCTGGTGAGCTTGGTCGGTACTGTCATTGACATGACTCAACATAACATACTCAACCGTCACTTTTCCTTGGTTCGCTTTTGACTTACTTAAATAGCGTCTTACCGAGGCTAAAAACACCTCAATTGGGTACTTTTTATTAACAGGAACAATTTCATCTCGCAGAGCGTTATCAGGAGCGTGCAAAGAAATGGCTAGTGCAACGTCTATTTCGTCCCCTAGTTTGTCTAAAGCAGGTACAACACCCGACGTACTTAGTGTCACTCGACGCTTAGACAAGCCGAAACCGTAGTCATCCATCATGATATCCATTGCTGGGATCACATTCTTCAAGTTAAGCAAGGGTTCGCCCATTCCCATCATCACAACATTGGTGACAGGACGTTTAGATGAATCTGCTGACAAGCCCAAGGTTGTTGCGACTCGCCAGACCTGCCCGATAATTTCGCTAACAGTAAGATTTCGATTAAACCCTTGCTGCGCGGTAGAACAAAACGTACATTCAAGCGCACAGCCCACTTGTGAAGACACGCATAAGGTCGCTCTGTCAGTTTCAGGTATCCAAACTGTTTCGACTTCTTGTCCACCCTCCAATTTAAGAGCGAACTTTATGGTACCGTCGGTAGCTTTTTGATGATAAGCAATTTCCGGAGCAACGATTTCGCAATGCGTTTGCAGTTTTTCACGTAACGCTTTGTTCAAATCGGTCATCAGAGCAAAATCACTGACACCTTTTTGGTAAATCCACTTCATTATTTGGTCAGCACGGAAGGGTTTTTCGCCTATATCAGCGAAAAAAGCACGTAAACCTTTTCGATTCAAATTTAACAAATTGGTTTTGTTCATGTTAGTCATCCCCCTTTGCTTGATACAAAAATACTGAGAAGCAAATTTTTGAATAAAAAGGGAGCCGAAGCTCCCTTTTTACGCTTGTTTCGATGAAATTATCGAGTGCGAGGACAAATTTCTTCTTCTGAAAAGAAATAAGCAATTTCACGCGCTGCAGACTCAGGCGCATCTGAACCATGCACTGCATTTTCATCAATCGACGCGGCATAATCAGCGCGTAGTGTACCTGCTGCAGCGTCTTGAGGATTGGTTGCCCCCATAATTTCGCGATTTTTAACCACCGCGTTTTCCCCTTCCAACACCTGAACCATAACAGGACCTGAGGTCATGAAGTTAACCAACGCAGGAAAGAAAGGGCGCTCTTTATGCTCGGCATAAAAGCCTTCTGCCTGCTCTTTACTCATGTGTACCATTTTTGAGGCAACGATGCGTAAACTCGAAGACTCAAAACGATTGTAAATTGCGCCAATAACATTCTTTGCTACTGCATCTGGTTTGATAATTGAAAACGTACGCTCTAGCGCCATTGAAATTCCCCATCATGTCGTTATGATTCATTAAAACACGCGAAGTATAAGGAATAGCGCAAGTAATGGCTAATTTTTTGACAAACTTTTTGATGGTTTTTCGGTCTCATTCGCTATAAGCTGTTGCTTATTCCAACAATCGGAGACTGAATGGCCAGCCATATCTTAAATGCAGAAGAGCTAGAAGCAATACGACAACTGTTCGAAGAAGACAAAATAAAGCTCGCAGAGCGTGAAGCGGAAGTGAATAAACAAATGGACTTATTTGCCCCCTACAGCGAAAACACATACAACCAAGATTAGACTTCGTCTACAGTAAAAACATCATCTTAACTGACGCTTTCTAATTCAGTTTTGTTCTTATTCCCCCTGCTTTTTTAACTTTTTTTATCAAAAATTCGCGCAATTACAAAACTTACACTACGTTTATTTCAATAACTTCATGCGCTTGCATTCATTTCATAGAAAGAAGGAAAGCAGAATGAAAAGAATATGTATTGTTGCTCTAATAAGTACCACATTTTGTTTTGGTGCCGTTGCCAAAACTGTAGTGATTGTTCACCCCGAAAACACAGTAAGTCTGTCCTCTAAAGACGTTCAACGAATTTTTTTAGGTAAAGAAAAGAAATTTTCCACTGGTGAAGAAGCCTCTGCGGTGAACTTGCCCGCTGAAAATGCAGCGAGGATTGATTTTGACGATGCCATCCTCGGGAGAAGCACAGCACAGGTTGCTGCTTATTGGGCCAAATTGGTTTTTACAGGCAAAGGCGTTCCTCCAGAAGAAGTCGACTCTGAAACTGCCGTGATTCAATTTATAAAAACGAATAAAAATGCCATTGGTTATGTGGACGAAAGTGCCGTAACCAGTGATGTAAAAGTCATTACACTCAACTAAGGAATACCAATGAAAAAAGCATATCTAGCTAGCGCAATACTCATTGGCTTAAGCTCGTCTGCTCATGCCGAAATCAGAATAAACGGCTTTGCCAATTTAGTGGCCGGAGTCACCAGCAGTGACGACTCGTTGTACGAATTCGATGAGGACATCAATTTTGCAACGGGCAGTCTGTTTGCTCTACAAGTTAGTGGCGATATCAACGAAGACATTACGGCGACCGCTCAATTGATCGCACGAGGAAATGACGACTTCCAAGTCGATTTTGAATGGGCCTATTTCACCTACGCAGCAAGCGATGACCTATCTGTTTCTGTAGGCCGGTTCCGTTCGCCTCTGTTCAGATATTCATCTTCGTTGGATGTCGGATATTCCTATCACTGGATCGCGCCACCACAAGTGGTTTATGACGTAGTATTTAACAATATTGACGGTTTGAGGCTCGATTATAGTAATTACGCAGGCGATTTTGAGTATTCACTGCAAGCTGTATTCGGAAATTTTGAAGCACCTGATGGCGGAGGTGTGGTCACAGGCGATAATACACTGATTCTTACAGGCGAAGTATCATACGAATCATTTAAAGCTCGAGCCGTTTACGGCGTAGCTGACAAGATCGATTTCGACCTACCCGCATTGAATGCCGCTATTACGCAAGTTTCCGCAGGCTCAGAGGCACTGGAAAACTTTTTACTTGCTGAAGATGACAAGGCGGAATTTATAGGCGTTGGACTTGAATATGACAATTTTAAATATTTCATTTCGGGTGAGTACACCATTACCAAACTAGAAGAATCATTCTTTTCTACCGAAGACGCCTACTACATCACAGGCGGTGTGCGTTTAGGAAAGTGGACGCCCTCTGTCACTTACGAAAATTTTGACAATATGAACCCGTTTAAAGGGGGGGAATTTATTAGTCAATTACCGCCGCCTTTCATTGCGCCCGTCACTGGCGGTGTCAATGCACTGCAAAGTACGTTTAGAAACGATACCACCACTTACACTGCAACGATCCGCTACGATCTTAAAGCTAATATTGCTTTAAAAGGTGACGTTTCGCGTTTTGACAGTGATGTCAGAGATATTGAAGACGCTACCCTTTATAGATTCGCAGTTAATTACGTATTTTAAATAAAAATAATTGAGGAACACATGATGAAACTACTTGGATACACATTATTACTTACTGCCATCTTTTGTTCGCAAGCATTTGCTAAGTCAGTTGTTGTGGTGCATCCCGATAATACTGCAAGTATAAGCGCAAAAGATGTTCAGCGAATATTTTTAGGAAAAGAGAAAAAGTTTTCGACTGGAGATGAAACAATTCCCGTTAATCTACCCGCTGATAATGCCACCAGAACAAACTTTGACGATGCAGTATTAGGAAGAAGTACCGCTCAAGTTGCGGCTTACTGGGCTAAACTGGTGTTTACTGGGAAAGGCATTCCCCCTAAAGAGCTGAATTCAGACGCAGATGTGATAAATCTCATTAAATCAAACAAAAGCGTCATTGGTTACATCGATGAAAGTGCAGTAACTGGCGACGTTAAAGTTGTATCACTTAACTAAGGAACTACAATGAAAATAGCAACATTACCTTGCGCTCTATTCATTGCCTTGAGCAGTTCTGTACAGGCAGACATAAGAATTAATGGCTTTGCCAACTTAGTTGCAGGTGTTACTAGCAGCGATGATAGTTTGTACGGCTTTGATGAAGATATTAACTTTGCCACGGGCAGTTTATTCGCGCTGCAAGTCAGTGGTGATATTAACGACAAAATGACAGCAACCGCACAGTTGATTGCCCGTGGTGACGACGATTTTTCTGTCGATTTTGAATGGGCATACCTAACGTATCAAGCCACCGACGACTTATCAGTCTCCGCGGGTCGATTCCGAGTTCCTATTTTCAGATATTCGTCTTCATTAGACGTCGGCTACTCCTATCACTGGATTGCCCCACCCCAATCGGTGTATGCAGTAGCGTTTAACAACATCGATGGTGTGAGGCTAGACTACAATAATTATGTCGGTGACGTTGAATACTCACTTCAAGCTGTCTTAGGGAATTTTGAAGCTATCGATCCACAAACTGGAGGACTGTCTATCGGTGATAATACCTATGTCCTCACGGGTGAAGTGTCTTACAATTCTGTTAAAGCTAGGCTTGTTTACGGTGTAAGCAATAAGCTAGACGCTGTACAAGCAGATTTAAATGCTGCAATTACTCAAATATCAGCGGGTTCTGAAGCGCTAGAAGACTTCCTATCCATTGATGATGACAGAGGAACCTTTACAGGCTTTGGTTTAGAATATGACAACTTCAATTATTTTATTTCTGGTGAATATACAATAACCAAGATAAAAGATTCCTATTTTGCAGACGAAGATGTGTATTACATTACGGCAGGTGCACGATTAGGAAAATGGACGCCATCTATTACCTATGAAAATGCGAACAATGTAACGCCCTTAAAGGGTACGCAATTTCTTGACCAGTTCCCTGCTCAATTCGTACCTGTAATCACTGGCGGTTTGCAAGGCTTACAAAGCTCATTCCGACGCGATGAACAAACTTACACCGCAACCATTCGTTATGACGTCAAAGCCAACATTGCGCTAAAAGCAGACATTACTCGCTTCGACAGCGATGTGACTGACAACGAAGACGCGACTTTACTGAGGTTTGCAGTCAATTACGTGTTTTAAGCATAGCCCGTACTGATAACAATAACGCGCAAGTTACTGGGCGTTATTGTTTTTTCTCAAAAAAATTAAAAAACTGTGCTAATGTTTATAATTAATTAATAAGGTTTGTTGGGTGTAAAAGGTGAACTATGAACTTATTGTCTAGGCTTTCAATAGCAGTGAAGTTGTATATGATCCCGGGCATCGGCATTATCAGCTTTCTCGTATATGTTTTAATCACCTCCAACACAGCGAGCACCAACAAGGAGTTGCTCGAGCGTGCCAAAAACGAACAATTTCCAGCTTTACTTGAATCTAAAAATGCCTTGGTCGGCATGAAAAATGTAAAGTCCAACTTAAGTTCAGCCGTCACGACTGGAGACGACGATTCACTAGACAACGCAGAAAAAGAAGCCCTGCTAGTGAAACAGAGTCTTGAAACCTTACAACAACTTACGCCTTCGATCCGCGAAGACATTACGCCTATAGTGGCTGATTTCAACAATTATTATAATGTTGCGTCGAACGTGAGTAAGTCCATGATTGACGGAACTGCCGATTTTTCCAAAATCGCAGAAACCGCGAGGCAAATGGACGACGCATTTGTTAGAAGTACCGAAGCACTGTCACAATTTTCAGACAACCAACTGACCCTATTTGAAACAGCCATTGCAGATGCGAACAATGCCGCTGATGCATTGAGTGATATTGGTATTGTTATGGGTGTTGTTACTACCATTCTACTACTTGGCGTTGCTATTCCTATCGTTAACAACTTTAGAACGTCTATCGGCGACCTTGTGGTGTCGTTTAAGGATATTGCCCAAGAAGATGGCGATCTAACCAAGCGCATTAACACCAACAACAAAGACGAAATTGGTGAATTAGTCTACTGGTTTAATCAATTTATTGAAAAACTACAACACGTTGTACAAGACATAGGTAACGCTAGTAAACCCCTTGCAACGCTAGCCGATAATTTGAATCAAGTTAGCGACAGTGCTCGCCACACCATCAGTGCTCAACAACTGTCTGCTGCGGAAGCCAAATCGGCAGTAGACAACATGACAAACAGCGTCAGTTCCGTGGCGCAAAGTGCGTCCGATGCGGCATCTGCTGCGGGCGAGGCATCCAATGCGGCTGACACAGGGCAGAAAGTCGTTAATTTAACTGTCAGCAATATACAAAGCTTGGCAGCTAGGGTAGATGAAACCGCAGTCGTAATAAAAAAACTAGAGCAAGATTCCAATCAAGTCGGCGTTGTGCTTGACGTTATTAAAGGCATAGCTGAACAAACAAACTTATTGGCCTTGAATGCAGCCATCGAAGCTGCGAGAGCGGGTGAGCAAGGTAGAGGGTTCGCTGTGGTGGCGGATGAAGTAAGAACGTTGGCTTCGCGCACTCAAAAATCAACTGAAGAAATTCAAAAAACCATCGAGCAATTGCAAAATGCGGCACGCTCTGCGGTAAATGTAATGGCAAAAGGAACCGAACAAGCAGCCTTAAGCGTAGATGAGGCTAATCAAGCGGGGCAAAGCTTGGGTGCAATAACGAAAACGATTAGCCGTATCACTGCGATGAACGACCAAATTGCAGAGTCTACGAAGGAACAGCAGACCGTATCCTTATTGATTAGTAAGAATGTAGATAATATTAACGCCCGCACCGAAGATACCGCCTCAAGCTCAGAGCGCTTAACAACCGTGAGTCAAGAATTAGAGCAACTTTCCGCCGATTTCAGTAAGATAATGCAACAATTTAAATATTAAGCGAAGCCAACTCTCTTGTTAGACTCATTTAATGCTTTTGCTCAATGTGTCGATTATTCTTTATTGACGCAACTTAACCGCGACCCAAACGCGACAGTAAATGGTGATGATCACCAGCCCAGACAAGTATTCAGTGGGCATTATGTTCCTGTTGCGCCTACTCCCTTAGCTCACCCTGAATGCATTGCGTTCAGCAACACCTTGTTTAGCGAATTAGGGCTAAACACAGCGCTTGTCGAAGACAGCGATTTCATTAAGCTGTTTTCTGGCGACCTTACTCAGGTGCCCTCACCGATGCAACCCTTGGGTTGGGCAACCGGCTATGCTTTGTCTATTTATGGCACTGAGTATATTCAGCAGTGTCCGTTCGGAACCGGTAATGGCTATGGCGATGGCCGAGCCATTTCGGTTTATGAGGGTGTGTTGAACGGTAAGCGTTGGGAAATGCAACTCAAAGGGGGCGGACCTACACCATATTGTCGAGGTGGTGATGGCAGAGCAGTACTCCGTTCGAGCATACGAGAGTTTTTAGCACAAGAATATATGCATGCTTTGGGTATTCCTACATCGCGAAGTCTTTGCTTGATGGTTTCGTTTTCTGAGCGAGTGAATAGACCTTGGTATTCGGAGCAATCAAAATCACCTGATCCCGATATTATGCTGTCTAATCCCGTTGCTATTTCAACGCGAGTCGCCCCTTCTTTCTTAAGAGTAGGGCAAGTTGAGTTATTTAGTCGGCGAGCGCGAAGCAAAGCACACCCAACCGCACATAAAGAATTAGAAATGATTGTACTGCACGTTATCGAACGTGAATATCGAGGCGAAATTGAATACAACTTACCTCTAGTAGAAAAAGTGCTTAAACTCGCTTTTCTGTTTCGCAACCGCCTAACGACATTGATTAGTCACTGGTTACGTGTGGGCTACTGCCAAGGTAATTTTAATAGTGACAACTGTGCCGTGGGTGGCTATACGCTTGATTACGGTCCGTTTGGTTTTTGTGAGCAGTTTGAACCGTTTTTTCAGCCTTGGACAGGCGGTGGTAGACATTTTTCATTTCTTAATCAACCTGCCGCTGCGGCAGAAAACTTCAACACTTTTTGCTCCGCTTTACTTCCTTTAGTAAAAGAAAACCACGACGCTGTCAATTATCTTAACGATATTGTTCAGGGCTTTTCAGATGAAATGGAACAAAAGCTAGAAGCGATGTGGGCAGCAAAATTAGGATTGACGAAGTATGATTCAGCTTTATTCAGCGAATTACTCTCGTTGATGACCAATACAGCGGTCGATTACACCTTGTTTTTCAGAAAACTGTGCGATTTACCCAGCAACGTTTCTGAGCTCGAGGAGAGTTTTTCTACTCAACCCAATACGACACTTACTCAACAATGGCAGCAGTGGCTTAAACATTGGCAACGTTTACTTGGTCATGATCACAAACTCATCTCAACGAATATGAAGAAGGCTAATCCTCTTTATACTTGGCGTGAATGGCTTATCGCTCCAGCGTATCAAAAGGCAGAGCAAGGTGATTATTCATTAATCCATGAATTGCAATCTGTTTTGAATCACCCCTACACCAAGCAAAGTGACGAAGTAACCCATAAGTATTGCCAACTTAGGCCAGCCGAATACATTAACGCAGGGGGTATATCACATTATAGTTGTTCGTCTTAGCAAGGTTATTTTTTGTGCTACCTGATTTTAGTACTACCTGAGCGGAGGCATAACTATAAATATACTATTTGAGATTTTAAAGGTGCTAAATGGCGTAAAATTTGGTTTTCTTGAGCGTAGGTTAATCCTATATCTCGCATTGCTTGCTGCACATATTCCACTAACAGATAAAAATCAGCATCGCTAATGTTTAAGTCTTTGTGCGAGGCGACCATCGTTTTACCTGTGTATTTGCAAGGGCCACCAATCAATTCACAGACCTGATCGCTTAACTCTTTTCGCAAATGTTGTTTGGGCACACCTTTAAAATAGTGACCAATTTGAGGGTCGCTATAGATACGATGAATAGCTAGCCCCATTACTTTTTCTAAAGTTTCTCTGCCGCCAATTTCTTCATATAAACTGGTTTTTTCAGTTGAAACGCAAGCACTCGTTGCGAGTAAAACGATAAGAATACACTTTGGCAATATCGATTGTATTTGTTTCATATTCATGACCCCTACCAATTTGCTGTTACAGACAAATAAAATCCGTTTGCTCTCGACTCAAACGGCAAACTACCTACATCGACATAGGCAAAGGTCGCAGACCATGTTTTATTGGGAAAATAAGCGATAAACACATCATGTATAGTCTCTTCTTCTGCAAGTCCTCCCAAACGATTTGATTGTGTACGCCACTCAACGCCAATTACCGTATTCGGTGTCGGAATCAATGCAAGCGAACCCTCAAATTCTATGTTGTAGCTGTCGTCATTGGCCGACTCAAAGCCAAAAAAGCCTAAGGTATTGGCTTTGGTCGCTCGAACCGTCAAATTTGTTAGCACGTTTTTGCCTAAGGCACCGCCTAACCAAAGCTTTGATGCAGTAAGATAGATATCAGTTCCGTTATCCTCCGTTGCACCGACTAATTGGGGTACGCCCGTTGAAGGCAAGGGCACAGCACCAGACGGAAGCGGTAAATCAGTATTAAAATCTCTGTTTTTTTTATATTGCAAACCAAGCGAAATTTGAGGTAAGTAAGGATTCTCAGAAAAAATAGCATCGCCAAAAAGTTTCACTTTAAGACCAATAATATCCTGCTCAATAACGGTACCCGGCGCTACCGAAACTGCACCATCGGTAAGTAAATTAAATACTTTGCTAACAACACCGTCGCCCACATCTAAGGATTGCCGTTGCAAAGACAGCTCAACGCGATCATAAAAACCCACCAATATTCCCGCGGTTGTTAACTGGTAGTCACCCAATTGCAATAATTGTACGTTTGCTGTTCCATTGATTTGCTCTTTACTGCTGTATCCACCAATCAGCGCCCAAGGCGTAATACCACCTCCCGCACTGCCTTCATAACTTGTTGTGCCACCCGAAAATAATAATGCGCTTCCAGTATTGGCATTACACGGTATTGGAATTGAACTGATGGAAGCTATTAAGCAAGAAACAAACACATGTTTTAAACGCATAGAAAGCTCTCTTATTACCAAGAAATGCTTAATTTATTGGTGTGTTAAACAGTTGTTTATCAGCCATTTAAGCGGATGTACAAAGGCGACATTTCTTTTCAATAACCATAGTGCAAGCGTTGCGATAGCGCAAAGTGAAAGCTTAAAAAATGAGTTTTAAATGTAAATCAGGTTAAAATGTAAAGCCAGCTTAGTAAGGCTGGCCTATGTATAGTCATCAACCTAAGATGCTAAGCGGCACTGCGTGCTAACTGAGTAAGTGCAACTAATTGAAGGCGAACATCCGAAGAAGACTGACAAACTTCAGTAAAGGGAATAAAAAAGGCCTTTTCCTTAGATTGAAAGTAACAACCATCGCTCAAAATACCAGACATGGTCACGTCATCGTTTATCTCTCCCGTATGATTTTTTAATATCAACGCCATCGCATCTTGGTGGTCTTCGTTCATATGCGTGATCATACCCATTTCAGTATTAAAGTCCCACGGACTGCTTGGCTGCATCCATTCTTCTTTTTCTAACCAGAAAATTTTGCCAAAACCGCCGATATAGCGAACGCGTTTCACTTTTACTTTCCACATCCTAAAATCATGGGCTTGCTTATAAGATTCTGCCTCCGGGTACTGTTTTATGTAACGTGCAAGCATTTCGTCATGTTCTTCGCCCGACATGGGGCTACCATCACCAACGATGGTTAGGCGAGCGTTTTCGTTTTGATCGCCCGACGTTCGGGTTTTGTAAACCGTAAGGCTCATGCGGCTGTCTGCAATCATGTTCGCAGCATGCTGGGCAATATCACTGATATAAAAATAAAGGTGGCCGGCACTGTCTGATATAAACGGAGTTACTGAACCGAAGGGATAACCCCGTAAATTCTTAGACAGTGTGGAGACGACACCCACATCAGTTTGTCGCAACAACAATCTTGCTTCACCAAGCGCTTGTTCTCTCATAATATTTACTCTTCTTTCATTCAATATTTTTGTAAAGTACTAATAGTTAAAAACGGTTAAAAAGCATAACTCGCATTTATGGCAAAATTTCTACCGGGCTGTGTGAAAAAACGAACATCGGCATCAGCAGGTAGACCTCTTACCTCGGTACCATTGACTATCTCTTTGTCGAACACATTAAACACCCCCACGTTAATCTTTACCGCTTTATTTATGTCGTAGTGCGCTAAAAAGTCTACCTGAGCGTACCCCGGTGCAGCGATTAAATCTGGGTTATTTTGTTGATCAAAGCGCTCTACAAAGGTCGCCACCACTTCAGCAGACCACCCCTGCGCCTCATTCTCATACGCAAGACCTACAACCGCTTGGGGAGGAATGATCGACTCAACATCTTGCCCTGTTGTGTTATCTTCGCTATCGAGCCATGTTAATGCTGTTTGCAATCGCCATCCTTGTAATGCGTCAAACACGTCTCCGGCATACCACGTTGCCTCTGCGTCAACGCCTTTAATGGTTACTGATTCACGATTTCGTGCTTGAAAAACCAACAAGCCAAGAGCGGGGTCAAAGCCCAGTGACGCGAGGGATTCAATAAAGTTGTCATAGTTGTTGTGATAAGCACTAATACTATAAGACACCGATGAGAGTGTTTGTCTAAATCCAATTTCCCAACTATCTACGCTTTCTGGCAGCAAATCAGGATTAGCACGTGAAGTGTAGCCACCCACAAGGTTAGTAAAGCCCACATTTAAATCGTCGTAGGGAGGAATACGAAAGCCTTGCGCGAACTGTACCCATGCATTGGTATTGGTGTTGAAATTATGCACTGCGCCCATTTTAAATGAGACTTGTGAATCGTCGAAGCCAACGGTTTCAACACCGGGATTCGCATTGATAAAAATATCGTCTGGTCGAGGCGTTAAAGTAAACTTGTCGAAACGCACGCCAGGGCTTAACACTAACTTGTCGTTTAGCAAACTAATTTCATCGTGCACAAAAAATGACAGCTCCCTTGCATCAGAGATAGGGAAATCACGTGCTGGGAAAGCGGTAAACTCAGGCAATGGTGCACCTGATTCCTGCAATCTAGTGCTTCCGTTGCGAATTGCTTCACTGTCGGTATATTGCAATTCAGTACCATATATTAAGTAGTGGTCAGCCCCCCCAGAAGTAAAGACTTTGTCAAACTGAAAAATACCTCCTTTCACTGTTTGATCAAACTGGCTTAAACGTTCTCTGTCTTGCAATACCGGAACGGGATTTGTTCGGCTAATGGCACCAAATCGTTCGTCGAAAGTTTGTTGCACCGTTTCTGAACCCTGCCAATACAAGCGCACTTGGGCCTTATCAAATGCCAAGGTGTTGCCCGAAAACGAATAATTCAATTGCAAGCGTTCTCTTGAGCGTTCATCTATGCCTGTACTGCTATTTATGACAGTACCTCTGACAACGCGAGTCGCTTGCGACAGGACATCCGTGTCGGAATCTGCCCGCAAGTAATCGGCAAGCAGCTCAAATCGATGAAACTTGCTAGGAGAATAAGCTAACTTAATTTGTGCGGCATTACTTTCGTTGCTTTGAGGATTAGCTGCAATGCGAGCGTCACCAAGCGCCCCGTCATCATCGTAAAACGTTGTTGTTTCGGCGCCATTTCTGTGTGTGACATTGGCAAGCCAGCTCCAGTCGCCATTGATACCCGCCACTTGCGTGTTTATAACAAACTCGTCAGAGACGCTGGTATAACCAGTTTTTACTCTGCCGCCCAATGTTTGGCCTTCGCCTAAAATATCTTTTACGGTCTTGGTCGAAAATGCAACTACACCACCAATGGCATCGCTTCCATAAAGTGTTGACGCCGGACCTCTGATTATTTCAACGCGACTAACTAAGTCGACATCAACAAAGTCTCTGCGAGCCGACAACGCAGGCCCGAAGCTAAATTCATCCGCAATGGGCGCACCGTCTAGTAAGGTTAATATGCGGTCGCCATTAATACCGCGGATATTAAAACCTGATAAACCAAAACGTCCTCCGCCCTCAACCACGACACCGGGTTCGTAACGAACAAGATCTCTTATATCCGTTGCGGTTAATCTGTCAATTTGTTGCGAGTCGATAACAGTAATTTTAGAAGCAACTTCATTGATATCGCGCTCAACACGCGATGAAGTAACCGTAACCTTCTCAATTTCCTGATCTTTTCTTTGCTCTATTGGTTCTTGAGCAACTGAGCCAAAACTAGCGATTGATACAGT
Source organism: uncultured Alteromonas sp. (assembly GCA_964429915.1). Lineage (GTDB taxonomy): Bacteria > Pseudomonadota > Gammaproteobacteria > Enterobacterales > Alteromonadaceae > Alteromonas_F. The sequence continues at coordinate 36,588 of CAYSDZ010000003.1, forward strand.
CGTTGAAAGCATGACGCTCAACGCAATAGGTGAATATTTCATAAGGACACTTTATTTACTTAATTCAATTGATAATGATTATTATTTATAAATTATCATAGCTTTAAATCTTTTCAATTTATTTTTAATAAAAATGATAATTGTTTTTATTTTTAAATAAAATATACTAGAGAAATTCAACAAAACGCTTATTCAAGTGAGGTACCGTGAATGAACAAGTTGCTTAGTACTATTTTTTTTATGCCCCTATTTGTTTTGTTTTTTGTGTTTAAACCTGTCGCGGCAAAAGAGCGCATAGTGGTTGCCGGAGGCAGCCTCACAGAAATTGTGTATGCCTTGGGTGGACAAGAGAACGTGGTCGCTGTCGATACGAGTAGCGTTTATCCTGCACAAACCGCCTCTGTCCCTAAAATTGGCTATTACCGAACCCTGAATGTGGAAGGCATTCTTTCTTTGCAGCCAACAAAACTACTATTGTTAGAAGGCGCTGGGCCTGAAAAAGTCATTCAACAAATAAAAACATTAGGGCTATCTACGACTACTATCAATAATCCAAAATCCATTGATGGCTTGGTCTCTACTATTCGTAATGTAGCCGATGCTATAGGGAAAAAAAGCGAGGGAGAGGCGCTTATTACGCAACTAAAACAAGAGCTTGCCAAACTCTATTCTTTGCCTGCGTTATCCCCTACTTCCGCCGTATTTTTAATGTCAGCTGGTGAGCGTGGACTGACAGCAGCAGGTAAAAACACCACACCACAACTTATTTTTGATCAACTTGCACTTACTAATCCTTTTGCTGACCTTTCTGGCTATAAGCCAGTTTCTGAGGAAGCACTCGCCAGCGCGAGGCCAAACGTTATTTTCATTGCGAGTCACACCACCAGAGGAATGAATAGCGAAGCCTTGTGTCAAACTGCTCAGCTGAAATTATGGGCCAAAGTCAACGGATGTCACATTGTTAAGATTGACTCCTTAAAGTTCCTAGGGCTAACTCCTCGTCTACCCGAAGCTATTGCCGATACACGTAAGGTGATCGCTGCCTTATGAGTTTATCGGTAGCAAGTTGGCAAGCTGAGGCTTATCAAAAATCTAGGCGGCATATCATTTGGCTTTTTTTAGCCTTAGGCGTGTGCATCGGACTTGGCTTGTCGAAAGGCGCGTTATCACTAAGCTTTTCAAATTCAATGAGCGAATTGGAATATGCTGTTTTATGGGACATTCGCGCACCTCGTATATTGATGACCGTCATGACGGGCGCTGGTTTGGCACTGTGTGGTGCCTTACTACAAGCGATAACTCGTAATCCTTTAGCTGATCCTGGCATTGTTGGCGTGTCATCATTCGCCGCTCTTTTTGCTGCTTTTGCCATTTTTATATCAGGCTCTATTGCGTTACCCGCTTGGCTAAGCCTCTTTTTCACTCCCGTCATGGCATTTATGGGCGCAGTATTAGCCTTAATTTTATTGATGCTGATCGCAGGGGCTAAGCAGTCTTTAAATACACTCATTCTTATTCTTACCGGCGTGGCATTGAATGCAGGAGCACAAACCTTACTCGGATTCATCCTATACCTTGCTGATGATCAAACGTTGCGTGCCATTACGTTCTGGCAATTAGGTAGTTACAGCGGCATTCATTGGGCGCAAGCTTTATTTTGCGGAGTATGTGTTGCTATCACTTCTGTATTTGCAATCAAAAACGCTAATAAAATTATGCTACTACAAATGGGTGAACAACATGCGCGATTTCAAGGTGTTGCAGTAGATGTACTTAAACGCAATTTACTTTTGTTGATTGCTTTAGTTACCGCTGCTTGTGTGTGTTTTACAGGCATTGTCGGATTCATTGGCTTAGTGGTGCCGCATATCACACGTATGATCGTAGGCGCAAAGCTATCAGTCTTATTGCCTTGCTCCATGCTGATGGGGGCCAGCTTAGTGACTCTCGCTGATATGGTATCCAGAACCCTTGTTGCACCCTCTGAATTACCTATCGGCCTGCTTACGTCGGCCTTGGGAGTGCCGTTTTTTCTTGGCTTAATCTTCATAGAAAAAAGAAAACATACTCATGATTAGCTGTAAAAATATTGACTATACAATCAATTCAACGCTTCTTTTATCTTCAATTGATCTCGCGATTACACCTGAAAAAATAACCGCCGTTTTGGGGGCCAACGGAGCAGGAAAATCTACCTTATTAAAAGTCATGCTAGGCATTAATAAGGCAGATTCAGACGAGGTATTTTTTAACGGTAAGCCACTTTGGCAATGGAGCATCGAAGATTTGGCTACAAGACTCGCTTACATGACGCAATCAAGCGCAGTGAAACTTTCTATTCCGGTTTACGAATATTTGTTACTCGCTAGGGTTCACATTACCGAGTCCAAGCAAGCTACGAATCAAGCCGTCGAAGCAGTCATTGAATTATTGAATCTACACTCACTTGCGACGCGCTCACTTTCCTCCTTATCTGGGGGCGAATTTCAGCGCATAGAGCTAGCAAGGGCTTGGTGCCAACTCTTACACAATGGCTGTTTTACGAATAGTCTATTGGTATTAGACGAGGCGAGTTCGGCACTTGATATCTATCAAAGTCAACGTTTATATCAGCACTTACAAACATTCACAGAGCGGGGCGGAACTGTTGTTATTGTTGAGCATGACATTAATTTAGCGGCTCGTTTTTGTGATAAGCTTTTGCTAATAAAACAAGGCAAGGTTGTTGCTCATGACACCGTTGAAACGGTTTTCAAGAGCAACATTATTAGTGACTGTTTTGGTGTGGAAGGGCGTGTCATTACCGATGAAAGACACCAAATACACAGTTTTGCCTTAAATGGCTAACTCGGTTTGCTACCGCCAATAAAAACGTCGGTAGAAAAGTTTGATTGAGGATAATATACCCGTTCCATCTCAACATGCTCGTTTCAGAACTATCACAGCCGTAAATGTCATCGCATGGTGTTAATTTCTATTTTTCATCTGTGCTCTTCGCATCGGCATACTGTCTATGTGTTGGAAAACCTCAGTCCAATTTAATAGCGAATACCGATGCTTTACTCCTCCATCGAGCCCCAAAAGAAACGTTTGATTTTTATTCGATATTTTTAGCAATTCGGTACAAAATTGCGAGCCAAATACATAGGTAGAAGGAAATGTTGATACCTTATTGTTTTGGCAAACACTGTCTTGAAAAATACTATCTGGAAAAACACTATCTAGAAAAACTCGATCTAAAAAAACAACGACCAACAAGCGCCTTTCTTGAAACTCAACAAGATGAGAAGTGTAAAATGCCTTTATCTGGGTAAGTTCGCTCTTCGATTGTACTGAGGTTACGACAACCCTAGCCTTCCATTTTAAATCACTCAATGACTGAATGTTAAGTTGCTTTTGTACTAATTCGGATGTAGCTCCCCAAGAGTAAGACGTAAGAAGCAACCATCCGAAGAAAATTAAAATAGGTGTTTTCATTGTATCTAGTTTATTTGCGATGAACAAAAAATCACTTTTTTGCTGTCTATATTACATTGAATACAACGGTTTTAAACGATTACACTTGCACAATGACGTCGATAGAAAATTTTGTAGAAAGTAATGAAGTAGTATTAAGGCTAGCTAGCTTTGCAGGATTACTGTGCTTAATGGCAATCTGTGAAGCCTTGCTTCCAAAGAAAACTCGGAGCATGAAACGCAACAAGCGCTGGCTCACGAATTTAGGACTTGTTTTCATCGATAGTTTTGTTCTTCGATTACTCACTCCGATCCTTGCAGCCGGCGTTGCGATGTGGGCACAGAGCAAACAGATTGGTATATTGAATTGGCTACAGTTGCCTTTGTGGTTTGAATATATGCTAGCGTTTTTGTTGCTCGATCTTTTTATTTATGTTCAGCATGTAATGAGCCATAAAGTACCGATGTTGTGGGCGTTCCATAAAGTTCATCACGCTGACAGAGATATTGATGTAACGACTGGATTGCGCTTTCACCCCGTTGAAATTGTATTTTCCATGCTTTACAAACTCATTTGCGTGGTATTACTTGGTCCTGCTGCTACCGTCGTTATTCTATTTGAAATTGTGTTAAACGGCGCAGCTTTGTTCAACCATGCAAATGTCGCCCTACCTGTGTCGATGGACAAACGCCTCAGAAAAGTGATCGTAACGCCAGACTTTCATCGTGTTCATCATTCCGTCGAAAATAAAGAAACCGACAGCAACTACGGCTTTTTTCTATCGGTTTGGGACAAACTGTTTCACACCTACATCGCTCAACCCAAACATAGCCATGACGGTATGACGATTGGTTTAAAAGAATATCAAAGCGAACACCCCAAACGGCTTATGTGGTGTTTGACCTTACCTTGGAATAAAAACAATGAATAAACTTTTCATTTATATAAGTTCACTTGTACTTGTTATGCTATCGCCTGTTTTATCTGCTGATCCTCTTACCAACATACACAAAAAAATTGAACATCAGTATAAAAAAGTCGAGCATATCGATGCTCAAGCTTATGCTTTGCTTAAACCATCAGACACAATAATTTTTGATGTAAGAGAACAAGACGAATATGCAGTGAGTCGTATTGATAAGGCCATTCGCGTCGATCCCTCTATTTCGTCTGACGACTTTTTTGCCCTGTTCGCCGAGGAAATTAAAGGGAAAAAAGCGGTATTTTACTGTTCAGTAGGTCGCCGGTCGTCAGACCTTGTTCAACGTCTAGAAGAAAAAGACGGTTCTTTTGATTTAGTTAATCTTACTGGTGGTATTTTTCAATGGACGAATGAGAATAGACCTGTTGAAGGCAAAGGTGTACACCCTTACAACTGGTTTTGGGGTCGCTTAATTCATGACAAATCTGAAATTTTTTACTCCCCCGTAGAAGATACCAACTTAAACCACCAATAAGTTTCCTTTGTTTCCCTTTAAATGTGTTTGAAGACACCACCAACAAAAATGGCTAGCATTGGTTTGCCCAGACTTCGTTAGCCATAATGTGCTTACTATCAACAATGTGATCCAACCATGTTTTACCCACCAAATGGTCGTATTCATGCAGAAATATTCGAGCAATAAATCCATCTAATCGAAGTGTATTGCTTGTTCCTTCAACACATCGATAATTCACCTCAACTGAACTGGGTCTTTGAATATATCCGCGTAAACCCGGCACCGATAAACACCCTTCCCATTCCCAACAACGCTCATTACTTTGCGAAATGATACGCGGATTGATCATAACCAAGGGCTCCATATCTGGGGCATCGGGATAGCGCGGATTGGGATTGGGTTTCGATGCAATGATCAAAATGGCTCGATCGTCAAATACTTGAGGGGCCGCAATACCAATGCCATTGGCCGATAGCATCGTTGATAGTAACTGCTCGACAAACTGACGTAAGGGCGCAGTTTTAAAATCACTTTCTAAGATATCTTTTGCCTCTTCCTGAAGTACCTTCTCTCCAATCAAAGCAATCGATAGATGTGTTTGTTTATGTTCCAAAAAGCAAATCTCCTCACGAAAAATTTATTGCTCGAATATCCATTATAAATGACTGTCTTTGTGCCAACTTGCATCTTGCATAGAGTTACGAGGACATTTATCCTTGCAATTCTTGATCATTATTTACAGTATATGCGTATTTTTATGCTTACAAATTAACTGTAATGTGTATTTTCACTCAATTAAAGGATACCGATATGTCATTTCAACTTCCTGAATTACCCTATGCTAAAGATGCTCTTGTGCCACATATTTCTGCTGAAACGCTTGAATATCATTATGGTAAACATCACAAAACGTACGTAGACAAACTAAATGGCCTGGTAGAAGGAACGGAAATGGCGGATAAATCACTTGAAGAAGTGGTTAAATCGTCTGAAGGCGGCATGTTCAACAATGCAGCGCAAATTTGGAACCACACGTTTTACTGGCACTGCCTAAGCCCGAACGGTGGCGGCGAGCCGACTGGCGCACTTGCTGATGCAATCAATACTGCATTTGGTTCGTTTGAAAAATTTAAAGAAGCATTCACTCAATCTGCGATCAACAATTTTGGTTCTTCTTGGACTTGGTTAGTTAAAAAAGCAGACGGTAGCGTGGACATCGTAAATACCTCTAACGCTGCAACTCCATTGACTGACGAGACAGTGACTCCGTTGTTAACGGTGGATCTTTGGGAGCATGCCTATTACATCGACCACAGAAACAGCCGTCCTAACTACATGGATGCATTTTGGGCCTTGGTTAATTGGGAATTTGCTAGCAAAAATTTTGCATAAGTATTTTTTTACGAGCTACTACCTAAAAAGCCCAATTATTTAATTGGGCTTTTTACTAACTGGCATTGCAAGCGCTTTTACTCGTTAAGGCGCGTGATTTTCATGCCAAACACGAAGCGTAAAGGCTTCAATCGTTTAATCAGCTCATACCCGAAAATACACCCAATTATGGTAAGTACAATTAAAAGAATAATTTCTAGCCAAACGGAAAGGTTAAATTGTACAAGCCACACTGCAAACAAAATAATGAATGTTTGATGCAGCATATACCAAGGTAAAACAGCATTATTGGCATAATGTAAAAGCTTGCTTTCTCGATTTAGATACCGTCCTGCATAGCCCACCATTGTTAATAGCCAACACCATAAATTCGCTACGATAACAATATTGAAAACAAAATTACCGATGATGGGATCACTAAGCATTTTTGTGACAGATGGGAATACCGCATTACGCTCGAGCAGAATCAATCCAATGGTTAAACACGCAATACCTAGCAAGCGAAGCCGTTTATCGATAACCCATTGCCACGCTCGCGGTATATTCACAAAAAGATAGCCGCAAATCATCACCGAAAGGTATTTAGCGTGATTAAACCAATCGTCAAAAAATGCATAGGTAGTCCCAAAGCGTGGCTCTAAAATAACAAACGCCAACATCAACGAGAAAAAACCGAAAAAGATCAAGCTTTGAGTCCCGAAGCGATGAAAAAAGCGACTGGTGGTCATGCTGTTAAGGGCGGGTCTTACACCTAAAAACACCACGGTATAGAGCAATAAATATGCTAAATACCATAGATGATTCCATGTTATCAATCCAATAGGCGTATGCTTGTAGCGCGCTAGCGTGGTTTCTAGATTGACATATTCCACGTAGAAAGAAAGAAAACTTCCGCTATAGGCACCGTCGTAAATCAACTCCCAATACAGCTGAGGAGGAATGATGACCAACATGCCAAAAACCAAGGGGATGTACAAACGCAAAAAACGCGTTTTCAAAAGTTTTAGCGCGCTGTACTTAGCACTAATGAGAGCTAACGTCATGCCGGATACAAAAAACAATAAAGACATACGCCACTGATTGCTCCAAATCATGACATTTTGCAACCACTCACTCTGGTGTTCGCTCTTAATATGCCAGTACCAATCAAACACATAATACATGCCAACGTGGTATAGAATGAGTAAAACAAAGGCAAGGTTGCGTAACCAGTCAACGTCATATCGTCGATTTGTAGAGCGCAAAGTTTCCATAATTTTAGCCTTATTAAGTAGCTACTTATTCATTATGATATTTATTACGGTCACAATTACCGTTTATACAGTGCTTCTAGCGTTACTGATGCTAAAGCATGTGCGTTGACCATAAACCCGGCGACAGCTGATGATGCCCCGTCAGGAATATCGAGATAGTCTGATAAAGCATAGACTGTAAATTGATAGCGATGTGCAATGTGCCCTTCTGGTGGACATGCTCCACCGAAACCCACGGTGCCGTAATCGTTGGTTTTTTGGAAACTACCTGTAGGAATACGCGCCGAGTCACTGCAACCAGCATTGGTGGCAAGCTCGGTAACGGAAGCAGGAATATTGATAAGCTGCCAATGCCAAAAACCACTCCCCGTGGGCGCATCGGGGTCGTAACAAAAAACGGCGTAAGCTAAGGTTTCAGAAGGAGCACCAGACCAAGCAAGATGCGGTGATACATTACCTCCATTCCCACCAAACACATCCGCTTCGTGAGTTTTATCCATAAATTCACCATGCGCGATATCGTTGCTAGTTATTGACATGTTACCAGGCATAGTCGATTTCATCAGTACCGTCATTTATTTCACCTCTTTTTCAGGATATCCCTTTCGATAGAAAGCTTCTAATAGCAATTTGTTTTTATAAGTGTATAGCAAGTGCATGACATTCTGGAAGAAGGTTTGTCAGCACTTTTTTAACAATTTTATTTATAACAACTTGATCTATACCGATTTCTGAACCATTCTTTTTTTTACGTTTTAAGCAGGATTGAAAAAGTGAACGCAAAATTTCGAGTTAATTTATTCGCTAATGCGCCGCAAATTGCGTTAGCAGTATCTTTATCGACAATCTTTGCTTCGTCCGTAAAAGCAGAAACAAGCCAATCATCGCTTTCGGTTTCAGGTTTTTCGCGTGTGGTTGCAGGCATCTTGGACGACGAAAATGCAAGCTTTGAAGGCTACGACAATTCGGTGAGTTTCGGTGAACGCTCTCTGCTTGGTGTGCAAATTGACGCACATTTAAACGAACATTTTTCAGTTACCTCACAATTGCTCTACCACTCTTCCGATCAAAGAGACTCAGGCATAGAGTGGTTATATTTAACATACCGCCCGTCAAAATCAGTGCGTTTTAAAGCAGGTAGAATGCGAACGCCATTTTTTAGTTACAGTGATGTATTAGATGTGGGTTTCGCTTACCCATGGATAAGCCCTCCTCAGCAAGTGTATAACGCTTATTTGTTCGACTACTATGATGGCCTTAGTGCTAGCTATGAAATTGGCGGCGCTGGAGTGACTATGGATATCGAAGGTTATGTGGGAGAATTCAATGACAGCTTTTTCATTGGGAATGACGAAGTAAACGCGAATACCGATGATTATCGGGGCGTTATAGTTAATATTCGCGGTGAAAAGCTTCACGCGCGCTTATCTACTCATAGAGCCAGTGTTGATGTTGACCTTCCCGAGCTTGACCAATTTGCCACTATACTACGACAAGCTAATTTCCCTTTGTCAGCAAACTCGTTGGCGACAACGGGAGACATTAAAGTTGAGCAAGTTGGCTTAAATTACGACGATTTGAATTATTTCTTTAAAACAGAATTGATCAAAATAGCGGGTTCCTCGCTTATCGTACCTGAAATCAGTAGTTACTATTTTACCGCAGGGTATATCAGTCATCCGTTTACCTTTCATGCAACTTACGCAACCAACACCTCAGATTTTGCTGAACCTTCAAATGAAATAAGAAGAGGCGTTATTCCCGAACTGGATTTGTTGGCTGAAAACTATGACGCCGTATTTAATAGCTTAGCGAACGACACCTTGGAAAGTTTAACCCTTGGGGTTCGTTGGGACTTCAAGCTCTCAATGGCCTTAAAACTGGAGTACACACACTTAAAAGGAGAGCAAGGAGAACGTTCTTTTTTTGAAATATCGAATGACAGTGCGTTCGACAGACGCGCGAATCTTGTTCAAGTAGCATGGGAGTGGGTATTTTGAAGTCGCTCTTGTTACCTTTCATTGCTGGAATAAGTTTGAATGTTGGCATATCCACGAAAGCTGAATCAGCCAAAACTGCTGAACTTGTGGTTGTAGCAAATGTTCAAAACGACAGTATTTCGCTAACAAAACAACAAGTGAAAAGCTTATTCATGGGGTCGTCGGTTGGGTTTGACTTGAAAGTTGCAACCTTACCGCCTAACCACCTCGCCAGAGTCACGTTCAATACCAAAGTTATTGGTCTAACCGAGGCCAGAATTCAAAGCTATTGGGCGCAAATGCGTTTTAGTGGTAGAAAAACTGAGCCTCTTAAATTTAGCAGTGAAGCAGAGCTGTTGGATTTTGTAAGCGCCAACAAAGGTGCTGTGACATACTTGCCTGCATCAACGGTATTACCTGAAAACGTAAGCGTAGTATTTACTCTGTAACATGGTCTTACTTCTTTTAGTTAAGTTTATCGCTCTTAACAATATCTTCTAAAGGAATAGGCTTTCCAAAAAAGTAACCTTGCAGAAGATGACAATGTTTATCGATTAGGAAATCAGCCTGCTCACGCGTTTCCACGCCTTCTGCACAAATCTCTAGCTGTAATCGGTTAGCCATATCGATGATTGCAGAAATGACTAAATTACTATTTTCAGAAAGATTAATGTTATCAATAAACTGCTTATCGATTTTAAGCGCATTTAAGCTGATTTGGGTTAGATAGGCTAGAGACGAATACCCTGTTCCAAAATCGTCAAGGGCGATAGAGGCTCCCATTTCTTTAAGTTTTGTAAATAGCGTATTAGCAACGTCGAAGTTTTCAAGGTATGCAGATTCAGTGACCTCAAACTCAACCGCAGACGGCTTAGCGCCGGTTCGCTCGAACAAGTCGATGATTTCATCCAACAAGCTAGCATTTTTAATGTCAATTGCAGACAGGTTTACCGCCACCTTGATTGGCTTGTGATTTTTTTCTTGCAGCAACGGCAATGCAGTGAACGCTTGCTGTAACACCCAAGAAGTGATTTTTGATATCTTGCCGCTTTTTTCCGATATTGGAATGAATTCCGCCGGTGATACAAATCCTAATTCATTATCAATCCAACGAATAAGTGCTTCGTACGACTCCACCTCGCCGGCCCGGTTCACTTTGGGCTGGTAATACAGCATAAATTGATTGTCGATGAGGGCTTTGTCTATGGCGTTGCAAATTTGCAGTTTCCGTTTGTTGTCTTCCATCATCGATTCAACGAATACAGTGTATTTTCCTTTTCCTTCCAGTTTGGAACGATACATTGCTAAATCTGCGTTACTAATAAATTCACTTAAATTAAAATTAGACTGACTGGCTCGGGCGATTCCCATACTTACGCCCACATTCATTTGCCAACCGTCTATTTCTATTGTTTCACTAATGCCAGAAATAATGCGGTCGGCAATATTTGCCATAACATACTCGTTGGGATTATTGTGCAGTAAAACCAAAAACTCATCGCCACCGAGCCGAGACAATACGTCACCTTCTCGAATGTAGGATTTTACTTTCTGGCCGATTTTAACCAGTAATTTATCTCCAATGTCATGTCCGAATGAGTCGTTAACGTCTTTAAACCCATCCAAATCGAAGAACAGGATAGCAACATCTGATTTTTCTCTTTTTGCTCTGCAAAGCTCAAGCCGAAGCGTCTCCACAAAAAACTGCCTATTGGGTAACCCAGTCAAGCTATCGAAATTCGCTAAACGCTCCATTGCCTTTTGTTGCTCAATAAGCTGGCGTGTGTAATCGACATTTTTTACCATTTGTTCATCAAGTGTAGCCATCATTGCATCGATGTTTTTACTCAGTTTCGCTATCTCAAACAATCCCACCTTTTCTGGGCGTAGCTTATAATTTTGTGTTTTCCTTACATCGTTGGCGAAAAAAGCCAACTTAGTTAATGGAGCTAACAGTTTGCTTAACAGTAAATAAATACTCAGAATAGCTAATAAAATAGTGAAGCCGATTGGCATAATGATATTTTCTATCATTTTTTGTTTACTTTCGGCTAACGGCACAGCTAAGTCCGTGACCATCAGTAAATACCCTTGGGGTAAGCGAGCATCACCTATTATTTTAAGCATAACTAGAGTCTGTTTGTCTAAGGTCATACCGGCCTGATAGCGGGATAGAAAATAGCTTAAGGGCTGCGAAGATAAGGCGTCTTGAGAAGCCTTCGATTTACCTTGGTACCGGCTGATTATCGATTCGTTTGCATCAAAAACAGTTGCAAATTTCACATGATCATACCGTTCTAAATGCAACAACATGGTAGCCACTTCAAAATCCATTGCGTCATTGGCTAACATCGAAACTAAATCACTGGCGAGGTTGTCGGATACGCCATCCAAATCTTGGCTAACAAACTCTTGGTAGAGACTTTCATGCTGGTGAAGAGAGATAATAAAAGAAAACAAACTGACACAGCAAATGGCGCAGGCGGCAATCAATATAACTGGGGTTTTTATGGTTTTAATCACAGAACGCTTTACCCCTAAAAAAATCACAATGGACCTAATTTCAATATTTTAACGCTTACGCAAGCCATGTTAAAGTTTAGCTTCAATTGCTAAACAGTCAAAAAAGTTTGTCAAAATGCAAAATACCATTCATACGATAACCACCCCCTGCGTTGTTATTGATAAGACTACATTCATGCAGAATTGCGTGAGAATGAGACAGGTAGCCGAAGAACAAAACTTGGCGTTTCGGCCTCATGTAAAGACGCTTAAGTCGCTTGCCGCCGCACAGGTTTATGCTCCAAACAAGTCGCCCATTACTGTTTCAACAATGGCGGAAGCTCGGTACTTCGCGCAAAATGGTTATTACGATATTTTGTATGCGGTAGGTATTACGCCAAATAAATTCCAATCTGCCTTAGAAGTGCTACGTTTAGCCGAAAAGTTCACGGTAACCGTAGATAGTATTGAAGCGGTTAAAGCGCTTATTGTATTTTGCTCAACAATAGGCGCGACACTAAATGTTGTACTAGAAGTTGACAGTGATGGTCATCGAGCTGGGCTGCCCCCTCAGTCTGTAGACTTAATACAATGCGCACAAGCGCTAAGCCATGCGAAAAATATTCATTTTCGTGGCCTCATGACACATGCAGGCGCGTCCTATGACTGTTTTTCTGTGAGTCACCGTAAACAGATTGCACACGCTGAATGCGAACAAATCACCTTAGCCGCTCAAAATCTAAAACAACACAGTGTAGATTGTGAGCTTATATCAGCAGGCTCAACCCCTACCGCTTTATCAGGCATTCAGCATGTCGGTATTAATGAGCTTAGAGCCGGCGTCTATGCCACTTTTGATTGCGTAATGGCAGGTTTAGGCGTTTGCGCATTAAGTGACATTTCACTGTCTGTGCTTACTTGTGTTATTGGTCATCAAACTGATAAAAATTGGGTGCTGATTGATGCAGGATGGATGGCTCTTTCTCGCGACCAAGGCACGGCAGACCATAAGCTCAATTGCGGCTATGGTTTAGTTTGCGATGTAAACGGTAAGTTATTAGAAGGCTGGTACGTAAAATGTACGAATCAAGAGCATGGCATTATTTGCCACAGAGAAAACAAAGCCATTGATGCAAACGAGTTTGGCTACGGCACACTGCTTCGAATTTTACCCATCCATGCTTGCGCGACTGCGGCTCAGCATTCACATTATCACTTAATTGACGAAAGTGGTGCGTTACTAGAAAAGTGGGACAGTGTTTGTGGTTGGTAAACACTGCAACCGACGACAGGAGACGTTTAGCATGCCGATTCAGCCGCTTGTTTGATTTTGCTTACGATTGCTCTTAAACCATTGCCGCGTGTTGGCGTAATGTGCCGCTCTAAATCTAGCTGGGTAAAATAGGCATCAATATCAAAGTCAAGAATCGCTTGTGCCGATTTTTCTTGATAAGCGGCAAGCACTAACGCTAATAAACCTTGCACAATAATCGCATCGCTGTCTACGTCAAAATGCAAGGCGTCTCCATTTTGACTAACCACTAACCAAACGCTACTTTGGCATCCTTTTACCCGTCGTTCATTCGTCTTTTGTTCTTCGGATAAGCGAGGTAGTTGCTTTCCTAAATCGATAATGTACTCGTATCGCTGCTCCCAATCGTCAAAAAAACTGAGATCGTCGATGATATCGTTACTACTGGGTAATGCCATGTAAACTGCTCTTTAGACTACTGTGTCAATAAATTAAAAGAAAAGGCCTGCTTCTAACTGCGCCTCTTCGCTCATTTTATCGCGCGACCAAGGTGGATCGAATACAAGATCGACGACGACTTGTTTTACATTGGGTACAAGACCCACTCGATACTCTACATCGCCGACCAAGACAGGGCCCATGCCGCATCCGGGCGCAGTCAACGTCATGTCTATTGTTACTATGCCTGACGACTCATCTATGGCAAGCGAGTAAATAAGCCCTAAAGAGACCAAATTGATGGGGATCTCTGGGTCGTACACCGTTTCCAGTGCGTCCCATACTTGGTTTTCGCTTATCGTACCGTCTGTTGGCGCTTCAAAATGCAGTGTTAATGGCTCTCTGCCGATAGCATCTGCATCGGTTCCGTCAATACGCAACATGTTACCTTTATAAGTAACAGTAAAGTTCCCGCCTAAGTCTTGCGTTAAGGTTACAAATTCACCCTCGGGAATAATGTGCTTGTCGCCAGTGGGAACGCGTCGCGCCAAACATTCGCGCTGCATGGTGACCATTTTCTGCATAGTTGCCATTAACCTACGTTAAAGCTCTCGCCACAACCACATTCATCTACCACATTGGGATTGCGGTATTTGATGACACCATTCACGCCTTCTAAAACATAATCGATTTCTGTATTTCGCACTAACTCTTGTGCATCTTTGGCGATGGCAAGTGTCAAGGTATCAGAGAATTGAATAAGTTCGTCACTGTCTTTCGGCTGAGGCACGCGGTCGAGTACATAAGCATAGCCCGTACATCCGCTAACTTTAGTAGACAAGCGAATAAACTCGCCAGGGTGATGTTTAAGTTTGCCTTCGAAGTGCTTAATCGCACTGGCCGATAAAGTCACTAATTTATCGTTAGGAACAAAGGTTTCTACTGTCATCTCTACCTCAAAAATCGTTAAGCTAACATGGTTTGCGCTTTTTTGAGCGCATTAAATAAGGCATCAACTTCTTCAAAGGTGTTATAAATTGAAAATGATGCTCTTGCTGTACCGTTAATCCCTAAGCGCTTCATTAAAGGTTGTGCACAGTTATCGCCTGTTCTGATCGCGATGCCTTGACGATCTAAAATAAATCCCACGTCAGCAGAATGAGCGCCATCAAGCAAAAAGCTCATGACACCAATTTTCTCTTTTGCTGTTCCGATAAGCGTCATGCCTTCAAAGGCTTCCCCTTTTTTCATCGCATAATCAATTAACGCTTGTTCATGCGCTTTGAGTGCTGCCATATCCTGTTGCATCAACCACTGTATGGCCGCCCCTAAGCCAATCACGCCAGCAATGTTGGGTGTGCCAGCTTCAAGTCGATTGGGAAGCTCTCCCCATGTGGCAGTTTGGTAATCGACGTCACTTATCATTTCTCCGCCAACTTGCCAGACAGGCCACTTATTCAACACTTCAAGTCGTCCCCACAATACACCAACGCCAGTGGGAGCAAAAATTTTATGACCTGAAAACGCGTAAAAATCACAACCTATCGCTTGAACGTCAACATCACCGTGGGCAATGCCTTGTGCTCCGTCAACCAACACCCATGCGCCCGTTGTTTTTGCAATCTCAGTGAGTTGTTTTATTGGATTAATCGTTCCCAATGCGTTAGATACGTGCGGAAAAGCGACCAAGCGAGTTCTTTCTGATAGTTGTGCTTTAAAACCTTCAATATCCACTTCGCCGTGTGCATTGATAGGAGCAATTTTTAATTTTGCACCCACTTTTTTACACGCCTGTTGCCAAGTCACCAAATTAGCATGATGCTCTAACTCTGTAACTATTACTTCATCGTCAGGATCCATGCGCTGCGCTAAACCGTTGGCCACTAAATTTATCGCTTCGGTCGTACCGGCTGTCCAAATGACTTCTTCACGACACTTGGCATTAATAAAGGTTTTAACAGTGTCTCTGGCTGCTTCATAACGCCTTGTAGACTCATCAGACAGTGCATGTGCGCCACGATGTACATTGGCGTTACATTCAGTGTAAAAATGAACAAGCGCATCAATCACAGCCTGGGGTTTTTGCGTTGTCGCGCCGTTGTCTAAGTAAACTAACGGTTTCCCATCAATCTGTTTAGATAGAATGGGAAATTGCTCACGCAATGTCTGAACATCGAAACTCATTTCACCTCCATAAGAGAGAAACGCTCACGCAATACATCAGTTAGCCATAGGTTAATGGCAGAGAGTTCAATATCATTGATCAACTCTTGAATAAAACCGAAATTTAGCATGATTAGCGCTTGAGAACGCTTAATGCCACGGCTGAGTAGATAATACAGGGCTTTTTCTTCGATTTCTGCGACAGTGGCACCGTGTGCGCACTTTACGTCGTCAGCATATATTTCTAACTCAGGCTTGGTGTTTATTTGGCCACGTCTTGATAACAGTAAATTTCGGTTATTTAACTCAGCCAGCGTTTTTTGTGCGTCGCGATGAATATGAATGCGTCCATTGAAATTAGCTTTTGCCCTGTCACCCACGATACCTCTTACATTTTCGGTGGTGGTGCAATTGGGCACAGCGTGTTCAATTGTGGTCTGCAAATCGAAATTTTCACCCTCGGCTAATAAATACATAGCATTAATAAACGCATTCGCTTGCTCACCGGTGTAAATTACATCCATATCTAAGCGTGATAAGGCAGAACCAAATCCAACGACTGTGCTTTCAACTTTGGCATGCTCAGCCAAACGGAAATGACTACCCCCTGCATGAATGGCTTGACCACTAAACAAGGCGAATCGATAGTGCTGTAAATAAGCACTGGCCTTTACATCATACTCAGCAAAGGAAGTATTCACGCTTGATGCCGAGCCTTCGCCGTGCTCGATAATCGTCACTTTGGCGTTTTCACCCACGTTAACCAAAATGCGAGAATGGTTTTCGCTATTTTCCGTAACGTGATGAACAAATCTTATTGGCGTGGCAAACTCAACATTGTTAGCAATCGACACAATAATGCCTGAGTCAATGACTGTATCATTAACCAAGCCGAATAAATGTTTTTCGGGCTTAATAGTGTTAAACGCTTTTTGTGAGTCATCAGTAGCGTTACTAAAACCGCAAATGCTAACACCGTCTGGGAGAGATAGCTGATTTAAGTCAGTGAGCAATTGGCCATTAACAAACTCTATATCAATCGCATCTAAACCAGCAATGGCTGAAACCGAGTCAGAGACAGAGTTAAGGTCAGCAGTCTTATTCATTACAAAGTCACGGGTCTCTACCGGCAACAACGATGTAAAGCGCCAACTCTCTGATTTTCGCGTTGGCCAGTTATGTTGTTTTAACGCGTTTAGAGAAGCTGTGTGCTTAGTTTCCTGCCATGCTACCGGTGCACCTGTCTTTTCTGCGT
Source organism: uncultured Alteromonas sp. (assembly GCA_964429915.1). Lineage (GTDB taxonomy): Bacteria > Pseudomonadota > Gammaproteobacteria > Enterobacterales > Alteromonadaceae > Alteromonas_F. The sequence continues at coordinate 53,718 of CAYSDZ010000003.1, forward strand.
GGGCAATGACTTGGTCTAGCCATTGGCTCATGCCTGCTCTCCTTGGTATTGCTTGCCTAAAAATGCGTAGCCAGACTTTTCAACTTCCAGTGCAAGTGATGCATCGCCGCTTTTTACAATTTTTCCGTCCGCTAAAATATGCACGAAATCGGGTTTGATATAATCGAGTAATCTTTGGTAGTGAGTCACAACGATAAAGCTTCGCTCTGGTGAACGTTGGCTATTTACGCCGTTGGCTACAACTTGTAGGGCATCAACATCGAGACCAGAATCAGACTCATCCAAGATACACAGCGTTGGCTTCAACAGTATCATCTGCATAATTTCGTTGCGTTTTTTCTCTCCGCCAGAAAACCCTTCGTTCACCCCTCTTTTCAAAAAATCGAGAGGTAACTGCACTTGTTTGCATGCTTCTTTAGCGACTTTTAAAAATTCAGCCGCTGAAAGTACTGCTTCACCTCGCTGTTCCCGCACCGCATTGACTGATTCTTTCATAAATTCCATGTTACTTACGCCTGGAATTTCAACGGGATACTGAAAGGCAAGAAACAACCCTTTTCTTGCCCGTTCTTCGATGTCCATATCTAATAAATCAGCATTATTTAACTCAGCAGAGCCTCCTTCAACTTCATAGCCTTCACGGCCAGAAAGCACGTAGCCTAAGGTTGATTTACCGGCTCCATTGGGACCCATAATGGCGTGAACTTCGCCCGGTTTAACCTCAAGATTCAAGCCCTTTAAAATGGTTTTATCTTCTACTTTGGCGGTTAAATTATTAATTGAAAGCATGTTTACCCCACTGAACCTTCAAGACTGATTTCAAGCAACTTGCCGGCTTCAACAGCAAATTCCATTGGTAACTCTTTAAATACTTCTTTACAAAAGCCATTGACTATCATCGAAACCGCTTTTTCAGGATCTAAGCCCCTTTGTTGACAAAGGAACATTTGCTCGTCACTGACTTTTGACGTAGTTGCCTCATGCTCAACAATGGCACTCGGGTTTCGACTCTCTATATAAGGAAACGTATGCGCACCGCATTTATCGCCAATCAATAACGAATCGCACTGCGTAAAATTCCTAGCATGCTCGGCTTTGGGCCCCATGCTGACTAAACCTCGATATGCATTATTACTATTTCTGGCCGATATCCCTTTCGAAATAATGGTAGAACGCGTATTTTTACCCAAGTGGATCATCTTCGTGCCGGTATCAGCTTGTTGCGCACCACGCGTTAAGGCTACAGAGTAAAACTCACCCACGGAATTATCGCCTTTCAATACACAACTGGGATATTTCCATGTAATGGCAGAGCCTGTTTCCACTTGCGTCCACGAAATATGAGCATTGGTATGACAAATACCACGCTTAGTCACAAAATTATAAATGCCGCCACGCCCTTGTTCATCACCGGGGTACCAGTTTTGAACAGTTGAATATTTTATTTTTGCGTTGTCCATTGCGACCAATTCAACCACCGCAGCGTGTAACTGATTTTCGTCGCGCTGTGGAGCAGTACAACCCTCAAGATAACTAACGTGGCTACCCTCTTCAGCAATGATCAGAGTACGCTCAAACTGCCCCGTATTTTGTTCGTTTATTCTAAAATAGGTAGACAATTCCATTGGACACCGAACGCCTTTTGGAATATAAACAAACGAACCGTCAGTAAAAACGGCACTATTGAGTGCAGCAAAATAATTGTCAGTACGGGGAACAACAGAGCCGATGTATTTTTTAACCAGTTCAGGATATTTGTGAACTGCTTCTGAAATAGGACAAAAGATAACGCCTGCTTTTTCTAATTTATCACGAAAAGTTGTGACAACAGAAACAGAGTCGAACACAGCATCTACAGCAACTCCAGCAAGCATTTCCTGCTCATGCAATGGAATGCCTAGTTTTTCATAGGTGCGTAATAATTCAGGATCGACCTCATCGAGTGACTTCGGCTTATCAGCCATACTCTTCGGCGCTGAATAATAGGATATTTTTTGAAAATCAATTTCCGGGTACTGTAGATGGGCCCAATCTGGAGCGTCCATCTGTAAAAACGTTTCATACGCTTTTAAACGCCAATCTAACATCCATTGTGGCTCGTTTTTCATTGCCGAGATGCGTTTGATAATGTCTTCGTTTAAACCCTCTTCAAAGGTTTCCGATTCGATGTCTGATACGAAACCCGCTTCATACTGTTTGGATAAAGCACTTTCGATTTGTTCAGTCATGATATGAGCCTATTTATATTGATCAATTAGTTTAGAATACAATTAGTTTAGAAAAACAGCACCACCATAAAAGTGGCGCGCAGTATAATATTCCCGAGTAATTTACTCAAGTATTCTTACGCGATTGCTAGCTTTGTAGATCGGTCGATGTGTCAGCTCGACTTAATGCTAACACCACTTCCCTTATTTTTTGTATTGCCAAGTCTATATCTTGCTTTGTTGTATAACGGCCTACAGAAAGCCTAATTGCACTGTGGGCATGGTCATGGCTAATACCCATTGAAGTAAGTACATGACTGGGTGTCATCGTTGCAGAGGTGCAAGCCGAGCCAGAAGATACCGCAAGCGGTGATAACGCAGGTAAAAAAAGCTGGCTGTCTAGGGTACCTAAACTTACATTGAGAATATTCGCAACGGCACGCTTAAAATACGTATTTGATCTTATATTGGGAAGATCTCGAAGTCCATCCCATAAAGTGTCACGTAAAACCTTACAATGTTGACTATCGGTATGTAAGCGTTCTGATGCCATTTCAAAGGCTTTACCCATACCTACAATTTGATGCGTCGCTAATGTACCTGAACGAAAACCTCGTTCATGAGCGCCCCCGTGCATTTGAGCGTGTAAAGCCACACGGGGTCGACGACGAACAAACAACCCCCCTATTCCCTTGGGTCCGTAAATTTTATGTGCCGAAAACGACATTAAATCAACGGGCAAAGTGGACACATCAATCGGCAATTTACCCACGGCTTGCACTGCATCAGTATGAAACAAAATATGACGACTTCGGCACAGTTCACCGATTTCAGCAATATTTTGGATCACGCCAGTTTCATTGTTAACAAACATTACGCTGACTAAAGCGGTGTCTTCTTGAATAGATGATTTGAGTAAATCGATATCCAGTAAGCCATTTTCTTGAGGCTTTAACATGGACACGCGGTACCCTAGCGTTTTCATATGTTCGAACACATCTAACACGGCTTTGTGTTCTGTCGCTACGGTAATAACATGCTTGCCTTTGTCAGGGTTTGCGGCAAGTACTCCCTTTATAGCTAAGTTGTTGGATTCTGTCGCGCCAGACGTGAACACGATTTCTCTTGCATCAGCATTAAACAAATCGGCAACCTGATGACGAGCAATATCTACGGCCTCTTCCGCCAACCAACCCAACTGATGGGAGCGAGAAGCGGGATTAGCGAAATTCCCCTCGATGGTTAAGCATTGGATCATAGCCTCAGCAACGTCAGGATCGACGGGGGTAGTAGACGCGTAATCTAAGAAAATAGGCTTTTGCATAACGACGTTAACCTAAGAGGCCTAGCATTGCAGGTCGACCTCGATACTGAGCATTCTAGCGACATTTTTATCTTGTCTACCAGCTACTGTTTTAACATCGTAACTTTGAACTAGTTCGCCTAAGCTAATTCCGTTAAGAAAATCTGCAATTCGATCGCTGAGGTCTTGCCACAATGAATGTGTTAAGCAACGCTCGCCTTTTTGGCAATTAGCATTACCTTGGCATCGCGTTGCATCTACCGATTCGTCAACGGCTTGAATAATATCACCAATCGAAATAGCGTTGGCGACTTTGCCTAAGGTGTACCCGCCTCCTGGTCCACGCACACTCTCTACGAGCTTTTGTTTGCGTAAGCGAGAGAATAATTGCTCAAGATAACTGAGAGATATCTCCTGACGAGACGAAATATCGGAGAGAGACACAGGTCCTTTTTGGCTATGTAATGCTACATCTAGCATTGCGGTAACAGCGTACCGCCCTTTCGAAGTCAGTTTCATACGATTTACAAGACGTAAAATAAGTAGTAAGGATGACACAGGAGTGTACAATTCCTACTAATTTAGTCAAGTATTTAACCAAGTAGTTTAGTCAGGTATTTCAACAACAACAAATCAGTATGGTTGGTCTCGTTTCACTAACTCAAACTCGTTGGCCAATCCTGCGACAATTCTATTCATACCGACTATGCAACCTTTGTTGTCACTAGACCATGAAAAATCCAGCACGCTCACTCCCTTACGCACTTTACAACTTCCTTTTTCATCCCAACCGTCAGGACCAAAATAATCGAATGATACTTCCCAGCCCCGGCTATGCAGTACATCAATAATACCGTGGAACGTATCTTTCGATACAGATTTAATAATTCCTAAATTGTTTTTCTTGAACTTTCGCTTTATCCAACTTCGCTTGAGTTTGTTTAGCATTTCCATCACTTGAGACCTTTCAGTATCGGATAATTCACTTGACTAGGTGTACTGCTTTTTTATTTAAGACCCACCCTGTGTGACTTAAATTTCAAATGTCTTTTCTTTATGTGCGAAAGTGTGGTTCAAAAAATAAGCCAGATCAAGTTTTTAACATTAAATTAAACAAGTTGAGTATAAAAATGCTTGCTAAGGTATCTTTTTATCAATGGAGCTCAATATTCCTCTTAAAATATTAAGCTCTAAGGATTCAGGACGGGCTCGGTTAAACAAACGCTTAAGTTTATGCATTACCATACCGGGATGATTCGGCACAATAAATTCCGTTTTCTGTAAGGTTTTTTCGAGGTGCTCGTAAAAGCGCTCTAGATCATCAACGAGCGGATAATCGTTTTCCACGCTTGAAGAATCATTGGGGTTATACCCAGATTGTTGTAAATAGGCCATACGAATCTCATAACAGAAGGTTTGCACCGCGGCGGCCAAATTTAAACTGCTGTAATCTGGATTAGCTGGTATCGCTGCATTGTAATGACACTGGTGAAGCTCATCGTTGCTCAGTCCATTGTTTTCTCTTCCGAAAACCAAGGCAACAGGAAAGTTTTTCACTTCTTGAGTTAATTTTAAACCACTTTCTCTCGGTTCAAGTGTTGACCACGCGTTACCTCGAGTCCGCATCGTCGTGCCAATAACAAGACCACAATCACGAATGGCATCTGACAGACTAGAAACAATCTTGGCATTAGCCAACACATCCGACGCACCTGCTGCCAGTGCACTGGCTTTTCCATCTGGCGCTGAAATCGGGTCGACTAAATACAACGATGTTAGCCCCATCGTTTTCATTGCTCGAGCAGCAGAGCCAATATTTCCAGTATGTGAAGTATTCACTAGCACAATTCGTATGTTTTCAAGCATGGTAATGGTTTATGTTCGTCGATTAGTTATAAGACTCGATATAATAGCACTTATAGCAAAGCTATATGCCACCTCATCAAACTTATAATTCTGCTTTGAGGAAACTCATAGGAGCGCGTCACTTTTTGTGAAGTCCAACATCAATGGAGCTGTGCTTGCAAAAAACTGTCTACCGCTTTCATTACCTCCATTCTATCTTCAGCACTACTCAAGTGATGATTACCTTTGGGTAACCTTAAATAAGTCACGTCTTTTTTAGCACTCTTCAATTTTTTGTACATGCTTTTGGATTGTCGAATGTTAACGACTTTGTCTCGCTCACCATGGATAAGCAATATTGGTATTGAAACAGATTTAACGTGGTTGATTGGGGATATTGACTCGATAAAGTCATCACCCAAGCCTTCAGCGTTTATCACCTTATCCCAATAGCTCACCACCCAATGTTCTTTACCAAAATTACGACGTGCCGTTTTTAGAATACGTTTGATGTCTGGGACTCCGTTAATAGATACAGCACATTTATACAAGTCGCGCGTGAAAGTCGCACCCGCCATGGCCGCATAACCACCATAACTTAAACCAACGATGCAAACATTGTTTGCGTCAACAACGCCACGAGAGGTTAGATCATTGAGTGCGTCAGTCAGGTCGTCTTGCATTTTTTTACCCCACTGTCCTCTACCAGCCAAAAGGTGTTCTGTTCCAAATCCCGTAGAACCGCGAAATTGAGGTTGGATGACGGCATATCCTTGATTAGCAAAAAACTGTGCAAAATAGTTAAAGCCCATTGTGTCATAGCTTTCTGGGCCACCGTGTGGAAACATAATAGCGGGTAGGTTTTTCGGTTTTACTTTATTTGGGAGCGTTAATAAAGAAGGAATAACCATGCCGTCTCGGGCTTTATATTCATAGGCTATTACCTTATTAACTTGATCTGGCGCTATATGGCTACGAGACGACGTGATCATTTGAATCACTCCGTCTTTATACAAAACGTAATCGCCAGCACTTGCTTCACCTTCCATAAGGAAAACCATTTCTTCAAAATTAAGAGTGTAGTCCACCAGTACAAGAGACTTATTAGGAAGCACTTTTTCCAACCCGCGCATTCGTGCGTTGAGTTTACTGTCAAAAAATTCATAAGTAGGTACAAACCCCGAATAACGCACTCCATGCACCACTCGATTGATATCAGTGATTACAAATTCAACATCTTTTTCAGGATGACTAAATAAGGGCTTGCTTATTTCACCATCAGCTAAATTAAGTGTGTAGTATGCCCACCTGCTGTGAGAAGGGTCTTGGGCTATCATCACCAGTTTTTTTCTGTCTTGCGTTAACCCTGAAAAACTGCGAGTCCTTATTTCTACCTCTTCTTTAAATATTTCAACCCACTCTCCATTTATTTTTGATTCAACGCGATGAATATTTGTCTCGTTGTCATAGCGCTCTCTGGCAATCACCTGACCTTGTTCATCCATGAAAAAATCGATCATATCTCCGTTTGACCTATTGAAATTCCGTGCCCAGGCTCTAGCAATTTATGAATTTTCTTTGTCGAAACATTAAAGACAACCGCATAGCTAACATCGTGCCGACCTTGATATCCTTGCAGCCTAGTATTGACTTCGGAAACAAGGACAACGCGTTCCTCATCGATAAATTGGATGGATGTGGGTCCGACGTCTGAAATATCAATTAATCCAATCCTTTCCGCTTTTTCCAAATCATAGACTTGTAGAAAATCCACCTCACCGTCAGTGATTCGATAAGCAATCTTCTTCCCACTTGGTGCGATTGAAAATAGACTAATTGGTGGTAACTTAGCGTAGCTTTCTACAGTTAGAGCATTTGATTGTGCAAGAAGCGGAAATAAGATAAAGAACAACGGAAGAGATTTTAAAAGCCTAAACAACATAAAATTCCTTTTCAAAAAATCAAAAAAAACCACATAACGCGTTTTTTTTGACAATACCATTAAAAGGATGATTTTTAAACTAGCGTCGATATTTTGTTTGGCGAGTGAGTTTGCTTTTTGGTATTATCTGCGCGAAATTTTTGCTTTTCATTCGATCTTTGACAACTGGGGTAAGACAAATGCATCCGATGCTAAATATTGCGGTGCGCGCTGCGCGCGTGGCAGGCAACATTATTATGCGTGGTTATGAAACACGCGACGAATTAACGCTAGAAAAAAAAGGCGAAAATGATTTCGTTACACAAATTGACAAAGATGCCGAACAAGCCATTATTCATAAAATTAAACAGTCTTACCCTGACCATGCCTTTATTGGTGAAGAATCTGGGAATACAGGTGAAAACGCCGAATTTACGTGGATAATCGACCCAATAGATGGCACGACGAATTTTGTTAAAGGCATTCCCCACTTCTGCATCTCCATTGCACTTATACACAGGGGTAAAATAGAGCAAGGCTTAGTGTTTGATCCCGTTCGTAGCGAATTATTTACTGCAAGTAGAGGATCTGGTGCGCAGTTAAATGGCTATCGTATTCGCGCTTCAAAGCCAAAAGAACTTCAGGGCACCATATTAGCAACAGCCTTTCCGTTTCGCGATAAATCTGCATTTGACGCCTACAACACCGCTTTTAGTTCTATTTTTAAGGCGTCTGGCGATGTTAGACGCAGCGGCAGTGCGGCCTTAGACTTAGCTTATGTTGCTGCTGGACGTTACGACGGTTACTATGAGCGCGGAATCAAACCGTGGGATATTGCCGCAGGGGAACTGTTGGTTCGTGAAGCTGGCGGTTTAGTGACCGACTTTAAAGGCAACAACGATCCTCTATACAAAGGTGAAATTGTAGCGGGTAGTCCCAAAGTGATCCGCGGCATCGTGCAACACTTGAAATCACTGTAGTGAGTTCAGCCAGTATGAAATTAGTCTCTTGGAACGTGAACGGCATTCGTGCGGCAATTAAAAAAGAGTTTTACACATCGCTTTCATTAATGAACCCCGACGTACTTTGTTTGCAGGAAACCAAAGCACAAGATGAACAGGTTGTTGAAGCTTTGGCTGAACTTAAAGGCTATTCAATTTATAGCAATTCAGCAGTAAAAAAGGGCTACAGCGGCACCGCCATTTTAACGAAAACAGCACCAATACATGTTGCTTATGACATTGGACACGATGAGCACGACCAAGAGGGTCGCGTGATCACCGCTGAGTACGACACGTTTTATTTGGTCACAGTTTATACGCCTAATTCGGGGTCTGAATTAAAGCGTTTGGCTTACCGCCAAACATGGGATGAAGCTTTTCTTTCTTACCTTCAATCGCTTGAAACACAAAAACCTGTGGTTGTTTGTGGCGATTTGAATGTTGCCAATACGGATATCGATCTTGCTAGGCCTAAAGCAAATTACAATAAAAGCGCTGGGTATATGCAAGAAGAAATAAACGGCATAGAAAACCTAAAGAAAGCGGGGTTTATCGATACCTTCCGTTATTTAAAACCAGATGAAGTAAAATATTCTTGGTGGAGCTATCGGGCAGGTGCTCGAGCAAAGAATGTAGGCTGGAGGATTGACTATTTTCTTGCCTCTGAGTCGTTGAAAGAGAAGATAAAGGACGTCGAAATTTATAACGATATCATGGGCTCTGACCATTGCCCTGTTATGCTAACAATGACACCTTAAGGGGCAAAATCACTTACAGCTACTTAAATGAAAGGGCGAGCTGCATTGCGCTGCTCGCCTAACTCTTTTTTAAATTAGCGGTTCTAAATCCTCGCCTTCTTTTTCTACTTGAGTCGGCATTAAATCTTCTTTACTAATTCCCAATGCCAACGCAACTGAGCTTGCAACATAGATAGATGAGTAAGTACCTACCACTACGCCGAATAACAAAGCTGTAGCAAAGCCGTGAATTAATTGACCACCCACAAAGAACAGTGCAAGTAACACCAAGACCGTCGTTAACGAAGTGACTAAGGTACGATTTAGCGTTTGCGTGAGCGATTCATTTACAATTTCAATCGGCTCGCCTTTTCTCATCTTCCTGAAATTCTCACGAATGCGGTCCGAAACAACAATGGTATCGTTCAATGAATACCCTATTACCGCCAACACAGCTGCCAACACGGTTAAGTCAAACTCTAATTGGAAAATTGAAAACAACCCTAAAGTGAGAATGACATCATGCACGAGCGCAGCGACTGACCCCAATGCAAAGCGCCATTCAAAACGCATTGCCACATAAATTAAAATGCAAATGAGTGCGACAAGCATCGCGAGGCCACCTTGCTCAGTAAGCTCATCACCCACATTAGGGCCAACAAACTCGATGCGTTGCATATCGACTTCAGTGCCATCGCTGCGTAACGCTGCTAACACTTGGTCGCCTATTTCCGCTGCTTTAACCCCGTTTCTGGGCGCTAAGCGAATTAGCACATCTTGACTATTGCCAAAATTTTGTACAACCGCATCAGCGAAATTATTGTCGTTCATCTGCGCTCGGATTTTTTCCAAATCGGCAGATTGCTGGTAACCCACTTGGATTAACGTACCGCCAGTAAAGTCCAAACCCAAATTAAGTTGATTAATGGCTAATGAAACCACCGACCCTAGAATTAACAATCCAGAGAGCGCCATCATTACTACTCTTAGTTTCATAAAGTTGATGGCGGATTTTACTTTTAATAATTGCATACTTATGCCCTAAACAGAAATGCCTTAAATAGCCAATTTCGTAACACGTCGCCCACCCCACACAGCGTTAACCAACACGCGAGTGAACAAAATGGCAGTAAACATGGACGTTACAATGCCAATCATAAGGGTGATCGAGAAGCCTTTTATTGGGCCGGTTCCTACTGCAAACAAAATTAATCCAGCAATGAAAGTAGTAATATTGGCATCTAAGATGGTACTAAATGCGCTGTCATAACCATGGTGAATCGCTTGCTGTGGACTGCGTCCATCGACTAACTCTTCTCGAATTCGCTCGAAAATAAGTACGTTAGCATCAACGGCCATACCCACCGTAAGTACGATACCCGCCATACCCGGCAACGTTAGAGTTGCACCTGGAATCATCGACATCACACCTACAATCATAACCAAGTTTACAACAAGCGCGATATTAGCAACCAAGCCAAAGGCTTTGTAGTAAACAAGCATAAACAGTAATACGGCAGCTAAGCCCCACATGATGGCTTGCATACCCAAATTGATATTTTCTTGCCCTAAGCTAGGACCGACAGTGCGTTCTTCAACAATTTGTATGGGCGCAATCAAAGCGCCGGCGCGAAGCAGTAACGCTAAGTCTTGTGCTTCTTTGGGTGAGCCTAGGCCTGTTGTTTCGAAATTCGAGCCAAACACGCCAGCGATATTAGCGACACTGATAATTTTGCGTTCTTCTTCAAAAATCAGCTTGTCGTTTTCATCTCTTTCATCTGTGGCTTTGTATTCAATAAACAAGACTGCCATGGGTTGGCCTACTGCGCGCTTTGTGAAGCGCGACATTTTTGCTCCGCCCTCAGAGTCCAAAGAGATAGACACTTTCGGCAACCCGTATTGGTCCACTCCAGCGTTGGCGTCAATAATATGATTTCCGCGTACAATTTCGCGTTTTTTTAGCAGTACTGGACGCCCTTCGTACATAAATAATTCGCTAGTACCCGGCACACGCCCTCTCAATGCGTCTTGCGCGTCATTTTCAGTATCAACTTCTCGATATTCAAGCGTCGCTGTCGCATTTAGAATTTCCTTGGCTTTTGCTGTGTCTTGAATACCTGGCAACTGCACAACAATGCGATCAGCCCCTTGTTTTTGCACCAATGGCTCAGCGACACCCAGTTGATTCACTCGATTACGAATGATGGTAATGTTTTGTTTTACTGCGTATTCTTTAATTTCAGCTAATTTGGTTTCTGAAAAGCTGGCGCGTAGCACCAAGCCCTCTCTTTCTGAGTATTCAAGATCGCGATTTTGGTTACGTAAAAAGAACTTAGCGGAATCAAGGGTATCTTGGTCGCGAAACGTAATGTCGACGAAGCCTTCACCTTGTTTGATAGTACGATAGCGTAATTTTTCTTCACGTAACGAGGTCCGAAAATTACCCGCTGCATCTTCAAGCGATTTACTGACTGCCGAGTTCATATCGACTTCCATTAAGAAATGAACACCACCTCGCAAATCTAAGCCTAGTTTCATTGGTGCTGCACCTAAACCTGCTAACCAATCTGGCGTATCAGGTGCAAGGTTCATGGCAACAACAAAATCGTCTTCCAGTGATTTATCGATGATTTCTCGGGCTTTTAATTGCGTATCAGAATCTGACACTCGAATAAGCACCGCGCCGTTTTCGAATTCGATACGCTTAGGCTGAATATTGTTTGAAGCTAAGGTTTGCTCAACGTTATTCACTATCGCTTGTGTGATTTCAGCGTTACCGCTGGCAGAAATCTGTATGGCGTGATCTTCACCGTACAAATTGGGAAGCGCATACAATGCGCACATAGCTACTGCGATAACGACAGCAAGCACTTTCCCTATTGATGATTGATTTAACACGGGTTTTCCTTTCAAGAATGCTTACAGAGACTTCATCGTACCTTTGGGCAACACAGCAGAGACAGCCGATTTTTGCACGATAATATTGTTGGTTTCATTTAGCGAAATTTCGATAAAATCTTTTTCTTCACTGACTTTTGTTACTCTACCGACTAAGCCGCCCGAAGTGAGTACTTCATCGCCTTTGCTCAAGCTGCTGACAAGCGCTTTATGCTCTTTCACTCGCTTTGATTGTGGACGATACAACAAGAAGTAAAAAATAATACCAAATACTGCCAACATGATGAGCATTTCCAAACCACCCCCACCTTGGCCCGATGTTTGTGCGTATGCGTTCGATATAAAAAAGTCCATGCTTGTCCCCTATCTTCTTATTGTGTTAAAGCGCCGGTACCGGCAGCCCTTTTTGTTCATAAAATTCAGCGACAAAAGCGTCGAGCGTATTGCTCTCGATCGCTTGTCTCAAACCTTCCATCACCCGCTGATAATAGCGAAGGTTATGGATGGTATTTAATTGCGCGCCTAAGATTTCGTTGCACTTATCAAGATGATGAAGATATGACCGAGAATAGTTTTTACAAGTGTAACAATCACATTTATCGTCTAATGGGCCTGTATCAGTTTTGTGCTTTGCGTTGCGAATTTTCACTACGCCTTCCGTGACAAATAAATGGCCATTTCGTGCATTGCGCGTTGGCATAACGCAATCAAACATATCAATACCACGCCTTACCGCTTCAACAATGTCTTCCGGTTTTCCCACGCCCATTAAATAACGCGGCTTGTCTGCTGGAATATTTGGCGCGGTGTGCTCAATAATGCGGATCATGTCGTCTTTAGGCTCACCCACCGATAAACCACCAATGGCGTAGCCATCAAAGCCTATGTCTTCTAGCCCAGCTAACGAGATATCTCTCAAGTTCTCGTACATACCACCTTGGATGATGCCAAATAAAGCAGAGGGATTATCGCCATGATGCGCTTTACTCCGTTTTGCCCAGCGAAGCGAGAGTTCCATTGATATACGGGCTTCTTGTTCCGTAGCAGGGTATGGTGTGCACTCGTCAAATATCATGACAATATCAGAGCCTAAATCCCGTTGTACATCCATTGATTTTTCTGGCGTTAACAGAATTTTTTCGCCATTGATGGGAGACCGAAATGTTACACCTTCTTCAGTAATTTTCCGTAAATCGCCCAAACTAAACACTTGGAATCCACCTGAATCCGTAAGAATAGGTTTCTGCCAGTTCATAAAATCGTGCAAGTCGCCGTGCTGACGAATAATCCCGGTACCGGGGCGCAGCATTAAGTGGAAAGTATTCCCAAGACAGATATGAGCCCCAGTCTCCTCAAGACTTTCAGGCGTCATTCCTTTTACCGTTCCGTAAGTACCCACCGGCATAAATGCGGGGGTTTCTACCACCCCTCGTTCAAAAATGAGTTTACCTCGACGGGCTTTGCCGTCGGTATTCTGTAGTTCAAATCGCATAGCTTTTACAGAGTTTTACATGCTTAGGTTATTTGGGCGGCGAGTATATCACTTGCCACGGGTAATAAACATGCTGTCGCCGTAACTAAAAAAACGATATTCGTTTTCTATTGCCTGTTGATAAGCACCCATTATGTTTTCATAACCGCCAAAAGCGCTAATAAGCATCATTAGCGTACTTTCAGGTAAGTGAAAATTAGTAAACATGGCGTCTACCACTTTAAATTCGAAACCGGGGTAAATAAAAATATCGGTGTCATCGCAATAAGGTTCGATAAGCGAATCGGCCGCACCTTCTGCAGCGGTTTTAGCAGCCGTTTCCAAGGAGCGCACCGACGTTGTCCCTACCGCAATAACGCGCTTTCCTGCGCGCTTGGTAGCTAACACCTTGTCTACCACTTCCTGTGAAACATCAGCAAACTCTGCGTGCATTTTATGAGTAGTAATATCATCGACTCGTACAGGCTGGAAGGTACCTGCGCCCACATGTAAGGTGAGGAAAGCCGTATTAACGCCTTTTTTTGCTAGCTTAGCCAATATCGCTTCATCAAAATGTAATCCAGCAGTCGGGGCAGCAACTGCGCCAGGCTTTTCACTGTATACGGTTTGATAGCGCTGCTTATCCGCCTCGTTGTCGGGACGGTCTATATATGGAGGCAACGGCATATGGCCGTGTTCTTCCAAGCTCGCCAACACCCCCTTTGAACCTTGAAACTCAAGCTCAAACAGCGCTTCTTTGCGACCAGTTACTTTAACTGTGACAGCATTTTCTAATAATAATAGCGTATTCGGCTTAGGTGCTTTACTGGCGCGCACATGGGCTAGACAAGTCATTTCTCCCGTAATTCTCTCTACCAGTACTTCTACCTGCCCACCCGTTTCCTTCTTTCCCAACATACGCGCCGGTATTACTTTGGTGTTATTAAAAACGAGTAAATCACCCTCTTCCAAAAGCTCGCATGCATCAACAAATTGCTTGTGCTCGACTTCGCCTGTAGAACCATTTAACGATAGTAAGCGGCTCGCACTCCTCTGTTCAGTTGGATATTTTGCAATTAAATGAGTAGGAAGTTCGAAATAAAAGTCTGATAATTTCATATAACGTGTTTTACTTATTTGCGACGTGTGCTTGGATTAATGTTATCCATTACGCTTTAAAGTACGTATGTAAGGACATACCCACCAACCCGATTTAATACCTATCAAACATTGCTAGAATTCATCCTATAGGTCTACTTTTAAATCGTATGTTTTTCTTGGATGTTCATTTTACGCGTCAATTTTTATTGGCGCGTTTTTTTTATGTCTTCGAGAATTTCTTTCACTTTCTGTGTTTGCAAACTTGCCACATTCAAGCTCACCAAAATCTGAAGTAATAAATCTGCCCCCAAAATACCTTTATTAATTTTATTACGCAAATTATCAGCGCTTTGCTGTACACCTAAAGCGGCAAGTCTAGTGCTTAAATCTTGATACTTTACCCCCTTGGCTGACATTTCCGATTTAACCAACCTCGATACAGACTCACGCCACATAAAACCACCCGCTTGTAATTTATAATTCACAAAAACATATTTTATTACACTTTTCGATATAATTTATTATTGACCTTTTTCAGTCCTAGGTCTAGTCTAATTACATGCTCAATGTATTTTGAGTCAGGACGTGCTTTGTTGAACAACGTTATTAATCGTAATCAGGCAGCTTGCTTATAAGAACTCGAAAGCGGTAAAGTTTAGGTTTTCAACACAGCCAATGAGTTTAATGCAAAGGAGACAATTATGACGTGGGACATTTCCCAGCTTTTCAATGTGCTTAAAGATAGCGAAAACGTAGTCGTTACGCAGGAGCTAGATTGTTTGCTCATTGCGAATAGCGACGGAATCGATGCTTGGCTTGCAATTAGTGGTGAACAAATCATTGTTGAAACCATTTTATTCTCGGCTAATCAAGTTAAAGATCGCAACGCGTTGGATAGAGAAATTTTATCAACCCACATGTTGTTTCCTCTATCAACGGTAGGCATTTCAATGATTGATGGCGAAGAATATTATGTGGCGTTTGGCTCGCTTAGTTCTCAGTCAAAACAAGAAAGTATAGAAATTGAAATAGCGACCCTGTTCCAAAACGTAGTGGGTTTTTTAGATGCTTACGATGCGCATTTAAAGGCACTTGAAGAATAATAGGAGACGATTATGTCTGTGTGGAAAAAATTAGTAACAGCAGTAAAAGGTGGTGCGACAGAAGCCGCGCAATCGGTCGTAGACGGTCAAGCCATCCGTATTCTTGAACAGGAAATCAGAGAAGCGAAAGAAGAATTGAGAAAGTCTGATCACGCTCGCACGCAAATTTTAGCGAAATGCAAATTGTCTGAGCAAAAAATTGCTGGATTGAATCAATCAATTACGGAATACGAAGCGCATGCTCGTAAAGCCGTAGACACGGATCGCCAACTTGCTTTGGATTGCGCCCAAAAAGTGGCGGACTTGCGCGCTCAAGTGGAAAGTGAGCAAGGCTATTTGGACCAATTTCGTAGCTCTGAGAAAAAATTAGCAGTCAATATTGACCAAGCAAAAGCCAACTTACGTCGCCTAGAACAACAAGTCGATATGGTAAAAGCAACAGAAACTGTGCAAAAAGCGCAAGTTGCAGTGTCCTCAAGGCACTTGGGTGCAAATAGCAAAATGAAAACAGCCACTGAGTCTTTATCGCGAATTCAAGAGCGACAAAAACTAAAAGGCGCAGAGCTAGAAGCAGCAGAAGAACTGGCACAATCAGAGTCGAGTGGCGACCTCGAGTCACGATTAGCCGCCGCTGGTATTAGTGGAGGAAAGGCCTCAGCAGACGATGAACTCAGTAGAATCTTAGGTAAGTAAACTTTTTCTTCTGACAGTATTGAATCAACTAAAGGTTATCTGCAAAGATAACCTTTCTTAACCTAAGCTGTCTTGCGCTATGACACCATGGATTAAAATTAAAAAAGTCATGCTGCGCTACTTTACTACCATTAGTTGGTACATCGTAGTAGCCTTAACCCTGCTCTATGGCGTTATTGCTTATTGGCTATTGCACTGGGCGGGCGAAGCAGACTTAACTCAACAACAAAACTTTGTCTATTGGCTAATCACCACCGCATCAACGGTAGGTTATGGCGATTTTTCTCCACAAACACAAACAGGTAAGTGGGTTGTCGCATTATATGTCATACCTGTAGGTCTGAGTTTGTTTGCTTGGGTAATCGGGCATTTTGCGGCGTGGCTAGGTCTGCAATGGAAAAAAGGAGCAAAAGGTTTGAAACCCATTCATTTAACCGATCACATTCTAGTTATTGGCTGGAACGGAAAGAGAACGCTTCAATTGCTCGACTTGATCATTCGCGAGCGCGATAGTAGCGAAGAACACAGCGAAATAGTGCTTTGTGTAAAAGCCGATATTGAAAACCCCATGCCCGACCAAATTGAGTTTGTTAAGGTGGGTTCGTTCAATAGCGACCAAGATATGGACAACGCCTCTATTGCTTTTGCTAAAACCATTCTTATCGATAACCCCGACGACGACGTTACTATGACTACCGCCTTGTATTGCTCAAAACGCAATCCCAAGGCTCATCAGGTTGCTTACTTTAACGACGATAGTTTGGTTGGATTGTTGCAAACGCATTGCCCGCAGATTGAATGCACGCCTAGCGTAGCGGTAGAAATGTTAGCTAAATCCGCATTCGATCCGGGATCAAGCATTTTACATCATGATTTACTTAGCGTGGACGATGGCCAAGCTCAGTATTCGCTTACTGTACCCGACTTTATTGATGAGCTGACTTTCGAAACTGCATTTTTACACTTTAAACGCGATTACAACGCCATCGTTATTAGTATTGCACCGGAAGGCGACGTGCAAAAGATGCTTGTTAACCCTAAGCTCAGCTCTGTTATAAAAGGGGGAGACAAAGTGTTTTATATTGCTGATGAGCGTGTTCATGGTATTAACTGGCAACATTTCAAAGAGTAATTCAGGCAAACAATATGTTTTCAAAATGGTTTAAAAAAAATGAAACTGCGCTTCCTGAAACGCCCCAAATAATGGGCCTGTATTTAGGGGGCTCGTTTGAATTAGACACCCTTAAACTGAAACTTTTGGTGCCGGAGTTAATGATTGAAAATCCAGCGTCTCACCATTTTATTCAAGCAGTTGGTGAAGCGCACCTCGATTCAGGCGGCAAACTACTCCGGTTTTACACCGATGACGATGCCTATCTGCAAATTGTTTTAGACGGTGGCGATACAGAATCGCATATTACTGACGTGAAGCTCTGGTATTTTTACGAAACTAAAACAATTGGCGATAAAAACCAATGGGAGCAATGTTTGAATAATACGATTTCTCAATCAAACTATTCATTGGGAGAAACCACTTATTCTCGAGTCTGGGAGGCGGTGGGTGACGTTTCGCCTCCCGTCGCCGTGACTGAAAAAACCTATGAAGAAGACGGTGATATTAGCGAAACCGACCAATTCATGATGCTTTATGAAAGGCCTTTAAGCAATGAAAGAACCGAATCGTTGTTGGTGGTAGGTGAAGAAAAAATAGTAGGCAATAACGCAGATAGATGTTTAGTATTGAGCACAGGTATAGACATACAACCTGCTGATATAAGAATTAACGGTTAAATAAGGAAACATAATGGACGCCTTACTACATTCGGTTGCTGGACTCGGCAACTTTGCGCTTTATTTTGTCATATCGATCGCTTTTTTATTTGTGTTTAAAGTGCTGTATGCCTTTGTCACTCCACATGATGAATGGCAATTGGTTAAAGAAGAAAAAAACACTTCTGCTGCGGTCGGCTTTGGCGGTGCCTTAATTGGCTTTGCTATTGCACTGGGAAGTGCAGCAAGTAATTCTGTGCATTTGCTTGATTTTGCGATTTGGGGCTTAGTCGCCATTATTGCTCAAGTCATAGCCTTTGCATTATTGCGCTTTACATTCATGCCAAAAATTGCGGAACGTATCACTAATAATGAAGTGTCGGCAGGTGTCATGCTTGCTTCGGTATCAGTTGCAGTCGGTTTATTGAACGCGGCTTGTATGTCTTATTAAGGATACCCTTATGGCTCAGTCAAATACAAAACGCTCTACAACAATCAATTTATCAAAAATGCGGAAAACGTTTTTGCTCAAACCATTGATCGTGGGTATGTCTGCCGCGTTAGTATCGGCTTGCGGTAATTCAAGCACGCAAGCTGATATTTATACCTCCATCGAAGATTGCATTGACGACAACCCCACTGGAGAGAGTCAATGCCGCGCAGCTTACCAAAATGCGCTAGATGAGGCTGCACGAACAGCGCCTAGGTTTAATTCAGAATACGATTGTGAATACGAATTTGGCCCCAATCAATGCCAACGTTCTAGCGGCGGCGGCTTCTTTTTCCCTTTTATGGCTGGGTATATGGTCAGCAGCTTACTGTCTCCAAGCCGTTATTACACTCAACCCCTGTATACTTCTTATTCTCGTTATTCACCCTATCGTTCTCGGTGGTTTATGGCCGACGGACACGTACTTGATGGTGACATTAGAAAACGCTCTTATCGTGTTAACCCTTCTGTCTACAAACCTAAACCTACGGTGACTCGCACCATGAAACGCGGTGGTTTTGGTTCAAGCGTGAGAGCCAAATCAAGCTGGGGTAGTTCATCTCGTTCAGGCAGCTGGGGCGGTTAATGCTGCGCATTACCCATCCGCCTCGCGCTGATTGGAAACACCTTGCAGTAGAATACGGCTTCAAATTTCATACTATGCATGGTGAGCCCTACTGGGACGAAAGTGCCTACTACCAATTCACCTTGAAACAGATTGAACAGGATTTGGAAGCACCTACCGCTGAGATCCATCAAATGTGTCTTGCCGCTGTTGAATATATTCTAAAGGACGAGCAAAATCTCATCAAAATGGCAGTGCCTGAGTGGGCTTGGCAAGCTATTTATGACGCTTGGAAAGCGCAAGCCCCCTCCCTGTACTCAAGACTTGATTTCGTTTATGACGGACGTTCTTGTGCAAAGTTATTGGAAAACAATGCGGATACGCCAACTTCCCTTTATGAAGCAGGATTTTGGCAGTGGCTTTGGTTAGAGCACAATGTCGATAAAAATGCCTTACCCAAAGCCGCAGACCAATTCAATAGCTTGCAAGAAAAATTAGTGTCGCGCTTTAAAGAAATTGCCCACCTGAATCAAATTCACCGATTGCATTTTTCTTGCTGCAAAGATTCAGAAGAAGACCGCGGAACCGTTCAGTACCTTCAGGATTGTGCGAAAGAAGCCGGTATAGAAGAACAATTTATCTTTATGGAAGACATTGGCCTGTCTGTAAAGGGTGAATTTACCGATTTACAGGACTTGGTTATTCAAGACTGTTTTAAATTATACCCTTGGGAGTTTATGCTAGATGAGGAATTTGGAAAAGAGGCCGTAAAAGACTCTATTAACTGGATAGAGCCGCTTTGGAAAACCTTATTGAGTAATAAAGGCTTGCTGGCCATTTTATGGGAAATGTTTCCCAACCATCCTAATTTGTTACCCACTTATTTTAGCAGCCCTAACGAGAACAATGGCTTATCCGGTCTGTCTGGCGAATGGATAAAAAAACCGCTTTTTTCACGCGAAGGGGCGAATATTTCTCTTATCAATAGTGACCAACAAGCAAACAGCCAACTCGAAATAACCCTCTCAGAGGGTCCGTATGGCAATGAAGGTTTTGTGGTCCAACAGCGCTGTGCTTTGCCCGTGTTTAGCGGCAACCATACTTTAATTGGCAGTTGGTTAGTTGACGATCAACCTGCTGGCATTACCATCCGTGAAGATAAAACGGCGATTACTCAGGATTCAAGTCGGTTTCTTCCTCACGTCATTTTGTAAATGCTTTACAAGGAGGTTTTCAAAATATCATCTACTAGCGTGTTAAAATGTTGATAAGGGTTATTTTGGCTTATTTCAGTCGCGTAATATGATAAGTCAGGCTTATTGTTTAATTTTTCACGACAACATGCCTCGATTTTCGGTAACTCGCTTTTGGAGGGATAAAAATACTCTCCTACACCTTTCAATTTCAATGTTTGCATATTTACGAGTTGGTCAATATTAAAGCAAACTCCAATAGTGAATATGCCATTAGCCAGTGCCTGCATCGTGGTTGGAGAACCACCGTTAGTAATGGAAATATCAGCAATTTCGCACGCTTTGTTACCGGGAACAAACTGCGATGAAAAAACATTATCATAGTGTTTAGGAAGCGTAATTTTATCACTAGCAGTGCCGACAATCAGGGTGTACGGATTTTTTGCAAGGGTTGCAACTAGCGCAGGTAAAAAGCTGGCGTCTCCCGAACTACCAAGATTAATATAGATGATGGGTTTGTCAGTTGGAATGGCTTCCCACCAATCGGGCGTATGAATATCGGGTGACCAGAGTACTGGTCCAACTGCACGTTTATTAGGAGTAGACAAATCCATATCAATTAGACTAGGTATGTCTAGGTAAGCGGTATAGTCACTGTCGCAAAAGATGTGGGGTAAGGATCCTTTCTTGATAGCAGGAAGAGAATATTGTTGTCTGAAACGAGCAAAAGGAACGGTATGAGGAAGCATCAGTATGGGTTTTAACAAATCAAATAAAAGCTGTGAAAAATACGTCCCTAAGGCACGTCGAACTGGAACGTCTGGAATAGGCAAGGCAACATCTCGACTTGAGCACCAATATCCATTGATGATATTGAGGTAAGGAATATTTTGCTTTTTTGCTGAAATCTGTAAGGTATGCCTCATATCACCAATGACTAAATCCGGACTTTCCTCAGTAAGGATAAACTCATCTCGTTTGAGGTATTCGCGTATCCGTTTGGCTGGCCAAATAGGCTGAGACTTTAAGTTCCACTCTATAAATTTATCGGGTGCAGTGCTGTCTAAGTGCTTAATTTGATAATTGGCTTGAGGAAAAAAACGATTGAAGTGGTCATCACAGTAAAAAATAATGACATATTCTTTTTTATCTAGCTCGTCAGCTAACAAGCGACACCTAGCAACATGAGCCAAAGTGACAGATTCGCAGAAGAAGACAATTTTTTTGGGCTCGTTGTTCATATTACATTCTCAGTTATTGCCGTTTTGAACAATACTACTGTCGGAATTTTTAACACAGTACCACTTAACATACTCAATAATATAGCATTAGCATATTATAAAGCGGCGCATATACTTGTTTTAACAATTAAAGAGGTATTTAAAACATCATTTAAGGATAGATATGCAAGCACACGTAAAAGGTGTCGGTTTTTTTTACATGTTTAAAATTGTATTTTTTACTTCCCATTTATCCAACTGTTTTTAATACCTTTTTCATGTTGGCACAACTAATGCTTTGTAAAATCGCAACTAATTATAATCAACCAAGGAAAACTGCTATGAGCAAGTTTAACAAATTCGCAATCGCTGCGATAATCGGGGCTTCTGCTTTGGTAGGCACAGCTTCAGCAGCAACAATTACATTTGGCGGTGTTGCTGCCAGCGACAGTTCTGGATTAACCAGTCAGTTTATCGACCCATTTGACGCTCAAGGTACAAATGGCTTTTTCATAGAAACGTTTGATCAAAACGGTGTCGTCGGTGAAACCGGATTTAACGATGCGGGTTTTGACGACCGTTGTTCAGTTAACTCTGGTGCAGGCGCATTACCGGGCGTAGCAGTTACACCTACTCCAGCGGACGACATAAACAACACCTTGGGTGTTCGTGCTGGTACAGTTCCAGGCGTAGCAGCTGCACCATTAAACGACGAGACTTGTTTCGGTTACGTGACTAACGCAACTTCAGGTGGAACAGCTCAAGTCACATTTGACTATTCTGTTTTGCTAGATGCCAATGACGATACAGGTATTACTTACCTAGGGTTTTATTGGGGTTCTGTAGATACGTTTAATAACTTTTCTTTCTTTTCTGGTGGTGAGTTAGTAACACGTATCACTGGTACTGAGCTGTTAGACCAGTTGAATGGACAAAGCGGAAATCAGAATTCTGAAAACTCAAATGTTTATGTGAATATTTTCTTTAATTTCAATGAGCAGTTTGACACTTTGGTTTTAAGCACAACTGGTGTTGCAGCTGAGTTTGATAACATTGTTATCGGCCTAAGCCAACGTCCTGTACCTGCACCTGCTGGAATTGCATTCCTAGCATGTAGCCTAATTCTTTTAAGTGTTCGTTCACGTTTTAAGAAATAAGACGTAGAAAATAGCTTTCAATGTAAACATCTTTCAAATCCCGCGTATAACGCGGGATTTTTATTTATGTCAAACCACCGCCCGTTAATTTTATTTTTCACAAGCTTTTTAGTAGTAGAAGTTATTAATAGCTTACTATCTCGTATGTTGAATCAATTTGGGCTAATTCCTCGCGACCCCGATACGTTACTTGGTATTATTTTCTCTCCTTGGCTACATGGAAACACTGAACACTTTTTGGCGAACATCGGTGCTCTCATTATATTAGGGTTGACCTGCTATCAGTGGGGTAAAACAACGTTCTGGAAATCAACGTTTATCATTATTGTATGCAGTGGTTTAGCAGTATGGGTGGTTGGTCGGCCAGCTCTCCATATCGGCGCTAGCGGTTTGGTTTATGGTTATTTCGGTTTCTCTGTGCTTGCAGGATGGCTAGCCAAACGTTTCATTTATCTCTTGGTATCTGTCGCTATTGCTATTTTGTATGGCTCAATGGCATGGGGATTATTACCTTTGCAAAATCAAGTGTCATTTGAATATCATATTATGGGTTGTATTAGTGGTTTAATCGCGGCAAAATTGTGTGTCAAATAGAAAGTTTTGTCTTCGTTATCAACTCCTAATCACCCGAACTAGACTTTAAGTAAAATGAAAAATACTGCACAGCAAAACAAAACTCAGCCGGGGTTTTTCGGCAACCTTATTTTCAATATTGCTATTCCCGTCGTTATCATGAGCTATGGCAGTAGCGAAGACTACCTTGGTGCCGTTTGGTCGGTGGTTGCTGCGCTAGTCTTCCCTCTGTTTTACGGTCTGTGGGACTTGAAGCAATCGGGCAAAGTTAATGCCTTTTCAATTTTGGGTATATTAAGTGTTTTGCTTACCGGTGGGATCAGTTTGCTTAAGCTGCCTGCCGAATATATGGCAATAAAAGAAGCAGCAATACCTGCAATCATCGGCATAGCCGTTATTATTACGCAGTTTTCAAAAAAGCCTTTGGTAAAAGTATTAATACTGAATGAGCAACTGATTAACTGGCATAAACTGAATACTGCATTGGAAAATAAACAAAACGAAGTGTCTTTCCAAAATGTACTCAAAAATAGTTCCTACGTGGTGGCTGCCTCCTTCTTTGTTTCTTCAGTTTTGAACTATGTTTTAGCCAAAGCCATCCTAAAGAGCGAGCCGGGTACTTCCGCTTACACCGAAGAATTAGGTCGAATGACAGCGTTAAGTTACCCTGTCATTGTCATTCCTAGTACTATATTGCTTATTGGCACCTTGTGGTATGTATTTACAAAAATACAACGCTTAACAGGCGAAGACATCGATGCCTTTGTGAATCAATAAATCCTTTGCCTGACTAGATTGTTACTGTTTATCTTTTTTGTTCTAACAATGAAAATATTGTTTTTGCAATATCTGTATTATCTTTGCTTCCTGCAAATAAATGATGCCCTGAGCCATAAGCAAAAATAGGGACGTCAATACCGGTATGTCCGCCTGTTGTCCATCCGGTATTCGTTCGCTTATCGATGATCTTTTTAATTACAGCTTCTCGTTTTCGTTGGTCCGCGTCTTCAGCAATGCGACTCAGTGCGACATGTTCATCGTTACTTAATGCAAACCCTAATTGTGACTCAAGGTATTGACTCGGATTACTTGAAGATTGCATCTCGCTTGATATATTTGTTGGTGATGATTTTAGCTCGCTTAACCATTTAGGATCCCATCTATAATCACCACCTGCTCCCAAGGTTATACCGCCAGTACTGTGATCAGCAGTGAGTACCACTAAAGTTTCAGGATTTGACTGCACATAGCGTTTCAGTAATTTCATCGTGCTTGCTAAATCATCCATTTCAGCCATTGCACCTGCAATATCATTAGCATGCCCTGCCCAATCAATCATGCTTGCTTCTATTAGCAAGAAAAACCCTTTGTTACTCTCTAGGTGTTTCAGCGCATGCTTTGTCATAAAAGACAATCGATGAGGATTTACGTCATCCAAAGCCCATGGCAAGGCTATGGGAGCAAACAAGCCTAAAATAGATTGAGGCTTGTTAGACAAGGCGCTTAGTGCGGCGTACGAGTCGGCATATTTAAAACCGTTTTTGGTAAACTCTGCAACCAGATCTCTATCTGAGCGCTTGAAATAGTCGGTCCCTCCGCCCAACATAACATCAAGCAAAAATTGATGATTGACACGATCATCAAAAAAACTATCGGCTATTTGATTATAATTTCGGCGGCTTTCATTATGTGTGACGTAGGAAGCTGGCGTTGCATGCACAATCTGCGACGTTACAACTATACCTGTTTTCATTCCAAGCTTTTTCGCCTCTCTTAACACCGTGTTAAGTGGTTTTTTATTTACGTCGACAGCGACGGCACCGTTGTAAGTTTTTACTCCACTTGCTAACGCTGTCGCACCAGCGGCAGAATCGGTGACTAATCCAGAAATGGGTGCCGGATAGGTCGACGCGCTACCTACATACAGCTCGTCAAAAATAGTTCGTTCTACACCATTAGATAAATCTTGGTCTCTGAAATAACGATACGCAGTCGTATAAGCTGGCCCCATTCCATCACCCACCACCATGATTATGTTTTTTGGAATGGTCTTGTTTTGATGTTCTGCCAAACAGAATGTGCTTAATAAAGCCATACTTAGTAAGCACATATTAGTGATTCGCGACCCTACGTATGAACCCATTGATACACCTTTAATTGGGAAAATTTGGTATTGTATCGATATCATTACTTAGATTGTAGTATTTCTCGCATTCGTCTCTGCACGACCTGTACAAGGCCGTCGGGTTGAAACTTGGAAATAAAGGCATTGCATCCTACTTTTTCAACCATCGCTTCATTAAAGCTTCCACTTAATGACGTATTGAGTGCAATAAACAAATCACTCATTCTCGTATCAGCACGCACTTCGGCAGTTAAGCGATAACCATCCATTTCTGGCATTTCTGCATCGGTGAACATCATCAGGATTTTGTTAAGCACATCGACGCCATCGTCAGCCCAAGACTTGAGTAAATTCAATGCTTGCAGACCATCTGAGCATTCAATAATATTGATGCCCAATTGCTCAAGGGTATCTTTAATTTGCTTTCTTGCCGTGGCAGAGTCATCAACAATTAGTATTGTTCTGTCCTTCAAATGGTCAACGATGTCGCTTTCCAATACATCCTCGGAAATAGAAATATCGTAATCAACAATTTCTGCCAATACTTTTTCTACATCAATGATTTCAACAATTTCTTTTTTATCATTGATTTCTATTTGAGTGATAGCGGTTAAATAGTTGTCTTTGCCAATAGTACTAGGAGGGGGCTGAATATCTTTCCAAGATGTATTTACGATACTCAATACCTCAGCGATTAAGAACCCCTGAACGCTCCGGTTGTATTCCGTAATGATTACATTGCCTTGTTTAGGTTCAAGGGCTTTAGCATGCTTAAGTTTTATAGCGCTTCGCAAATCAATAATAGGAATTGAAAGGCCTCGATAAACGGTAACGCCATGTAAGTGGGAATGCGAGCCTGGCATTTCGTTCATTTTGGGTACGTTGATTACTTCCTTTACTTTAAACACGTTAATAGCAAAAACATGACGTGTACCAAGTTTAAAAAGCAATAACTCTAGCCTATTTTCACCCACTAATTTAGTGCGCTGATCGACTGAGTCTAAAATTCCGCTCATCACTTACCTGTCGTATTTTCATTAGTTGACTTAAGTATAGTCCTAACTTTGAAATTGACCATATTTGCCTAGAGCTGTTTCTGCTCTTGACCATATTACCCAATAATATGTTCAGTGTTACACTAGAAAGACTTTTCAGGTGGGTTAAAACAAACATGAATATCGCTAAAGTTGACTTAAATTTACTCGTTTATCTTGATGTTCTATTAAGAGAAGGCAGTGTAACCAAAGCAGCGAATCAACTTGGTATTACGCAGCCTGCCATGAGTAACGGTCTTAAAAGGTTGCGTGATCTGTTGAACGACCCACTCATGGTACGTACATCCGAAGGTATGACTCCCACTCAAAGAGCCTTAGAATTACAGCCAACCATTCGAGATATACTTAGCCAAGTAGAAACAGCTATACAGCCAAATGTTGACTTCGATCCAAAGCATAGCAGTCGAACGTTTCGAATAATGACTAGCG
The DNA here is from genome assembly GCA_964429915.1 of uncultured Alteromonas sp. GTDB lineage: Bacteria > Pseudomonadota > Gammaproteobacteria > Enterobacterales > Alteromonadaceae > Alteromonas_F. The sequence continues at coordinate 80,575 of CAYSDZ010000003.1, forward strand.
ATTATGCGGAGTCAACGATATTACTGGCTTTAGTGGGTCAACTGTCAAAATTAGCACCTAACATTACTCTCGACTTGATCACTCCAAGCGATGTGACGTTCCACGATGTTGAACATGGCCGAGTAGACATGGCAATTAATCGTTTTGACGATTTGCCACTTTCATTCCACAAAAAAACGCTGTGGCATGATACATTTTCTTGCGTACTGAGCGCATCGCATCCACTTGCAACCACATTAGATTTAGAGAGTTATCTAAGTGCCCAGCACGTTTGGGTAAGTAAAACCGGCTTTGGCGTGGGCGTTGGCATTGATCCTACTGAAGTACAAAAGTTAGGCTGGGTTGACGCGGAATTAATAGAAATGGGGCGTCAACGTGATATACGAGTATTCACTCGACACTACCATGCAGCTTTGCAATTGGCAAAAAACCAACACTTAATTGCCACGTTGCCGACTCGCATTGCCCTTACCTTACGAGGCGATCCCAAGGTGGCAGTGCTTCCTCCTCCTTTTGAAATTCCCCCTATATCTCTTACTATGGCGTGGAGTGCGTTATTGCATCATGACCCAGGTCATATATGGTTAAGGCGCCTAATCAGTGACCTTGCTGCATCGTACAAGACAATCTGAAAAAACGATTCACATTGACTGAATGGTGATGCTACGCTATTGATTAACATAGTGTAAAAAGTATGTAAAAGCCGTGCGATGACCAAACAAAAAATTGTTCCAATATTCTCCGGTGGGGGAACTCGTTTTTCTGCCCATGTTGGTATTCTGCAAGCGCTAGAAGAATTAGATATTGAGTTCGATACGCTCGTAGGCATATCGGGAGGAGCCATTGTTGCCTCTCTCTATGCCAATGGTATGAGTATCAAAGAAATGTTGAAACTAGCACAAGAAACGCAATTCCGAGATTTCAAAGATTTTTCAATATGGCGTTTGTTGTATACAGGCGGTCTGTCATCAGGTAACAAATTTGAAAATTGGATGGAAACGCATCTGCAAGGTAAAACCTTTGCCGATCTCGACTACAATTTTCACGTTGTAGCAACCGATTTAAATGGGGGTGGTCCAGTTGTTTTCAGCAAAGCAAGCACACCCGAGGTAAAAGTGTCTTACGCAGTTCGTTGCTCTATGTCTATCCCCCTCATTTTTAATTCCAAAACATTTAAACACTATCTTTTGGTAGATGGGGCGATATTGTCAGAAGACGCGTTATTTAATGATTGGCGAGGCGATGGCACACCCAATATCTGTTTTCGTCTACGTAGCAATTTCACCCCCGATAATGAAAGACAAAAAAAACGCTTTGTTCTGCCTCAACAGGTTTACATGCTTATTAGAACATTTATGAATGCACTCTCCAGAGAATATGTGAATGCGAATTTTTGGCATCAAACCATTGTCATTGATTCAGGCAACACCTCAGCCATAGACTTTGACACTAGCGTAGAAGATAAAATGATGCTGTACCAAGTCGGTCTTGAAACGGTGAAACAGTTTTTACCCGTAAAGCTCAACAGTTATCGTCAGCAAAATGAATCATAAGCTTAGAGTTTATAAAACTGCCTATACCAATCAACAAATGCCTTTATGCCATCTTCAAGTTTGGTTTGAGGGCGGTAATCTGTTGAGGTCATCAATGCAGACACATCAGCGTAGGTATCAGGCACGTCTCCGGGCTGCATGGGCAGCATATTTTTTGTCACTTTTTTTCCAACAGCACGCTCAATAGCCTCTATAAAATCGAGCAAATTGACAGGCGTTTGCGCACCAATGTTGTAGACCCGGTAAGGAGCGGTACTGGTACTAGCAGAAGGTGCATTTGGATCCCATTGATTGTTTATCGTAGCCACTGTATCTAAAGACCGAACAACACCTTCAACAATATCATCTATGTAGGTAAAATCTCGCCTATGATTGCCGTAATTGTAAACATCTATGGGATCATCATTAAGAATAGCTTTGGTAAACTTAAATGGGGCCATATCGGGTCTGCCCCATGGACCATAGACAGTAAAAAAACGCAATCCCGTAGTGGGTAAACCATATAGATGACTGTAGGTATGCGCCATCAATTCATTGGCTTTTTTACTAGCCGCATATAGGCTAACTGGGTGGTCGACATTGTGCTCTTCACTGAACGGCATAATTTTACTCATTCCATATACCGAACTTGACGAAGCGTAGACTAAATGCTGAATGTGGTGGTGACGACAGCCCTCCAATACATTCATAAATCCCACAATGTTTGAATCGACATAAGCATGGGGGTTTTCTATGGAATATCTAACACCTGCCTGTGCAGCCAAATGCACTACTCTCTCGAAGCCATGATCTTTAAATAAATTTTCCATAGCAACACGGTCTTCGACAGCTAACTCTAAAAATGTAAAATTACCTGACGCTGGATGCATATTAATGTCGTCTAATCGCGCTTGCTTCAAATTAACATCGTAGTAATCATTAATATTATCAATACCTACTACTTCATCGCCTCTCGAAAGTAAGCGTTTTGATGTCGCAGCACCAATAAATCCCGCTGCACCTGTCACTAATATTTTCATAAAAAGAGTTTCCGCTGTTTACACCAAAAGTGCGTGTTTAAATAAGATTTATTCGATTATTAAATCGTGCTTCTTTGCAAGCGCCCTGATATGTTTAACGGGAACAGCATAGGAGATACCGGTCGGACTCGATAATGCGCTTTCTTTTGCATCTTTTACCAATACTTTGTTAATGATACCGATCACCTCACCAGTTTGTTGATGGTATACCGCACTACCGGAGTTGCCGGGGTAAGCCGTTGCGTCTAATTGGTAAATGAGTGCAGGCGCATCGAGACGCTTTAATAAGCTTAAGGTAAGTACATCGGCGTTATTTGCAGGAATGGCATCTGGTGTAATGGCCGCTATACTGCCTTTATGCGTTGCGGGGTATAAGCCTAAAATAGCGCCTATAGGAAAACCGGTAAAAGCGATATCCGTTCCTACTGCCAATGTCGTATCCGCTGCCAAATGCAAGCCATTCATCGCCGAATTTACTTGTAAAATAGCGATATCATGTACGGGGTCAATGGCGACCACATCAGCAATAAATTCGTTGACTGCTTGGCCCGTGCCAGAGAGCACAACATAGTTTTGCACCACGTCGACAGCCAAAGGCTCAGACACCACATGATAATTTGTTACAACGTATTTGCCATTTCCAACAACAAAGCCAGTACCGAGTACTTTACTTCCACGATACTCGATTGGAGTCTTGATACCAATAGCAACAACAGAGGGCGTCACGTTTTGAATGGTTTTAACCACATCAGCTCGAGCTTGTGTGGCGAAAACCCACACAGTCAACAACAGCAAAACAATGGAAATGAAATGACGTTCGAGTTTAGAGTAAAAATATGTCACTATGAAGAAATCCTTGGCTTATTCAATTATTTGTTCGCTTTTTCGTTATGATAACAGTCAAAAGCGTCGTCCTAGTGCTTATTTCACCACTAAAATTCGCGTTCATACTTTGCTTATTTGCCATTTTAAGTAGAGTATTTAAAAGAAGCAAATTTGAAAGGATTTTCTTTGGTGTAGCCATTGGATGGGTTTTGGTATTTTCACAGCCATACGTTGCAGATTTGTTGCTGTTCCCACTGGAATATGCTCAGAAAGAAGAAGTGCCCCCTTCCCTTTCAAACCAATCTAGTCGATATGTTTTTCCACTTGCTTGCTATTATCAAACGCACACGACGATTCCCGAAATCAGTCGATGGCCAGAATGTTCATTGCTAAGAATGCTAATGGCAAAAAATCTTGCCCAACACTATGACGCCAAAATAATAGTAACAGGGGGATTTTTTTTACACGATAAAAACGTAAATTACGCTGAGCGCGCCGCCCATTTTTTTATTCAACAAGGTTGGCCCAAAAACCAGTTGTTGGTGCAAAAAACGGGTAGCAACACACGCGAAGAATTACTTGCCGTTAAATCAATAGTCCACAATTCGCCTGTCATCATTGTAACCTCCGCCACACACACCTACAGAGTGGAACGATTAGCTGAGGATTTAAACATTAACGCAAAAGTAGTTAGCGCAAGTTACAATAGTGGAGGAAAGTTAACACCTTACCTTCGTCTGCCATCCGCTGAAGCGTTATTGCAATCTCAAAGCGCATTTTATGAGTACTTAGCTATACTTAAGTATCATTTACAACGTTTACAATAATTCATGGGCCGTAGCAGACTGTAATTCTGAATTCATTCAGCTATAAGCGAGAACACGAGTGTCAAACGATAATCTTTTATCGAACGCATCTTCTTCGATAAAAAAAATGTGGAAAAACTATCAAAAGCTGAGAGAGGCAAAAGCCATATCGAAGCATTTTTCAAACTATTTGTGTCCTAAAATAGCGTTAGACGATAACTTAAAAAAAGATGTTTTTAAAATACGCCATGGTGTTTACTGCGAAGAGCTGAAATTCGAACCCTTGCGAGAAGATGGATTAGAGTCTGATGAATTCGACTCATTTTCAAAACATTGCCTTATTCAACATTTGGCATCGGACTCATATGCAGGCACCATTCGTTTGGTCACGCCGCAAAAAGAAGACGACCTGCTGCCCATTGAAAAGTATTGTTCTCATGCTATTACCGATGAAGCGCTTTCACCTAAAAATATGAAACGCACTGAAATTTGTGAGTTTTCTCGTCTTGCGGTTCCAGCCAAATTCAGGCGTCGACAGATAGATAAATTTGCTGGCGCTGCCACGGGTGCAATAAACGAAACCACCTATTCAGAAGAAGAATTACGCTGTTTTCCTTTTATAGCGATAGGCCTGTATATGAGTGCAGCGTCATTGGGAATGGGTTTAGGTTTAAAACATGCTTTTGTGATGATGGAGCCAAGACTAGCGAGAAGTTTAAGCTTTATCGGCATCAAATTTGTTCAAATAGGACCAGCGATTGATTATCACGGAAAGCGAGCACCGTACTATATTAATGCACAATTGTTATTTAAAAATCTGTCACCAGGCTTTCGAGTTATGCTCGATGACCTACAAAAAGTTGTTAACCATCAGCTCGAAACACTCGATTTAAACTAGATTTACAATAGATGAAGGTACTATGCACGACACGCTAACCGAGATTTTTTCAGTTGAAAATGAATGTGAATGGGACAGCGGTGACAATGCGAAGTTAGCGGCACAGAATACCTTTTCAGACCCCTTACCCGTTTTGGGTATTATTCGCCCTAAACACAGGCGGTTTATCAGTTTAGCACTGAAAGCAGCCAATCGGCATCGTTTTCACATATTACCGGTAAGTAGCAATAGAAACTGGGGTTATGGCACCCTTTCTGCGCAAAGCCTTACCCTTCCTTTGGTGATTCTTGATCTACAACTACTCACTAAAATCACCCCTACAGATAAGGGCCTAGGTCTGATCACACTCGAGCCTGGAGTGACTCAAAAACAGCTAGGTGATTATTTTAAAACGAATAATTGGAATTATATGGTACCCGTTACTGGCGCTGGTCCCCATTGCAGTATAGTGAGCAATGCGATTGAACGAGGTTATGGTATTACCCCCCACACTGACCACTTCGGCGCGTGCACAGCCTTAAAAGCCTATGTCGCTCACCCAGCGTTATGTGGAAAGGAAATGTCGTCGGCAGTCAGCGAATTAGACCATTCTGGTGAAGACCTGATAGACAAAACTTTCAAGTGGGGCTTAGGGCCTTATTTAGATGGCCTATTTACACAAAGTAATTTAGGTGTGGTAACAGAAATGACTTTCCGTTTAGCCCCCTTACCTCATTCATTTTGTGCTTTTTACATCCAGATTTTTGATGATGCCCATTTTGAATCCGCGGTGTATTTTATTCAAACCCTACTGAGCCGATATGCAGGCAGTATAGGTTCGGTAAACTTAATGGACAGGCGCAGGTTATTGTCTATGACAGTAGACAACCCGAACGTCGAAAAAACGAAGTCAATTTTTCTTAGCGACCAACAAGTCGCGCATCTTGGCCAACAACACAAGGTTCCAGAGTGGCTCGTTGTTGGGTCTATCTATGGCGAAAAAGACATTGTTAATGTCATCAAAAAAGCCATTCGAAAGCTTGCCAAAAACTGGGGCAAAATTTTGTTCTCTGACTCCCCCTCTTTGGCAATTGCCAAATCTATACTTAACACAAAATTAGCTCAGTTGCCTGCCTTAAAGAAAGTTAAAACGCAACTCGACAAGCTCGAAATGGGTAAACAAATTATGCTAGGTGAGCCGAATCAGATTGCTTTACCTTTAGCCTATTGGAGAAACCCAAATCATGAGGCAAAAAATCAAACTCAGTTGCATCCTGCCAATGATCAATGCGGTTTGCTCTGGTACGCGCCGCTCGTTAAAATGGACGCGCTGTGCTTGCGTCAATTTGTTACTTTTGTGCGCACTACCATGCATGAATTTGATTTCGATCCCTTCATTACTTTCACCAACTTAAGGCACGATTGTATAGACTCTACTGTACCGATTGTATTTAACCTTCAGGATAAGACGGAAACAAAAAGAGCGAATGAATGCCTATCTGCGCTCATCGATAATGGCGTGAAACAGGGCTTCGTTCCGTATAGATTGTCTGCGTCAGAACAACAGCGAATAAATGCATCCACACCTTACTGGCAATGCGTTGAACAAATAAAGATGGCGTTAGACCCAAATAACGTGATTTCACCGAGAAGGTATTGCTTCACAACACAAACCAGTTAAACTCAAAAAATAAGCTAATATACAGTTTGCTTTTACGGATTTTCTTTAGGGATTAATATGAAATCGACCAAATTCTCACTCACTTTTTGTATAGCCATCGCAGTGGTATTGACTGCATGCTCAAAACCGAGCGTTGAGTCTTCCCTACAGTCGGCTCGCGATTATGTATCGTCAAAAGAATATAACTCTGCCGTTATTGAATATAAAAATGTGTTGTTGCAACAACCCCGCGATTCGGAAGTAAGAATAGAACTGGGTAAGCTTTATTTGCTACAAGGTCAATTTGACGAAGCGGAAAAAGAGTTAGAAAAAGCCTTAACAAATGGTGCGTCGCCTGAATTACTGATTGGCGCATTAGCCGCGTCAATTTATTATCAAGATGATTATCTAAGAGTCTTGAATCGCGTTGATCAATTGAATGAAGCCAAGGCGATCATTGATGCTCAAAGCGCTTATTTTTACTATGCCTCAGAATTGAAATCGACAACGCAAAGCAAAGACAGTATTGCGCTTCCCAGTGACAAGCTCAGTGGTGATTATTTAACGATGGCTCGCGCCGTTGAAGCACTGGCTAACAATAATCCTGACGCGGCTCTTACGCTAAGCCAACAATTTTCCGACGAAACGGTTGAGCCTTTTGAAAAAGCCATGTTGGTTGCTACTGCACACTCATTCTTAGGTGATAACGATCAGGCCATATTATCTTATCAAACTGCTTTAAGCGTGTATCAAACGTATTACCCTTTGCATTTTCTTTTAGCTGAGCGACTCATAAGCACTCGGCGAATTGAGGAAGCAGAAACGCGTATCAATACCCTTATCGAACTCAACCCTGCGAGTGCTTACGCTAATTACTTGCTGTCTATTACCGAGTTATATCACGGAAATTTCGAACAAGCGTTACAAGCGGCTAACTTAGCGACACAAGGTGGTGTCAATACGCCTAGAGCTCACTTTATTGCTGGAGTGAGTGCGTACCAAACAGATCGGATTGAAGCCGCTTATAAAAACCTTATTATTGCAACGGCCCGTTTACCCAAAGACCATATTGCACAGCGCTTATTAGCAAAAGTCAGATTGGAATTGGGCTACGTCCAAGAATTGACAGAATCCATTGAAATTCTAGACGTCGAAGAAGACATTAGCGCACAAATCTATGCGCTTGCTGCTGTAAAAAGCTATAAGTTAAACGATAACGACAAAGCCGATAATTACATCAAAGAATCACTGAGCATTGCACCAGAAAACCCAGTGAGTTTACTCAGCAAGGGCTTAATTCAGTTTGAGCGTGGCGAAGAAGATGCCATAAACACCTTGAATCGAGTTATTGATATTGACCCTTCACTTAGCGAAGCATGGACGTATAAAGCCATTGCTGAATACCGTAAGAGCGGTATTGAAGCTGCCATCGCTGTTACCAAAGAGTTTCAAAAGACACAGGAACTTGCTGGCATAATGTTAGAAGGCATACTTTATCTTCAAGATAAAAAAGAAGAAGAAGCGAAACGCGCGTTTGAACAAGCCTATAAGCTAGACCCGGATAATATCGAAATTGGTTACTACGTAATGATAGCCAACGCAAGATCCAATGAATCATTAACGGCCTTACGTGTTGCCGAAGAGCTTGTTAACAAAGCGCCCAATAATTTAGAAGTCATCATGGATTATGTTAATTTATTAACATCGCAAAACAGAGATCCAATGAAGTACTTAACTCAGCGAATAAGCAAGCGACCAGAGTTAGCCGCTCCAGTTGCCGCAAAAGCTTACCTCTTGATGTTAGACGGAAAGCATGAAGAAGCGATACTGATAATAAAAGAAAGTACAGCGAAACCTAATTACAGCACCTACATGGCTCTGGGTGAGGCACTTTTAGATGCAAGGCGGCTTGAAGAAGCCGCTGAGAATTATAAAAACTGGACGCAGGCTTTTCCTTCCGACTCAAGAGCATGGTATCGCTACATCATCACTTTACAACATTTAAGAAAGCACAGCGAAGCACTGGCCGCAGTCGAAGATGCACTTGTTTATTTTCCGTATAATCCAAAACTGACACTGTTGAAGGCACACTTTTTGGTATCTATGGGAGAAACAGAAAGCGCTCACTCGGTGCTTAAATCTATTTACTCTCAAAATCAAACCCTGCCAGAGTTTAAACAGATAAGCGGTACAGTTGCTTACAATCAAGGAAACTATGACGAAGCCTTCAACCTGCTGAACCAAGCCCATAACAGCAAACCTACGTTCAGTACAGCCGAGTTGTTGGCTTATACGTATGCAAAACTCAACAAGCCCAAGGAGGGAATGGCAGTACTGGAACAATACATAGATAAGCTTCCCAATGCTTACTATGAACGCCATATTGCGGCACAATTTGCATCAAACAATGATTTGCTTGAAGAAGCTATAAAACAATACGAAATTTTAGATGAAAATAATCCCGACAATTTCGCTGTGCTGAACAACTTCGCCAATGTATTAGTGCGCGCCAATAAAATAGAAAAGGCCAGCAAACTGGCTCAGCAAGTCATAGAAATGCAACCTCAATCCCCCTATGCTTTGAGCACTTTCGGGCTAATAAAAATGAATCAGGGTGAGCTTGATGTCGCGCAGCGTTATGTTGAACGCGCATTGCTAAAAGAGCCCAACAATTCTGAAATGTTGTTGCAACTCACTCAAATACTTCTCGCGAAAAACAATAAACTAGAGGCACGCACTTTGTTAGGGCGTATTACACCCAAAACAGACTACGAAAGAAAACTATTTAACCAAGTAAGAGAACAACTGAAATAATGGCTGACTACCATATTGTTTCTACCCCTATATCTTCTGTTGACGGGTTAAAAAACAAATGGACAAGGTTAAGCGATTTAATCAAAAACGAGAATGTATTTTTAGATTGGTTTTGGATAGGAAATTGGCTACGCCAAATATATCACCTTAAACCTATATTAATTGAATGTGTACATAACGAAGAAACAGTAGGCTTGGGCGTTTGCTGTGAACATGTAAAACGAGTAAGCGGTGTCACGATTAAGCAAGGCTATTTGCATCGTTGCGGTATTGAACAATACGACCAACCATGGATAGAATTCAACCATTTCTTATGTGCCACCCAGCATCAACACCATTGTATTGCGGCTTTCTCAAATTGGATCCGTACACAAGATATTGATGAGTGGCGCATTGCATTAGTCGATGAAAAAAGCGCATGGCTGAACGGAATATCCGACAATATCACTTGTGAAAGTACACAGGTGCCTGCTTACTTGACAAGTTTAAACGGTAATATTAATTCACTAGAAAACTACATTTCTACGCTTTCTGCAAATTCACGAAGCACATTAAGACGAGCCAAGAAGTACATCGAACTCACTTATGGTGATATCGATTATTCAGTGATTCAGGGGCAACTTGATGAGTCAGAAATGAATGAGCTGATGTTGTTACACAAACAACGCTGGCGAGAAGGCACTGAAAAAAGTGGTTTCCATAACCCTTCGTTTATTGATTTTCATCGTTACTTACAACAAAACCCAAACCACCCATTTCACATTGAAACGCTTGTTTTCAAAGCAGGCCAACTAACCTTAGGTTATCTGTACAATTTAGTCGGTAACAAGAATATAAAATTTTACCTATCAGCCATTAACTATAGTGACCAACATAATCGATTCCAACCCGGATTGCTTATGCATGCAATGGCGATTGTTCATTTTGCGTCAGAGGGTTACACAGAATACGACTTTATGGGTGGAGACAGCCAGTATAAACGCAGTCTGTCAAACCATGCGTATCATTTATACGATATTACACTTCGACCCAGGACCCTGCGCAATGCTTATTTGCATTACCTACGAGGAATAAAAAACCGATTATTCAGCGTTGGCAGACGACTAGGATTGCAGTAGAGTGTCACTAATTTTTGAGACTAAACTTCTAAGACGAATATTGAAAAGGGCTCGTTATTTTCACATTAACCAACACGGAAGATAAAGCCACATCGCTGACTAACATAGAGTTGGGCATTCCCATTGCTAATAGTACATTTTGGCATGGTGATTCCTACTATATAGAAGATTCAAAAGGCAATCGCATCACCGATGTTTTGTGTGACCCGATAGCGTACTGGCCTAACAAAAGCATTAAATGGTTGAATGTGCGTTTTGCTTCATCCTTTAAGCCAAAAGAAACACGAGAATGTAAACTTTTAAGTGGTACAGCAACATTGCCACCTGAATTGCAGACTTGCTGGCAAGAAACCAATGAGCAGCTCATTATCGAAAGCCCCTCTGGCAAACTGGTTTTCTCAAAAGCAAGCTTACTCGCCATTGAACAATCTCATCTAACAGCAGAAGGCTTAATACTGCAAAACAGCGATAAGCAACAACATCGCCCTTCTGTCACAGACTTCAGTTACCAAGCCAAACATAATGGCAAAGATTATCTCTACGTAGATATTCAACAGCAAGGTCTATGTAAAGTGAATGACCAAGTGTTTTTGCATATAGTTTGTGATATATCAGTTTCCATTAAGTCCGGTGAAATACGCTTTACGTGCAGTATTCACAACCCAAAAGCGGCAAAACATGCCGATGGTAAATGGGACTTGGGCGACGAAAATAGCGCTTACTTTGCTGCGATTAATTGGCTTGTTAGGCCATATTCCAAAGAAATCCCAATCGCTATCGAGCTGTGTGATTCGCAAACAGATTGGCCCATAGATGAGAACAGTAAGGTATCTCTTCACCAAGCTTCCAGTGGCGAAGATCATTGGCAAAACCCAATTCACGTTACCAAAGATAATACAGTGAATTTGCCATTTCGTGGGTATCAGCTTCAGCTAAACACGATTCAGCATGAAGGTAGACATGCTCAGCCTAAGCTGCATTTCGGTGGTGCTCATAAACAAGAGGACGGTGTATCCTCTATTCTCGACACCACTATTCTCGATATCGGCGAATTTTGGCAGAACTTTCCTTCTTCGATTATTGCGGAGAATAAGACGCTTTCAGTAAGCGTATTAGGCTCGGAACTCGGTCCTCAAACAGAATTACAACCTGGTGAACAGAAAACGCGAACTTGGACGCTTTCCACCTCCAAACACCCTAAAGTATCCGTACAAGCATCGTTAGATGCACACTATGTTGCTCAGACAGGCGTTATATTTAGCCACCAGCAAGATAAAGATAGCGAACCACTTCAAGCATTGATAAAAGCTGGCCTACACGGTGAGCGTAACTTTTTTAATAAGCGAAAAAAAAGCGACAGTTACGGTTGGAGACACTTTGGTGAGCTACATGCGGACCATGAAACAGCGCAACAACCTGATGCTGAATATTTTGTATCGCATTACAATAATCAATACGACCCTATTTATGGCTTTTTAGTGCAATGGCTTAAAACAGGAGAACACCAATGGTTTGAGTTGGCTGATAACTTAGCCAAGCATGTTGCTGACATCGACGTCTATCACACTGAGCTAGATAAACCCGACTATTCTGGGGGGTTATTTTGGCACACCGACCATTACGTGCAAGCCTATACCGCCACACATAGAACTTACTCCGTACATCAACCCTCCAATGTGTACGACGACCATGCCGGTGGGGGAGGACCAGGCGGACAGCATTGCTATACTCAAGGTTTAACATTGCATTATTTATTTACTGGGTATAGGCCATCACGTGAAGCCACCTTAAAAATTGCCAAGTGGGTCGAAACATTATATGAAGGTGACAACAGCTTACTGAGCCTCGCCTTTGCTGTTAAAAATCGCCATCGGAGCGATTTGAAAAACATTTTTACTGGTCGCTATCCTCTCGACAGAGGTACAGGCAACTATATTCAAGCTTTACTAGACAGCTACGAATTAAATAGCAGGCCATCATCGCTATCAAAAGTGGAACGCGTTATTTGTGCGACCATTTCTGCGTCTGACGATATCAGTGACAGACAATTTAATGATGTGGAAAATACTTGGTTTTATACCGTTTTTTTACAAGCCGTATGTCGTTATCTCAGTGTCAGTGCCTCAACGGCAATGGAGCATGCACCGTACCAAAATCAAATACTGGGTGCGTTTTTACATTATGTGAACTGGATGATAGAGAATGAATACCTTTATCTAGATAAACCTGAGATATTAGAATTTCCAAATCAAACATGGACGGCGCAAGATTTACGCAAAGTGTGCATTATGAGTTTTGCGGCACCGTTTTTGACGGACCCACAAAACCAGAAAGCTAACGATAACTTAGACGCATGGTTGACGGGCATCATACAACGCTTAAGCAATCACTCGGAAGCTAGCACAACGCGTGTACTGTGCTTACTTATGCAAAATGCACACATTCATGATTATGCGCAAGCTGGAAAGCAAGTTTATCGCCACTATAACTCAAGTAAAGCCAGCGTATCGTCTGCAATAACACCGGAAGCGCCTCCATCATTTTATTCACAAATAGTAAAAACACTGAAAACCACATCGTTTTCTAAAGAACGCCGTGCTTTGCTTAGGCGATTTCCGCAGTTGAGCAAATGGCTAGGAGAATTGAGGTAATGGCAAGCGTCTCTTTTGTTATCCCTCATAAAGGACGGGATGATATGCTAATTCAAACACTGGATAGCATTGTTGCGCTTGACAAAAAAAGTTGCGACGTCGAAGTAATTTTAGTCAGTCAAAACGAACGCGCATCGGAAGCGACCCTAGCATTTCAAGCTAAAATAAACCTTCGTATTCTATATAACAAAGATGATACAACCATTTCCACAAGTAGAAACATGGGAGTGCGCCAAGCATCTGGCGAATATTTAGCGTTTCTTGACGCAGATATCCAGTTAGCTCCAAACTGGTTAGAAGAAATGCGTTATTGTTTGTCTCATCACAACGCTGTGCTGGTAAGTGCCATGCAAAAAGACAGCAAAACAGCGCCTCCTCTAGAGCGCATCAGAACGGTATTGAGTAACGCGGTAATCGATGACTATGTAACCTTTCTTCCTGGCCGAAACCTGTTTCTTTCTAAGCAGGTTTTTGAACAAGTGGGTGGGTTTCCAGAACATCTTATTACTTGTGAAGACTACTATTTTACCGAGCGTGTTGCCGCTATTGGTAACTTGTTCTACACAAGTCGCACACACTACGTACACATTGGCGAAGACAAAGCCTTTCGACCCATGTTTAAAAAAGAAATATGGCGTGGTCAATCTAACCTAGCATCAATCAGTGGCAGAAATGTGCCTCTTCGTGAATGGCCTTCGTTTTTTGTTCCCATGGTGCCGCCTACTGGAGTACTAATGGCAATAATATTATTAATTTTAGGATTCAGCGGTATGGCTACCGCTTGTTTAATCGTGGCAATCCTTCCTATACTTGCGTATGCTTTTCGATTAAAACGCATTGGCAAAAACCAAGTAAGCTTAAAACATTGTTTAGGGTTTTACTTAGTGTACTTTCCAGCCAGAGCCATTGGCACTATAGCTGGAATGTTTTCTGGCATATCAACGAGTTCTCATAAATAGATGAAAGTATTACAATTTATTTGTTCAACCGGCTTCTACGGAGCTGAAAGATGGGTACTGGCGCTCGCCAAACATCTGCCAGACCTTGTTGACAATCAGCTAGTTGTAACCTTAGAGCCTGGCACAGAAGACTTAGAATTGGTAAAACATTTTTCATCGCTCGGTCAAACCCACGCGCTACCAATGAAAGGCAGGTTCGACTTTTCTGTCGTTAATAAACTGGCTGATCTCATCAAAGAAAATCAAATAGATATATTACACACCCACGGATATAAGTCGGATATCCTCGGTGTATGGGCAGCCAGAAAGGCAAATATCCCTTGTGTTGTTACCCCTCACGGCTTTGAAAATGCTGACGATATAAAGTTGCGCTTGTTTATATGGGCAGGATGCCAAGCTATGCGCTTTGCGACAAAAGTCGTGCCCCTGTCGCCACAGTTAATGGAAGACGTGAAAAAATTTAATATCGCGCCCGAAAAATTGAGCTACATACAAAATGGTGTCGATTTATCCGAAGTCGAGACCGTAAGACAAACGAAAACACCCAAACCCGAAGACGCAGATAAGATCATTGGGTTTGTGGGTCAAATGATAAGCCGAAAGAATATCACCGCATTGTTAGATACCTTCGATCAGCTTTACACTACCCGAAAGAATATAAAATTAGTCTTGTTAGGTGACGGCGAAGACAGGCCCTCTCTTGAGGAATACGCGTCGAAACTCGATAGCCATAGCGCAATAGCCTTTTTGGGTTTTCGGCAAGACAGATTGGAACAACTGCGTGATTTTGACCTATTTGTTATGAGCTCGACATTAGAGGGTATTCCTCGTTGTCTTATGGAAGCGTGCGCAATGGAAATTCCAGTTAGTGCCTATGACATCGCTGGCATCGATCAGCTAATTACTCACCAAGAAACAGGTCTACTTGCCCCGTTGCACGATAAAGCGCAGCTATTAGAGGATTGGCAACGCTTACTCGATGACACTGAATACGCGGCAACGTTGGCCCAAAATGCAAAACGATTTGTTGAACAGCATTTTTCTGCGCAACGGATGGCAAATGAATACATGCAGTTATTTCAAGGTTTGCTTGGAGACAGCAAATAAATGGTAAATGAATGATGGCCAAGCAGGATGCTATTTTTGTGCTCAGTGTGGACACAGAAGAAGAATGGATCTGGGAAAATGAATTTCCCGATCACAATTTTTCGGTTAATAACGTAAGCAAATTACCAGACTTTCAATCTTTTTGTGACAGTCTGGGTATACGCACCACCTATTTTGTTGATTATGCGGTTGCCAACGATCCACGCGCAAAAGACATTGTTAAAGACATTAGCCTTCATCGTAGTTGCGAAATAGGCGCGCATTTACATCCTTGGTGTAATCCCCCTTACTTTGGAAAAACAACAGAGTTTGAATCGCATTGTTTAAATTTGCCCACTGAGCAAGTCGCTTCAAAGCTCGATGCCTTAACAGAACGACTTGTCACCGAATTTGGTCGCACGCCTACGTCGTTTAGGAGTGGACGGTGGGGAATTGACGGCAGAATACTTAAGCTGTTGTCTACTAGAGGTTACAAAGTCGATTCTAGCGTTTATCCATTCTACGAAAATGAGTATTTCAGCTGTAAGGGTGCACCCACTTTTCCGTACTGGCCCGACTATCGTAATTCTCTTACGCTTGGTGTACAAAGAGACATACTCGAAATTCCCGTATCAGCAGGCTTTAACAGAGTGAATTTTGGCTGTGCTGAAAAAATTCACTCTTGTTTGGCAACCTACCTTGGTTGGACAAAAGCCGTTGGTTTTTTGTGGCATACTAATGCCTTAAAGAAGCTTTATTTGAGTCCAGAACTCACCAATACTAACGATATGTGCTCCTTAGTGAAAACCTGTTTACGCAATCAACACCCTGTTATTCATATGTATTTACACAGTTCGAGTTTAATTGATGGGGCCACTGGCTTACTCGATAAAAGAAACGCCTATACGCTGATATGTGAACGCATTAAAGGCACACTAGCCTATTTGAAACAACATGCACATGTGAGTTTTGCAACGGTAACAGAAGCGTCGGGATTACTGCAACAAGCAACAAAACCTGCCTCAATTTTAAAATGGGAAAAAGAAACAGCGTGACTGACAACACTTTTACCCTTCGGTTAGCCAATGACACCGATGCTCTTAAATGGGATGACTTTGTCGAAAACCATCCTCAAGCGTCTCCTTACCATAGAATGGCTTGGTTACACGCAGTTAAAAAAAGCTATGGATTTGACCCTATGCCAATCGTGGCAGAATGTGACCAAACAAAAAAATTTAAAGGCATATTACCAGTTGTAAGACTGACAACACCGCTTAAAGGCGCCTCACTGTGCGCGCTCCCTTATTGTGATTTTGGTGGCCCCTTAGTTTCTGTGTCTGAGTCTGAGTCTGAGTCTGACGTTCAGTCAAAAATAGTTGAATTTGCAGTTCAACTACTCAAAAGCGAAAACGCCAGCTATTTAGAGGTGCGAACATGTGCGCACGATGAAGACACCAACAACGAACTGGCTGGACAAAAAGTCAGAATGCTTCTCGAATTACCTGACAGCGCAGACACTTTGCTAGCATCGTTCAAAAGTAAATTACGCAGTCAAATCCGCAAAGCAGAAAAAAATGGATTAAGCTATAAAATAGGCAACAACGCGCAATTACTCGAAGACTTTTACCGCGTTTACTGCATTAATATGCGTGATTTAGGCTCTCCGGCCCATCACAAAGATTGGTTTTCTGAGATTACTGCGTGTTACGGAGAAAACGCCATAATCAGTGTGGTTTATCATGACAGCTTGCCCATTGGGGGTGGAATTGTACTGTTAAACAAATATATTGCTGCGATCCCGTGGGCGTCTACGATCCAAGCATATAACAAGCTTGCTCCCAACATGCTTTTGTATTGGTCGTTACTGGCGTATTGTGCCGACAAACAAATACACACCTTCGACTTTGGTCGCTCTACCTATAACGAAGGAACATACAAATTCAAAAAGCAATGGGGCGCAACACCAAGGCGTTTAAATTGGGAATGCTATCAGAAAGACGGCACTCTTGTAGCGCAAGAAGGAGCTGGTGGTTCTAGCTCAAACTCATCCTTGAGAGAAACGGTAGAAACAGTGTGGCGAAAGCTTCCCTTGCCTCTTACTGTTTTTATTGGCGGCAAAATACGAAAATATATTAGTTTGTAGGATAATAAAAATGTGCGGCATTGCTGGCTTTACTCAATTTACCGTATCAGAGGGCGACAGTAGCACTCTGGAAAAAATGGGAGCAGCCATTTTTCACCGAGGCCCAGATGCTGGCGGCACCTATCTTGATGAAAAAGTGGGTTTATGTCACAGACGGTTAAGCATACTGGACCTCTCTGAAGCCGGTAATCAACCCATGTTTTCCGCAGATGGCAATTTAGTGATTGTTTTTAACGGAGAAATTTATAATTTCTTAGAGCTTAGAGCGGAATTAGAGCAACAAGGGGTTCATTTTCGCAGTCATACCGATACCGAAGTGATTCTTGCGCTTTACGAAAAGCATCAAGAACAATGCGTAGATAAATTGAATGGTATGTTCGCGTTTGCTTTGTGGGACAAGCGAGCTGAACGCTTATTCATTGCTCGTGACAGACTGGGTAAAAAACCCTTGTATTATTTTCAGCACGACGGGCGCTTTGCTTTTGGCTCGGAGATAAAAGCAATTTTGGCTCTAGATGGTATTCCAAGAGAAATAAGGCCGGATGCAGTATACGATTTTTTTGCCTATCAATACGTCCCTGATCCAAAAAGTATTTTCAAACACATTCATAAGCTACCTGCTGGCCATACAATGTGCATCGACCAAAGTGGCATTCAATTACAGCAATACTGGGATTTAAGTTTTGCCAATAAAGCAACACGCTCTCAGCAAGAAAACGAAGCGCAACTGATTACCTTACTTGAACAGGCCACTCAGCAACGCATGATAAGCGACGTACCCTTGGGCGCGTTTTTAAGCGGCGGCGTAGACAGTTCGGGGGTGGTAGCCTTGATGGCGAAACACAGTCAGACGCCCGTAAAAACCTGCACTGTCGGCTTTACAGATAAAGCCTATAACGAAGCAGAATTTGCAAAAACGATAGCAGACAAATACCAAACCGAACACCACGAATTCACCGTTCATCAAAATGTGTCAGAGAGCCTAGAGCACATAGTGAGCTTTTTTGATGAGCCGTTCGCCGACCCATCATTAGTTCCCACATTTTTTGTGTCTGAGCTTGCCCGTCAAGAAGTGACGGTAGCGGTAGCAGGAGATGGTGGTGATGAGATGTTTGCAGGTTACGAAAAATATACCACTGACGATATTGAAAACCGTTGGCGTCAACGTATTCCTCGTTTTGTGCGCCAAGGTTTTTTGCCAACGCTTGCGTCTTTGTGTCAAACCTTACCGGGTGTACTCGGCAAAAAATCACATTCTCTACTTACTACCTTAAGTGTCGAACCCGAGATGGGTTTTTATATTACTAACAGCCAGATGACCGACGCGCACTGGCAGCGTTTGGCCAAACCTGAGTTGATGGCTGAATTAAAGAACTACCATCCTAGTCAACTTACCGTGGAGCGGTATCGTTCTAGCGACGCAAACGATCATTTAGGTAAAATTTTGTACACTGATATAAAAACTTACCTCTGTGGTGGTATTTTAGTGAAGGTAGACCGCATGAGCATGGCGAATTCTTTGGAAGTCCGGGCACCTATATTGGACTATCGGGTTGCTGAATTTGCCGCTTCTTTACCTTCCGAACAAAAATATCATCAAGGTGAGAAAAAGTTTCTTCTTAAACAAGTCTTCAAACCGTTTATTCCAACATCGCTCCTTCACAGAAAAAAAATGGGCTTTTCGGTTCCTCTAGCGACATGGTTTAGAGAAGAGCTGAAAGACATCGCTGAAAAACAATTATTAAACCAGCCTAAAGGGCTTGTTGACGTATTCAACCTTTCGCAAATCCGAACGCTATGGGAAGAACATCAAAGCGCTCACAAAGATCACAGCGCTATGCTGTGGAGCATGTTAATGTACCAGATGTGGTTTAACAACTATGCCTAATAAGCGACATGTCGGATAAAGCTTGAATGGACAGCACGCTCTCGCGATTACCCGCTTGGCTGAATAGCTTAGTGATCTGGATGCAAAAAGGTGACAAGCTCGGAAAGTATGCGCTATACAAAGCCGTCAATCGGTACTTTTCGGGCTCAGTGGTTTGTTACCACACCCCATTAGGGCTTTTTTTAACACCTACTGAAGAGTGGTGTTTTTGGCAATTGGGCGGACCAGAGCACTACTATTTGGATGAATTCACTCCCTTTTTAAATCTCATAAACGACTTTGATACAGATTTTTCATTTTTTGATTTAGGCGCAGATATTGGCACGGTGTCAGCGTTGGTTGCATCGCACTGTCCTCTGTTACGTCACGTTTTCGCTTTTGAGCCTAATCGCGGTGCTTTTACCTTACTTCAACACAACTTGGGTTCGTGTCAATGCAGCGTGTATGCAGAACACAAAGCGATATCCGATTATGAAGGTAAAGCTACACTAGTCACTCGTTCGCGTTCGTTAGGCGATCATGAGGGGTATATTTCTGACAAATTTAAAGTAGAGTCCAGCGAGAATTCGAACGAAATAGATGTCACATCATTAGATGCCTATCTAAGCCAATCCTCACAGAGCTTGGCAAGGTTAGTTGTGATTAAAATTGATGTCGAAGGCCAAGAAGTCGAAGCCATAAAAGGAGCAGAAAAACTAATACAACACGCCAATCAGTGCATTTTGTTAATAGAAATTCATCCGGATGTACTGCAAAAAAGAGAGCAAACGCCCGAAGACATTTTTCTTGCCGTAGAGCGTGTAAGGCCGGTAAATTGGTTAATTCCAAAGTGCAATAATCAACTCGTTGACCGTTCTCGCCCCCTGTTTTCTCAAATTGACCATGGGCAGTACGACATTATCGCAACTTCACATTTCCCGAAACCATAGCTTGACCGCCATCTCGCGATGCAATGCGTTTGTTCACCTGATTATTTCTAATTACCACATTTTGAGTGTATTTAAAACGGTACTCAATCGCATTAGGATAACGATGGCTCTGGTAAATCGTGTTGCCAACAACCTGAGTATTGGGTGAGCTCTCTAGACCAATGCTGGTATCTGCGTAGGGGTGTTCATTAGCATAGTGAAAAAACACATTGTTTTTTATGATGCCTCCGTCATGTTGATTTTTTCTATTACCTAATCCAAAGCCAACACCTCGGTCGTTATTGATAAAGGTATTGTGTAAAACTTGTGTTCCCTTAGAGCCTTTCCAAAAATGAATTGCATGTTCAGCCACTCGCTTATCTGGGCTAGCGATACCTTTGAATTGGTTGTGTTGTACCACCCAGTTGGCCGACTTGTGCGCGTCTATCCCACCGATATAAAACTGGGGGCCGATACCTTCGGTGTATTCAAACACGCAATTTTCAACCTGCCCTGCATCAGAAAAATGAGGATTGCCCTCATACGATGAAACTTTTAACATTTGTTCATAAGCGTTGCGTAGAATACTGTTAGAAAGCTTAAAATAATCGGCGTCTTTTTCAGCTCTTACCTGAATTAAATGATTAGCGACGTTTTGAAGCGTAAGCCCTGTTACTGAAATGTGATCGGCTTGTATATCAAGTAATATTTCCACTCCTCGGCTTCGTTGCATGCCTTTGCCGCTGACAACCACTTCGCTCGCTATACCACTTTCTCCCATGAGGTGAGTATTTGGTTCAGAAAAAATAAGCCGTTGAGCCAGTTGATACTCTCCTCGCGCTAACTTAATCATGTCCGGCTGGTTATTTTTATTGGCTTGAGTCACGGCTTGATAAAGCGTTTTCTCGGAATGTACAAAAAATGTTTTTGCGTTTGCTATAGGAGACAAAGCAAGAAGCATAATAGATACCGAAAAAATACGTCGTTTTGGCGCAGCACAGAACAAGAACATAATGCTTATGATTGACCCAATAAGAATTGCAGGTAAGATTGTTATATCGTTTTGTAACAAAAATAGCCATGCTATTTATCTTTTAAAGATCACAGTATGTACAACATTAAAAAGATCGCGCAACGAAAATTGAAGAACTTAAGCTTAAAGCTGGCGCAACAATTAGAAGACAAGTACGTACCTCTCCCTTCTGAAAAAGTGTTCTTCAAATCGCTCGCCGATGGTCCTGTAACTTTTAACCTGTTTATTCCTTCTTTAGATAAAAAAGTGATTTTTGGGGGTATTGCCACTGCCATTGCGTTTATTAAGGAGTTTCAGGATGCAGGCTTTAACATAAAAATCACCACCTTTGATTTCGCTTTATCCGACAAAGAAAAGCAAGAAGCGATTGAATTTTTACAAAAGCAGCTAGATTTACACATTGTCCCCAAAAACATTCAAGTTGTTGGAGAATTTAAACAAGCAATACCTCTCAAACAGGAAATTTTTGTCGCGACTATGTACTACACTGCTTCTTTCATTCATAGCGTGATAAAAAATAATGCATTTAGCAGCGCAAAATTTATCTATTTCATTCAAGACTTTGAACCTGGCTTTTTCCCATGGTCAGATGAATACGCAAAGGCACTTAGCAGCTATCGATACGAAAACACCATCCCCATCTTTAATTCTTCATTACTTAGAGATTTTTTTGTAGATAATAATTATGCTACACGCAATAGCTCTTTGGTATTTAAACCCAAATTACAAACAGACAAACTAAGCCCAAGAAGCACCGTCAACGCTGTACCTAAAGTGCTCTTTTATGCTCGACCACAACGTCCAAGAAACCTTTATCAAACAGGACTTCAGGGCTTAATCGATTGGTTACACGAATATCGACCTCAAGTGGAAATTTATACCGCTGGACAAAGTCACGACGATATTCAGTTCGAACAATGGACAATACGCAGCATGGGAAAAATGGATGCTGACCATTATTGGAAGACTCTGAATCAGTACGATATTGGCCTTTCGCTTATGCTGTCGCCGCACCCCAGTTATCCGCCCATAGAAATGGCAATGAGTGGTTTAGTTGTGGTCACCAATCGCTACGCCAACAAAGATTTAGCTAACATCAGCGATAACTTTGTGACCTGTGAGCCTTCTGCGGAAGGGGTGAAATTAGCGCTTCAAGAGGCTTACTCAAAAAGCAACGATATGGCATCTCGAGTAAAGAATGCGGGCTTTGATCCAGACAAGGATGCACTCACGCTGACCGATGCCGTTAAATCAATATTGCAAACATTGAACTTAAAAAAGGATTAACAGCTTCATGTCGAAACTCCTCTCTACTGCGTTTTATCGCACAAAAGTAACGAATCTTGTTAGTAACTATCGTGATTACGGCGTGATAAGGACCTCACACCTTTCCAATGTTGAAAAAAGCTTTCATTTATTTTCGAAACGCAATGTTTTATTTATTCACATCCCAAAATGCGCGGGTGTATCCTTGTTTAAAGCATTATATGAACGAGATTCCTTCGGCCATATGACAATGAATGATTACATTGGAAAATATGGTGAATCTGCCATGTCAAATATATATAAATTTGCCATTGTCCGAGATCCTGTCTCTCGATTGCTTTCTGCGTATACTTACTTAAAAGCAGGAGGACGTGGCCGAGATTTAGACAAAGAATACCAAAGCATTTTAGAAAACTGCCATTCGGTAGACGATTTTGTTTTGAAATGGTTACCACGACATGGCATTCAAAAATTTCAGCATTTTATCCCACAAACCGATTATATTTTTAATCAAGATAATCAGTTACAAGTTGATGATGTGTTTAAGTTTGAAGAATTAGATGGGCTACTTCCTACCCTCAAAAAGCAATGCCCTGCTTTACTCTCTATACAAAAAGAAAGTACACTCGCTCGCACAAACAAAGCGCCCAAACCCTGTGCTGCGTTAGACGATGATCTTGTTCGCATCATCAAAGCCCATTATTCTAGAGATTATGAGCTATTAAAATACAGCTGACATTGATTAACCCTTGTCAAATAATAGGTTTTTACATGTTTTTAAAAAAAACGAATAATGTTTCAAAGCAAAAAAAACTCCTGTTTGTTATCGGCTTTAACAAAACCGGCACTACATCTATACACCGCCTTTTTCAACAAAATGGATTTAAAAGTGTTCATTGGGATGAGGGCAGACTTGCTAAGAAAATGCTACATAATGTTAGTAATGGCGACCCTGTATTAAAGGGCTATGATGATAAATTCGACATTTTTTCCGATATCGTTTTCAGAACATCGTCGTTTCATTTTGAGGGAAACTCTTTATTTAAACAGCTGTACTACGACTACCCTGAATCCTATTTTTTATACAACACGAGAGATATGGATAAATGGCTAGAAAGTAGGGTAAATCATCCAAATGTTGTTTATGGTATGACTGAGTTTCAGCTTCAACAAAAATTACTTAACACCACAGACAAGGAAAAAATAAAGGGCTACTGGAAAACGCAGCGCTTGCGTTTCGAAGAAGATATCAACCTATTTTTCAAAGATACAGACCGACTTCTAATACTGGATATTGCTGATATCAATTTTGTAGAAAAGTTAACTACATTCACAGGATTCAAAATAAACCCTACATTTTGGGAACAACATAACAAAACGTGATCACATTAAAACAAATAATAAAAATAAACTGCAATAATAGTATTAGTAAGCGTTAACTTTTGCTCTAAACCGTTTCGAGCAACCCACTTGAATGTTTTAGCCCAAGCCCGATACAAAAATTCATCTTTCTTAATATGCTTTAATAATTTTTTAAGCTTGATTAAGTTTGTTATTTTCAGTTTGGTTTTTCCTTCTGTCGCTACAAACTGCCAAAATGCTATAAATGACGTTTTATCTAGCTCTCCTATTTGTTTAACTACATGTTCGTATGATGCATTCTGAGCTATATCCAGCTGTTTGCTCCGGCTTTTTCTGGTAATACTCTGGGTATTTAATCGATAATCAACAAGCACCTCATTCAACCCCCCAAGAAGTAAATTGTGTTCTAAAAGCTTTAAATAAAGTAGATAATCTTGCGCACGCTTCGTTATCGGATACCCTCCCACTTCATTTAGGACGGATCTTTTTATCATTAACGTAGGGTGACAGAGGCGGCTATTCAGTAATAATTCAGCAGCTAAGTCTTCGCTGCGTTCACTCACTCCATACCCTCCCACCGTCATACCTTGCATATCGATATGATTTACTGCTGTGCAGATCATAGCAAGATGCGCATGGTTTTCCATATATTCAAATTGCTTTTCTAGCCTGCTTTTATGCGCAATATCGTCTGCATCATGTCTTGCAATATACTTACCTTTGGCGACTTTGATACCCAGATTTAGAGATTTGCCTACACCGATGTTTTCGTTATTAGATAACAGTACGATTCGACTATCCTTCTTAGCATAGTTGGCTAGGCACTGTTTAGTTTGCTCATTACTCCCGTCATCTACGATCACAAATTCAAAGTGCTCAAAGCTTTGATGTAAGATGCTCTCGATTGCCAATCCTAAATGTGTTAAGTCTCCATTTAATACCGGCATTAATACAGATACTTTGATTTGCATTTTTATTGTAATCCTATTTTTTCATAACAACGCATAACCTGCTTCGCACATGACTGCCAAGTAAACGAACTCGCATGGGACTTTCCTTTTTTGATCAGATGCTCCCTTAATTCATTGTTGGTTAACACTTCAACCAGTTTCTCCGCTAATTCTTCGGGGCTAGTATCGTCGACAAGAACACCCGCCTCGCCGCATGCTTCTGGTAGCGAACTATTGTTTGTAGCAATAACAGGCACTTCATATGACATTGCCTCTAACACTACCAAACCAAAGCCCTCGTATTTGCTGGGGTACACAAAACAATCAGCATGTTGATACAAACTTATCCGTTGTTCGTCACTGATATAGTCAGTCAAAATGACCCTTTCTTTTAGTTCATGCTCGATAATAAGCTGTTCAATTTCATCGGTGCTATCCGCTTTAGCACCTGCTAACACCAAACGATGTGGAAACATATGTTTTACTTTGGCAAACGCTTGCACCAAAAAGGGTACATTTTTTCTAGGCTGAAGCGTACCCAAAAACAAAAT
This sequence comes from uncultured Alteromonas sp., assembly GCA_964429915.1. Taxonomy (GTDB): domain Bacteria; phylum Pseudomonadota; class Gammaproteobacteria; order Enterobacterales; family Alteromonadaceae; genus Alteromonas_F. Next base: position 106,044 of record CAYSDZ010000003.1, read on the forward strand.
ATAAGGGCTTTCTATAAAAGCCGGCAACGGCATTTCTCTGCCTTTTTTGCTGCTTTCAAAGCCCTGATAGATAGTCATAATTTTAGTTGCGTCTATCCCTTCCTTAATACAATCGCTCCGCGTTGCATTTGAGACTGTAGTCACCATTGATGCTCGCTGCATGCTCTGTTGTGTCCACTGTTTTAAGATCCGATCTAAACCCTCACCATGCACCGTCATATAGTAATAAGCAATATCGTGAATGGTAAGCAAAGTAGGCACTCGCGTTTTGGGTAAAAAGTGATTCGGCCCATGAAATACATCTATTCTGTCTTTCCATAAATGAAAGGGTAATACGATATCCCACCATGCTCTTGGTCGATGACTTGCCAGATCATTAGGACTGTAAATAGCTTTATGAACAACATTCGGTAATCCTTGTAGCCAGTCTAGTTCTTTTTCCCAAAATGATGTTTTTTGATAATAAAGAAAAAATGTATGCTCACTGTGCGATGCCCCCTTTTGCACAGACTCTTTTTGTAACGAAATTAAGGCTTCTACCAAGCCAATCACGTATCGGCTAATGCCTGTTTTTGCCGATACTTTCACTGTTTCAACGTAGATCCCAATTCGCAAAATCACACCTTTTTTAAAATCAACACACTGCGCTTTTTCATTTAGAAGAGTATAGGGAAAGCTGCCAATAATACAGAATTTATTGCCTCCCTTTTCAGCCCATACTGGGCTATACTACACCCCATCATTAGTGCCTAAACCCTTTTATTCGCTTGCTTAACCAAGTTTCTTGAAGTTAGGAACTTGCAATTAGGAAAAAATACCGATGGACCCGCTTACTTACAATAAGATCAAAAAGCGATAGCCATGAACATTTTGCATTTAACGTTTGATATGCGAATTGGTGGCACTGAAATGGTGATAAAAAACATCATTGAAAGTGATGCCGCGCGCGCTTTCACTATGTCGGTATTTTGCATTGAAGAACCCATCGGCCCATGGGGTGAAATGCTTCGAAAGAATACGATTAACGTGGCTTCTCATGCGCGACAACCTGGGTTCGATAAAGCTCTGATAGGCGTTTTACGCAAACATATACGCGAAAATAATATTGATATTCTTCACTGCCACCAATATACACCTTGGGTATACGGCACACTGGCTGCTTTAGGCACAAACTGCAAGGTCTTATTTACTGAGCATGGTAGGTTTTACCCTGACTCAAGTTCATGGAAACGCAGGCTGATTAACCCAGTGCTTGCTTTTTTCACTGATGGATTTACAGCGATCTCACAGGCCACTCGCCATGCGCTAGATCACTATGAGTTCATTCCGTTAAACCGTATTGAACTCATATACAATGGTATAAAATCACTGACTTCATCAAACACCAAGCAGCCGTTAAGATGCGAGTTGCAAATACCAGAAGATCACTTTGTGCTTGGTACCATTGCCCGATTCGACCCGATAAAAAATCATGTTATGATGCTAGATGCCTTTGCCAAAGTATTAGAACACAGGCCCAATTGTTCTCTTTTGATGGTGGGGGATGGTGATGAACGGCATACCATTGAGAAAAAAATTGCAGACTTGGGGCTAAGCAACAACGTCGTGTTAACAGGGTATCAAGTCGATCCAACGCAATATTTGCAGTTGATGGACGTGTTTTTACTCTCGTCACTAAGTGAAGGAACGTCAATGACCTTACTTGAAGCAATGAGCCTATCAAAGCCCTGTGTCGTCACTGACGCTGGAGGTAATCCAGAAATCATCAAACATGAAGTGAATGGTTATGTCACAATTAATGACGATGCCTCGTCATTTGCCAATGCGATAGATAATATTCTCGACAACGACACACTGGCATTGTTTGGGAAAAATGCCCGATTGCGTTTTCTTGAACAGTTTACTGACACTATAATGGTTGAAAAATATACCAAAATGTACGAGTCGATCAATGGTTAAACTAGCAACAATCTTGGCTCTGTTAGCAAGTGCGATACTGTTATTTTCAGCGCCATGGCTTGCTACATTGACTTACTCTATCGTATCTATTTTGCAACCCCAATACGTATGGTTCTGGGCCTTTGATAGCTTTTCTGTCTTTAAAATATCTGCCGGAATCACCATTTTAGCGTGGATATTTCATGCCCTTCAAGGCAATATCGACTGGCGTGTTTACTCTTCAGGTCAGTTTAAGTGTGTCGTGATCATTATGATCATTTATCACTTGTCGAACATGTTTACCCCTTTTCAAACATACTACTCGCTGATTGGGGGCGATCTCGTCGTCAGTATTTTTACAACCATTACTATTATGTACTTTTTCGTGCTGGGGTTACTGAAAAACCCTCAAGCCATCAAGTATTTCGCTTTTATTTATATTTTTGTCACCGTTTACTATGCGTATTGGGCTAACGACCACTATTTATCTGGGAACTGGGCTCAATTTACTCATGGACGTTTGCGGGGTATTGTGTCAGGCCCTTACCGAGACGGTAATATTCTTTCTGTGGTACTGACTATGGGTATCAGTTTTATCATGTTTGGTGCTCGATATTATAAAAATATATGGATAAAAGCCGGATTGCTGGCAACACTTCCCTTTATTTGGCATGCGGTGTTCTTGTTTGCATCCCGTGGGGCCCTACTTAGTGCCGCTTGCGTTACCCTATTTTTTGCCTTAGTCGTTAAATCGAGGTGGTTAAACATCTTAATGGGCGCTGGTTTTGTGGTGATGCTGGTATGGCAAGGTGGCACCCTAACTAACAGAACCTCAGACACGGTAAACAGCTCAAAAGACAGCAATTTTGAGATATCCGCAGAAGAAGATAAACCCATCAACCCACGTATTTTATCTTGGCAAGTTGGATGGGGGCTAGCTATGAAATATCCTATTTTAGGAGCTGGACCGCAACGTTTTCAGTATGCCTCAGCAAAGCATTATCCAAATAAATCGAAACACGTTGCGCACAATACGTTTTTAAACTTCTCTGCTAACACGGGGCTGATTGCGGGTTGCTGCTACTTATTGTTTTTCTATTTTTCGTACAAACAATATCGATACGTAAAAGCAAATACAGAAACAGAATCCATTCATAATTATATTAATTTGTCCTGCATGGGTGCACTGGTAGGTTATTTTATCGGGGCAGTGTTTCTAGATCTCGTTATTTTTGAACCGTTTTACTTCATACTTATATTAATCACTGCAAACTACTGGATGGTTAGACGTGAAAAAGAACCCGTTCCGACAAAAACGGTGTCACCAATAAGGACGCAGCATGCCATATAATATTGTGATGTTTGCCTATAATGAAGAGGCCAACATTGTGAGATCGATCGAAAGTGTGTTTCATAATGTAGATGAAAACCTGAACGCATTTTATCTTATTGCTAATGGCTGTACCGATAATACTGTGTCAGTTGCATCAGCAACAAAAGACAGGCTCGGTTTCGATAGCATGCACATCAAACAAATCACCTTAGGCGATAAGTGCAACGCGTGGAATACTTATGTGCATGAATACTCGCATGAACATTCACATGAACACCCACATAAAAGAAGCGACTACATAGAAACTCATTTTTTTACCGACGCCGATGTGCGTTTTTCAGACCAATGCTTTGTCAAAATGAGCCATCACTTGGCTTCGTCTGAATCGGATACGGTTGTGATAGCGGGAATGCCACTTTCCGGAAGGAATAACGCGTTTTACTATGAATTAGTTACGCAACGCGCGTGTTTTTTTGGCAATCTTTATGGCATGAGGCAGTCTTTTATACAACGCATAAAAGAGACTGAGTTTCGTTTACCTATTGGTCTGAATTGGATAGACTCTTTTTTAACCAAAGCTGTGAATACTGACTTAACGTTCGGTAAAGACAACTTACCAAACCGAACGACTTGGATTGAGAGCGTGGGTTATCAATTCGATAGTTTAACGTTTTGGAAGCAGGACGACATTAAACTCTATTTTAACCGCATTGCCCGATATGAGTTAGGTAAAATACAAGAACATTATCTCGATGCGCTTAATGTAGCAAGCTGGCCTGAAAGCATGACTGCTATTAACCATCAGATTTGGGCTGATTTCGACGCTAAAGCCCATCACCTTTCATGGTTTAAAAAACGTCTTGTACGTCAACGTCTCAAAAAAATAATCGACCGTTCCCAAGGTTTATAAATACAGTGCTCACCATAAAAGATGGCCTTTTAGCTAGCGCTTTGGCGATTCTCAATCAACTCACTCGACGTTTGATGGGCATTGTAAGCCTAATTATTTTAGCGCGGGTGCTCACACCTGAGGATTTTGGTTTAGTTGCTATTGCACTTATTTTTCTTAATTTCGTGCAAGTGATCAGCAACATTGGCTCTCGAAATTATCTTATGAGTAGAGAAACCATCAACAATGATATGGTTTTTACTAGCTGGACCTTAGGCTTTTGCACCAACAATTTTGTAGGGATATGTTTAGCAATTGCTAGCCCTTTCATCGCTAATTACTATGAAGACCCCCGACTTACGCCAATTGTTTTAGTGTTCGCTTTGCAAATTTTCATAGGCACCCTGGGCAGCCCAGGGATGATTTATAAACACAAAAATCAGCAACTTAAAGAAATTACTCGATGGCAAATACTGTCTCGCTTTGTGACCACAGGCATAACCATTGCTATTGCTGTCATATACGAAACGTATTGGGCTTTGGTGATCGGGCAACTCTCTATCACTATAAGTCATGTTATTTCGACTTATGTCATTGCACCATTGAGACCCAGACCCACATTTAAAAACGTAAAACCTCAATGGCAGTTCTCTAAATGGATATTGCCGCAATCCCTTATCAATTTTTTCCGCAGTCAAATAGACGCTATCTATGTCAGTTCGCTCTTCGATAAACCCACCATGGGGGCATACAATTCCATGCGTTACTATGCAACCATTCCGGGCAACACTTTTATTCAACCTATTTTAAGCCCAACACTGGCACAGTTTTCACAATTCAAAAACAACTTGGAATACTATAAAAAACAGGTACAAGTCGCATTTTTCGGTATTTTTGCCTTGTCTAGCCCGATTGTTTTACTGATGACCGCTCAGTCTGAATACCTTGTTCAACTTATGCTGGGTGATAAATGGGTAGAATATTCGCAATTGTTAGGTATTTTTAGCTTTTTTACTCTGATAAGCGTCATCAATAATGCAGTCAGCCAAATTACCATGCTAAAGGACAACACTAAGTATCTATTGTTCTATTCAATTATCGCAACCTTATCGAACGTCGTATTGTTCTTTGCTATCGATTTTTCAACAATTTTTCAGCTTGCTGCCTATAAAATAGGTCTTGATCTTGTGCTTTCATTTGTGTTTTTTATTGCCATAGTAGGAATCTTGTTAGGCGCTAAAACGCTATTGAATGTGTCTTATCCGATAATTATAGTTTTCATATGTATTTTTGTTGGCTATTTCACTGCTAGCTTATTACCTCAGTTTACTAACGACACGCTTTATTTTTTCGCCTACTGTAGTGTCGCGATGACGACGTATTTTGTGCTTTTACTCTTCATTGTTTGGTTGTTCAAAGACAAGGTACATTGCTATCAGTATGCGTTTAGAATGCTTACAAAAAGTGCAAAGATCGTAAGCACTAAGCTTCGCTAGCAGTTATTTTTAAGCTGTCGTACACTACGCAAAAACAACAGACGCTCTGTTTAATGATTACTGCTTAATGATTATTGTTATCGCACAACGTATTCCCTTTCCTCCTAATAAAGGAGAAAAGCTTCGAACCTACCATCATATAAAACGAATGGTCGAATTGGGGCATGACGTAGAGGTACTTAGCCTTTCGCACCAAAAGGACGATGTAACACTTGCTAACGCACTTGCCGCTGAACTTTCAATTTCAGTCAGGCTTTTTCCTTTAGCTAACAAACTGTGGCGGTATAGCAAGGCAATATTGGCAGGTCAATCATTGAGTGAAGGGGCCTTTTTTTCTACTGGCCTCAAACGCTATTTAAAAGAAGAAGTAACGCAGTTGGGGGCTTGCACGGTGTACATGTCTGCATCAAGCCTCGCACCTTATGCACTCGGTTTGTCACTACACCAAAAACAAACGATTAAGCTGATCATGGATTTTATGGATGTGGACTCAGATAAATGGCAACAATACGCAAAAACCAGTCAATGGCCTATGAATTGTGTGTATCAACGAGAATCAAAAAAAATCAGAAAACTGGAATACGACACGGTTAAGCATTTCGATAATACCTTTTTAATTGCTGATGCTGAAATCGCTCTATTTTCAAAGCATGTCTGCCAAACTGACAACATCACTAAACTCGGAAACGGCATGGATTTTTCTGCTTTTTTCCCTGATAACACAGCGCCAAAAACGCCCCATCCTACTTTTTTGTTTACCGGTGTAATGGACTATAAACCCAATATAGATGCCGTTGTTTGGTTTGTAGAGCAATGTTGGCAGACTATAAAAAAACACTCGCCCCAAGCGCGTTTTGTTATTGCTGGTATGAAGCCCTCTGCACAAATTCAACATCTATCTCAAATAGAGGGGATCGAAGTAACGGGTTTTGTCGACGATATTCTGCCCTATTACCACGATGCATGGGTGTTCGTCGCACCCTTTCGATTAGCTAGAGGCGTTCAAAATAAAGTATTGCAAGCCAGTGCCTGTCGTCTACCCATAGTCACTACCCAAATGGGAGCAGAAGGTATTAGTTTTGCCAATCCGCAGACCATGTATTTTGCAGAGTCTTCTGAAGACTTTGCTAAAGCCTGTATCGATGCAATTTCAAACGTTGAAGATTCATCAACCAAGGCACAAGCGGTATTTGATGCTATACGAGCTCGCTACAGCTGGGAAACACAACTCAATCCATTGATGGAAGCAATCAATTCATGAAGCATGGAATAAAAACGGTTTTTTTTCTTTTCTTTGTATTATTGATGCTTCCAGTGAGTGCTCTGTTTTTTATATTGAGCGTTATCGGTAACAAAGATGAAACGCTGGCATCGTTCAGCCAAGTCCTTGCGCTACTTCCTACTAAACTTGGTAGTTTTATACGTATTGGGTTTTATCGTCTTGTGTTAACGCAATGCCATCCTAATTCAAGAATTGGATTTATGGTGCTTTTTTCTCAGCAAGATACAGAGCTAGAAGAAGGGATTTACATTGGTCCTCAGTGTAATATAGGCCGCTGTAGCATAGGTAAAGATACCTTGCTCGGAAGTGGTGTGCATATTATGTCTGGTAAAAAGCAACACAATTTCGAATCAAAGGATATTCCCATTCGAGATCAAGGAGGACATTTTGAAAAGGTTCGTATTGGTGAAAACTGCTGGGTAGGCAACGGCGCGCTTATCATGGCAAACGTAGGCAATAATTGCGTTGTCGCCGCAGGTTCGGTGGTGGTATCTGATGTCCCAGAAAACACAATAGTTGCAGGCAACCCTGCTAAAGTCATTAAACAGCGTTAAATTATTTGCCTGTATCTTGCGGCAACGCTACATGCTTTCTAAATTTTTCAAGATGACTTTGCCATGTAAAGTTATCTAAAACATGCTGGCGATAGTGTTCTGCTGATTGGGCTGGTTTTGTTAATATCGGAACCAACTGTTCTGCAAGACCATCGACCTTCGAGCAGTCTACAATATGTCCGGTTACGCCAATATTCATCGTTTCGGCAGTCCCACCTGAATCGCCCGCAATGACTGGCTTTCCGCAAGCTTGCGCTTCAACCAAAACCATCCCGAAACCTTCGATATCATTACCAATAGTTCGATTGGGTAAAATGAAATAATCGCATTGCTGATAACAGGCAATTAGTGTTCTGTCATCAAGATCAGATAAAAACTGAACCTTGTCTTCCAAGCCTAAATCCAACACCGATTGTTGAAGCTGGGTGTCGCACTCTCCGCTACCCACAACCACATACAAGGCATTCGGCACTGACCTAAGCATGTCGGGCAAAGCTTGTATTAAAAAATCTTGACCTTTCCTTTGCTGAAGACGACCTACTGTCAGTAGCACAAAGCGATCTTGCCATCCCATTTTTTGGCGAAAAGACGCATCAGGTTCGCTTATTACAAACCGGTCAACGTCTGCTCCTGGATGTAAAACAATGCATTTTTGTCCTTCATCAAAACCTAAACGCTGAGTCAGACCTTTGCTATTTTCACTATTACAAATTAGCGAGGTTGCGCGTTTACAGACCTGTTTAACCATCAGCGATTGCTCGCGGCTTGTGGCAGCTGTTTCCACATCTTCACCGTGGATAAAACACCGGTATCTCGTCCCCGTCAGACAGTTAAGCAACCATGCCGTAACACCTTCGTGTATGACTCGCCCACAATGAACCTCATCGATGTTGTATTTCTTCACCAATTTCTTGAGCTTCAGTAACGCTTGGAAATAAAATTTCAGGCCTTGAAGACTTTTAAACCCCCACTCGGCACTTTTCAGAGGAATACGCACAACAGTCGCATCAATCGACTCATCAACGCGTTTCATATCAACAGTTGCATTGATATCGCTAGTGACAATGACAATATCCTTTGCTGGCAAACGGCGGTATAGCTCCCAAAACCATCTTCCCGACCCTCCTTCTATGGGTGGGAAGTTTTCGGTGAATAAGAGAATTCGCTTACTCATTACATGCGCCCCTTGCCTATAAGCTCTTCGACCAAAGCACTTAACTGCCGATTCGCATCGTCCAGTCCTTCCGCCCCCTGAGAAACGGGAACACTTGCTATTACTCTTAAGCCTGCGCTACCTTTCCCTTTTAACACCTGAACGGTTTGATAGAGCTTGGTTTTGGTGTCATCGGTAAACACTTTCCCTTGCACCACATACCATGAAGCGACCAAACGCTTTGCGCCTAGAGGGTTACTTATCAGCTTAACCCTTATCTCTGTTGCGGCACCTTGAAAACTCAACACATATTGCTCTATAAGACTCCATTCCTGTTCGCCGTATAAGCGATGCAAGCCGCTCACTAATTCTCCGTCTTTGCCATTGAACCAAGCTTGGACTACTACCGCAGGCAAAGCACTTACGCTTTTTTTCGTATAAAAGTGCGCTTTCGTCACTCGTTTCAATTCAGGCTTATAGTCTAAATAATCAGGCGTGTTCAATGGGGTAAAACCTTGAGGCAGAGCAACGAGTTGTGGCGACTCCAACGCACTTGTGCGTTGCTGCGCGTCAATAAACCGCATCCACGCAAAGCCCAACAAAAACACCACAACAACACTGACAGCCAATGCATAAGGCACGCTTGCTTTCGATGCCTGTTGCGTGCCTAGCGACGCTTCAACAGGCACTGCCCATTCTGCATCTTTGTCGCGTAACCACTCACCGATTCCTAGAAGGGTAATTAAAACAAAAGCAAAGAAAAACCAACCATATATAAGGTGATCAGCGCCTACGGCATGCTCCATATCTGACCAATATCCGACCAAAATGATCCCGTAAACACGAATGGCGTTTGCCAGAATAGGATAGATGACTGAAAGCGCAAAGAAACCTAATCTCTTCTTTGTACTTTTGAAGTTTAAATAAGCATAAAAAGACCCAAACACAATGCTCACAATAAAAAAACTGATCCCTGAACACGCTTCAGCGACTAAAAATCGTCCCTGAGGAATTTCAATGTACAATCCGGAACGAAACAAGGGAATACCGGAAAACTTAAGCATGGCAACAGACATATCAGCGGTGACTTCCTGTAGCCACGGAATAAGTTGATCACCAACGGGTATTGAAAATAAGATAAAACAAAAAGGGAAAAGTAATGCCCAAGCCACTTTATTACCCAACAAGGTCCAACCTAACACTGGCAAAAGGCCAAAAGCAGCGGTGTGCATAAACAACTGGATGTCACCGGCATAACCGACCACATACAACAATACGCCTAGTAACAAAAAGGGAAGTCCCAACCAACTTCCCGCAATCGTATTTTGTAACCAACGCCCACGTTTTAAGTAAACGAGATAAATTGCGCTAGGTAGAATTAAAAAGCAATGGTTGTAAATCTCATTGCCCCACCATATTCCTATTGCACTCGCTAAACCTTGGAACGCAAATATTGCCCACGCAATAAAAAAAACACTTGCGGTTATGACGAGGCGTTTGTAAGCATTGAGTGTGTTAGTTAGTTCAGTCACCGTTTAATCCATAGGCGTCCTGCATTGTACCCCACCGGTAATCACCTAGCAGCTGAGTCAACTTGCCTTCCATGCGTTTTAAATTAATGTAGTGGCGTACTTTAGATTTGAACGACGCGTCTTTGATGACAGGCTGCTCTGCATCAATTTCCCAAGGGTGAAAATAAAAACTGTATGGCGCATCGTTTTGCTTTAGATAAGTTTCAATTCGACGCTTCGATAGCCAATAAGGATAGAGTCGGAAATACCCCCCCCCACCGATGCCTACGTTTTTCCCCTTGTTAACGATAGTGGGTATAGGTAGCTCAACAATGCCTTCTGGCCTTTTGTATTTGAAACGTGGCCAATTGGGTACGCCGTATAAGTCGTGTTGAATAGGATATGTACTCGAAGAATATTCAAATCCTGCGTCGACCAATAATTGATATACCCATTGATTATTTTCGTTGACCGAAAAACTAGGCGCCCGATAACCAACAACACGAGTACCTGCTAAGTCTTCTAGTATCGCCTTGCTAGTTTCGATATCTTCTTTAGCTTCCTGCTCCGTCATTGAAGTAAGACGCTTATGAGCAACACCATGGCTCGCGAGTTCATGTCCGTCTGCAACAATACGTTTGATTAAATTAGGACAGCGCTGCGCCACCCATGCAAGGGTAAAAAACGTTGACTTCACCTCATGTTCAGCAAACAAGTCAAGCAGCCTGTGGGTGTTTTTTTCTACGCGCAATTCAATCGAATCCCACTTGGATGCAGAAAGCACATCTTCGAACGCAGAGACTTGAAAATAGTCTTCAACGTCTACCGTCATTGCATTTATACGTGTATCGGAATTTGCAGTCACAATGATTTACCGCCCTTTTCCAAAAATCACTACTTCAACGGTTCGGATTAAAATTAAAAGATCTAACAGTAAACTTTGATGTTTTACATAGTACAAATCGAACTTTAATTTTTCCATTGAATCTTCAACACTTGCACCGTAGGGATAATTCAGTTGTGCCCACCCTGCAAGGCCAGGTTTAACATTGTGCCGTTGGTTATAATAAGGAATTTCACTCACGAGTTTTTCAACAAACTCTGGACGTTCGGGACGAGGCCCAATTAATGACATTTCACCTTTGAAGATATTTAACAATTGGGGCAGCTCATCGAGTCGATATTTGCGGATAAAGTGTCCAATTCGCGTCACTCTATTATCACCTTTGGTCGCCCATTTTGCTCCGTCTTTCTCTGCATCCGGACGCATGCTACGGAATTTTATAATTTTAAATAGGCGCCCGTTTAGCCCTACTCTCTCCTGTTTATAAAACACCGAGGTTTTAGTGCGCCTGCCGTCATCAAGGTAAATAACAACAGCTGTCATCAGCATAAACGGCCATACAAAAAACAAGACAAAAAGTGCAAATAGAGCGTTGAGAGAATAGTCGATGGCGTCTCGTAAATAATTTTGAGTTTGGAAACCATTGCTGTAAATAACCCAGCTTGGATACATTAAATTCACTACAATTTGACCAGTTTCACGTTCCATAAAATCTAGCAAGTCGGTGACATTCACGCCGCGTAAACGACATTCAAACAACACATCGATGGGCAAAGTTCCTCTTCTTTGGTCACAAGCAATAATGACTTCTTCAATCTCGTTTTCTGACACAAATTGCTGTAGGTTTTGCGCGATATTTAAATGGATCAGCTTTTCGTTGCGAATTCCGTCTTCTCTATTGTCACCTGGCACTGGAATAAAACCCACCAAGTCAAAAGCAATACGATCGACGTCTCTACGCATGCGCTTTTCAATAATAGACGCTCGCTCGCCAGCCCCTAAAACTACAATGCGTACTTTGCCAAGCCCTAGCAGACCGAGTCGATTAGTGAAATAGCGAAAGAAAATTAACGCCACGATCACACTTACCATTGCTACAGGCAGGTAGTAACCCTGAATTTTGATGGTATGAAAAACCGTTTCTAAAAGAATTTCAGAGACAAAAAAACTAATGCCCACACTGACGAAAATGCGTCGAATGAGTCCGCGAAACGTTTCTCTAAGTTTGGTTTCGTACAAACCGACAGAGAGAGAGCTAAAAAGAATAACCAGCGTAATTGTGGCGATGTTAACCGCCAGCACTTCCAAAGTGGCGACGTTAGTGTAGCCAAACTGCAACATAACAAAGTGGGTAATGTAACAAATATAGGCAATGACTATTGCTTCAGTTGCCACCAATACATTAGAACGTTTATTTTGGTTTTTCTTATTAACAGCCACAGTTAACCCCGCTCGGCTTGATACAATGTAGTCATAAATCGATGAATTGTAATAGACTACCCAAGGTGTAGGTATTATAGTGAATAAAGTTCAAGGATAAATGACTTTATTTTGAAACTTAACAATAATCAATGAGTGCGGGAACATCTCACATGAAACGCTTAGACACAGTACTTAAAGTAGCAGCAATTTTGGGTGCAGTAGGCTTTACAGCTTGCTCATCGCTTCCAACCCTACCAGAAGCCACAACACGCCCATCGTTAACCACCGATGTAAATAGTTATCAATACCTGATTGGTCCAGGAGACAACCTGACTATCTTTGTATGGCGAAATCCTGAAATTTCGGGCAACTTTATTGTAAGACCAGATGGCAAAGTAACGACGGCATTGGTTGAAGATATTGATGTGGCAGGTAGAACGCCTACTATGTTGGCCAGAGAAATCGAAGAAGCGTTGGGTCAATACATCAACAACCCCAGAGTAACGGTGAGTGTTAATAACTTCCGTGGTCCTCTAAGCGAGCAAGTTCGCGTAATTGGAGAGGCGACAAACCCTAACGCGATAAACTATACAGAACATATGACCTTACTCGACCTCATGATCGCAGTGGGCGGTTTAACCGAGTTTGCTAATGGTAATGGAGCAAAGTTGGTTCGAGTTATAGACGGCAAACAACGCTCTTTCGATTTGGACATAGACGACTTAGTACGTGAAGGCGATATAAGAAAGAATATCGACATTTTACCCGGCGACATCGTAATCATTCCCGAAGCATGGTTTTAGTTTGAGCAGCCGAGAAGTAAATGGATAATAAAAAATAATGCAGGATTTTCAGCAAACGCTAAATCAGATTCTCGACTATGTTAAGGGGATCTGGATAAAAAAACGTTACGTGATGATTTGCTCTTGGCTCATTTGTCCAATTGGCTTTTTCTACGTAGCTTCACTTCCCGATGTTTATCAATCGAAGTCTGTTGTTTTTGTAGACACGCGTTCCGTATTGCAACCCTTGATGGACGGAATTGCGCTGCAAACTAACCCACAGTCAGAAATACAAATAATGGCGAGGACCTTGCTAAGCCGCTCTAATGTCGAAAAAATTGCGCGAGAAAGTGATTTAGACATAACAGTGCAAACTGAGTCGCAGTTTGAAGGTTTAGTCAGCAGGCTGCAAAATAGGATTCAGTTAAAATCGACAGGACGCACCAACATTTATACGATTAGTTACAGCAACCCCAGTCCGGCTGTTGCACAAAATGTTGTTCAGGAAACCTTAGACTTATTTGTGGAAGGTTCGCTTGGCAACAACCGCCGAGATAATGACACAGCAGGCCGATTTTTAAATGAGCAAATCGCTGAATATGAAACTCGTCTCGCTGAAGCTGAACAGCGCCTTGCTGACTTTAAACGTCAATATAACAATATTTTGCCTGTTCAGGGGTCTTTCTACTCGACACTTTCTTCACAAGCAAGAAATCTAGAGGAAGTACAATTACAAATTCGTCAAACTCAGCAGCAAGTTGAGTCGATGAAAAAGCAGTTGACCACCGACCCTTCTCAAGTCGATGGATTCAGTGTTAACAACGCGGATGAGCCTGTTCTTAGAACACGCTACGACGATCGAATTCTTGCATTGGAAGGAAAAATCGACGAGTTAAGATTACGGTTTACTGACAAGCATCCTGACGTTATTGAAGCCAATAACTTGTTAACCAGTTTAGAAGACGCAAGAGCGAAAGAAATAGAAGCATTTTTATCCGCCCCCCAAGATGGAAGCGCTCCGCTTAGCGAACTTAATCGGCAGTTAAAATTGGAAATGAGTATCTTACAAGGCGAAGTAGCTTCACTACAGGTAAAAGAACTCAGTATCAAAAACAAAATGGAAGAACTCGAGTCTAAAATAGACTTGGTCCCGCAAATTGAAGCTGAAGCTGCGGCCTTAAATAGAGACTACGGAATTACTCAAAACAAATATGAAGAACTCCTTGCTCGAAGAGAAGCGGCTGATCTCTCTAGACGTGCCGATGTATCAGCAGAGGATTTACAGTTTCGTATTATCGAACCGCCATTATTACCCAATAAGCCATCAGGCCCAAAGCGATTAGTTTTCTATACAGGTGTGCTTATGTTGGGCTTTGGTGCCGGCATTGCATTAGCCTTTTTAGTCAGCCAGCTTCGCCCAGTGCTGATTCGTGATAGTCAGCTTGTTAGTATGACATCTTACCCAGTGTGGGGAGTGGTAACGCATTTGGATAAAGCAAAAATCATTAAAAAGAATAGAATTCGTCTGGTTGCTTTCCTCATTTCATCTGGAGGAGTATTTGGCATTTATGCAGTGCTAGCTGCTGCTGAAGTGTTAAACATTAACCTACTTCAAAGGTTTGCACTACTATGAACAATACCATTGAAAAGGCCCTGCAGCGCCAGCGCGAAGCAGAAGCAAAACAAAAAGCTCAATCGATTGAAACGCAACAATCAGATGAGCCGCAAGAAAATGAAGAGCTTATCGACAGCAACGCAGTTGCGGATAAGCCAAGTGAGGTAGAAAATACTCAAGCGGTTACTTCAAACGAAGCAGCAAGTAAGGCCAATACAAACGCCCCATTTAATATTGATTTAGTGCGGCTTGAAGCGAATGGTCATGTTTCGACGCTAAGCCGTAGAAGCCAGATAAATGAAGAATATCGGGAAATAAAGCGCAAATTATTAACCAACGCATTTGGGAAATTGTCGCTTACCCTTAAAAACAGCAACATCATCATGGTTACCAGTGCCCGACCCTCCGAGGGAAAGACATTTACAGCAGTGAATCTGGCTTTAAGTGTTGCCATAGAACAAGATAAGACCGTTCTTCTTGTCGACGCTGATGTACTCAAGCCCAATGTGTGTAATACACTTGGTGTTGAGAAACGCAGAGGGCTGATGGAGTATCTTCTAGGTGAGGCAGATGACCTTTCTGAGGTTATGTATCACACCAATATCGACAAGCTTAAGATCATTCCATCGGGTAAATCTCATCATTTATCTACCGAATTGCTTGCCAGCCAAAAAATGCTTGAAACTGTCGATGAGTTTGCAAACCGCTACCCTGATCGAATCGTTATTTTTGATACCCCGCCGCTTATAGGCATTAACGAATCGGCTATTCTTGCAAATTTTGCAGGTCAAGCAGTAGTAGTCACTGAGGAAGGCAAGTCTAAATTAAGTGATATTCGTTTTTCGGTAGAAAGACTCAATCCCGATATGGCAATCGGCTTCGTAGTAAACAAGTCAGTGAATAACGACGCGCAAGGAACCGGCTACTATGGCTATTACTACGCTGAAAGTTAATCGTTTCAAGCACACACCTATTGCGCTGTTATTAACAGGTACAATGTTAAGTGCTGTGCCTCATGATACGTTTGCTCAGCAAAATCAAGTGGGTTTTGATGTATCTGCCTTGGTACGCACCGAGCTTATTCAACAAAACGTAGAGTCTGACACACTGGCGAGCCAAGACTTAACGACCTTTAGTTTGCGTCCGCAAGTTACTCTCAGCTACCAGTCAAGTAAAGTGAGAGGTGCTTTTACCAGCTCAGTTACTCACCTTGAGCGAGAAAGCGAAACCGCCAATCAAGAACAAACGTTTAGTGAATACACCTATTCTGCTCAAGCCGAATTAATCGACAATGTACTAGGACTAGGCGTAAATGGAGCATTGAATTTTCAAAACGGACAAGCAGGTAACTTTTTGGTCAATGACTTTGTGAATGATCAAGGACAACTAAGACGGGTACGTTCCAATACTGTGTCTTTGTTTGGATCTTCGCAGAATGGCGACTGGATACGTGGAAGTGGCACTGCTTCTTACACAAAAGTTGAAGCAGAAAGAAACGAAGTACTTAATAACCAAGCCTTAGACAGTGATATCTATGCTGCTCAAGGTCAGCTTCGCCAAGGCGATGAAATAAACGGCGTCGTATTTTCCCTAACCGGTCTATATCGCAATGTTGACCAAAACCAAGCCAGTAATCTAGGTGATTTTAAAACACGGTTCGTACGAGCAACTACAGATATTCTTTTGCTTGGAAATTGGGGTCTGCGCTTTGAAGCACAACACGAAGCAAACCAAATTTCCAGTTTAAATAATAATTTCGTTTCAGCCAGAAGCTTTAACAGCTATGGTGCTGGTATTACTTATTACCGCTCGGAAAACCGCTTTTTATCAGTAACGTATAACACTACCGAGGCCGATATTGAATCGCAAGACGGTGAAGGATTTATAGGTGTCGATTTAAACTGGGCCTTTAGCGCACGCACCAGTATCGCGGCAAGATATACACGCCGTTTCTTTGGTGACAGTGGTCTTGTATCGCTGCGCTACAACACCAAACGCTTGCGTTCTTCTTTGAGCTACACCGAGCAAGTAACGACTAATTCCATTCTACAATCAAGCATTCAGAGTTTAGGGACGTTCGTTTGCCCAATCGGAGCTTCTCAAATAGGCTCATGCTTTCAGCCGGATAGTTTAAACTTTGAACTTGATCCCGGCCAAGAGTTTGCGCAATTTAATCAGCTCAATTTAGAAGTAAACGATAATGTCATATTGAGAAAAGCCAATAATGCTCAATTAGGCTATTCGTTTTCACGTCTCGATGTCACGTTGTTCTCCGTGTTCTCGGAAGAGATATTTCTAGATGCTGATGCAGAACGCCGCTCACTTTCTGGTGGGATGGCATTAAGTTATGAGCTGGGCGTTCATACCAGTGTAAATGCGAGATTTACGTATGCTGATATCGAAGCTCAAGGAACAACAAATTCACAAGTTGGCGGATTTTTTGCCGGAGATAGCGAGAATACCAACGCGTCAATAGGGTTGAGCAGACGTATTGGTCAGCGTTTATCGACTAATGCTAACTTTGTGTATTTAAATAGAACAGGCAACAACATTAATAGAGCGTTCGGAAGCAACTTTACTGACAGAAGAATAACCCTGGGTTTAAGTTATATTTTTGAATAACGTTACCCAAACAAAAGGCGCTCTACGCGCCTTTTGTTTTATGCATTTTTTGATACTGGTTTTGCAGTAACACTATTACTTTTCATCTTTTAAACGCACGTAAGTTCGGTATTTCTTCTTAAGTAATTTATCAATATATTGAGTCAGCCTAACTTTGTGACTAATCGCGTCATCCAGTGCATCCACCAACTCACCCAACATTGCTTTGTAGTACTTAACATCTTTTATTTCATTTCCATTCGCTGTGTACTCAACGCTTTCATCTGCATCATTCGTTTGAGATGAGTCGGCATTTTTTTCAGGTTCCGAATCAGCGCTTTGAACCGAATGGGGTTCAAACATTTCACTTTTCACTTCTTCAATAACCGTGGCAACGGCGCGCTCGTCAAGCAGTTCTAATTCTTCTAAAAAGCCATAAAGCAAAATTCTGTCCATCAGCGTATTAATTTTCCTTGGAATACCTCTGGTAAAACTGAATATCTGTTCGTAGGCACCCTCTGAAAACAATCTCTTCCCCGTCCATCCAGCGTGGTGAAGGCGATGCTCAATGTACGAGGTCACTTCTTCTATGCTTAGCGACGCCAAATGGCACGAAGCTACAATGCGTTGCCTAAATTGCTCCATGTTAGGCGCGCGCAAAATGGGCTGTAATTCTTCTTGTCCCAACAAAAAACTCTGTAAAAGTGGTTTGCCATTTTCTTGAAAGTTAGACAGCATTCGCAACTCTTCAATGGTTTCCAAAGGCAAATTCTGTGCTTCATCAACCAGCAAGAGTGCTCGCTTCCCTTGTTGATGTAGTTCGTACAAATACACTTCTAAGCGCTTGAGTATGTCAGCCTTACTTTTTGCCTCTACATCAAGATGAAACTTAGCCGCCACCATTTTAACTAATTCATCCGGGGTAAGTTTAGGCGTTACAATTTGTGCGGCTTCAATATCGGCCTGAATATCGTTGAGCAAACTATTTGCAATCGTTGTTTTACCCGTGCCAATCCCCCCCGTTATAACAATAAACCCTTCTGCTTGAGACAGGCCGTATTGTAAATACGACATCGCGCGTTTATGCCATTTACTAGCATAGTAAAAAGCAGGGTCTGGGGTGAGTTGGAAAGGTTTAGAATTTAAACCGTAGTAACTTTCATACATTGTATAAATTTAGGTCCATTTTTGAGCTTTAGATAGCTTACCGCAACATGTTCAATCGAGCTACCATTAGTACGTGTTAACTTTACTTATGCTGTTCTACTAATTGCTTGATAATACCTGTTGTCGAAACGCCTTCTTCAAAATGAAGCACTTTTACTGTACCGCCGTTGGCAAGCACCGCATCACCTCCTGCAATCTGTTCTACTTGGTAGTCACCGCCTTTCACTAAAACGTCAGGTAGGACTTCGCCAATTAATCGGGCAGGTGTATCTTCGCTAAATGGCACCACCCAGTGTACTGACGATAACCCTGCTAATACGGCCATCCGTCGATTAACCGCATTAACAGGCCGTCCTGCTCCTTTTAAGCCACGAACTGAGGCGTCATCGTTTACCGCAACAATAAGACGGTCGCCTAGCTTTGCGGCTTCAGTAAGGTAGGAAACATGTCCTGAATGCAAAATATCGAAGCAACCATTGGTCATCACCACAGTTTCTCCACGAGCTTTGGCTGCTTTCACTGCTTCAATAAGTTGTGTTTCGCTAAGTACACCGGCATCGTTTGCACTGTGTTGATGGCTTGCAAACACGGCTAATTCGGTTGCACTGACACTTGATGTACCCACTTTTCCAACGACAAGACTTGCAGCGTAATTCGCCAAGACGCAGGCTTCGGGCAGTGCAAGCCCAGCGCCTATTGATGCAGCTAGGGTGGAAACAACGGTATCACCAGCTCCTGTTACGTCATACACTTCACGAGCCTTAGCCGGTAAGTGCAAGGTGGTATTGTTTGATGTAAACAAGGACATCCCTTTTTCAGCGCGAGTCAGGAGTAAGGCCTCTAGCTCATATAATTTTCGAGTCCGTTCAGCTTGAGAAAATAAAGTTTGCTCGTCATTGACTGCTCCTGTTGCCAATGCCAACTCTGCGACATTTGGTGTGATCAAAGTCGCTCCTCGATACTTTTCAAAACACTGGCCTTTTGGATCAACCACGATAGGAATGTTTTTATTGCGAGCCAGAGCTATCAAGGATTCAACTTTGCTTAAGGTTCCTTTGTTGTAGTCGGATAAAACGAGCACGTTAATTGTGTCAAGCAATGCAGCGAAACGCTGCTCCAACACCGTTTTATCGACCTTTGAAAACGATTTTTCAAAATCCATTCGCAACAGTTGTTGATTGCGACTAAGCACTCTTAGCTTGGTAATAGTAGAAAAGTTTTTTTCGGTAAGTAAATGCGTACTTATTTCGTATGAGCACAATTTACTCTCTAACAAGCTAGCATTGTCATCGTCACCCACTAATCCGAGTAAGCTTACTTTTGCACCCAATGCAGCAGCATTAATTGCCACGTTGGCTGCCCCCCCAGGGCGGTCTTCCGTGCCATTTATATTCACCACAGGCACCGGTGCCTCTGGAGACACACGGGTTGTGTCGCCAATCCAGTATCGGTCGAGCATGACATCGCCAACGATAAGTATCTTGGCAGTATTAAAATCTGGTATTAACATTTAAACCTAATTAACCTAATTTTGTATGAACGCATTTTTTTGTGAGTATATCAGTCATCGAAGCTTTACCGCCAATCCAGTCCAGTTGGTTTATCTATATATTACAAACTTCGTCGGGTGCTTTGTACACTGGCATTACTACTGACGTACAAAGACGATTGCGTCAGCACAAAGGAGAGCTAAAAGGCGGTGCTAAAGCCCTACGGGGTAAAGGACCATTAACGGTGCTGAGTGTTTGGCACGTCGCTTCGCACCACCATGCTTTACAACTTGAGTACTCTATTAAACGCATGAAAAAAGCGGATAAGCTCGCCTTATTGGAACAATCTTGCTTATTTCACCCTTCGGATAATTCAATTATCGCGCAAAAAATTCAGTGATCAGCATGGCTAGCCCCAAATTAAGGGCAAATCCTACGCAGGCAATACCGACGTTGTGATGAAGGTCTATCTCCTTATTCACTTTTATGCCGTACATTACCAAGTATTTACTTAGCTGCACTATAATAATATGAGAAACAGACAATGCTAAGGAAACAAATAGCCACCCAGTGACGTTACTCACATAAGCCTCAGAAGAGTAAATCAATAAATTACTCGCCGCAGTAACCACAATCGCAGTGCCTATAACATTACCTGCATGATCGATTGCCACTGCTAGCTGGCCTCTTTTCAAAGCACCTTGGAATGAATCGTTTTGATTGCTTAAGGCAAAGCGATATTCATAGAAACGCGTTAATAAAAAAGAAATCACCAATACAACAAATGAGCCACTGGTTACCGCAATGATGGCGTTTGCGTTGCTGCCATCTACCCATAGGATCATGCTGCGTAAAATGATTGCACTGGCCACAGCGCTGCCAGCATCAACCAATGCCACTCCCACATTATTATTTTTCAATAATTCAGGAGTGTTCACCCTGTTAAGCACTATTTTATCGTGTATGTAACGCCCCACTCGCACTAAGATAATACCAACAATACCAAACACGGCCATTCCATACGCGGCTTGCTGCAAACTTTGCTCTATATGCCTTGTTACGACCGCAGAAAGTACTAAACATAGAGAAAATGTACTTCCAGCTAAGCCAATACCAACGGCGAAATTATCTCGTTCGCTGATTTCTTCGTTTACGTTAATGGAATAAATAAACCCTTGGATCCATTTAAGCGTTATCAAAAACGCCAGAACAATGCTAAGGTCAATGAATGAATAAAGCCATAAATCGTTTGAGATAGGCAATAATTTAACCAACGTTTCCATGTGAGCTCCTAAACAACTGATACCCGTATTATGCGCATGAATTTGAATAAAAGCAGCAAGTTCTACCATGTTGGGCTGAACCGTGTAGATAGTTTAGTAAACAGCGATAGAATTTGGCTCAGGGAACAGCCGCAAGAAACCCAAGACGCTATCATTAAGGTTTTCGCTAGCAGCCGATTTGTGGCTGATACCTGTTTGTCGCAGCCTAACTTGGTGACAGATTTGTTTTCGTCTCCGTGCTCGTATCACAAATGGGAGACACAACTTAGTGAATGTTTCGAGTCTGTCTCCAATGAAGCTGAGTTGGCCAAACAGCTGCGTCTTTTTAGGCACCGAGAGATGGCAAAAATTGTTGCTCGCGATTTTGCATCTCAGTCTATAGAGGCTTCTCTTCGACAGGTGTCAGATTTGGCTGATGTCATTATATTCCAAACCTATCAATGGCTTTATGCTCAGTTTTGTGAAAAATATGGTGCGCCCGAGAATAATTGCCCTTTGTGCATTATTGCTATGGGTAAACTAGGAGGGAGAGAACTCAATTTTTCATCCGATATTGATTTGATTTTTGCGTACCCAAGCAAAGGAGAAACACAGGGAAAGCGTAAGACTATTGAACATTCAGTCTTTTTTACTCGACTCGCGCAACGGCTGATTTACGCACTTGACCATATTTCTACCGAGGGACAAGCGTATCGAGTTGATATGCGGCTTCGTCCTTTAGGCGAAAGTGGGCCATTGGTTATGCACTTTGCTGCTTTTTCTGACTACTACCATGAACAGGCGCGAGAATGGGAACGCTTTGCAATGCTCAAAGCTCGAGTTATCAATCCTGCTTCTTCGTTCACAGAAACACTAGAAAATATAATTCAACCTTTTGTATTTAAGCGTTATTTAGATTTCACTACGCTTGAGTCGCTACGCGCCATGAAAGACAAAATATTTGCTGACTCGCGGCGTCGTCAACTGGGTAGCAATATTAAATTAGGTGAAGGTGGGATCAGAGAGGCCGAATTTTTTGTTCAATATTTTCAATTGATTCACGGTGGTCAGTCTGCCGTTTTGCAAACCAAAAGTTGGCTTGAAGCGGCGCTGAATATTTGCAAAGAGGGCTTCATAACAGAACAAGAATATCTCCAACTCCGCGGTGCCTATCTTTATTTGAGAAAAACTGAGCACGCATTACAGCAAAGAAATAACGAACAAACTCAAACGCTACCCGACACTCAAGAGGAGTGGGAAGCGATGGCGTGGTTGAGCCATGCTGAATCAGTAGAAGCGATGAAACAACACGTTGCCGATGCACGCCAACTCGTACATCAACATTTCAACGCGTTATTTGCCGAACAGATTGTCCCTGCACAACTAGCACAGCGCGATGAAGTATCACGTGCCAAAATGCTATGGCTAGGCGACCACGAGCAAGAAGAACTCATTCAACATCTTGATACGTATTTTGGTATGGCTTTTAGCACCGCACAGGGTGAGTCTCATGCTCACAACGCAGCAAACGCAATATTATCCTTCAAGCAAAAGTGTGAAAGAGCGCATTTGAGTGATCGCGCTCACTTGTTGATTGATGATCTTATGCCACTTGTTATCAATGAATCATTGAATCAAGGCGAGCAATGTCACTTGGCTCTAGAACGGGTTTTGTCTATTTTGCAGGCAATTATAGGACGAACAACCTATCTTGACCTATTGTTCAATCATCCTCAAGTCCGCCAACAACTATTTATATTTTGTACAGCCAGCCCATGGATGACGGAACAAGTACGTCGCTTTCCTCTGCTGTTAGATGAGTTGCTATCTCAAGCCTATTTGCAATACACAGGCAGCTCGCTTACCGAGCTTAGATTAGATTACGAACAGGAGCTAAGCCAACATTTGCTTCGTGTGGAAAGAGACGATATTGAGCACCACATGAATGTGTTACGTCAATTTAAGTTATGCCAACAATTTAGGATTGCAGCGGCAGATATCCATGGCAGTTTGCCGATAGAACAAGTCAGTGATCACTTAACATTATTGGCGGAAGTCATTGTGAATTATGTTATTCATTCTGCTTATTCACAAACGACAGAAAAACATGGTTTTCCTGAGTCTGACGACAGTAAGCTCGAAACCAACCCTATCGATCATTTTTCAGTTATTGCGTACGGAAAGTTAGGCGGGTATGAATTGGGTTATGGCTCTGATCTTGACCTAGTGTTTGTTCATAATTCCCCTCAAAACGCGCAAACCAATGGCAGAAAAGAAATCAGTGCGCGGCAGTTCTACATCAAGGTCGCCCAGCGGGCGATGCATCTGTTTAACACGAAAACACTATTAGGCGAATTATATGAAGCTGATTTAAGACTAAGACCCGCAGGCAATTCCGGTTTGCTGTGTTGTCATATTTCTGGTTTCGAGCATTATCAGCATCATGAAGCTTGGACATGGGAGCACCAAGCCTTAGTGAGAGCTAGAGTGATATTTGGTGGAGAAACCCTGCGTGACCATATAGAGCGTCTTAGGCTAGACATATTGAGCCGAATTAGGGCAATACCAGCATTGAAGAATGATATTGTAAAGATGCGCCGCAAATTGTTTGAACATAATTCAAACGGTCACAAACACAACTTTAAACACGGCAAAGGCGGTATTACCGATATTGAGTTTTTATCGCAGTTTTTCGTGTTAGCCTATTCAACTGCCACTAAAGAGTTAACACAATGGTCGGATAACCTTCGGATTATAGAGAGCGCTGAAAAGGCAGGTCTTCTAGAAAAAGGGGCAGCACTTACTTTAAGACAAGCTTATTTATTGCAGCGCAATCATCAACATCGCAGCGTACTAAAAGCCGACAAACTCAACAACAAAAAAGCAGATAATGAACGTTCCCTACAACAAAGCCGTAAACAGATCCATTCCATCTGGTGTTCTTTGCTGTCAGATTACACCCTTAACCGATAAACTTTAGCCAAAAAAGTAGTAGAAAGAGACACTTCATGGACATCATTTTTTTCGATTTAGACGGTACCCTGTTAAATAAAGACTCTCAGCTTAGTGAGTTCACTAAAGAAACCTTGGCGATGCTAAATGAAAAAGGCATAGCAAATACGGTAGCAACAGGCCGAACTATGGTGTCTGCAAACTATGCGACAAACCATCACCGCTTTCACTTTCCTCATATTTATAGCAACGGAGTGGCAATGTGGGATCCAGATTGCAACGCTTTAACTTTGGCAAACGTATTAAGCAAACAGGAAGTTGATTGGGTGTTACAAACGGCTGAGGACGCAGGTATTATTTCTTTCGTTAATACGGTCGACATAAACCACGCTCATCATGAACATGTTATTTACCATTCAGCACCTAAGCACCGTGTTGAGCAGGCACACATAGACACACTTTCGTTTAAAAAAAATGCTCGTCTTGCATCATTAAATAATGACATTTTTAATTATGACGTCACCAACATTAGTATGATAGGTAAGGCAGAGACGATTCGCCCTCTTCATCGCCACCTCAATCAGTACGATACACTGGTCGCTTACTCTGGGCCTGCCGCCGACGGCGAGGATGTGTATTGGTTAGATGTTCATCATAAACTTGCTACAAAAGGCGGTGCCGTAAAGTTAGTGAAAGAGCGCTTTGGAGCCAGTAATGTAATATGTTTTGGTGACGGCGATAACGACCTAAGCATGTTCGATTTAGCCGATGAAGCTTATGCGCCCAGCAACGCTTTAGACATCGTTAAACAACATGCCAATGATGTTATAGGCCATCACAATGACGATGCAGTCGCACATTTTTTAAGAGAGCGGTTCTCTTTGTAGCCATTTGTCGTTATTAATTTGTTTGCTGTTATTTAGCTTGCTGTTATTTTGCTAACTTGCACTCTTGTTTTACGTAATCAGATTGATTGGTAGTAATTAATAAAGATCGCGCTTTAGGGCAAAAGTAAGCGCTAACATTGCCATTAAAATTCGCATCAATTGATTTAGCGATTTCTGCCAGGGATCCAACAATGGTATCTTCAGATTGAAATTGATGCTTCACCACAAAGTCTTCGTCCAAATCCCATACTAATTGCATTCCCTCTTGTTGAGCATAGGCTGAAATAGCCGATCGTAATGTGCTACCCGCTTTAAACGTGCGGTACTTATGCTCGCCTTCCCATCGACTGGAAACCGGCTTTAAATCGCTAGACATATTTTTTAAACGTCTATCAATAGGCGTGTCATCGCTAGCTACGTCTAACACAAAGTCACCTACAGGCTCTTTAATTAACTCACTAGAGGATAATCTAAATTCACGGTAAAAATTAGATAAGCCCGAGGCAACACTCGGCTTTTCGGGCGCGCCTTCAGGAACCGGCTCTTCTTCAACGTCTTTTCGCATAATAACAATTACCACTGCCACTATAATCAAAGACCCTGCTAAGCC
This sequence comes from uncultured Alteromonas sp., assembly GCA_964429915.1. GTDB lineage: Bacteria > Pseudomonadota > Gammaproteobacteria > Enterobacterales > Alteromonadaceae > Alteromonas_F. The sequence continues at coordinate 131,832 of CAYSDZ010000003.1, forward strand.
AAGCTGAGTAAGCCAAAATTTAACGCTAGAAAACCCTTTTGACGCCATGTTACTCACCTGTTTAGTAATACTTTAAAATAGTAATCGCAGTTTAACGTTGAGTAAAGTTGGTAAAGCTAGCTTTTTTAACAATGAAATATTTACAAAAAATACAATAGTCTACTCCCTTCTCGACATTAGCCACAGCAAACTAAAAATTTAAACTTATGTTTTTTATAGGTTTTTACTATTCTTTTCAGATGGTCCACCCTTTGCAACCTACCTTTTACAATTTGTTTTCTGTAATTTTTTTCATTTTCTAAATAAAATCAAAGGACATAGCATGACAGAATCTTCAACGCCTTCTAACTCCTCACTTTCTAGCAAAAAACTTGCGATTATTGCCACAGACGGATTCGAAAAAAGTGAGTTATTTACACCAAAAGAAAAACTTGAATCCATGGGGGCAGATATTGACATTATTTCTATTGGCGACGCCGAAGAAATTACTTCATGGGATGAAAAAGACTGGGGCGAGAAAATTACTGTTGATAAGCAAATCATTGATGCAGACATAGGTGATTACGATGCAGTTATAGTGCCTGGTGGTCAGATAAATCCAGATATCTTACGCACCAACGAGAACGTAGTGTCTTTCCTTAAAGAAGCAGCTAAGCACTCAAAAGTAAAATCGATCGCGGCTATATGCCATGGTCCTTGGTTATTGGCGGAAGCTGAACTGATAGAAGAAAAAGCCATTACCTCATACCCTAGCATTAAAACTGACATGATAAATGCGGGTGGGAAATGGACCGATTCAGAAGTGGTCGTGGACGGCAAACTTATTACCAGCCGCAATCCTAATGACCTCCCTAAATTCGTCGATGCGATTGCCAATAGTCTGAGCCACTAAGAATTTAGTTGATAAGTGGGGTGAGGACCTCGTTTTGCCAGTAGTTTGTGATGTGTCAAACATCAGTCAATTAAACCGCGTTGTCGAACAAGCGCTAGAAAAATTTGGCGGGTTAGATGTGGTTTTTGCAAATGCTGGAACAGGGCTAAATCAAGCGGGTGTCGAAAACGGCGATGCTGAAGAATGGGCCACCATGCTGAAAGTCAATGTAAATGGTCTTTTATATACAGCAAAAGCGACTTTGCCTGCACTTAAACAATCTAAAGGACATTTCATTCTTACTAGCTCAATTGCAGGCAAAATAGCATTAAAAGGGTCAGTTTACGGTGCGAGCAAGTGGTTTGCCTATGGTTTCGGTCAAAACTTGGCGGCCGAAATGGCAGAATGGGGCGGTAGATGCAGCACTATTTGCCCCGGCATGGTTAACACGCCATTTTTTGATGAACCCAAACCTGATAAATTATTACCCGAAGACATCGCCAGCGCTGTGTTATATGCTATTTCGACAGACGCGCGTTGCGATGTACGAGAAATCACGCTGATGCCGACACAGTAAATCGTTATGTGGGTTTTGTTCAATCAGTACGTTCAATCAGTACTTTTAATCAATACAATGAAGGATCACTTTCACTAGGACGCGTCTTAAAACGTTTGTGCATCCACAAATAGCTTTCTGGTTGCTCACTGACTATTTCATAGATTTCTTCATTCAAACGAGTCAGAGCCTGTTCTACAGGCTCTTTTGTTAACCAGTTTATTGGCGGATAAAATTTTATTTTGCAACCTTTATCCGAATACTGGGACGTAATAATAAGTGGGACACAATTGGCTCGCTCCGCAAACATTAATGTAGCCGTTGTGGTAGCTGTATGCTTAACTGAGCCAAAGGGCACAAAAATGCTTTGTTTAGCACCGTAGTCTTGATCGGGTAAATATAAACACAACTCACCCTCGTTCATCGCTTCAATTAACGCTTTTGAACTGCGCTTGTGGATCATGTATTTGTTAGAGCGATTTCGTCCATGGTATTGAAAATAATCGATCAACTCATTATTGTGCTTTCGGTAGAATGCAATGCTGGGATGTTTAAGCCCGACCACTCTGCACGCCAGCTCTAGGTTCATATTGTGTAAGGCTAAGCCAAACACCCCTTTGCCAGACCTTAAAATTGCCTCTGCATGCTCAAACCCTTCTACTTCACTAATACGTTCAATACGCCACTGAGGCCACCACCACCCCATAGCGGTTTCAAATAGTGCCATTCCAGCTCGCTGAAGATGAGTAGTTAGTACACGTTGTCGTTTTTCGTTAGACCAATTTGGATAACATAATTCCAAGTTTCTCTGCGCGACGGCGACTCGCTTCGGCACAATCTTAGTAAGTAACTTACCGACTCCTTTTCCCAACAAGTTGATGGCGGGGTAAGGTAACCAAGTAAGCGCATACAGAAGAATAACACCGACCCAAACTAGCCAATACTTCGGCAATAAAAACGACAATTTAAAACTGGGAGGAACAATACGCGTAGCCAAACACAACACTCAACGATAATAGATCAATACATTAATTGTACCAGTGTCTGCTATTTTCAGGCAAAAAAGCACCGCTAATTTAGCAACCACTGCGCATCACTATGGTTCGCAATGGTTGCTGACTGACGCTATCAACGGCCGCTAGTTACCGCTGAACGAAGTTGTTGCTCATTAGGTAATGTGACAACAGAGTCGTCAAATTTAAGCTCATCTTTTGGTAAAAATGGTCTCACTTCCTTAACTGGCGGTAAATTAATACTATTTTGCGCTTGTGTATTCAACTGAATAGCTAGCTCATTTTCCTCAAGTGTGCCACCAAACGGCACAGGAACAAGGCTATTTGATAGCGTGCTACCCGTTATTACTCCCAGACTAGCAGACGCAAAATAGTCACCATTTACAGTAAACACTTGAACGTTATCGCGCCCAGTTTGAAGTAAAGCTCCTGTATTGACAGGCGTTGCATAGTTTACTGTACCTGTGACTTCGATCGGATTATCGACGGTGATAACAACGGGAATACCATTCACTGTCACGCTTCCCTGATTACCAAAAGAAATTAATTCAACATCACTATTTATACTGATATTACTAAGCTCAATCGTATCACCAGCAACAAGAGCGAGAGAATGAGCCATTAGCGCTCCCTCACTTACTTGACTGATTCTACCTGTCGAAGTAAAGCGTATATTAGCATTTTCAGCTTCTACTGAACCAATAGACAAATCGTCTTGCGAATTCAAAGTAATCGACGGGTTAGTGGCATTGCGACCATTGAAATTCAGCGCATTGATTGTTGTGCTGCCAAGCGACTCAATATTCACGGTATCAGCGCTATTTTCAAGATTGCCTAAAGTGACTACCCCTCCATTTTGCAAGGTCACAGACAGACTATTGACATCAATACGACTTTGTATTGACTGTTGAAGGTCGCCCATCGTTTCGATATCTAAAAAATTTGCTTGCACGTTACCTAACTCGATACCGTCCCTATCAAACAACGAAATATTCGCTAAGTAACTCCCCGTTGCGCTGAACACACCTAATTGATTATTTCGTGAATCAAGGTTGATCGTAGATTGCAGTCCCTCAGCTATCATCAAGTTAGTTGCTGCAGTTTCAATGCTGCCTGCACTTATCACATTCCCATTTAACAAAGTAATATTAAGCACTTGGGTGGCTGCAATATCACCTAGCGACAGGTCGTTGTTGACGATTACATTCACCCTATCTGCAGATGCTGAAAACTGCCCAAAATTGTTTAAGGTCGAATCGAGCAATACATTACCAGCCAAGGCATTAAAGTTCGCATTCGACGCCACAATAGCGGTATTGTCAGTTATATCACCCGTTGTAGTGGTCGCATTGAAATTATTCAGCACCTCTATCATGTCAAGCTCTAGCCCAAAACCGTCAACGACTGATACATTGCTCCCCCTGCTGCTAAGCACGCCTAGGTCGTTACGCACATCTTCCAATACGACATCGAAACCAACTCCATTTTCACTCATTGCGGCAAAGAAACTATTTCCACCCACGCTAATGGTGCCTGTTTGACGAATATCACCGTCAGTCGATATCAACAAATCTTGCGATGCGGCAAGGCCGTTTATAACAATGCCATTACTGTCTAACAAAGCAATAGTATTACCGACACCACTCAACACATTAATATTGTTAAACGACTCGCCATTGTCCCCAACAAGATCCAAACGAATATCGTAGGTCACCGTGCCATTCACCGCATTAATTACCGCATCGTCAATGGTCAGTAAACCTGTTTGAGTGACTGTACCTGTGGTATTCAAAGTAAAGATATCGGCAGTCAAACCACCCAACACAATACCGAAGTTGTCATTAATAAATACTTCATTTACGTGATCACCGTTAAAAGTAACCGTACCGAAATCGTTGTTAATGTCGCTCAAAACTACATCGGCGGAAGAGTTGTCCAGTGCATTAAAGAATGCAAAGGGTGTACGAATTTGTTCCTCACCTCTTATGTCACCGGCTATTGCCGTGGCATTTAAGCCACTAAATGCGTCTATGCGGCCCAGTAACAACTCATTGCTATCGACTAAACTCACGGTATCGCCAATAGCACTGACTGTGCCCAATTCGTTATTGCCATCTAATAAAGCAATATCAAAAACAGTGCCGGCATCATCACGAGCAAAAATAAATGCATTGTTAAGCACACCCAGACTAGCGGTTTGGAAGATGAGACCATCGGTCGATAACGCAAAATCATTACTGGCAGAAACACCTGCTAACTCTATACCGTTCGCTTCGAGTAGGAAAACATCGCGGCCTATCGCCCCAAAACGGTCGATCTGGTTAAACACCAAGCCATTATTAAACGTTTGATCTAAAAACACATTAAAACGAAGGTCGCCTTGTGCTGCTTGAACAAACAACTCATTAACGTTGATGACTTCAGTTTGCGTGACGTCACCCGTCGTTGATAAGGTCATTCTCGAGGCATTAATACCATCAAGTACAATTCCAAAATTATCTACTAGATTAATATCACTCAGATTATTGCCCGCTGCCCTAAATACACCAATATTATTCTTGTCTGAATCTAAGTTGATCGTTGCGTTAGTTACGTCTTCTAACAAAAAGCTAGCAGACTCTGCCTCTATAATACCCACATCGCTCACACTGCCTGAAGATAAACGCACAGCTAAGTTATTCGTATCCACATCACCCAATACGACACTTCCATCAGCATCGACAAAAACCGAATTTGCACGCACAATACCTGTGGTATTCACTGCGTTCATGGTTAAGTTTTGTGCTGAATGGGCTGAGATATTTACGCCTACTTGCGCTACGAGCTCACTGTCTCGCAATTCAACCAGTGAGGAACCGGGGTCACTCACCAACTTTTCTGTGACTTCTACGCTGAACACATCGTTATCTGTATCTAGGGTGATCGTAGAGCGTTGGCTTGAAAAAACGTTGATACTGCCTTGTGAGGACAAAGCAACATTTTGGGTTTGAACCGTTCTACCTATCAAAGTGATATCGTTTACGTTGCTGGTAATGACACTATTATCGCTTAATTCAATTAAACCAGCGCTTTGTAAATCAGATAGTGCCAAATCGAGTTCAACTGCCCCTGTATTAGCGTTTATCTGAGTCGTAATCGCATTGATATCTGCCAATGACGGGGCTTGGGTTGACGCAACAAAGCCAGCAACGTCAACCACGGCACTATTGGAAAACACAATACCGTTTGAATTAAATAAATACACGTTGCCGTCTGAAGTAATACTCCCTTGAATATTGGAAACGTCGCTTCCTAATACAAAATTTAAAGCATGGAAGGCATTTCCACCTTCTGTGTAGTTAAAAGCAACGGTATTATCTGTACCAATATTAAAGGTGTCCCACTTGACCCATGCAACTTGCTCGTTTTGTGTCACAGTGGTGCTATTTCCATTACTGCTAATAGACTGAATATTCAATCTTGAATCCGTGGCAGCTTCTACAGGTAAATTAGCAAAAGCGCTGCCCTGTGTAAGAAATGCCGCTGCCAATAAGCTGCTAGTTAAGCAAGCTCGGTTGACTGCATTACACAGTTGCGAACGAGGAAACGAAAGTTTATTACCACACTGCTGCGTCTTCTTTTGTGTTTTCATCGCTTAAATTCTCTCGTTAGCATTAAAAGTTGTAAATGATTGAAGCAAAGATTTGATTTGTGTCGCGACCTGAGACTTCTTCACCACCATTTCTAATATTCGGCGCGGGCGCACCATTCACTCCATCAGAAACACCCAAGCCGTGAGCGATAGTCAGGTTAACGCTAAGCATATTGGAATATTGATAGCGTGCACCCAAACCAATACCTTGAATAGTGGCATCAAACTCAGATGCTCCGTTGATATCATTCGAGTCGCCATGCCCAATATCGTAAAAAACCGATAAGCCCAGTCCATTTAGTAATGCATATTGCAAGTCAATTGAACCGAGCAACCCATTATCAGCGATAAAACTGCCAGACGGATAAGCTCGCACTCCATAAGGCCCCGCCAATGAAAACTGTTGGACAGGTGCAAGAACATCTTCACTGAATTGAAATGCAAGGCGTGTCTTCACAGTCAGTTTTTTGGCCAAGCCCCCAAACAATGCATTTAAGTCGCCTGTAACCCGAAACGAATTATCTTGGTCGGATCCTAACCTAGAAGGTCTTACCGTTTGACCAATCTCGTTGACAGTGGTCTCGTTGGTGTTACCAATCCATTTGGAGGGGATAGGGAAAAAGACTAAATCACTATTTTCGTAAAGAGCAGCGATTTGACCATAATAAGTGTGACGCTTGTGACGTAACGTAAATGAATAGTTTAAGTCATATTCACTCACGCGATCGCGATTCAGCAATACATCACCACCGAATATTTCATTCCGAGCCAATAAATCAGCCCGGCTTACTGATACACCTAAACTCCAAGTGTTACTAAATTTGCGCGTTAACGTTTTGTAGTAATTCAAAAATAGTCGGGTTTTGTTAGATTCACCGTTAAAACCCAAGCGAGCTAGCTGTGCACTGGCATTGTTACCAATATCGTACTGCGTATGAGACCACTCTAACCCTGCACTAAATAGCAAATTATCGCTGAATATTTCATAACTGAACCCACCGAAACAGCATTGTACATCGTTCTTATCGATCGGATTTTGCGGATCATCAAAGCCATCCGGTGTCTGATTGGCAATGATATCTACTCGCAGCCGGTCTTCTAAACCAAAGGGGTTATTAACAAAAAAGCGCGTGCCTAACCGATGCTCTCCGGTCGCCTCATTACCATAGTTATCTAAATAAACGCTGCCTGAAAACGTATTAATTTTGTTTATGTCAATAATTGCAACGGATTCGCCTAGACCGTTACCCGGTTTAAACGAGCCTAAAGCACTAACACCTGGCAATAAATTTTGCACTCGTAAAAACGAAGACTCTAGCCCTTCCCTTGTCGCCACCTTACCAGTATGTTTGGCAAACCGCTTTTCAATGACGTCACTGCTTAAGCTGGGCTTGCCAATAATCTCTATGTCGCCAAGCGTGCCCTCAAGCAAATGCAACGCAAGCCTACCCGCTGTTATTTTTTGCGCAGGAATATAGACCGTAGACAGAATTTGGCCTCGATCTCGAAGCTCCTTGCTCATTGTCGCAGTGAGACTATTTAGCTGATCATAACTGGGCTGATTGTTTGTTTTTTCTAGTAACGACGTAGCCATGTCAGTTAAAATTGGGTCGTTAACGGGTTCTAACCTTGCTACGGCTGTTTTACTAGCATTAGGTACCAATCTCACTACATCAATGACTTGCACACTTAATTTAACATTCTTACTCAGGTTCGCTTCTTCATCATTTATTGCAGGTAAATCATAGGACGTCTGAGTATCAGCAGGGCTGATTTTATCTAAAGGGTTATTTTGCTGCCGAGTTTGTCCATTGACATGATTTGCAAAAACAAAACACAGCAGACAAACAAAAACATTTTGAGTCATTTTTTTAAAACACATGTTCATTTGACCATTAAATTTAAATAACAGTAAGGGTTGACCCACTTAACAACTGGGTGCAGTACATTAAGAAAGCCACGCTATTTTTGAGTAAAAATCCTTTGTAGTTCAGCCTCTTTTACGTTGCTAATTTGGCTTGCTTTGGCGAAGGGTGGAACCACACCGAGAACAACAGCCCCATTTCAAATAGCAGCCACATAGGAATTGCAAGTAATGTTTGAGACACCATATCTGGTGGCGTAAGTAACATGCCAAAAATAAAGGCCGCCACAATTACATAGGCTCTGTGTTGTTTCAGTTTTTCTGCCGAAGTGGCACCTGTCCACACCACCACCATAGTGGCTATAGGCACTTCGAACGCAAAGCCGAAGGCGAAAAACAGCTTTATCATTACGTTTAAGCTATTTGTCATGTCAGGTATGTAACGTATTCCTTCAGGTACGACAGAAGGAAAAAACTGAAACATCAAAGGAAACACAACAAAATAACAAAACGCCATACCCCCATAGAACAACACGATACTGCTAATTAAAATGGGCATAGCAAGACGTCGTTCATTTTTGTAAAGACCCGGTGCGACAAAAGCCCAGACTTGATGCAGAATGACAGGCACCGCCAAGAAAAATGAGGCGATTAACGCGAGTTTAAAAGGGGTAAAAAAGGGGTCAATTAAACCCGTCGCCACCATTTCACTGTTTTCTGGAAGCTGGTTCATCAATGGCTTCACCAAAAACAGATAGATTTCATTGGCAAAACCCACTAACACACAAAATAGCACCACGATGGACAGTACTGCTTTTACCAACCTAGAGCGCAATTCTATTAAATGTGCCAGCAATGGCATTTCGTTTCGGTTATAGGGATTCTGTTTTTGAGTCATTGGCTTGGTATCTCAATGTTAAGAATGCAACCGTGTTAAATAGACCAACGTTTAAACTATGCATCTGTTTTGGTTTCTGACTGCTTATTGCCTGTAGAAGACAAATCTGCGTTCATACCAGCGTTAGTCTGATTTACCATAGAAGCCAACCTTTGTTGTTGTTCTTCAAGTTGCTGTTTAAGTTCATCCATTTGCAACTCGCGGCTCACTTCGCGTTTAAATGATTGAGTCGTACGCGTAATGGTTTGATAAACACGAGATAAGCCTCTTGCGGCCGCAGGGAGCTTATCAGGCCCAAGAACAATAAGACTCACTACCAAAATAATGCAGAGTTCAATAAAACCAATATCAAAAGGCATACCGATATTACTCTGAACTACTTAAGCTGAGCGCTTTGCTCAGTCATGACCGAAGCGTGTTCGCTAGTAGTTGAATTTACCAAAGGCTCGTTGGACGGAATATCTGATAAATCATCAGTCCCCATACCTTTTTTAAATCCTTTCACTGCCTCACCCAAATCGCCACCTATATTGCGTAACTTTTTAGTGCCGAACAACAACACTACAATCAGTAATACGATTAAAATTTGCCAAACACTGATTCCCATATTCTCACCTATACTTTTTTGGCCTATGTGCACACACAAGCGCTTTTTATTTGTAACTTAATTCAATTCCATCGACACAATTACAGCGAAATACAAGGGCTTCAACATCCTGTAAAGCCCTATATTCGGTTAGTTCGTTTACTTAGAACGTGCCTTTATGAGCCGCTCTAGTCACTTCCAACTAGGAACCGATAATACCGCCGTCTTTCTTGCGAATGACCAGTGTTGAGTCACGAGGAATAGTTACACCATCGAACAAGGCAGGGAAATTCGTACTTTGAGGATTTCCGTTACCTGGATGCTGTAAATTTACAAACGCAGTACGCCCATCAGGTGTCATTGTAAAACCCGTTACCTCATCGCTATTTACACCTACGAGAAGACGCTTAGCTACTGGAGGGGTTACGGTAGTATCAATCACCGTCAGTTGATCTTGAAGACCATCGGGCTGACCGCCATCAGTACCAATAAATAAACGTCCGTCTGCATCTGCCCAAGCTAGGTCAGGGTCAGTGAAAACGCTTTCAGTACCGCGTGTATCAGAAGCGAGAAGCAAAATTTCCCATGTAAACGAAGTACCAAGGTGATCATTTGCATCGACTGTTCTTATAATATGACCATCGCTATTTGGTGCTTGCGGATTAGCGGCGTCAGCGACTTCACGCTGAGAGTTATTGGTTAAGGTCCAATATACTTCGCCGTCTTTACCGATTGTTGTCCACTCGGGCCGGTCCATTGGTGTTGCACCAAGAATGTCAGACGCGACACGTGCGAAAATGAGCACTTCATCTTGAGAAGCAAAGCGATCGGCCAACAAAGGGTTTTCAATGGTCAGTTCAAGCCACTCACCTGTGCCATCGTCGTCGAAACGAGCCACATAAAGCTTACCGTCATCAAGAGGGCTTTGGCCGTTTTCGATTGAAATTTCCCAAGGATTGTTAGACACGTATTTGTAGCAGTAATCAAAACGCTGATCATCACCCATATAAGCTGCTATTCTGCCACTTCGGCTTTCAGCTATAGCGACCGCTTCGTGTTTAAAACGGCCCATTGCAGTGCGTTTTACTGGCTTCTGAGTTCCATCGAATGGATCGATTTCTACAATCCAGCCAAAGCGATGGTGCTCGTTCGCATAATCTTCTGCACTTAAGTCAAAGCGCTTGTCGAACTTATACCAACCATAGCCTGCACCATCAAAATCGAAACCATAACGCTGTTGTTCTGCTGTCGCTACCGCATTAAACCCTTCGTCACCTAGTGAAGAGCCGAAGTAAAGATTGAAGTTTTCTTCACAGGTTAAGTACGTTCCCCATGGAGTAGGACCCGAGCCGCAGTTGTTAACTGTTCCTAAAGGAATGTTACCTGCTGTATTTGCTAATAATTCAGACTTAGCCGCAGGACCAGAGAATGCGACAGGAGTATTGACATGAATGCGTCTTGCATTGTCGCTTTCTGCCACTTCCCATCTACCAAACGACTCTTTGATTTTAACAACTGATACGCCATGAGCATGCTGAGAAAGTCGCACATCTTCAAGGCTTTCTGGGGCATTTTTACCTAATACATGGCTGTTGCGACCAAATTCGTGGTTTATTGCCAACATACCTTCATCGCTACGTGCTCGGTAGCCTGCGCCATAAGTTGCGCGTGCAGAGGTATCCATAGGGAAGAACCACATACCGTCGTGACCAATTCCAATTTGTAGTGCTTGCTCTTCTGAAGAGGGGCGCGTGCTTGGGTCACCAGCGTACTCTTTAGTAATACCTGGTTCGATGGGTGTTCCCCATGGAATAAGAACGTCGTAAGTATAGTCTTCTGAAATAGTGGGAAGAGTTGTATTAGTAACATCAGCAATGGCAACAGGTGTAAAACCAACTAACTCCTGACTTCTACCAAGATTTCCTGAACCACCACCCCAGCCAGACCAACCTGCCCACCCACCTGCGCTTACCGCAGGGGTAAAAAAACTTGCTGTCGCTGCTACTGCGCTTCCCGCCATAACTTTACGACGAGAAATGTTTTCTTTTAACACTGATGCAAATGAACGATTGCCCGATTTATTCGAGGGGATATTTTCTTTATCGTCGTGCAACTGAGCGTTATCTGTAATAACCGTATCGACTTTCGACATTCTCTGCTCCTAAACAGCAATATGATGACAATGATTTTTTTATTGATTATCTAAAGCTCAACACCTTGAAAGGCGTAGCTAAAATGCAGCTATAGGATGGAGGTGAAAATTGACAAGTTCGTGACGACTACATGAAGCTTATGTAACGGAAATATGTAGGAAAAGTTTCACTTTTTGGTAAGTTTTATGAAAGAAGAAAACGCTTAGGCTTCTTTTCTTATAGCCTAAGCGTTAGTATTTTTATAAATCCTTGTTTACTCGTCATCCTCTTCCAAGGTCATCAACGAGGTATTTCCGCCAGAAGCTGTGGTATCGATGCTAATGGTTTTTTCGGTCACCAAACGCATGATCAAGTTATCGTTATACTCTGCGGTGATCACGGGCAGTATAGCGCCTTGACGTTCAGCCAGCATCGCCGTGATCCTTGCGGTTCGAGATGTATTACTGTCTACCACTACACCTGCCAATTTTTCGTGCATGAGTAAGCTATCAAAATGGGTTAAGCGCGCGACTTGAAATACCCCTTTGTCGCCGCCAATACTGACAAACTTGTCACGAAATGCTAAGGCCTCTTCATAAAACATATCCGACACTACCGTAACCACGCAATTTCCTGTTGCTAGTGCAGTAACAATAGAAAGCGTCCAGTATTCAAAGGTGACATCTTTATCGGCGAAACAAACCAATGTTCCTCTCGGCTCTAAATGTAAGGTATTAGATTCACCTGTTGGCCCCGGCAAACGCATTGGTTTGCGAAGCAATTTATCAATGGCAGTAAGCTGCGCGCGAGACATGGCCAAAGTACGATTTAAATCTTCAGCAAGCTCTTCAACAATATCCACCCCCGCTATTTTTGCCAATAGCTGACGCACAGCTGAAATGCGGTCGTTCAGCGACATATGACGCCAGTCTTCTTCGGCAGAAAATGCCTTTTGCATGAGTTTATCAGCTTGCTGAGTTACCTCGTCGTTACCCGTTAGCGCTTCATCAATCACATCTTGTTGTTCGATATGCGTTGGCTTGGGTGTCGCTTTTTCCATTCGCAAACGGCTCAGATAGTTCGGTCCACCCGCTTTCGGGCCTGTGCCTGACAAGCCCCTACCACCAAAAGGCTGCACCCCGACAATGGCGCCAATCATATTGCGGTTAATATACACATTCCCTGCTCGACTCTTTTTCGCTAGCCGTTGGGCGCGCTCTTCGATACGCGAGTGAACGCCCATTGTCAGTCCATAACCGGTTTGATTAATAGCATCGACGACGTTATCAATATCTTTGGCTTTGAACCGCACAACATGCACTATAGGGCCAAATACTTCTTTTTTCAGAACATCAATGTTGTCGATTTCATACAAGGTGGGAGGGAAGAAATTCCCTTTTTCTGTCTCTTTAGGCAACGAGCATTGATACAGCAACTTTGCTTTGTTGCTCATCGCACTTTCATGTGCAAGTAAATTTTGTAATGCCTTCTCATCAATGACTGGGCCGATATCGGTCGACAAATAGGCCGGATCGCCTATTGTCAGCTCTTTCATAGCACCTATCAGCATATCAATCACATCGTCAGCAATGTCTTGCTGAAGATATAACACGCGCAATGCTGAACAGCGTTGTCCTGCACTTTGAAAGCCAGAATGTACAATGTCGTCGACCACCTGTTCAGGCAGAGCCGTCGAATCTACAATCATGCAGTTTTGCCCACCCGTTTCAGCAATCAACGGCACCTGTTCTGTGCCGCGTTTAGCCAAGGTCTGAGAAATTAAGGTGCCTGTTTGGGTGGAACCCGTAAACATCACAGCCTGAATGCGTTCATCGGGTAACAACAATTCTCCAATGCCTTTCCCTGGTGCAATAATCAGTTGTAACGCGTCGTCTGGCAAACCATTTGAGCGCATGATTTCCACTGCACGTTTAGCAATTAAGCTGGTTTGCTCTGCAGGCTTAGCCAATACAGTGTTACCCGTAACCAAGGCAGCCACCACTTGACCGAGAAAAATGGCAAGAGGGAAATTCCATGGGCTGATTGCCAGCACAACCCCACGGGGTCGTAGACGATCGTCATCGGCCAACTCTTCAGCTCGCGCAGCATAGTAGCGACAAAAGTCGACGGCTTCACGCACTTCGTCGATGCCGTCTTGAGTCACTTTTCCAGCCTCGCGAATACACAAAGCAATTAATTCTGGCATGTGCCGTTCTAACGCAACCGCTACCTGTTTAAGTAAATCGGCGCGTTTTTTTGTCGGTGTCGCTGACCAACTCTCGAAGCCTTGATAAACCGTATCCAAAGCAGTTTTCATGGCTTGCTCGTCAGCATAAAGATGATAACCGACGATATCCTGAACATCTGCGGGGTTTAAAACTGGGGTTGCCTGTGTAGGAAGTGCAGATTTATCGACGGAATACACCATGTTCCAACGCTCCAATTCCTGCTTAAGCGTATACATTTGGTTAATACTGGTGATATCCATGCCTTTCGAATTGGGCCGTTCAGGTGCATATAATTCTACAGGCAACGAAATTTGCGCGTTATGATGCAAACGCTGACGTTGGGTTTTCTCGACAGGGTCTTCAAGTAAAGACTCTACCGGCTTTTCATCATCAATAATGGCATTAACAAATGAGGAATTTGCGCCATTTTCAAGTAGCCGTCTAACCAAATAAGCCAGTAAATCTTCATGCACGCCAACCGGCGCATACACTCGACATTGGATATTTTCTTCACTGACAACTTGGTCGTATAACGTGTCGCCCATACCGTGTAAGCATTGAAATTCAAAGCCTTTTTTATCATCACCTGCTAGCTCGATGATCACCGACGCGGTGTAGGCATTATGAGTAGCAAACTGCGGATAAATAGTATCACGATATTCGAGTAACCTGTTGGCACAGGCGTGATATGACACATCCGTTGACGATTTTTTGGTAAATACGGGAAAACCGTCAAGGCCTGCTTGCTGAGTGAGCTTTATCTCACTGTCCCAATAAGCGCCTTTCACTAAACGGACCATCAATTTTCGGCCCACTTCTTTTGACAGTACATGTAGCCATTCGATCACGAACAACGCGCGCTTTTGATACGCTTGTACCGCAAGACCGAACCCTTCCCAACCATCTAAACGATTGTCTCTATATACTTTTTCGATGATATCTAAAGAAATATCCAAGCGGTCTGCTTCTTCCGCATCCACTGTCAGCCCAATATCATACTGTTTTGCTTTTTCGCACAAAGCCAATAAGCGTTTGGGCAATGCTTCCATAACGCGATGTCTATGGGTAAGTTCATAGCGTGGGAATATTGCCGATAATTTTACAGAAATTCCGGGTGACAAACGCGGGCCACGCCCTTTGGCCGCTTTACCAATTACATCAATGGCATTCATGTAAGACGAGTAATACCGTTCTGCATCTTCCATTGTTCGGGCACCTTCGCCTAACATATCGTAAGAATACACGTAGCCTTTTTGCTCTTTTTCCTCGGCTCGCTTCACGGCATCCTTAATATTTTCGCCCATAACAAACTGGCGACCCATTACTTTCATGGCAATGTTCATAGCTTTGCGGATGACCGGTTCGCCCAATCGCCCTAGCGTTTTTTTGAGCAAATTAAATTGGTCTTTTTTCCGTTTATCGGAATAACTCACTAAATTACCCGTAAACAACAAGCCCCATGCAGAAGCATTAACAAACAGTGAATCGCTATTACCCAAGTGTGGCGTCCATTGACCTTGAGACAATTTGTCACGAATAAGCTCATCCTGCGTGTGAGAGTCCGGCACGCGAAGCAAGGCCTCTGCCAAACACATCAATACCACCCCTTCTGCGGTAGACAAGGAGTACTCGTTAAGTAAAGCATCGACTCCACCGTGACCCTCTTGTTCGCGACGAATTCGTAACACCATGGTCCGTGCTCTCTCCCAAGCTCGCGTTCTGGCTCTGGGATTCACTTCAGCTTCTGGCAGAATATGATTAACGGCTATATCTTCGTTAATTCTATAAAAATCGCGAATTTTTTGTCTTAAGGGGCTAGTGTGGAAAAGATTATCGTCTAGGAGCATATACCTTCCGTTTCTGTCGTAATGAGGATGATGAAGCCGTATGGCCTCTCGCTGTTTAGTCGTGCTGCGGCAAATAAAATTTATAGTTTTTAGGTAAGCTAGTGTATCAGCTATATCGTGCGATGAAAGGCAAGTGATGTAATCAAATGTTTACGAAGGGAAGCACACCTTGCCCATCGAAATCTCAGGTTTACCCGCAATACATTCATTGGCAAGAACCGCGAAAAGTGCGGCTTCTTTATCATTCGGGTTGATGCCTAGATGGTGGAAGGGCCTAACTGGAATAGGCGAAAAACGACGGCTAAGGGCTTGCATGATAGCAGCATTGTGTACGCCTCCACCACTACATACAAGCTCGTCGATTGCCTTACCTAAACCCAATTTTTCGACTGCTTGGAACAAACTCTCAACCGTTAATGCAGTTAATGTAGCGAGACAATCCTCGTGTGAAAGTGACTCGCTCAATTGCTTTTTAGCTTGCTCAAAAAAAGACAAATTGAAGGTTTCTGGCCCGGTTGTTTTAGGAAGAGACTGAGCGAAAAACGCGTGAGACATAAGCTGGGTTAACAGTGCTCTATTGACATGCCCAGATAAAGCTCGCTCGCCATTTTTATCACATGATTGATTCAAATAACGCTCACAATAGGCATCTAGTAGGGTGTTAGCCGGCCCAACATCTGTAGCTAATGCCTTGTCACTCTGCCCCTTCGGCAACCAAGTAAAATTAGCAATGCCACCTAAATTAACCAACAGACGCGACACCGTATTGCTTGAAAATAACAGTTTATCGGCATACAAAACAAGCGGAGCGCCCTCTCCGCCCTGAGCAACATGTCTTTGTCTGAAATCGCTAAGCGTAATAATATTGCAAGCCGCAGCCACATGATCGCCATCGCCAATTTGCAACGTTGAATGAGGCCTGTGTGGTTGTTGATGGAAATGCTGCGGCGCATGAAAGAGGGTTTGACCGTGACTCGCCACAAGATCGACCTCGTTAGAGTCAACACCCCACTCATTAAGCGTGTCTTTTACCCAACGACCATGCAATGTGCCAAGTTCCGCATTTAATAAACACAGCTCTTGAGTGTTAATCTGATTTTTGGCAAATAACGTGTTAATTTTTGATATCCAAACCCGATCATAAGCGACAGTTTTACTGTGGAGTACACTTAACTTCGTATCGCACCCTGTGCCTCTTATATGACACAAAGCAATATCTAAACCGTCAATAGACGTACCGCTCATTAAACCGACAATCAAACGACTGGGTTTTTGAGCGATTGCCGATAATTGTGTAGCCCAGTTTGTCGCTTTTTTTGTCGCTTCTTGTGTCACTTTTTGTGCCATATCAATAACAGATTGTTGG